>JADZED010000058.1 GCA_020850715.1 Acidobacteriota bacterium
CCGCCAAACGGCTGCTGCGGGTTGCTCAACTTCACCGTCGCATCGTCGGGGCCGCCGAACGGCTGCGCCGGGTTGTTCAATCTCACGGTGCCGTCGCTTGCACCGCCAAACGGCTGCTGCGGGTTGCTCAACTTCACCGTCGCATCGTCGGGGCCGCCGAACGGCTGCGCCGGATTGTTCAATCTCACGGTGCCGTCGTTCGCGCCGCCAAACGGCTGCTGCGGGTTGTTCAACCTCACCGTCGCATCGCCGGGGCCAAGCCCGCCCGCGCCGGCGCCCCCGGCCGTCGCGCCGCTTCCGGCGGGAGGCAGCCGGCCTCCGCCGTTCACGAACGCCTGCTTCATCCTGGCGACGTCGTCGGCGTCGTTCAGCGCGCCGATGAACCCCTCGTTGGGCATTATCGTGCCTTTGGGGGCAAACGGGTTCTGGCTCCAGCCCGTGTAGTAGCCGTTCTTCGTCAGCTTGTCGATGTAGGCAGGGTCCTGCGCCAGCTTGCCCTGCAGCCATGCGACATCTTCCTTGCTCAGTGCCGGGACGCCGTCTCGCGCGTAGGACTGCACCGACATCTTCTGCAGGCGCAGGTAGTCCTCGCGCGTCATCGACATGTTGTAGCCGAGTTTTTCGAGGCGCGCCCTCTGGAGCTCCTCGGCAATCATCAGATTGCCTTTCGGCAGGCCGTTCGGATCGTACCCATCGACCAGCCTGGCGATCTCGGCATCCGACATGCCGGCCTGTTTCGCCAGCCTCATTTCCGACTGCACTTCCTGGATGCCGCTCGTCTGCGCCTGGCGCTGCAGGAATGCGGCGAGTCTCTGTTCGGCGGCGGCATCGCCCGCCGCCGTCGCGACACCGGCGCCCGCGCCCGCGTCGCCTGCGGCGCCGGCCATCTTCACGGTGTTGCCGGCCTCTGCTGCCGCGGCGGCCGCCTTCACCTCTCTGGCAGCAGCGGCGGCCTGCGCCGAGGCCTTCAGGTTCTTCAGGCTCTTCACGGCCACCTTGCCGGCCCGCAGCGCCTGCAGAAACCCGGGAACCTGCGCCGGCAGCAGCGCGACGCTCGTCGCGAACTTGTTGCCTGCGCTGTCGCGGACGTCCTGGGCCTGCGCGACGGCCGATCCGCCGTTGATCGCCATCAGGTCTTTCATGTCCTGTTCGGTACCGACGGCCATGACGTACTCGGACCCTTCCTGATAGATCTGGACGGCCGCAAACGGCAGCCCGACCACCGGGATGGCCGACAGCACCGCGATGGTCGTATCGTACTTGCCTTTCTCGTACTGGTAGACCCCTTCGGTGCCGTCCCACGTGCCCTGCAGCGCCAGCACGAGGTTCCTGGTGAAATCGCCGCCGGACGCGGCGGCGGTCGCCTGCGCGCCGGCATACAGCGGTCCGCCGAGCTCGAGCATCTGCGCGATGTCGTCCATCTGGGCGATGCGATCGATCTGCGCCGAGAGCTGATTGACGAATCCCTGCGCCGCCTGGTCGAACTGCTCGATCGCCGCCATCGCGTTGTCGGGCTGGCCGATTACCTGGAAGTACTGACTGTCGCCCATCGGCACGGCCAGCAGCGGACTCCCTGCGAGCGCGGCGTAGAACTTCTCGCGCGCCTTGACGTAGCGGTCGTAGAGCGACCCGTTCAGGTTGTCGAGCAGCGCCACGGCTTCCGCGTGCTTCCCCTGCAGCTCGAGCTGCGCGGCCTGCGCCTTGAACTTCGCGTACTGCTGCCGGATCCCCTCCGTGCTGCCAGGCACGTTGTCGACCTGGTTCTGAAGCGCGATGAAGTTGTTGTAGAGCGGCAGGAGCGCGGCGGCGTCCTTCCTCAGCTTCGCGATGAACTGGTCCTTCTGGAGCGGTGTCATCGCGAGAAAAGCGTTCCCTGCCAGCCGCGCCTTGATCAGCGAGTCGAGCATCGTCGTGTACATCAGCGCGACGCCCTGCTGCACGACCGGCGGCACTTCGTTGCCGTTCTTGTCTTTCGTGCCCTTGATGTTGTGCGTCAGGCCGCTGAAATAGGTCTCCATCGCCTTGTTGATGGCCAACTGCGCGTCGCTCGGCAGCAGCACGGCGCCTGGCGTGTTCGCGCCCGGCCTGTTCTGGGACTGTCCGGCCGGTCCGGGCGCGTTCTGACCGCCAGAGACCGCGGGGCTCTGGGCGTACAAGGCGGCGGGCGGCAGCGGCGGCTGCTCGACGCTGGTGCCGACCGTGTCGGTGATCGTGCCGGCCTTCTTGGTGATCTCGATCCGCTGCCCCTTCAACGTGCCGGTCACGGTGGAGCCCCACTTCGACGTGTAGGTGACGCTGCCGTCGACGTTCATCGTCACGCTCCAGTCGCGCATGTTCGTGAACTCGCCCATCTGGACGATGTCGAACATCTGCAGGTCGAGCGCCTCCTGGTCGCCCTTGGCGATATCGGTGCTGTATCGGTCGGGAATGCCGGCGAGGTTCTCCTTCTGCACGGTGCGCGGCGTCGTCGAGTTCTCGTTCGACGCCGACATCACGTTCTTGCCGGGGGGCGCGGCCGGGCCCACCGATACCGCGACCTGGCTGATCAGCATGAGCTGGCGGCCGCCCAGCGCGGAAGCCGCGCCGCTCAGCTGATAGCGGGGAAGCGACGTCAGCGCGTTGGGGATGAAGGGCAGCCTTGGCGCCCGCCGACTCGGGCCGACCGAGGCGAGGGGAGCAGCGACCATCGACGCGACGAGCGCCCAGGCGAGAAACCGGCGAAACATGGGCATCCTCTCTCCGGCTGAGGCAGGAAGCGGCGGCTGAGCTTACCATCGTGCCCCGCGGCCGGCAAGATGCTTCTGCCGCCCCCAGATGACGGGGCGCGCTGCAGCGCACGGCCTCCCCGGAGCCGAGGACATCGTCGGCGACGCGCAGGCGGGTGTGCGATCATCTCGGAGTCGCCATCGAGGGGTAGGCCGGCAAGGTTCCGATTCTTCGAGGAGAACCGGCGCGTGATTCAGACGGCCGGGCGCTGGCGCACGACGGTCCGCGGCCGGAGCCCTGGCCTCCGCCTTGCCGGCGTCCGGCCGGGCGCGCCGACGTCGGCAGCTTCGCGCTTCGATCCCGCGGCCTTCGTCGCCGTGCCGGTGATGGTCGCGCCGGGTACTGCCTGCGCGCGTCCCTGCCGGCGCGCCGTGCGACGGGGGCGAGCCCCCGGCCGCGCTGCGTCAACGAGCCGCCGGCGTCTCCTCGGCGAGCAGGCGCTCGATGGTCGACGTGAATTCAGCCTTCAGCTGCTCGTGGAACTCACCGGTGGCAGGCGCGGCGAACCCGGCGTGGATGCCTCGCACGCGCCCGTCCCGCCCGACGAAGACGGTCGCGGGCCATGTATTCAGGTTCAGCAGCTGCGGCACCTTCTCCGCCCTCTCGGCGGGCGCTCCCGCGACGAGGTAGGTGTACTCGATGCCGTACTTGGCGATGAAGGCCTTCGCACGCGCCAGCTGGCCCTGCTGGTCGGGCTCCTCGAAATCGAGCGCGACGATCTCCAGGCCGCGATCGCGGTACTGCCTGTAGAGCGGCGCGAGATACCGCGCCTCGTCATGACAGTTCGGGCACCAGGTGCCGGTCACGATTGCCAGCACGACCTTGCCCCTGAACTTCGGATCCTCGTTCGACAGGACGTTGCCGTTCACGTCCGGAAACCTGAACGCGAAGATCTCGTTCGCGTCGCGAACGGTCGTGTAGGTGCCGTAGTCGGCCGGCTGCGGCAGCCCCTGCGCGAGCGCGGCGTCGGCGCGATACGCCACATACTCGCTGTCGGGTCTGTCGCCCGCTTTCTGCACGATGCGCAGGGTGCCGTCCGCATTCGGCGTGATCAGCACGAGCGCAGGCCGCGTACCGTCGAAGTGACTGACGATGAACGAGCCGTTCGCGTAACGGCCGGTCAGGGCGCCGGTATCGCCGTCGACGCGCAGAATCGCCGCCTGCACCTCCGCGCCGCTCTGTTTCACGATGAAGCGCCACGCCTTCTCGCCCTTGTTGGTCTCGTGCGGGATGATCCAGCTGCCGGCGACGTCCGGCACGTCCGATGGCGCCGCACCGGTCACGTGGCGGACGGCCCGGAACGGATTGCCGTTCGGATCCTTGTCGTCCTTCATCTCGACCCTGCCCACGAGGGCGCCGTTCTTCTCCTCGGCGACGATGTTCATCGGATAGTGCGGATACCTCAGGACGATCGACCCGTTCTCGCGCGTCGCGCTCGAGCTGGTCTGGGCTTCCTCCCCGTTGAACAGCGTGCCGGTGAAGCCGGGGCCGTCGCCGGAGAGATCGAGGCGGAATGGAATCTCGAGGCCCCTGATCGTCACCGCCGCATCCCATCGCCCGTCGAGGTCGACCGCCTCGTGCCGTTGCGCGGGCGCCGGCGTATCGGCGGCGATGACGCGGATCACCCATCGCAGGTCCGCGCGCGCAGGCGTGAAGCACATGGACGCGTCGCAGGCCTGGTAGCGCAGGTGCGCCGGCACCACCAGGCGGCCGGCGGGCACCGCCCGATCGAGCGTGAGCGTGGCAGAGATCACGAAGCGCCGATCGAACACCGCCAGCGGCTCGGTCTGCCCGGTCTGCAGGAAGTCTTTCGGCTCCGGGTACACGAGCTCCGAGACCGTGACGCCCGCGGGCGCCTCAATCTCGAGCAGGGTCGGGATCAACAGCGGATCGCGCGGCGTGTGTGCCTGCGTGTGCACGCCGTCCGGCAGCTCGACCTCGATGGCGACACGAACGGTGCCGCCGGCGCGCGCGTCGCCGGACGCGACGAGCGGGCGCACGTCGGCCTTCGGAGCGTACGCCTGGGCGGTGAGGGAGAGCGCGAGCGCGGCGGAGGAGATCAGGTGAAACAGCATTGGCCCCTTGTCAGGCGCCGGAAGCTGCGGTCTTCAGAAAGGCAGGGAGCCCTGAAAGCGCGCGGCTTCCGGGCTCTTGTCAACTGCGGACTGGGAATCAGTCCGTCACATCACCGTCTCATCGAACACGCGGCAATGTCGGCCCGGATCACACCGGGGCGACAACGACAGGCGCACGTGCGGATGAGGCCCACGCTTCATTTGTAGCGTTGCCGGGCGCTCCTGTCAAATTGCGGACGGCAGTCTGCCGCGCGCCAGGGCTGGAAGAATCTCAGCTGCCGGCCTCGACGTGCGGCCGCACCAGGCCGACGACGAGGCGGGCGCTCTCGCGTGCCGCCTGCGCATCGTGCTTGCGGTAGAACGTGGAGGGCGTCAGATCCTCCGCTCCATAGAAGGCCAGCTCGCGATCGCGGCGGAGCGCCCGCGACGCCTCGACCAGGCGATCGATGTCGGGCGCGAGCGCCGCCGGCAGCCTCACGCGTTCGGCCAGCAGGACGTCGGCGACGTCGTGGATGCGGGGCGGGTCGACGCCGGCGCGTCGGAGCAGCCCCTTCAGCGCGAGCTCGACGACTTCCTGGGACTCGCGGACGACGTCCGCCCAGCTCTCGGCTTCGAACAGGACGTCGAGGGCCTTCAGCCGCGCCGCCGCCCGGCGGACGTGATCGTGGGCGAGGTCGCGGTTGCGCATCACGCGGCCGTCCAATAGGACTGCCCGTGGACCTCGCGCCGCACGAGGCGGCCGCCTGCAATCGCCCGGCGAGCCTGCACGAGCGCGGACGACATCCGCAGGTCGCGTTCGAAGACGACGATGCCCTCCACGGCGACCTCTCCCCAGAGCCCGCTGGCCGCGGAGGCCTTGTCCGGCGCGTGCACGAAATGCGGATCGACGGGAGCCTCATCCCACGATATCGGCGTGCGGTCCCACGCACGATACAGCTCGCGCGTCAGGGCGAAGGATGGCTCGACGACGATGAGCGCGTCGACATCCGAGCCGGCGCCGGCCTCGCCGCGCGCCCAGGAGCCGTAGATCGCCACGGCGACCAGCGCCTCGCCGAAGAGGTCTGCGGCGCGGGCGACCACGGCGGCGGCGCGCGGGTCGACGCTCAGCGCCGTCCCCGGCGCCGACAGACGGCGCAGGCAGTACTCGTTCAACGACAGGCCGGCTGCCCGGGCCGCGCGCTGCAGAGAGGCGTGCAGCCCTTGCGGCAGCCGCAGCAGAAAGGGCCTGGACGGCCGCACGGCGCGTCGACGTTGCGTCCTCTTCATGATATCTCGATCTTGTATCTGATGATATCACGAAGTGGCGTCTGGCGCGCGTCGCCGCTCCCCGGCGACGGGTCCATGATCGCGGTCCGCCTTCAGAGGGCGCCGCAGGGGCAGACCGCGCCCTCGCCGGCCCGCGAGCGGCCCCGGAACCTCGAGCGTGGCGACGATCTCGCAGCCGCAGTTCGGCTCGTCCCGCCCCGCCGCGCTCACGGTTCCGGACGCCGACGCGCAATGGCCTCGAAGGCGGGGAGCAGATCGCTCTGATGGAGCGCTTCTTCGAGGAGCCCGAGGACGGAGCGAATCCGTGCTTCATCGAGCGATGCGGCGTGCAGGGCCCAGAGCGCGCGAGCGTCCTCGAGATCCTTCGGTCGTGCCGCCAGCACCTTTGCGATGACGAGATCGGAGGCGTCGATGACCGGGATCGCCGTGCCGGCGATTTCCACCCGGACCGCGCGCTCGAGGAAGTCGTCCTCGAGTCCTGATCCGGCCAGGACGACGTCGAGCGGCAGGCCGGTGGCCTGGTGCACGAACGGCATCACGCGCGTCCGCCGCACGAAGTCCGGATCGTCCACGCGAAGCACGAAGCCTGCCGCGCGCATGTCGGCGGCAAAGCGGTCGGGTGCATCGGGAACGAGGGCGAGCGTGACGTCCACGTCCGCGCTCAGACGCGGCACGCCATGGATGACGACCGCCTGCGCGCCAAAGACCAGCCAGCGGCCCCATCGCGCGAGGACGGGCGCGAGCGATGTCAGGAGGTCAACCGCGGCGGGCTGCACCGGCACGTCTCAGGCGCTCCGCGAGGTGGACGTGAAACAGGAGATCGTCGCGGCGCTGCGCCGCGCCCGGCCAGTCCTGCCGCAGCATCAGCATCTGACGACGAAGCTCGCCCGCAATGCGGAGCGCCTCGGCCGCACCGAGGCGGACGATGCGGTCGCGCCAGTAGGCGTCCTTGCTGGCGCGCGCGGCGTCCCAGTCGCGCTCCATGAAGCCGCGTATCCCGCGCGTGACCACGCACGTATTCTACTGCTCTCCGCGAGAGGCGCGGCGCGGCCCCGGCCGCCGGCCCAGCCTCGATCGGCGCATCTCGGTCTCGCAGACAACGCGACGACGTTCATCACGTCGACGTCGAGATGCAAGGCGCCAGGACGCCGGCTTCTCGAATGAAGCCAACGGCCTGGCGTCCAGCGGGGTGTTGGCGTGGTCGACCGTCTCGATGAGACGCGACTTCTCGTCGTTGCGCTCACTGGTTGGTGTGCGCGTGCAGCGGAACCCCGCGGTGGTTCGCACACGACACCGCCGGATTGAACGGGGCGAACACGCCGTTCGGGTTGTCGCGAAAGATCCAGACGTGCCGGTCGAAGTGCGGCTCGAACATGTGCGCCTCGTCGAGCGTCGTCGTCGGATCGTCCGCCATCGAGTCGTATGGCACGCCCTGGAACGTCGGCGGTCCGGCATGGCCCGCCGCGCGCCACGCGGCCGCGAACACCAGGTTTTCGACGGCAACCAGCTGCAGCGATCCATCCGGCTGCGGCTCGTAGATGAGAATGCCCGGGTTGCGGAAATCGGTGTGCGTGCCGGTCCCGTCCACGCGCGGCGACGGCGGCGCCGTGATGCCGAGCAGGTCGGGGCGGAAGAAGTGGATGCCCATCGCACCGAGCGACTCGGGCCGGCCCATGATGGCGGCGGTGTCGCAGACGTCGAAAGGATCCCGCACGTAGCCCTCCCCGAGCGCGACGTTGACGTCGCGGAACCGCTCGGTCGCCTGACGGACTTCCTCCAGGGCCGGCTCGCCAGGGCGTGCCGCCGGCGTCGCGGCGGCCGCCACGGCGGCGGCGCACGCGAGCCCGATGAATCCGGACGCCAGGAAACGAATTCGATGCTCCATGTCACCCTCCTCAGTCGGGAGGCGCGCACTCTGCGCCTCCTCTTGCCTCGGATCGGAGACGCGTCGATTGCAGGAGAAACCCGCAACCGACGGGAGCGTCGGGCGCTGCACCGGGCCAGACCTGCACCAGCTTGAGTCCAATCCGGTGGGCGCGAGCCGGGCGCTTCACGCCTCATCAATATCCGCAGGGACCGGGCGCGCACGCCACGCGCGTCTCGATCAGGCCGGCCGGCGGCGGCACCGACTCGGTGAACCAGGAACAGCCGATGCGCATCGAAGCCACGCGTCCCGCGGACGGTGCGCCGCCGGCGATGGAGGTCACGATCACGACCTCCGGCGGCAACGAGCGCACGGTCACGCTGCAACGGCAGGAGGGAGCGGCCCCCGACGGATCGGCCGTCTACGCCACGCCGAGCGACATCACGATCGGCGGCCGGAATGGCGTCTTCACCGGCGTGCTGGAACGGCGCGGCACGACCATGCTCGCGTCGGACGTCTCCAACGGCGAAACGATCTCGGTGAGCGTCAGGGGCGGCGGCGGCGAGGCGGCGACGACGATCGTCTACAACGACCCCGTGCAGCAGGGCCTCGGCCGCATCAAGGACTCGGTGACGAAAGTCGGCGACGAGCTCGTCCGCCAGAAACAGGCGGTCGATCGCGCGCTGAACGATCCGAGCTACACGAAGGATCCGCGCGTCAAGGAAGAGCTCGGTCGCGCCAGGCAGGAAGTCGACTGGAAGCTGCGGATGGCGACGAAGGCCGCCGAGAGCCTGCGCGGCGATGAACCGTTGCTGCGGCGGAGGTTCAGCGCCGGCTCGATGCGAACGGCGTCTCGATCGACGATTTCACGAACACGTACCGAGGCGGTTCGCCACGCCTCCCATCGGGTGTGACAGACGAGGGACGAAGCGCATCGGCGACAACCTCTGCGGCGGCGCCGCCGACCCCGTTCATGCCGCCGCCGTCGAGCGTGATGTCGTTCGACGACATGCTCCGCGCCGTGAAGCTCCGCTACCCGTCGGCGCCCCAGAACGCCGCCAAGGGAGGCGGAAACGGCGCCGGCGGCGCCGCAACGACGGCCCCGCCGGTCAAACCGGTGCCGGGGCCCGGCGCATCGACGCCAATCGCGCCGCCGCCGGGCCCGGGTGGCGGACGGACGTCGACCGGCGGCGGAGGCGCCGGAACGGTCAACGTGGGCGTCGGGCTGACGCATCCGGGCCCGTTTGCGAGCGCGGTCGCTCCGATTTCCATAGCCCTCGCACCCGGATCGGCGCCGGAGGAAACCAAGGGCGTCATCGTCGGCACCAACCCTGGCGGTCTCGTGCACGTCGGCACGGGCTACTTGCCCGGGGGCACCTGCTGCGCGCCGGGCGTGCAGCCGATGATGCTGCACATCAAGACGCCGATGTCGGTGCCGTCGATGGTGGCGCTCGACGAGCGGCGCGACCCGCCGATGCTGCCGCTCGCGGTCCGGGGGCTGACCGCCGCGCTGCTGGGCGCGCAAGTCCCCTCGGCGCTCGTCGGCCAGCGGGCCGCGTCGCCGCCGTCGCCGCTCGTGCCGGCGCTCACGCTCGTCGCCACGAGCCTTGGAGCTTCACAGGGCGAGGCCTTCGCCCTGCAGATCCTCAACGGCGGGCTCGACCCCGTGAGACTGGCGGCGGGGCAACTCGTGGTTCAGCCGCTGAAGAAGGAAGCCCAGGCGGAAGCCCGGAAGCTGATTCAGCAGATGCTGCCGAAGTTCAAGAACCCGGTGGCCGCGCGCATCGAAGGCTACTGTCTCGCGTACGGCCTCGCGCCGCCCTCGCCGGGAACATTGTTCCAGATCGCGTCTCCCGAGATTCAGCAGCGCTTCGCCGGCGCGGGGAGCGTTCTGCGCAGCGCGGAGCGGCTGCAGCGGCTCGGGCTCCTGAAGCCGGATTCGAATCCGAAGGCGTACTTCGAATCGATCAAGCAGTATGCCGTGTGGACGAAGCTCGAAAGCTGGGACATGCGCAGGTTCGCCGAAACGCTCCTCGACAAGACCAGGGCAAATATCGCGGGCGCGAAGCAGAGGTGGACGACGAGCCTCGAACAACAGTTGATGAGCGCGGTCCCCGGCCGCTGGCGCGACGTGCAGCAGGTGCTGCGCGGCGCGGTGATGGAGGCCGTCGAAACAGATTCGGGAACGCGCTGAGTCGGGACCGGCGTCAGGGACCAGACGTTCGGTTCACGACCGGCTGTCGGCCGCGAACGAGCAGTTCGCCATGAACGCGGCGCCGCCGATCGTATGCACCGCGAGCGCGGGGGCCAGAGCGAGCAAGGCCTTCCGGGGCACGTACGCGGCGACGCTCCCTGCCGTGCGATGCAGCTTGACGTCCAGGTCCAGTTCCGGCGTGTAAACCCACCTGTCGATGGACAGGCCGGCGATCTCCAGCATGCCGATCGCGCTGTGTGTGTCGAAGAAGTGCAGGTGGCCCACTTTGCTCCGGCGCGGGTCGGTTCGTCCACGCACGATGTTGACCCAGTTGTTCTCGAGGGGCAGGTGCACGATGCACCGGCGCATTCCGCGAGCGCAGAGGGCCTTCAGGAACGCCACCGGCTGGTCGAGGTGCTCGAGGACGTCGATGAAGAGATAGACGTCGTACGAGAGGGTCGTGGCGGCAAGCACGTCCTGATCGTGAAACGTCATCTCGGGCCGGCATGCCCAGAGCTCGCGCGCCTTCGCGATGGCCCCCGGCGCGACGTCGAAACCGTGGAGCGAGGCCTCCACGCCGCGGGCCGACAGACGCGTGCCGAGCTCCGCCAGCACGCCGCCCACGCCACAGCCGACTTCGCAGATGCGCAGCACCTTCTCGGCGGGATCGAAGACACGCATGATCTGATCGGCCTTCCAGGGCGCGTCCTCCGCATGCCAGGTGGGGTTGTTCGCGGCGTAGGTGCCGTCCGTGTACCGGACCGTGACGTCGCTCATTGTCTGCCCACTCTACGCCACCCGCGCAGGGAGGTCCCGCGCGGCAAGTCGGCGGGTCTGCCGCCCGAAGAAGCCGGGCCATTCTGCGAGCGGTTCATTCTACGCTCGTCCAGCCGCGAGCTTTCGAGACCGCGGGCGAAGCCAAGACTCCGACGCGGAGCAGCCGTTGCATGAGCTTCCAGGCACCCCCGTATCGAGGAGTTGCCGGACGAGATCGGATGCGCGGACGATCGTCCTCGCCAGTGCCACGATGCAATGGCCGGCTGCAACGGATCCCGGCAGCGCCGCACGTCGAATCGCGCGCAGCCGGCTATCCCGCCCTGGTTGTCAGTTCCAGGTCGTCCGGCGCCTGGAACGCCGGGGTCGCCAGGATCGCGTCCCAGCGCGCGGCACAGACGGCGAGCTCGTACCGCTGAGCCAGCCGGCGCGCGGCGGCGCCGAACCGCTGCAGGCGGGCGTCGTCGCCCAGCAGATCGACCAGCCGGGCGGCATAGGCCTGCGGCGTGCGCTCGACGATCAGGCAGCCATTCTCGCCGTCGCGTACCAGATCGCCCAGGTCGCCGACGGCGGGCACCACCGCCGGCAGGCCGCACAGCATGGCTTCCATCAGCGCGAGCGACAGACCCTCGGTATCCGAGCACATCACGAACAGCCGCGCGCGCGCCAGCCAGGAGGCGATCTGGGTCTGGTGGCCGGCGAACCGCACGCACTCGCCAAGGCCCAGCTGTCGCGCCTGGGCCTCGAGCGACGCGCGCTCCGGACCGTCGCCGACGATCACGGCGCGGATTGCAGGCCGCTGGCGCCGCGCCAGCGCCAGCGCGCCGAGCAGCAGGTCGAGGCGCTTGATGGACGCCAGCCGTCCCACGAAGATCAGGTCGAACTCCGCGCGCTGACCGCGCGAAGGGTACAGGGCGGCGTCCAGGCCACCGGAGATCGTCACCACCGCCGGCGCGCCCCGCTCACGGAAGAAGCGGCGCCCGGAGCTCCCCATGGTGACGATGAGGTCGATGCGGCAGGCCGCGCCGATCAGTTGGCGCTCCGCGACCGGATCGGGCGCGCCGAGCTTCTCGAACAGCCGGTTCTCCGACTGCAGGCCGCCGTCGAGCACCTCCGCCGGACCGCCGACGCAGAAATACAGGCTGCGCGCCCCGACCAGACGCGCCAGCGTCGCAGCCATGAGGCCGTTGAACAGCAGGTGAAAGCCGCCGACCAGGTGCGGCCGCAGCCGCAGGCCCAGCCACAGGAAGAGCAGCAGCCGCGCGACTACCGCGCCACAAAGACGCACGAGCCAGCGCGGGGGCATGTGCAGGCGGATCTTGTCGCCCTGCGGCACCGGATAGGTGGCGACCACGTGCACGATCGCCGTGCGGCGCGAAGCCGCCAGCGGCCGGAGGTGCGCGTTGATCCAGTTGTCCGAGTAGAACGTGCCCGTCAGCAGCACGATCCAGCCGTCCGGCCCGGGATCGCGCGCCCTGGGGCCCAGAAGCGCGAACAGCCTGGTGACGCCCGCGTGGAGCCGCAGGAACCCGCGCACGATGATTCGCACCGGCCAGTTGACGCGCTTCACGCGGTGGCTCCCAGGACCGCCAGGGCGGGCTCACGCTGGCGTCCCGCTCGGACGTTGCTCCCGGTCCGCTCCGACCTTCGCCCTCCCGTCACGCCTGACCCGATGTGCCATTGTCGGCGTGCCGGAAATCGCGCAAGAGCATGCGGCGTATCTTAGCAGCCCGCATATCGGGGGACGGCGCTGCACGCCCGGCTGGCGTGCCCTGGGGCGCATCACCTGCGACGACTGGGATCGGTACGACACGCGACACACGGTTGTGCCGGCCGGCGCGCATGGCCGCCGGGGCGCTCGAGCGCGGCGCCGATCGGGCGCCCTTGGCTCGTATAATCGCCTCGCGCACCGTTCCAGGAGGCTGCAGGATGTCGGGATTGGACCGTCGGGCGTTTCTGCGGACGATCGCGGGAGGGACGGCCGGGTTCGCGGTCGCGCGCCGGACGTTCGCGCAGGCGCCGCAGAGCGCGCCATCGCCGCCGCCGATCACCGTCACCAAGCTCACCGATCGCGTCGCGGTGTTCGGCGGGGACGGCGGCAATGTCGCGGTCGTCACCGGGCCCGACGGCCTTCTCATGATCGACGGCGGCTATGCCGACCGCGCCGCGCTGCTCGCATCGGCGGTGGCCGGCGTCGATCCC
Organism: Acidobacteriota bacterium; assembly: GCA_020850715.1. GTDB lineage: Bacteria > Acidobacteriota > Vicinamibacteria > Vicinamibacterales > CAVVIG01 > JADZED01. The sequence continues at coordinate 13,142 of JADZED010000058.1, forward strand.
CGCGCCGTCCGGATTCTCTTCAACACGCACTATCACTTCGATCACACCGGCTGCAACGAGTCGCTCGGGGCGCGGCACGTCCGCCTCGTCGCGCACGAGAACGTCGGCCGTCGCCTCCGCACCCGCTTCGACAATCCGGCGATGGGCCGGACGATGGAGGCGCTGGCGGAGAGCGGCTGGCCGACCGAGACGTTCGCCACGGACGGCACGCTGGCATTCGGCCGCGACACCGTCAGCTACGCGCACACGCCGATGGCGCACACGGACGGCGACGCCTACTTCCTGCTGCCGGCCTCGAACGTGCTGCACGCCGGCGACCTGCTGTGGGCCGGCCGCTATCCGGTCGTCGACTACACGGTCGGCGGCTCGCTGGCGCGGATGGCCGAAGCGCTGGGCGAGATCGACGGCGTGATCCTGGACGACACGCGGATCGTTCCCGGGCACGGGCCGGCGTCGGTCACGCGCGCGGAGATGCGCCGGATTCGCCTGATGTGGCAGACGATCAACGACCGGCTCGAGCGTCACGCCGCGGCCGGCGATTCGATTGAGGCGGTCATCGCGGCGGCGCCCACGCGGGAGTTCGACCTGCAGGTCTCGGTCAGGAATCCACAGCCGTTCCTGCGGCAGGCGTTCGGCGGCGTGCTGGCGCGCGCGCATCAGCGCGCGCGGTGATCGGCCGCAGCGAGCCGCGACGCGCGCATCCGCCTGGCGATCGTCTCGAGTTCGCCGACCGCGCAGCGCGCGGCCGGCTGCGACATCGAACTCGTCGATCCGCGTTGAACATCACGCGCGCCCGTGGAGCCGCGGTCGACCCGGCGAACACGCTCATCCGGAAGCAGCGTCTGGGGCTTCCGAGCGACCTGAAGGAGGCTTCGCGGTCCTCGAACGCGGCGGCCTGAGGCCGTTGTGACGTCCTGCCGGCCGCCGATCGACCGAAGGCGGTTCAGGAACCGGCCGTCGTCAACCGCCCCGAGCCGGCGCGTCTTCGCGGCTACCGCCGGAACTGCGCGAGCCGTACCACGATGGCGTCGGCGGCGGCAGTGATGGCGGAAGGAGGCGCCTCGAAATTGTTGGCCAGGATCGCAAACGCCAGGCGCTCGCCGTCGCCTGTCGTCACATACCCGGCAAGCGCGCGGACGTTCGACATCGACCCGGTCTTCGCCAGCGCACGGCCTTCGGCGGCGGTGCCCTTCATCCGGCGCTCGAGCGATCCATCGACGCCGGCGACCGGCAGCGACGACTCGAACGGCGCCTTCAGCGCCCCGTCGCCATCGACGTGCTCGAGAACGGCCACGAAGGCGTCGGCCGTGATGTAGTTGTAGCGCGAGAGCCCGGAGCCGTCGCGCTGGATGAGCGACCCGGCCGGAACGCCCCAGCCTGCCAGGACGGAGGATGCTTCGGCGAGGCCGCCGTCCGCCGTCGGCGTGCCGGCGATCGCCCCCAGCGTTCGCAGCAGCGTTTCGCCGTAGAGGTTCTGGCTGTCCTTCATGAGCCGCACGGCCAGCGTCGAGAGCGGCGGCGACCAGTGCGTGGCGATCGCGGCCGCGCCATCCTCATCCGCTGGAGGCCCGGCGAGATCGTCGATGTCGACGGCCGGTCCGCGCACGTCGATTCCCGCGCCGACGAGCGCCGCGCGGAGCGCCGAGACGAAGAAGCGCGTCGGATTGTCGACCGAGAGGAGCCGCACGGCGCGCGGGTTGCCGAGCGGCAGCGATCCGAAGACGTCGACCGCCGCATCGCCCGGCGATCGCCGCAGTTCCACGCGCCCCGGCGTGTCTGCCGCGGCGGTCACCAGGTGATTGCGCACCGTCAGGCCGGCGCTGCCGGGTTCGACGCTGGCGAGCGCCGCGGCGCCCACCGTGGCGCCAGCCGCGACGACCAGGCGCGCCATGTTCTCGTTGAACTGCAGCGCGCCGACGCCCGCCGCGAACGCCTCCGGCAGATCGTCCCACGACCAGCCCATGCCCAGCGCGTCATCGTCGAACGCGTTGTCGTCGCCAATCAGCCGGCCGGCGACCGCCTCGATGCCGGCCTGCTTCAGCTCGTCGGCCCAGGCGGCGAATACCGGCGGCGCGGTCTCCTCGGTCAGGCTCGGATCGCCCGATCCGACCACCACGAGGTCGCCCTCGAGCACCCCGTCGTCCACGTGTCCGGCGGCCAGGAGCGTGGTCCTGTAGCGGAAGTCCCACCCCAGCCGCTCGGCGGCCGCCGCGAGCGTCACGAGCTTCAGCGCCGACGCCGGCATCATCAGCTTGTGTGCATTGAGAGAGAACAGCGTGTCGCGACGGTCGAGCGAACGGGCCTCGACGGCCCAGTAGCCCCGTGCGAGGACCGGCGTACCGACGATCGCCTCAAGGTCGGCCCGAAGCTGGCGGATGCCACGCGGTGCCGCGGGCGGGGACGCGGCAGAGGCCGCGGGCACGGGCGCCGGCGGCGCGGTGCGCGGCGCCGCCGGGCGGCAGGCGACGCCGGCGAGCGCCGCGCAGAGCATGAAGGCCGCCCGGGCCGCGCGCCGGCGGATGACCTCCATTACTTGGCGAGATCGATCAGCGTCTTCTGGGCTTCGGCGTACTCGTCGTCGTTGACGCGCGCGGCCCCCGGCTCGTTGGGCCGTGCGGCGTAGACGTCGTTCTCGATCCGGCCGAACATCACCCGTTCCGTGCGGTTGTCGCCGAACCGCGCCTCGACCGTCAGCTCCGGCTTGTCGAGGCCGGTGTTGGCGGCCGTCTCGACGAAGGAGAGGGCGCGCATCGTCGAGAGCCGGGAGAGCAGCGCGCCGATCTTGTCCTTCGGCGCGTCGACGGGATTGGGCCCGAGCCGGCGCCACGTCTCTTCGGCGGCCTTGCCGTCCTTTGCCTCCGTCGTGACTTTCTCGAACGGCAGCGACGATCCGTTCGCGCGCGTGAAGGTGATCCGCGTCGCGTTGAACGGCCGGAAGTCGAAGAGATCCTTGCGCCGGTACTCGAACGCGCCCTTCGTCACGTCCTCGGCCATCGCCGGATCGACGGTCACGACGAAGTTCGGCCTCGCGCTCTCGCGCGCGTACACGCCGCCGTCCCCGGCATCGTGGCCCAGCATCAGCGTGAGCGTCTTGGCGTCCCAGTGCAGCACGACCGAGCGCGACGGCTTGTCGAGGCCGTACTCCCGGATCTGCGCCTCGGTCGCCTCCGGCTCGATGATCGTCTTCATCTGGGCGGTCTCGAGGCGTGCGCGCAGCCCTTCGACCGCCGAAGGATCGGCGCGGTAGCGCTGCGGCTCGACCACGTCCCAGTCGGTCGTGCCGCTGTTCTTCGCGAGCGTGAAGGAGGCGCCGCCGTTGACGACGTCGATGCTGGTCACCTTGTCGCGCTCGAAGGCGAGCATCGTCTTGTCGCGCAGATCGAAGGGACCCTTGTTGAAGGTGAGCTCCTGATAGGCGGGGATCAGGAACACCTGATTCGAGCCGTCCAGCTTCGCGAACAGATCGCCGCCGGTCGCGGTCTTGTCGCCGATCAGCAGATGGCGGAACGTGCTGTCGGTCATCGTCTTGAACGCGACGTCGATGCGTGGCGACGCCAGGCCGTACTGGTCGAGGCTGGGCGCGTTCTCCTCGATGATCCGCCCCTTCTCGACCGAGGCGAGACCGGTCGCGACCGATCCGGCTTCCATCTGGTCGGTCGCCTCCTGGCTGGGCGCGGTGATCTGCCACCCGCGCTCGCTCTTCTCGAGCGCCGTCATCGGCCCCTTGTCCGACTTGATCTGCAGGCCGATGACCGCGTCGCTCTGCAGCCCCTCGAAGACCTTGACGGTCTTGGCCGCATCGTCGGGCTCGATCTTCCAGGTGACGAAGTAGATGTAGGCGCCGAGCCCGGAGAGCACCGCGACGAGCGCAACGGTGGAGCGCAGGCCGCGCATCTACCGCCTCCGCCACCAGGTGACGATGCCGGCGCCGAAGACGACGGCCGGGAGGAACAGCAGCGAGGCGAACATCACGAGCCGCTGCTGATCGACCGTCATGACGAGACGGCTGTCGCCCGCCTCCTTGGGCCGGATCGAGATCAGGTTCTCCTGCTGCGTCAGCCAGCCGGCCATGTTCATGAACAGGTCGCGGTTGCCGGCGACGGCGAGGACGCTGTTGGTGCCGAAGTCGGAGTCGCCGACGACGACCAGGCGCGTCTCGGGCTTGCTGCCGTCGTTGAGCATCGAGGGCACGACGCTCCCTTCCGGCAGGGAGCTGGGCTCCTGGATCTTCGCGTCCGCGACCGCCGCGGCGATCGGAATCGGCCCCTGCCGGTCGCCCTTCTCCGGCTCGATCGTCGCCTTGCGCTCGGTGAGAAGGCCGCGTACGTCGGTCTCGGACCAGCTGTCGCCGCTGGTCTCGGCGATCGGCTGGGCCGTCCGGCCGTTCACGCCGCCCGCCACCGGCGTGACCGAGCGCACGAGCGGATACAGCGTCATCACCTGGAAGCGGTCGGTGATCGGGTGCTCCGGATAGCTCGCAACGAACGGCACGTCCGCTTCGGCGCCCATCATGCGCGCGCGCGGGTCGACCACCACGTCCTGGCCCACGTCGATGCCGTAGTCGTGCGCCAGCGCGATCAGGTTGGTGAGCGGCGGATCGTCCGGCTTCTCCGGCGGATCCAGCTCGAGGAGCAGCTTGCCGAACTTGCCGAGATAGGCCTTCAGCGACTCGATCTCCGCCGGCAGGAAGTCGGTCCTGGGCCCCGCGATCACGACCAGCGAGGCCGCTTCCGGCAGCTCGGGCGTCTGCGTGAGGACGATCTTCTCGACCGTGTAGTTCTCCCCCTTGAGCGCGTCCGCGATGCCGCTGTAGCCCGTGCGCTGATCGGAGGAGAGCGGATCCTTCTCGCCGTGTCCCTGCGTGAAGTAGACCGCGCGCTGCTTGCCGCTGGTGACCTTGATGATGCCGTTGGTGACGTCCTGCTCGGTGTCCGAGACGACGCGCTCGGTCCGCCCCTTGTAGTTCAGGACGATCGTGCCGTACTGCTTCACCTCGTTCTGCGTGGCTGCCGTCGGGTTCTTGTCGGGATCGACGTACTGCGTCGTGATCTGCTTCGACGCGTACTGATATTCGTTCAGCAGATCCTGGTAGCGGGGGAAGTCGTATTCCTGCGTGAAGACCAGCACCTCGAGCGGCGCGTCGAGCGCGGCAATCGCCTTGTGCGTCTGGTCCGACAGGCTGAACTGCTTGCCGGAGGTGAGGTCCCAGCGCTTGTTCTGCCGGACGCCGATGTAGTTGATTGCCACGAGGATCGCGAGCACCAGGACGACGCTGGTGACGGCGAGCGAGCCGTACCGCGCCTCGCGCCGGCTGAAGAGTCCGGCGATGTCGCGCCACTGGCTCAGCGTGTAGACGAGGACGCAGGCGAGGCCGGCCCACGCGGCATAGCCCGCCCACTGGGCCTTCCCCTCGAACCCGAATCGCAGCGCGAACGCCGCGACGACCAGCGCGGTGCCCAGCCAGCCGACGAGACTCAGAATGCGGTTCAACATATCCGGTGACTCAACCGCGCCAGCGCTCGCTGTCCACCGACTTGGCCGTCAGGAACAGGCTGAACGCAATGAAGCTGAAGTAATAGATCAGGTGCGTCGTGTCGATGACGCCCTTCCCGAAGTCGTCGAGGTGCTCGTTGATCGACAGATAGCTGGTGAGCGCCATGCCGGTCGGGCCGGTGACGGTGCCGATCCAGGTGATGATCCACAGGAAGAGGAAGACGGCGAAGGTCGAGATGCCCGCGACGATCTGGTTGCTGGTCAGGCTCGAGATGAACAGCCCGAGCGAGATGAAGCAGGCGCCGAGCAGCAGCAGGCCGGCATACGCGGTGGCGATCGGCAGCCACTCGGGCGAGCCGAAGTAGAACAGCAGCAGGATGTGCGGCAGCGTCACCGCCAGCATGATCACCCAGAGCGCGAAGGCTCCCAGGAACTTGCCCATGATGATCTGGAAGTCGGTGAGCGGCGAGGTGAGCAGCAGTTCGATCGTGCCCGAGCGCTTCTCCTCCGAGTAGGTCCGCATCGTGATCATCGGGCCGAGGAAGAGCATCATGACGGTGATGTTCTGTACCAGCGGCCGGATGAGCTGCTGGTTCACGTTCATCGTCGACGGCCCCATGTCGAACTGGGCCAGCTGCATGCTGTTGCGAATGAAGGCCGCCAGGATCGCGACGTAGAAATAGCCGTAGAGCAGCGCGAAGAGGCCGATCACGATGTAGGCGATCGGCGAGACGAAATACGAGCGCAGCTCCTTCCAGGCGAGCGCGGCGATGTTACCCATTCACGGCCTCCTGCGCGGCGGGCTCCTGCGCGGCGGGCTCCGGGCCGGCGGGCTCCGGGTCGGCGGGCTCGCCCGCGGCGGATTCGATTTCCTCGGTCGTCAGGGACAGGAAGATGTCTTCCAGGCTCAGGCGCATCGGACGAAGCTCGAGCAGGCCCCAGCCGCTGCCGACGACCACGCGCGCCAGCTCGCGGCGGACGTCGCCGCCGGTCTCCGTCTCGATCTCGTAGCCGACGATGAGGTCGCGGCGATCCGATTCCGCCACGCGCCGCACGCCCGGCAGCTGCGAGAAGACCCCCGCCAGGTCGGCGCCGCCCGCGTCCACCTGGAGGTAGAGCGAGTTGGCGCCGCGCAGCCGGGCGGTGAGGTTCTCCGGCGTGTCGACCGCCACGACGCGCCCTTTCGCGATGATCACCACCCGCTGGCAGGTCTGCGACACCTCCGGGAGGATGTGCGTGCTCAGGATGATGGTGTGATCGCCGGCCAGCTCCTTGACCAGTTCGCGCGTCTCGATGATCTGCTTCGGGTCGAGCCCGGCGGTCGGCTCGTCGAGAATCAGCACGTCGGGGTTGTGGAGCAGCGCCTGGGCGAGGCCGACGCGCTGGCGATAGCCTTTCGAGAGCCGCGAGCACAGCCGGTGGCGCATGTCGGCGATGCGCGTCCGCTCCATGATCGTCTCGATGCGCGCCGCCCGCTCGTTCGAGGGAACGCCCTTGATCCGGGCGACGAAGCCGAGATACTCCACCACGCTCATGTCGGGGTAGAGCGGCGGCGTCTCCGGCAGATACCCCGTGCGGCGCTTCGCTTCGATCGGCTGCTCGAACACGTCGAATCCGGCCACCACGGCCCGCCCCTCGGTGGCCGGCATGTAGCCGGTCAGAATGCGCATCGTGGTCGTCTTGCCCGCGCCGTTGGGCCCGAGAAACCCGAGGATCTCGCCGCGCTCGACGCGAAAGCTCACATCGTCGACGGCAGTGACGGGGCCGTAGCGTTTGGTGAGGTGCTGGACCTCGATCACGAGGAACTCCTATGAGCGGTGTAGGCGCCCCTCGGACTGCGCGCCGCGAGGGGAGGCAAACAAAAATGCTAACCGAACCGGTCGTTGGCGACAACAGAGCCAGGCCCATCGCAGTGCGGCCGCGCGCCGGCGCGCGGTCCGCCCGGTCGAGACGAGCGGAAATGGGGAGGCTTCAATCATTGTAGACGCTGCGAGGGCCGGTTCGGACTCGGCTCTGCCGTGCGGCGTCGGCCGGCCGCGAGGTCATCTGTGGCGCCCGCGCGCTCGACGACGACACGATCGGCCGGATCGGGCATGCCGGTTCCCGCTGAGTGGGCGAGGCGCCCGCCGAGATCGGAGGCCGATGGCCAACGCTTCGCCAACGGCCGCCAGGCCACGGGCGGGGCAGGCGCGAGCGGGCGCGGGGTGACATCGGGTATGCTCTACATATGAGCAGTTGCTCAATTATTCAATTCATACGATGACCATGCCTGCGGGACTGCGGGGAGCGGACGAGACGGCGGGCGGCGCGGCGCCGCGCGGCGCCACGCGCGCGGTCGGCGTGAAGCCCCGGCCGCTGGCGCCCGAGTCGGTCGCCTCGCTCGCCGAGACGTTCAAGGTGCTGGGCGACCCCACGCGCGTCCGGATCCTCGACGCCCTGTCGCGATCCGAGCTCTGCGTGTCCGACCTCGCCTCGCGGCTCGGGCTCTCCGAGTCGGCCGTCTCCCACCAGTTGCGGCTCCTGCGCAGCACCCGCCTGGTGCGCCCGCGCCGCGCCGGACGGCAGGTCTTCTACGCCCTCGACGACCAGCACATCGTCGGGCTCTTCGCGCAGGGGCTGGAGCACGTCGAGGAGCGCGGACCGGCGGTCCGCCCGGGGCGGCGATGACCTCCGCGTGCACCGTCTGCCGCCTGCACGCCGAATCGACGTTCCGCATCGAAGGCATGGATTGCCACGAGGAAGTGGTCGCCCTCGAGCGGCGCTTCCGCAACCTTCCCGGGCTCGAAGACTTCGCGGCCGACGTGATGGGGCAGCGGCTGCACGTCAAGTACGACGCCGCCAGGCTGACCACCTCGGCGATTGCCGATGCGGTCGGCGGCCTCGGGATGCGCGCCTGGCTCGAACACGAGGAGCCGATCGGCATCGATCGGCGCCCGGAGCGGCTGCGCCAATCGCTGGTGTGGGCTTCGGGCGCGGCAATTGCCGCGGGCCTCGCGCTGGAATGGACCGGCGGCCCCCCGTCGATCGCACGCGTGCTCTTCGTCGCGGCGGTCGCCGCGGGCGCCCCGATCACGGCGTGGCGGGCGCTGCACGCGGTACGATCGCGCGCGCTCGACATCAACGTGCTCATGCTGGCGGCTGCGACGGGTGCGGCGCTCCTGGGACAGTGGGCGGAGGCGGCGGCCGTCGTGTTCCTCTTCGGGGTCGCGCACACGCTGGAGACCAGGACGCTCGAGCGGGCGCGCCTCGCCATCGGCGCGTTGCTGGACCTCACACCGGCCGAGGCGCTGGTGCGGGGCGCCGGCGGCGACCGCCGCGTCGGCATCGATCAGGTCGCGATCGGCGACCTCATCGTGGTGCGGCCGGGGGAGAAGGTGCCGCTCGACGGGCGGGTGGTCGCCGGCAGCAGCAGCGTCAACCAGGCGCCGATCACCGGGGAGTCGATGCCGGTCGACAAGGCGGCAGGCGACGAGGTGTTCGCCGGCACGGTGAATGGCCACGGCGCGCTCGACGTCGAGGTGACACGGCGGCGGCGCGACACGACCCTTGCGCGCATCATCCATCTGGTCGAACGGGCGCAGGCGCAGCGCGCGCCGGCGCAGGCGCTGGTGGAGCGGTTCGCGCGGGTCTATACGCCGGCCATGCTGGCGCTGGCGCTCGCCGTCGCCCTGGCGCCGCCGCTGGTTGCCGGCGCGGCGTGGCCAACCTGGATCTATCGCGCGCTGGTGCTGCTGGTCATCTCCTGCCCGTGCGCGCTGGTGATCTCGACGCCGGTCTCCATCGTCGCGGCGCTGGCCGGCGCCGCGCGCAAGGGGGTGCTCATCAAGGGGGGGGTGTATCTCGAGCGGACCGGCGAGGTGCGCTGCGTGGCGTTCGACAAGACCGGGACGCTCACCAGGGGCACGCCGGAGCTGGTGGACATCGTGCCGCTCGACGGCGCCGCGCCCGAGGCGATCGTCGCGATGGCCGCCGCGATCGAGACGCGATCGACCCATCCGATCGCGCGTGCGATCCTGAAGCACGCGTCGGCGGCCAGCATACCGCCGGCGCGCGGCGAGCGCGTGACCTCCTTCGGGGGGCTGGGCGCCGAGGGCCTGGTGGACGGCGCGCCGGTGCTGCTCGGCAACCACCGGCTGTTCGAGGAGCGCAAGCTCTGCTCGCCGCGGGTGCACGATGCGCTCGATCGGATCGGCGCGCGCGGACTCACGCCGGTGCTGGTCGCGCGCGACGGCGTCACGCTCGGCGTCATCGCCGTCGCCGATCGCGCGCGCGCGAGCGGCCGCGATGCCATCGATCTCCTGCGGCGCCAGGGCGTCGAGGCGATCGTCATGCTCACGGGCGACAACGCCCGGGCGGCGAAGACGATTGCCGACGAGCTCGGCGTCGACGAAGTCCGCGCCGAGCTGCTGCCGCAGGACAAGCAGGCCGTCGTCCAGGAGCTGCGCGGCCGGTTCGGCGCGGTGGCCATGGTCGGCGACGGCGTGAACGACGCGCCGGCGCTGGCGACGGCCGACGTGGGCATCGCGATGGGCGTCGCCGGCAGCGACGCGGCGCTCGAGACCGCCGACATCGCGTTGATGGCGGACGAGCTGCTCAAGCTGCCCTATGCATTTCGCCTGAGCCGCAAGACCGTGCGCAACATCAAGGCGAACCTGACGATCTCGCTGGTGATGAAGGCCGCGTTCGTCGCGGCGGCGATCATGGGCGTCGCGACGCTCTGGATGGCGGTGCTGGCCGACACCGGGGCGTCGGTCGTCGTGATCGCCAACGCGCTCCGGCTCATTCGGGCCGATTGATCGCGCCGCGGCGCACGGCGGCCCGGTGCATCTTCGATCGGCGCGGCCGCTCCGCTCAGGACGGGCGCGCCTGGCCGCCCGCCGGCCGATCGTCCGGCTTCGACAGCCACACCCGTGCGACACGCAGGCCGTCGAGCGCGTCGACGCGCAGCGCGCGCCCTTCCACCTCGCACGTGTCCCCGACGCGCGGCCGCCGGCCCAGCCGGCCGAGGACGTACCCGCCGAAGGTCGAGTACTCGTCTTCGTCGATGTGCAGGCCGAACCGGGTGTTGACATCCGTGATCAGCGCCAGGCCGTCGATGTCGGCCGACCCGTCCGGGCGCACCGCGATGCGCACGTCGGCGCCGCCGAACTCGCCGCCGATCCTGTCCATCAGCGACTCGAAGGTCACCATGCCGGCGGTGCCGCCGTACTCGTCGATCACGAGCGCCTCGCGCACGCGCCGGCGGCGCATCTCGGCGAGCAGGTCGCTGGCGTTCAGCGTCTCGGGCACCGTCAGCGTCTCGCGCGCGAGCGCGGCCGGATCGATGGCGGCGTCGGGCCGTGCCAGCGCCTTCACGAGATCGGTCACGTGGAGAATTCCGATGACGTTGTCGAGGTCCTTCTCGTAGACCGGGAGGCGGGTGTGCCGCGCGCTCGCGACCTGCTCGACGATCGCCTCCCGCGGGGTGCCGACGGCGATCGCCGCCAGCTCGGTGCGCGGCGTCATGATGTGGCCGGCGGTGAGATCGGCGAACCCGAAGACGCGGTGGAGCATCTGCTCCTCCCCCTCCTCGAGCACCCCGGCCTCCTGGCTCGCCGTCACCAGCATCATCAGCTCCTCTTCGGAGTGCACCATGGCGTGGCCGCCGCGGCTGTGCAGCCCCAGCAGCTCCACCACCGCCCGCCCGGCGCCGTTCAGCAGCCGGATGAAGGGCGCGAAGGTCCGCATGAACAGCTCGGTGGGGCGCACGACGACCAGCGCGGTGCGTTCCGGCTTCTCGAGCGCGATCGTCTTCGGCGCGAGCTCGCCGAGCACGATGTGCAGCGCCGTGACGAGCGCGAAGGCGACCGCCACGGCGACGCTGTGCGCGCTCGCCCTGGCGGCGGCGACCGGCAGCATGGAGAACAGCGGCTCGATGATCGAGGCGAGCATCGGCTCCCCGACCCAGCCCAGCCCGAGGCTCGCCATCGTGATGCCGAGCTGAGTCGCGGCGATGTAGCGGTCGGGATCGCTGACCGCGCGGCGCACCGCGCGTGCGCCCATCTGGCCTTCGGCGATGAGCTGATCGACGCGCGTCTTGCGCACGGTGACAATCGAAAACTCGGCGGCGACGAAGAAGCCGTTCGCGATCACCAGCGCCAGCAGGATGGCCACGCGCCACAGAATCCCGGTCAGCGAGTGCTCCATGGCCGGGGGGCGCTACGCCTTGCGGTTGGAGAAGAAGTGCGCGTCGACGAACTCGTCGATGATCGCCTGGTTGGCGCCGTCCACCGCCTCGAACTGGATGCCCATGCCGACGCGCCGGTCGCTCCAGGCGATGCGCCCCTCGGCGTCGATGTCGCGCCTGGAGCCCGGCATGCGGAAGCGCACCTTGATCTTCGCGCCGGCGTCCAGCGGGCTGGTGGTCCGGATCGCGATGCCCCCATGGCTCAGGTTCAGCGTGAGCGCCGCGGCGATCGTGTTGCCGAACCGGTACTGGATCGGAATGCCGAGCACCACGCGCGGGCTGCCGCGGCGGTTGAAGCTGTCGGGAAACAGATGCGGCGCCAGCGAGGGCAGGATGTGCTGCACCGCGCTGTATTCGTTGACATAGCCGGCGACGCCGAGCGCCGCCAGCTCGCGCACTTCGTCGGCGCTCGCAATGGTGCCGCTGAAGATCAGGATGGGCAGCCGTCCCTCGTCCAGCTTGCGGATCGCGCGCACCAGCTCGACGCCCGGCGCGTGCGGCAGCCGCAGATCCAGCACGATCAAGTCGATGACGCCGAGATCGGCCCGGACCCGTGCCAGCAGCTCCGCGGCGCTCTTCACCGCGACCGCTTTGTGGCCCGCCGATTCGAGCGCGCTCCGGAAGCGATCCCGCACGAAGGCCGTATCGTCGGCGACGACAATCGTCTTGGCGCTGACCGAGGTACTGGCCATCTGCAGTGCTATCGGAGCGGGCGACCGCCGCCGTTAGGCCGCATTGCAGCCTCGCGCGGGAAGCCGCTATAATTCGTGCGCACACATTGCGAGCGCGCCCGCCCGGCCGGGATTCTGGCACGTCATCGTCCCAATTGCCAAACCGCTCGTGGGCACCGACGCGAGGAGACCATGGCCATCTGCCCCGAATGCGATGCGGAAATCGAAGTCGACGAGCTCGATGTCGATCGGGGGGACCAGTTGACCTGCCCCGAGTGCGGCACCGATCTCGAGGTGACCGGCCTGTCGCCGCTCGAGCTCGACGTCGCCGACGAAGACGATGACGACGACGACGACGACGACTACGATCAGGCCGAGGGCGATCTCGACGACGAGCTGGGCGACGACGATGAAGACGGCGACGACAAGGACGACGGCTGGGACGAATGAGCGATCCGGCCGCGCGCGAGGCGAAGGAGCAGGCGCTGTCGGCGCTGCTCGCCTCCTTCGGGTCGGTCGTCGTCGCCTATAGCGGCGGCGTCGACAGCGCGTATCTGGCCCTGATCGCGCGGCGCGTGCTCGGCGAACGTGCGGTCGCGGTGACCGCCGACAGCGCCAGCTATCCGGAGCGTCACCGCCGGATGGCCGCCGACACCGCGGAACGGTTCGGACTCCGGCACGAGATCATTCATACGCGCGAGCTCGATCGGCCGGCCTACCGCGCCAACGCGGCGGACCGTTGCTACCACTGCAAGCACGAGCTCTATACCCATCTGTCGCGCCTCGCCGCCGATCGCCGCGCCGTGATCGTCGACGGCAACAACGCCGACGATCGGGGCGACTACCGGCCGGGCCGCCAGGCCGCGCGCGAGTTCGGCGTGCGCAGCCCGCTCGACGAAGTCGGCCTCACCAAGGACGAGATCCGCGCCCTGTCGCGCCGTGCCGGCCTGCCGACATGGGACGAGCCGGCCTCCGCCTGTCTGTCGTCGCGCATTCCGTACCACAGCGAAGTGACCGACGAGAAGCTGCGGACGATCGAGCGCGCCGAACAGGCGCTGCGCGCCCTCGGGTTCCGGGTCTTCCGCGTGCGCCATCACGACGATCTGGCGCGCATCGAGATCGCGCGCGGCGACATGGCGCGGGCGCTCGAGCCCGAGATGGCGGCCGCCATCGTCCGCGATCTGAAGGCCGCCGGCTACCTCCACGTCTGCCTCGATCTGCAAGGCTACCGGTCGGGCAGCCTCAATGAGGGGCTGCGCCTCTCCCCGGTCTTCACGAAGGCTTCCTAGCCAGGCAGAGCAGCGAGCTGCCCAACGGCGCGTCGAAGCGCCGCAGCCACAGGCTTTCGCAGGCGAGCAGGGCGCTGAGCGCCGCGTTGACCGGCGCCGGCGGCATGGCGATGTCGGTCTGCGCCCGCGCCTCCGGCGGCAGCCCGCGCAGGCGCTGCAGGAGGCGTGCGGCCAGCAGCGGCGCAAACAGGGTGGCGTTGGTGTGGGTGAGGCGCTCGATGCGGAATCCCGCCCCGCCGAGCAGCGCGCGAAGGGTGGCGCGGCTGTAGCGCCGCAGCTCGCGGCTCAGCATCGAATGGTCGCCTCGGAGCAGGGGCATGGCGGCGACGTTGACGAGGGCATATCCCCCAGGCCGGATCAGCCGATACATCTCTGCGACGGCCGCCTGTTCGACTGCGGGCGGAAGGGCATAGAGCACGTCGAAGGAGGTCACGAGATCGAACCGTCCGCTCGGGAAGGGGACGGCCGCGACGCTCGCGCGCACCGTCCGGAGACGCCCCTCGCGGCGCGCCAGCCCGAGCCCGGCCGGAGAGAGATCGAAGCCGCAGGCGTGCCCGAAGCGCCCGAGGAGCTCCAGGTTGGCGCCGGTGCCGCAGCCGCAGTCCAGGATGCGCGGCGCGGTGCAGCCGGCCAGCGCCTGCGCGACCAGCGGCGTCACGAACCGGCGAAAGCCGCGGAACCAGAAGTGGCGCCTCTCCGCCAGGGCGGTGGCACGGAGCAGGTGCTCCACGCGCGGATTGTAGCGTCACGACGTCAGCGCCGCACATTGACACTGTAGAGACAGAATCTGTAAGCTCCGACCAATCAGTGACAAGCTGCCACGCCTCGAGGAGTAGCTCATGACACGCGTCTGGAAACTCGCCACATTGATCGCGCTCGTGCTCGCGGTGGTCGTCTCCGCGGCGGGCTGCCACAAGACCGTGCCGCCGCCGGCGCCTCCGCCCGCCGCGCCGCCGCCGCCGCCCCCGCCGCCGCCGCCCCCGCCGCCGCCGCCCGCGCCGGCGCCCGCGCCGCTGACCGAGGACCAGATCTTCGCGCAGAAGACGGTCGACCAGTTGAACGCGGAGAAGCCGCTCGGCGACGTGTTCTTCGATCTCGACGAGTCGACCATTCGCGAGGACGCGCGTCCCGTGCTGCAGCGCGACGCCGACTGGCTCAAGAAGTGGACCAGCACGCGGATCACCGTCGAAGGGCACTGCGACTCGCGCGGCAGCTCGGAGTACAACCTCGCGCTCGGCTCACGGCGCGCGGAGTCGGTAAAGGACTATCTGGTGAGTCTCGGCGTGCCGGCCGACCGGGTCACGGTCGTCAGCAAGGGCAAGGAGCAGCCCTTCTGCACCGAGGAGACCGAGAGCTGCTGGGCGCAGAACCGGCGCGGTCACTTCATCATCACGGCGAAGTAGGAAGGGCAGGAAGGGCAGGAGAGGCAGGAAGGGCCGCAGGCGGCCCGACCGCCCCTCCTGTCTATCCCGCCCCTCCTGCCCGTCCTGTCCCTCCCGCTCCCCGCGATCGCAGCGCCTTCAGCAGTTCGCCCTCGCCAATCCGGTATTTCGCCGCCTTCGTACCGTCGATCAGCAACACGGGGATTTCGGTGCCATACAGCGCCTCGAGCGCCGGATCGGTGGAGATGTCGATCTCCTCGAGCGCCAGCGGCGCCTGCCGCGCGACGCGCGCCACGACGGCTTTCATCTCGTCGCACAGATGACACCCGGGCCGCGAGTACAGGGTGAGCGCGATCATGGCGCATCCGGGGCGCGGCATTCCGCCGCCATCCGCTCCGCCGCCGCGCGCGGATCCGAAGCGGCCGCGATCGGCCGGCCGACGACGAGGTAGCTGGCGCCGGCAGCCAGCGCCGCCGCGGCGGTGAGGGTCCGGCTCTGATCGCGCTTCTCGTCCGAGACGCCGCGGATCCCGGGCGTCACGACGGCGAAGCGATCGCCGCAGCACCGGCGGATGCCCGCGATTTCGCGAGGCGAGGCGACGACGCCGTCCAGGCCGGCTTCGTGCGCGAGCACGGCCAGCCGCTCGACCTGCGCGGCGACGCCGCCGGCAATCCCGACCTCCCGCACCGCCGCCTCGTCGAGGCTCGTCAGCATCGTGACGGCGACGAGCAGCGGCGCGGGCCGGCCGCGGGCCGCCGCTTGCCGGTCGGCCGCGTCGCGGGCGGCGCGCATCATCGCGGATCCGCCCGACGCGTGGACGTTGACCATCCACACGCCGAGCCGCGTGGCCGCCGCGATCGCCCCCGCGACCGTGTTGGGAATGTCGTGGAACTTGAGATCCAGGAAGATCCGGTCGCCGCGCGCGGCCAGTTCCTCGACGATCGACGGCCCGCAGCTCGTGAAGAGCTGGCTGCCGATCTTGAAACCTCCGACTGCGCCCCGCAGCGTCGAGGCGAGATCCCGCGCGGCCGCCGCCGAATCCACGTCGAGCGCGACTAGGAGCTGATCCACTCGTTGTCCAGGGCGCGCGTATCGAGCGTGCCCACCAGGTCCGCGATGCGGTCGATCCGATGGCGCGACAGGTACGCGCGGATGCCGTCCAGCAGCCTCGGCCAGATGCACGGATCGACGAAGCTGGCGGTGCCGATCTGCACGGCGGCGGCACCGGCGATGATGAACTCGAGCGCGTCGCGCGCGTCGGCGATCCCGCCCATCCCGACAATCGGAATCCCGATCGCCTGGCGGCACTCGTACACCATCCGCACGGCGATCGGCCGGATCGCCGGCCCGCTGAGGCCGCCGACGACGTTCGAGAGCTTCGGCCGGCGCGTCTCGACGTCGATCGCCATCGCCAGGAACGTATTCACCAGCGAGACCGCATCGGCGCCGGCGTCTTCGGCCGCGTGCGCGAAGGAGGCGACGTCGGTCACGTTCGGCGTCAGCTTCGGGATCACGGGCAGGCGGGTGACGCGCCGGACGGCGCTGACCACGCCGTAGGTGCCCTCGAGGCTGCAGCCGAACTGAATGCCGCCCGCCTTGATGTTCGGGCACGAGATGTTGAGCTCGATCGCGCCGACGCCGTCGGCGTCGGAGAGGATGCGCGACACCTCCACGTACTCGTCGAGCGTGGTGCCGCACACGTTGACGATCGCGGTGACGCCGCGCGCGCGCAGCTCCGGCAGCTTCTCGTCGACGAACCGCCGGACCCCGATGCCCTGGAGGCCGATCGCGTTGAGCATGCCGGCCGGCGTCTCGACGATGCGCGGCGCGGGGTGCCCTTCGCGCTCGGAGAGGAACAGCCCCTTGACCGCCACGGCGCCGAGCGACGCGAGGTCGACGACGCCGGCGTATTCCACGCCGTAGCCGAAGCAGCCGCTGGCCGCGATGATCGGATTCCCGAGGGTGAGCGAGCCGATTCGAACCGACAGGTCCACGTCCACGTCCACGGTTCCGCGCCCGGTTACCAGCGCACCCGATCGGCCATCAGCACCGGGCCGGCGATGCAGGAACGCACGTGATGAAAGCGGCCATCGTCGCCGCGCACGGGGATGACGCAGCTGTAGCAGCCGCCGAGGCCGCAGCCCATGATGCGCTCGACCGAGACCTGGCAGGGGCGCCCGTGCGCGGCCGCCACTTTCGCCGTCGCGGCGAGCATCCCCTCGGGGCCGCAGGCGTAGAGCATGACCGGTGCGGCGGCGGCGCGCGCGGCCAGGCGGCGGTCGAGCGGCGCGGTGATCCGGCCGCGCTCGCCGCGGCTGCCGTCCTCGGTCGAGAGCACCAGGTCGACGCCGAGCGACCGGAAGGCGTCGAGGTAGAAGAGCTCGCCGGCGGCCCGGGCGCCGTAGAAGAGCGTTGCCGCGACGCCGCGCGCGCGCAGCGTTTCCGCCAGCGTCATGAAGGGCGCCAGGCCGACGCCGCCCGCCACCATCCAGGCCTCGGTGCCCGCGTCGACGAGCGCGAACGGCCGGCCGAGCGGACCCAGGCAGGCGACGCGATCGCCCGGCCGCAGATCGTAGAGCTGCGCGGTGGAGCGGCCGATGCGCTTGCTCAGGATGGAGACGGCGGAGGGCGCGCCGCCCGAATCGCGTAGGACTTCGAAGACCGAAAACGGCCGGCGCAGCAGCGGATCGAGTCCGGGCGCGGCCTTCACCATCACGAACTGCCCGGGCGCGGCCGCGGCGGCAATCGCCGGCGCCGCGAGGGCGACCACGTTGTAGTCGGCCGACAGCGGACGATTCGAGACGACCGCGGCCGATACGTCGATCGGCATCGACGGCAGTATACTGCTATAATCTTCTCGTTCTCTTTAACGCGCCCCTGCGAGGGCGCGAAGAGGTGCCGATGTCCGCCGCGCCCTCACACCCTCGAATCCTCGAATTCTCGAATCCTCGAATCCTCTGGACGGGTGTCCGATGCCCGTCGTAATGGACGCCGATCGGATCAACCGCACGCTGACGCGGATCGCGCACGAGATACTCGAGCGCAAAGGCGGCGTCGAGGACCTCGCGCTCATCGGCATCCGCACCAGGGGGGTGCCGATTGCGCGGCGGCTGGCGCAGACGATTCAGTCGATCCAGCACGCAGAGGTGCCGACCGGCGCGCTCGACATCACGCTGTACCGCGACGATCTGATGCGGCACGCGGTCGGCCCGCAGCCGGTGATCCACAGGACCGAGATTCCCTTCTCGATCGACGACAAGCGGATCCTGCTCGTCGACGACGTGCTGTACACGGGCCGGACGGTCCGCGCGGCGCTCGACGCGCTCATCGACTTCGGCCGCCCGAAGTCGATCCAGCTCGTCGTGCTGGTCGATCGCGGCCATCGCGAGCTGCCGATCAAGGCCGACTACGTCGGGCGGAACGTGCCGACCTCGTCGGCCCAGAGCGTGCAGGTGCACCTCGCCGAGATCGACGGCCGCGACGAGGTCGAGATCCAGGAGCCATGAGGAAGGATCTGCTCGGCATCGGCGATCTGTCGGCCGAAGAGATCTACCTGGTGCTCGACACCGCCGAGGCGATGCGCGAGATCGGCCAGCGGCCGATCAAGAAGGTGCCGACGCTGCGCGGCAGGACCGTGGTCAACCTGTTCTACGAGCCGAGCACCCGCACGCGCACGTCGTTCGAGATCGCCGAGAAGCGGCTGAGCGCCGACACGCTGAACATCGCCGTTGCCGCCTCCAGCGTGCTCAAGGGGGAGACGCTCGCCGACACGGCCCGCAACATCGAGGCGATGGCGCCGGACGTGATCGTCCTGCGGCACGAGGCGTCCGGCGCCGGCCACCTGCTGTCGCGGATCTGCCGCTCGCGCATCATCAACGCCGGCGACGGCATGCACGAGCACCCCACGCAGGCGCTGCTCGACGCCTTCACGATCCGCGAGCACAAGAAGCGCATCGAGGGGCTGAAGGTGGTCATCGTGGGCGACCTGCTGCACAGCCGCGTGCTGCGCTCCAACGTGCTGCTGCTCACCAAGCTCGGCGCCGACGTGTGGATCTGCGGCCCGGCGACGCTCATCCCGCCCGGGATGGCCCCCCTGGGCGTGCGCGTCTCGACCTCGGTCGACGAGGCGGTCGCCGGCGCGGACGTGATCATGCTGCTCAGGATTCAGCACGAACGCATGCACGGCGCGTTCTTCCCCTCGGTGCGCGAGTACTTCAACACCTTCGGCATGACGGCCGCCCGCGTGGCGAGGGCGAGGCCGGACGTCATCATCATGCACCCCGGACCCATGAACCGGGGCGTGGAAATCGCGTCGGAGGTCGCCGACGGCCCGTACTCGGTGATCCTCGAGCAGGTCGCCAACGGCGTCAGCGTCCGGATGTCGGTGCTGTACCTGCTGGCCGGCGGCCAGGACGGAGATTAGCGTGAAGCGGCTGCTCAAGGGCGGGACCCTGGTGGATCCCGCGAACGGTCGCACGGGCCCGTTCGACATCCTGATCGACGGCGACCGGATCGGGCGCGTCGGCCGATCGCTGGCGGCCGGCGCCGACACCGCGGTCGTCGAGCTGCCGGGCGGCCTGCTCGTGTGCCCCGGCCTCATCGACATGCACGTGCACCTGCGCGAGCCGGGACAGGAGCACAAGGAGACGGTCGCCACCGGAACGGCCGCGGCCGTCGCCGGCGGCTTCACCGCCGTGGCCTGCATGCCGAACACCGACCCGGTGATCGACAACGCCAGCATCGTTGGCTACGTGCTCCGGAAGGCGGCCGACGCGAACCTCGCGCGCGTCTACCCGATCGGCGCGGTGTCGCGCGGCCAGAAGGGCGAGCAGCTCGCCGACATCGCCGAGATGCGCCAGGCCGGCTGCGTCGCGCTGACCGACGACGGCCGGCCGGTGGCGACCTCGATGCTGATGCGTCGCGCCCTCGAGTACGCCGGCATGTTCGGCATGCCGATCATCGAGCACTGCGAGGATCCCTCGCTCAAGGGCGACGGCGTCGCCCACGAGGGGCCGACGGCCTCCTCGCTCGGCCTGCGCGGCATTCCCGGCGAGGCCGAATCGATCATGGCGCTCCGCGACATCTCGCTCGCGGGGCTGACCGGGGGCGCCGTGCACATCGCCCACATGAGCGCACGGCAGACGCTCGACGCGGTCCGGTGGGGCAAGGCGCGCGGGGCGCGCGTCACCTGCGAGGTGACGCCGCATCATTTCGTCCTCACCGACGCGCAGCTCGCCGAGCCCGTCCCCTACGACACCAACGTGAAGATGAACCCGCCGCTGCGGCAGGTCGAGGACCGCGACGCCATGCTCGGCGGCCTCGCCGACGGCAGCATCGATGCGATCGCCACCGACCACGCGCCGCACCATGCCGACGAGAAGCTGGTCGAATTCGACCGCGCGCCCTTCGGCATCATCGGCCTGGAGACCGCCGTGTCGCTGTGCTTCGACCGCCTGGTGCACCCAGGCGTGATCTCCACCTCGCGGCTGGTCGAGCTGCTGTCGGTGAATCCCGCGCGCCTCCTGGGCGTGCCCGGCGGCGCGCTGGTCGAAGGCGCACCGGCCGACATCAGCATCCTCGCGCCGGACCTGCCGGTCACGGTGAGCGCGGCGCGCATGAGATCCAGGTCCAGGAATACGCCGTTCGACGGCTGGACGCTGCGCGGCGGCGTGGCGGCGACGATTGTCGGCGGGCGGACGGTCTATCTCAATCCGGCATGCGGGGACTTGGGGATTTGAGGGCGTGCGAGGGTAGCGCCCAGGGGTTCGGGGATTGAGAACTTGAGCAGCGAGAATTGAGGCACTGAGCGTGGACCGACGCGAGGAAATCCGCGAAAAGGCGCTGCGGGATCTGCAGCAATCGGAAGTGCTGATGCTGGGCGGGCACTTCGACTACGGCAACGGCTATCACGGCCGCGAGTACCTGAACCCGCACCAGCTCTTCCGCCATCCGTCCATGATCTGGCGCTTCGCGCAGGATCTGCTCGACCTGCTGCCGGGCGATCTCGTGCAACGGACCGAGGTGGTTGCCGGGCCCGTGACCGGCGGCGCGCTGCTGGCGCACACGCTCGCCGGCCTGCTCGACAGCCGCCGC
The DNA here is from genome assembly GCA_020850715.1 of Acidobacteriota bacterium. Lineage (GTDB taxonomy): Bacteria > Acidobacteriota > Vicinamibacteria > Vicinamibacterales > CAVVIG01 > JADZED01. Next base: position 34,296 of record JADZED010000058.1, read on the forward strand.
AGCCTCACGCACCCGCCGTGCGTGTTCGCGCCCTTCAACTACGATCCGGCGGGCGGCTTCACGCTGCGGGCCTTCTATCGCCGCGAGCTCGAGGGGCGGCGTGTCCTCCTCGCCGACGATGTGCGCAATACCGGCGAGACCTTCGCCCGGTGCGCCGCGCTGGTCCGCGAGGCGGGCGGTACGGTCGCCGCGACCGCCGAGATCTACGATCGCGGCGAGACGCTGGCCGATCTCGGCGTACCGAACATCGCGCTGGCGGAGTACCGCGCCGAGGGCACCTTCAAGGCGCGGGAGTGTCCGATGTGCCGCGAAGGCCGGCCGATCACGCGCTTCTAGTCTCCCGTCCCGGTGGATCGTGGCAGCAGTCGCGGCGCGCCGCGCCCCGATGGCCAGGCGCGAGGAGTGAGGATATTGGGGATGTCTGGGCGACGAGCAACGCCGCCAGCAGGGATGCGCCGTCCGCACGTTGTGTCGCGAACCACTGGGACGGGACGCTAGCGCGTGGACCGTCCCGGCTGAATCAGTACCGCAGAGCGCCGGGTCCTGTCCGCGAACAGTCCCACCAGGTGCTCGCCGAAGAACGCGTGTCAGGGCTGCCGGCTCCGCGACCGGCGGGGCGCCCCGTTCGGGGCCACCCGCCGCCCCAGTGGTGGTTGGTACTTCAGCGAATGCGGTCCACTGGCGTCCCGGACCGGCGATTCGCGACGGAATCCGCGGGCGGCGACTTGTGCCGCGAATCACCGATCCGGGACACGCGTTCCGGACCCGAGGACGCGGTAGAGATCTGCGCCCGCGCCGGGAGGGGCACGGTCCGGTCGCCCGCGTCAGCGGGATGCGGCCGGCACGAGCCGCAGCGTGCCCGCCGCGCCGGCCGCGATCTCCGCCGCGGTCGTCCGCATCGGGTGCAGCCGCACCGCCTTCCAATCCGGCAGGAAATCGTCGTAATGGGGCGACAGCGGGTGGCCGGACTGCCCGACGTCGATCATGAAGCGGCTGTCGTCGGCAGCCGAAAGATCGATGACCTCGCGATACCCGGGGGCGTGCCGCTGTTCGAACGGACGGTCGGAGGCGATCGGCCCGGCATCGACGGTGCTCCAGTCGCCCGCCGAAGGCCGCGATCGGCTCAGGATCGGCCGGAGCAGGCCGACCGCATCGAGGCCGGAGTGCGGGAAGACGGCGCGGTGGACGGCGTCCCAGCGCCACCGGCTCATGTCGCTGCCCAGGCGCTGCGTGAGATCGTCCAGCGCCTCCCGCAGGGCGCGCGCGACCGCGTCATTGCAGCCTTCGCTTCCCGGCGTCCGCACGTCGTCGCACCACGCGCTCGCCGGACCGGCGAGCGTTCGCACCACGAATCGCGTGACCGACGAGAACCGCTCCTGATAGTTCGCCGTCACGAGCGGCCCGAGATCGTCTCCCACCAGCGTCGGCGCGAGCCGGAGGAACCACGCCTCGAAGATGGCGGCGGCGGCGCTGTCGCCACGCGCGTCGCGATCCCACGCCTGGAGCAGCGCCAGGGCCCGGCGGCCGCGCTCGTCGGCGGGGTTGGCGTGGGAGAACAGCACGGGCAGCAGCGTCTGCGCGTGCAGCGAGACCGTGTCCGCCTGGATGGCTTCGAAATCGCCGGGCGTGAAGGGCGCGCCGGCCGCCCTCAGCCGATCGGCGATCCGCCGGGCTCGATAGGGCTCGGGCCAGTCGAGCCCCAGCAGGAACGGGTAGTCGGCCGTCGCGGGGCGATTGTTGGCCGTGACGATGAAGTGCGACGGCGGATCGAAGGCGTGCGGGAGCGCTTCGAACGGCACCCAGGCGGTCCACTCGTGCCCGCCGCTCCAGCCCTCGACCGGCGCGGCGCCGTTGCCGCTGGCGCGAATCGGAATCCGTCCAGGCGCGTAGTAGCCGATGTGGCCGTCGACATCCGCGTAGACGAAGTTCTGGGACGGCACCACGAAGCTGCCCAACGCCGCGACGAACTCCCGCCAGTTCCTCGCCTCGTTGAGCTCGAGGAACGACGCGATGGTCGGATCCTGCGGATCGAGCGCCGTCCAGCGGAACGCGAGCGGCGGCAGCACGGCGGCGCGCGGCTGCGACGGCGCGGCCTCGGCGTTGTTCGCATTGATGGCGTCGGATACGAGCGGCCCGTGGCGGGTGATCCTGACGTCGATGGCCTCCGCTGGCGCCCCCTTGACGGCGATGATCTCGGGGATCACCCGAACGGGTTCCTGCCGGCCGCCGAATTCGGCGAATCTGCCCGACGCGTCGAGCCGTTCGAGATAGAGATCCTGGACGTCGGCGCCGACATTGGTCGCGCCCCACGCGATGAACCGGTTGCGCCCGAGGGCCACGGCAGGCGTGCCCGGCAGCGTGGCGCCGATGACGTCGAACCCGCCGGCGGACAGGTGCGCGAGGTACCAGGTCGACGGGATGCGGGTGCCGAGGTGGGGATCGTTGGCGAGCATCGGCCGGCCGCTGGCCGTCATCGATCCGTCGACGACCCAGTTGTTCGAGCCGACCGCCTCGCTCGTCACATTGCCCAGCAGGAAGTCGGCGACGGCGGGATCGCCGCGCGAGAGCCCTTGCATCCACGCGGCGGCGATCGGTTCATGGGGACCGACGATGCTGAGGCCGTCGGGGGCGTAACCGGGCATCAATTCCGCCGCCCGGTCGGAGCCGACCCGTGCGGCCAGGTCGTATCGCAGGAGCTCGAAGACGTAGTTCGCGCTCAGGTCCCACGCCATCATCTTGCCCCATGCGAGCACGTCGGCGCCGGTCCAGCGCTCCGGCTCGAAACCGAGGAGCAGGAACTCGGGGGGCAGCGTCGTGCCGTGATGGGCGGCAAGGAAGGCGTTCACGCCCGCGACGTAGGCATCGATCTGGCCCCGCGCCGCCGCCGGGAGGCGATCCCAGGCGCTGCGTGCGGCGCGCGCGAATCCGACGGTACGGAGAAAGCGATCCTGGGGCAGGGTCGCGCGGCCGAAGATCTCCGACAGGCGGCCCTGGGCGATGCGGCGCTGGAATTCCATCTGCCAGAGCCGGTCCTGGGCGTGCGCATAGCCGAGGCCGAACAGCGCGCCGGCCTTCTCGCGGGCGAAGATGTGCGGGACGCCGTCGGCATCACGTACGATCTCGACCGGCGCCGAGATCCCCGCGACCGCGATCGAGCCGTTCACGACCGGCAGCGATCGCCGCGCGGCCACATAGGCCGCGCTCGCGAGCAGCGCCGCGGCCGCGCCGAGGCCCGCGAGCGCCTTGAGCAAGAGACGGCGCACCCCGGGATCATACTTTCGGTCGCCTGCGCGGCCGAAGGCCGGGGGGCTCTGGCGCCGTGGGAACCGAGGCTCGAACTGCGAGGCGGCAAACGCTATGATCCTGTCGGGCCGCGACATGAGCTTCGACACGCTGAAGGCGCCGCTCGACCTGCTCTACGCGACCTTCAACCAGGCCGGGGCGGCCGCCGACCCCATCCAGATCGTCCGCCGTTTCGACCGGACCGCGGACCGGGAAGTCACCGGGTTCATCGCCAGCGCGCTGGCGTTCGGCCGGGTCGCCAGCGTCCTTCAATCGATCGAGCGCGTGATCGGCGTGATGGGCGACCGGCCGGCGGATTACGTGCGCCGCTTCGATCCGGCGCGCGATGCGGCAGCCTTCAGAGGCTTCGTGCACCGGTGGACCCGCAGCGCCGATCTGATCGCGTTGCTGTGGGTGCTGCGGCAGATGCTCGACCGGTCGGCGACGATCGAGGCATTCCTGCTCGAAGGGGCCGACCCGGCGGCCGCCGACGTCGGAGCCGCGCTCGACAGCTTCGCGCGGCGGGCGCTCCTGCTCGATCTGCGCGCGGCCTACGGGCGCTCGGCCGCGCGCGCGGGACACCCGCAGGGCGTGCGCTACTTCTTCCCGCGGCCTTCGGCGGGGAGCGGCTGCAAGCGGCTGAACCTGTTTCTCCGGTGGATGGTCCGGCGCGACGCGCTCGATCTCGGCGTCTGGCGGCGCCTCCGTCCCTCGCAGCTCATCGTGCCCCTCGACACCCATGTCGTCCGCGTCGGCCGCTGTCTGCGCCTCACGCGCTGCGCCAGCCCGGGCTGGCGGATGGCGTGCGACATCACCGCGTCGCTGCGGGCCCTGGATCCGGACGACCCGGTCAAGTACGACTTCTCGCTGTGCCATCTCGGCATGATGAACGCCTGCGGATTCCACCGGGCGCAGGGCGATTCGCAGTGTCCGCTGCGTCCCCTCTGCCGGCCCCGGCGCGGCCTCGGGCGGGCGCGTCAGCGCACGGGCGCGGCGACCAGGCGCGCGTAGACGCCCGCGGTCTCCTCGACCATGCGCTCCACGGTGAAGCGTTCGGCGACGCGCGCCTGCCCGGCTTCGCCGAAGCGGCGCCGCTCGCCGGCGTCCGTCAGGAGGCGCACGATCGCGCGCGCCATCGCGGCATGATCGCGGGGCGGCACCAGCAGCCCGGTGCGGCCGTCCTCGACGATTTCCGGAATCCCGCCCGCGCTCGTCGCCACGATGGCGCGCGAGCAGGCCATCGCGTCGAGCAGCGACGTCCCGAGCCCCTCGGTGATCGAGCTCATCGCGAACAGATCGAAGTTCTTGATCCAGCCGATCACGTCGGGGCGGAAGCCTGGGAGCAGCACGTGCTTCTCGAGCCGGTGCTCGCGCACCTGCCGTTCGAGCTGTTCGCGCAGCTCGCCTTCCCCGAGGATCAGGAACCGCGCGTCGGGAAGCTCGCGGACGACGAGGCGGGCGGCCTCGATCAGGTACCGCTGTCCCTTGTGCGGGACGAGCGCGGCGACGTTGCCGACGACCGGCGCGTGGTGGGGCAGCCAAAGCTGTTCGTGCACGTCGACCGGCGGCGCCGCGCGCACGTGCTCCAGGTCGATCCCCTCGTGCACCGTCACGGTGCGCTCGGGCGGGATGCCGTCCCCCACCAGCATCTTCCGGACCTCTTCCGACGCCGCCACGAAGCAGTCGACCTGCCGGTACTTCCATCGCGAGAACGAATGTCGGGCGAGGTGGAAGTCGACGCGCCGCGCCGCGACGAGCGGCGGCGCCGCGCCCGCGCGCTTCGCCCCGGCGCGCAGCGAGCGGGCCAGCGACGCCATGGCAACGCCGTGCGGATCGTGGGCGTGGATCACGTCGGGGTGCAGGCGGCCGACGACGCGCGCGAGCCGCCAGGCGGCGGCAAGATCGACCTCGCTGCGCGGCGCGAGCGGAATGACGTCCAGGCCCTCGGCCGCCCGCCGTCGCAGCTCGCCCTCGGGATGCACCACGAGCGCGGCGCGCTGGCCGATCTCGCGCAACCCGGTGACCGTGAGCAGCACCTGGTTCTGGCCGCCGCGCCACGTGCGCGCCGTGTCGATGTGGAGGGAGAACACGGCGGGCGTCGCGTTCAGGTTGACGGCGTGGAGGTCCCCGCCGGCGCGCCGGCCCCGCGCGCGGTCGAGGTCAGTTCCCACAGCTTCGCGAACTTCAGGAACACGTAGTACGAGTTGAGCGCCGAGACGATCAGGCCGGCGCTGCCGTCGCGGATGCCGCCGCGGGCGAGGTAGTTGCGCAGGAACGCAGCCGGCGGGTGGGCGGCGAGCTGCAGGACCCCGGCGCGGCGCCCCTCTTCCAACATCTGCCGCGCCGCGAAGGTCGTGTATCGATCGATCGTCTCGAGGTGCTCGGAGATGTCGCGATAGGCGAAATGCTGCAGCTCGCCTCGCAGCGTGCCGACCTCGCCGCGCGCCGACACCGATTCATGCACGTAGCGGCCCGTCCATTCGGCGCGGCGCCGGTCGTAGAGCCGCAGCTGCGGATCCGGGTACCAGTCGGTCGAGCGAATCCAGCGGCCGAGGTGCCAGGTGACGCGCGGCACGCGGTAGCCGGCCGCGGGGGGCTCCGACGCCAGCAGCGCCCGCACCTCGGCGGCGAGCCCGGGCGTGACGCGTTCGTCGGCGTCGATCGACAGAATCCAGTCGTGGGCGGCGATCGAAGCGGCGTGGTTCTTCTGGGCCGCGTAGCCGGGCCAGCCGCGGACTTCCACGCGGTCGGCGGCCCGTCGCGCGATCGCGACGGTGTCGTCGGTGCTCCCGGAGTCGATCACGATCCGCTCGTCGGCCCAGGCGACCGACTGCAGCGCGGCGTCGATGTCCGCCGACTCGTTCTTCGTGATGACGGTGACCGAGACCTTCGGCACCGGGCGAGTGTAGCAGAGGGCGGAATGCGGACGCCGCGGCCTACCGGACCGCCTGGCTGGCGGCGGCCTGCCCGCCCGAGCCGCCGCCGAGCGGCGCGAGCTGCACCGCCTCGAAGTCGACGAGCGACTTGTTGTAGTCGGATATGGCCTGGATCTCGGCCGTCCGGGCGAGCGCGAGGTCCCGCTGGGCCTGGAACACGAAGAAGCTCGACGACATGCCGGCGGCCAGCTTGCGCTCTTCGGCCTCGAGCTTGCGCTCCTGCAGCTCGCGCGAGGCGCGCGCCGACCCGACGCGCTTTCGGTTGGTCTCCACGTTGCGCGCCGACTCGCGAACCTGCGCGGCGGCCATCATCTCGAGGCTCGTGAGCTGCGCGATCGCCTGCTGCTGCTCGAGGCGCGCCCGTGCGAGGTTGGCGTGCGCCGTGTTGGACGCCAGCGGGTAGACGATCTGCACGCCGACCGTCCAGTCCGGATAGTCGGTCTGGAAGATGTCGCCCATCGCCGCGCCGAAGCTGCGGTCGCTCAGAACGCGGCGCGTGGTGTTGCCCGACAGGATGTCCGACTGCGTGAGCGGGCTCAGCTGCAGCCCGCCCACGCCGGTCCCGACATAGGTCGCCTGGGCGTTGATGTCGGGGAGCGACTGGTTCCGCAGGTAGCGGAGATCGACATTGCGGCGCTCCAGGCCGGTCCGGGCCGACCGGAGATCCGAGCGCTTCTCGAGCGCGTTGCGCACGGCGGCGTCGAGATCGATCGCCTGGTCGGCAAAGGGCGCCGTGTCGGCCGGCTCGAACGTGGTCGTCCAGAAGTCGGGCGCGGCGGGATCCAGGACGAGCACCCGCAGGTTGTCCTGCGCCCGGCGGATGGCCGCCTCGGCGACGATCACCCGCTCCTCGTTGCTCGCCACCTCGGCCTGCGCCTGCACGATGTCGATCGGCGCCATGGTGCCGATCTCCACGCGCTTCTGGTTGTCGCGCAGCGACCGGTTGGCGAGGTCCAGCGACTCCTGCTGCGCCCGGAGGTTGTCGAGGGCGTAGGCGAGGTCCCACCAGGCGTTCTTCACGTTGCGGAGCGTCTGCACGACCAGGGCGTCGAGCTGGATCCCGGAGAGCTCGCGGGCGCTGCGGCTCGCGGCGACCTGCTGCCGGATCGAGTCGATCGAGAAGTTCCGCAGCAGCGGCTGCGTGTACTGGATGTTGACGTTCGAGAAGATCTGCGGGCTGAAGGTCGAGAACAGGTTCGTCGTCGTCGAGCGGGCGCCGTTCCAGGTGGCGCTGTACGAGCCGCCCCACGGGAGCGCCTGCGAGAGGTTGATGCCGCCCGTGAACCGCGACTCCACGACGGCGGTGGCGGAGCCGGCGATCGAGCTCGTCGAGGCCTGCGTCTGCGCACGGCGCGACAGGGTCGAGCTCACCTGCGGCGTCCAGAGCGAGCGGGCCTGCATGATGCCGAGATCCTGGATCTGCGGATCGAAGCGCTGGATGCGGATGCCGAGGTTCTGCTCGAGCGCCAGCTTCTGCGCGTCGTCTATCGACAGGCGCCTCGCAGCGCCGGGCGAGGACGCCGCCTGCGCGGCCTGCGCCTCGACGGCCGCGGCGAGCGACGATCCGCTTTGCGCCGCAGCGGGCAGTGACAGAGCGCCGGTCAGCGCGGCGGCGGCGGCGGCCCGGCAGACGCGAACGAGGGGCTGGCGCATGGGTGCGTACTCCATCGATGAAGCAAGAGGGTTCCGGCGCTGCGATTAGACGCAGGGGGCGAAGGCCTGGTTCACCGATTGTATACTGGCGATCCCGGCGGTTCCGACGGGGTGCCCCGCGCGCCCACGTCATCGAGGCGCCGGCCTTCGGCGTCTCATCATGAGCACACGCGACGATCTGCTCGATCTCTTCCGCAAGTCCGGCGCCCTCCTCGAGGGCCACTTCCGGCTCTCGTCGGGGCTGCACAGCCCGGGCTACCTGCAGTGCGCCCTGGTGCTGCAGCATCCGCGATCGGCTGAGGCGCTGGGGCAGGCGATCGCCGATCGCGCGCGCGGGTTCCGGCCGACGGCGGTGCTCTCGCCCGCGCTTGGCGGCGTCGTCATCGGACACGAGGTCGGCCGCGCGCTCGGCGTGCGCGCGCTGTTTGCCGAGCGCCAGGATGCGCAGTTGGTGCTCCGGCGCGGGTTCATCCTGAGCGAGACCGACCGCGTCCTCGTGGTGGAGGACGTGGTGACCACCGGCAAGTCGACGCGCGAGACGATGCAGGTGGCGCGCGCCGCGGGCGCGCTGGTGGCCGCCGCCGCGGCCATCGTCGATCGCGGCGGGGGAGGCGCCGCCGGCCTCGACGCCCCGTTCGTGTCCCTCCTGGAGATGGAGCTGCCCACCTTCGAGCCCGAGGCGTGCCCGTTGTGCGCGCGCGGTCTGCCGGTGGTGAAACCGGGATCGCGGCCGGTCGTCATGTGAATGACGACGTTCAGGGCGACGCTGGCGTATGACGGAACCGGATTCGCCGGCTGGCAGCGCCAGGCCGGCGGCGTGTCGATCCAGGGGCTGATCGAAGACGCGCTGGCCCATCTGGAGGGGCGTCCGGTCGCCGTGCACGGCGCCGGACGGACCGACGCCGGCGTCCACGCCCTCGGGCAGGTCGCGAGCTTTTCGCTCGACCGGCCCATCGACGCGGCGACGCTGCGCCGGGCGCTGAACGCGCACCTGCCCGGGGCGATCCGCGCGCTCGAGGTCGCCGCCGCCCCCGGCTTCCACGCGCGCTTCGATGCGCGTGCCAAGACCTACCGCTATCGCATCGCGAACGCCGAGGTGCTGATCCCGTTCGAGCGCCTGTACGCGCTGCACGTGCCGCGGCCGCTCGACGCGGAGGCGATGGACCGGGCCGGACGGCTGCTCGAAGGCCGTCACGATTTTGCGGCATTCCAGGCGTCCGGCGGCGGTGCGTCCGGCACGACTCGGGAAATCACCTGCTGTCGCCTCGCCTGCGCGGAGGATCGGATCGTCGCCGTGGAGATCACCGGCACCGGGTTCCTCCGCCACATGGTACGGACCATCGCCGGCTCGCTGATCGAGGTCGGCCGCGGCCGGCGCCCGGCGTCGTGGCTCGGCGATCTGCTCGTGGCCGGAGATCGCGCGCTCGCGGGACCGACGGCGCCCGCCCACGGGCTGTTCCTCGTCGGCGTCGAATACGATTCGTGATACTTTCCAGAGCATGTCCCTCGAGCAGCTCCTGGCGTGGGTTCCGCCGGGATCTCCGGACGAACGGCTGGCGCGCGAGATCAACGTCGAACAGCTTCCATCGCACGTCGCCGTCATCATGGACGGCAACGGCCGCTGGGCGGCGCAGCGCCATCTTCCGCGCGTCGAGGGACATCGGGCGGGCATCGAGTCGGTCCGCGACGTCGTCGAGACCTCCGCCCGCCTCGGCATCGACGTGCTCACGCTCTACGCGTTCTCCATCGAGAACTGGAAGCGCCCCCGCGCCGAAGTGAACACCCTGATGCTGCTGCTCAAGCGGTACATCCGGCTGGAGCTGAAGACGCTCATCGACAACAACATCCAGTTCCACGCGATCGGACGGGTCGAGGAGCTCGCGCCGGACGTGCGGCACGAACTGGATCTCGGCATCCGCCAGACCGAACGGAACACCGGGATGCAGTTCAACATCGCGCTGAACTACGGCGGCCGGGCCGAGATCGTCGACGCCGCGCGGCGGGCGATGGCGGCTGGCATCCCGCCCGAGGCGCTCGATGAACGCACGTTCGGCGGCTTTCTCTATACGGCGGGCCAGCCGGATCCCGACCTGTTGATCCGGACCAGCGGCGAGATGCGCGTGAGCAACTTCCTGCTCTGGCAGATCGCCTACGCCGAGATCTGGGTCACCGAGACCCTGTGGCCAGACTTCCGCCGCCGCCATCTCCTGGAGGCGGTGCTCGCATATCAGAAGCGCGACCGCCGGTACGGCGGCATCAAGCCGTCGCCCGTCGCGCTCGGCGCCAAGTGACGCGGCCGGCGCGCGACGCGCGATGACCCGCGTGCTCAGCGGCGCCGCGCTGCTGATCCTCGCCGTGCTCGTCGTCTGGCTCGCGCCCGCGGCGCTGTTCCTCGCGGCGGCCGAACTGCTCCTCGTGGCGGCGTTCGTCGAATACGCGGCGCTCGCCCGTGCCAGCGGTCTCGCCGTGCCGGCCGTGCCGGCCGGAGCCGCCGCCGCGCTGACCGCGGCCGCGTTCGCACGCCTGGGGCGCGCGGGCGCCGCCGGCGCGCCGCTCGACGTCGTGCTGATGGCGGCGCTGGTCGGGCTCGGTGCCGTCTCGCTCGCGCGGTGGCAGGGCGGCCGCGGCGCCGTCGCGGCCGCCGCCGCCGCCGTCTTTCCCTGCCTGTATCTGGGCCTGCCGATCGGCGCGATGATCGGGATCCGCGAGTCTCGCGGCCCCGAAGCGCTGTTCCTGATGATGCTCACCGTGTTCGCGAGCGACACGGCCCAGTACTACGCCGGACGCGCCGTCGGCCGGCGGCCGCTCGCCGCGCGCATCAGTCCGAAGAAGACGGTCGAGGGCGCCATCGGCGGGTTCCTCGCCGGGGCGGCGGTCCTCGCGATTGTCGGCGCGTGGTGGCTGCCGGCGGCGCCCGCCGCGCTGCGGGCGGCGCTCGGCGCCGCGATCGTCGCGCTCGGCATCGCCGGCGACCTCTTCGAGTCGATGCTGAAGCGCAGCGCCGGCGTGAAAGACAGCTCGACGCTGATTCCCGGACACGGCGGCATCCTCGATCGGGTCGACGCCCTGCTGTTCGCCGCGCCCGTCTACTACATCGTCCTGAAGTACGTATGAGCCGGCTGAAGCGCGTCGCCATCCTCGGATCGACCGGATCGATCGGCCAGAGCGCCCTCGCGGTGGTCGATGCGTACCCGGACCGGCTGCAGGTGGTCGGGCTGGCGGCCGGCGCCAACATCGACCGGCTGGCGGAACAGGCGCGCCGCTATCGACCGCGCGTGGTGGCGATGGCGACCGGAGAAGCAGCCGACCGGCTCAGGCGAAGCGGGCTGCCCCCGGACACGGCCATCGCGGGAACGGGCCGCGACGGGCTGGTGGCGGTCGCCTCGCATCCCGATGTGGACGTGGTGCTCTGCGCCTCCTCGGGAACCGAAGGCCTCGAAGCCTCGCTGGCGGCCATCGAGCACCGGAAGACGATCGCGCTCGCGAACAAGGAAATTCTCGTGATGGCCGGCGGCATCGTGACCGACGCGGCGCGGCGCCGCGGCGTGCCGATCCTGCCGGTGGACAGCGAGCACAACGCGATCCATCAGTGTCTGCACGGCCGCGGCCGCGAGGAGGTGAAGCGGCTGGTGCTGACCGCGTCGGGCGGGCCGTTCCGCGGCCTGAGCGCCGCCGCCTTGTCGGCCGTCTCGCCCGAGGATGCGCTCAGGCATCCGACGTGGCGGATGGGCCGGAAGATCACGATCGACTCGGCCACGCTGATGAACAAGGGGCTCGAGGTGATCGAGGCCCACTGGCTGTTCGGGGTGCGCCGCGATCGGATCGACGTGATCGTCCACCCGCAGTCGGTCGTCCACTCGATGGTGGAGCTCACCGACGGCTCGGTGATCGCGCAGCTCGGCGTCACCGACATGCGGATGCCCATCCAGTACGCGTTCTCCTACCCTGAACGGTGGCCCGGGTTGCTGGCGCCGCTCGACCTCGCCCGGGCCGGACGCCTCGAGTTCCACGCTCCCGACCTCGAGGCGTTCCCCTGCCTGAGCCTCGCCTACCGCGCGCTCGACGCCGAGCGCAGCCTTCCGGTCGTGCTGAACGCGGCCAACGAGGTGGCGGTCGACTGCTTCCTCGAGGGGCGGATCGGGTTCACCGGCATCCCGCAGGTCATCGCCGCGGCGATGGACGCGCACGCGCCTGCCGAGGTCGCCACGATTGCACAAGTGAGAAGCGTGGACGCCTGGGCTCGTGCATTCTCGCTCGACGCGGCGCGCGGGGTACAATCTCAATCGAAGGCCCAGAGGTGACAATCCCCGCGTGCTGACCCTCGTCGCGTTCGCGTTCGTGCTCGGCGTGCTCGTGTTCGTCCACGAGCTGGGCCATTTCGTCGCGGCCAAGCGCGTCGGCATCCGGGTGCTCAAGTTCCAGTTGGGATTCAACCCGACCCTCGTGAGCTTCAGGCGCGGCGACACCGAATACTCGATCGGCGCGCTGCCGCTCGGCGGCTACGTGAAGATGGCGGGGGAGAGCCCCGAGGAAGTCGCGCAGGACGAAGAAGGGCGCGTCGCGCTGCGGTCCGACGAGTTTCTCTCGAAGACCAAGTGGGAGCGGTTCCAGGTCCTGATCATGGGGCCGGTGATGAACCTGCTCACCGCGGTCGCGCTGACCGCGCTCGTCCTCTACCAGGGAACCGCGGTGCCGGTCTACGAGGATCAGGTGCCGGTGGTGGGTGCCGTGGCCGGGGATTCGCCGGCCGCGCAGGCCGGCGTGCGGCCGGGCGATCGCATCCTCTCGGTCGCCGGGCACGACGTCGACACGTGGGAGAAGTTCACGATCGCGATCGGCACGCGGCCCGATCGCGAGGTCAGGCTGGGCATCCTCCGCGACGGGCGCGAGATCTCGGCGCTGGTCACGCCGTCTTCGGACAATCGCTTCGGCATCGGCGACATCGGCGTGATGCCCGACGTCCATCCGCACATCGGCGCGGTGAACCCGGGCGAGCCGGCCGCGCAGGCCGGGCTCGAGCCGGGCGACCTGGTCGTCGCGGTCGAGGGCAAGCCGATCATCTTCTCGTTCCAGCTTCGCGACGCCATCGCGAGCCGTCCGGAGACGCCGATGCGCATGACCGTGATGCGCGACGGTGCGGAGCGGCAGATCACGGTCACACCCGCTCGTGCGGGTGGCATCGGCCGGCTGGGCATCATGATCGCCGACGCGACGCGCAGCTATCAGCCGGGGCCGTTCGAGGCGGTGTGGATGGGCGCCGAGCGCAACGTGCAGGGCGCCGGGCTCATCTTCCAGACGCTCTGGGGGCTGGTCACACGCGAGACGTCGCCGAAGCAGCTCATGGGGCCGGTTGCGATTGCACAGTTGTCGGGCGAATCGGCCGAGCTCGGGTGGATCGCGCTGGCCAGCCTCATGGCGTCGCTCAGCCTCAATCTCGGGCTGCTCAACCTGCTTCCCATTCCCGTGCTCGACGGCGGCCACATCTTCATCATGGCGCTCGAAGGGCTGGCCCGGCGCGACTTCAGCCTGCGCGTCAAGGAGAAGATGCTGCTCGCCGGCTTCGTGCTGATCCTGATGCTCATGGTCACGGTCATCTACAACGACCTCACGCGCATCAGCTGGATCGAGCGCCTGATGCCCTGGCGCTGAGCCCCTCCGCCTTCAGCCGCTCCCCCGCGCCCCACGGGCACCCCTCTTGCACGCGGGTCGCGCCGGAGGTTCCCCAGTGAGACTGCTCAAGTCGTCCACGTTCCTCGCGCTGGTCATCGGGCTCGCGGGGATGCCGTGCGTCGCGGCGGCCCAGGCCGCCGCCACGGCTGGCGTCACCAATGCGGATATCGTGCGGCTGGAGGGCGACGCCGCCAAGGCGCAGCGCGCGATCGCGCAGTTGCGGAGCCGCGCCGCCGATACCGCCCAGGCGCTGCAGACGGAACTGGATCAGGCGCGCGACGACGTGACCTACTACAAGGTCAAGCTGCGCCGGCACGAGGAGGTGACGCGCCGCGAGGTCACCGACCTGGGCGACCGGATCGATCGCATCGCGCGCCGCGCGCACGAGGACTACGCGTCGGCCGGCACGCCGCGGCCGACGGCCACGACGGGCGCCGTGGACTCGAACGTGGTTCCGGTGGGCACCGAGCTCGACGTCCTGCTGCAGGATCCGCTGAGCTCCAAGAGCTCGCGGGTCGAGGATCGCGTCGAGGCCACCACCGCGGTCGATCTGCGGGAGGACGACCGCGTGCTCGTGCCGGCCGGATCGATGATGCGCGGCACGGTCACGTCGGTCGACCCGGCCACGCGGCTCGACCGCAAGGGATCGCTGACCGTCGTCTTCGATCAAATCACGGTGCATGGCCGCACTTATCCGATGCGCGCGACCGTGACGCAGGCCATCGAGAGCAAAGGCATCCGCGGCGAGACGACGAAGATCGGCGCCGGCGCGGGCGTGGGTGCGATCCTCGGCGGCATCATCGGCGGCGTGAAGGGCGCCCTGGCGGGGATCCTCATCGGCGCCGGCGGCACGATCGCCGCGACCGAGGGCAAGGACGTCGAACTGCCGCCCGGCACCACGCTGCGGGTGCGGCTCGATCAGCCGCTGCACCTGGTGAGCTGAACGGACCGTCTAGGGCCGGGCGTCCCGGAGCGCCGCGCGTGCCACCTCAATCGTGCGGTCCACGTCCTCCGCGGTATGGGCCGCCGAGAGAAACCAGGCTTCGAATTGCGACGGCGGCGGGTACACGCCGCGCGCGAGCAGCCCGCGGAAGAAGCGTGCGTAGGCGGCGGTGTCGGCGCTGGTCGCCGAGGCGTAGTCGCGGACGGGGTGGCGGGTGAAGAAGGGCGTCAATACCGAACCAGCGGCGTTGATCTGGAGCGGCACCCCGGCCTCGCGCGCGGCATCGGCCAGCCCGGCGGCAAGCCGCCGGGTGAGCGAGCCGAGCGACATGTACAGCCTGGGCGAGAGCCGGCCGAGCGCCCAGAGGCCGGCAGTCATCGCCAGCGGATTACCCGACAGCGTGCCCGCCTGATAGACCGGTCCGGCCGGCGACACCAGACTCATCAAGTCCGCTCGCCCGCCGTATGCGCCGACCGGCAGCCCGCCTCCAATGATCTTTCCGAGACAGGTCAGGTCAGGCCGGACGCCGACGAGCTCCTGCACGCCTCCCGCGGAGGCGCGGAATCCCGAAATCACCTCGTCGAAGATCAGCAGGGCGCCTGCTCCCGCGCAGACTTCCTGCAGTGCGCGAAGGAAACCGTCCGCCGACGGCACGACGCCCATGTTGCCGGCGATCGGCTCGACGATGACCGCCGCGATCCGATCGCGATGGGCGTCGAACAGACGGTGCACGGAAGCCAGATTGTTGTAGCTGGCAACGAGCGTGTCGCCGGCCGCGCCGGCGGTGACGCCCGGGCTCGTGGGGGTGCCCAGCGTGAGCGCTCCGGAGCCGGCCTTCACCAGAAAGGCATCCGCGTGTCCGTGATAGCACCCCTCGAACTTGACGATCAGATCGCGGCCGGTCGCCGCACGCGCCACCCGCACGGCGCTCATGGTCGCCTCGGTGCCTGAATTGACGAACCGGATGCGCTCGATCGAGGGCATCAGCCGGCGAACGCGCTCGCCGAGCTCGACCTCGAGCGGGCTCGGCGCGCCGTAGCTGGTGCCCTTCTTCGCGGCTGCCGCGACGGCCCGCACGAGGGCCGGCGGCGCATGCCCGTGGATGAGCGGGCCCCACGACATGACGTAGTCGATGAATGTGTTGCCGTCGGCATCCTCGAGCCGCGCGCCGCGGGCGCGGCGGATGAACAGCGGCGCGCCGCCGACGGCGGCGAAGGCGCGGACGGGGCTGTCGACGCCGCCCGGGAGCGTGCGGCGCGCGCGCGCGAACCGCGCGCGGGAGCGGGTCGTGCGCATGGTGGTCACTTCACCGGCGCCGGGCAGACTCGCGGCCGCTCATCATGCCAGCGCGCGCGCGGCTTCCCGTGCGTAATACGTGATGATGATGTCGGCCCCGGCGCGCCGGATCGCGGTCAGGCATTCCAGCATGGCCCGCGGCTCGTCGATCCAGCCGTTGCGCGCGGCGGCCTTCAGCATCGAGTACTCACCGCTCACATGATACGCCGCGGTGGGACAGCCGAACGCGTCCTTGACCCGCGCGATGACGTCGAGATACGGCAGCGCCGGCTTCACCATCACGATGTCGGCGCCCTCTTCGACGTCCTGTGCGACCTCGCGCAGCGCCTCGCGGGCATTGGCCGGGTCCATCTGGTGCGAGCGGCGATCGCCGAATTTCGGCGCCGATTCCGCGGCGTCGCGAAACGGTCCGTAGAAGGCGGAGCAGTACTTCGCCGCATAGGACATGATCGCGGTCTGCTCGAACCCGCGTTCGTCGAGCGCCTGCCGGATCGCGCCGACGCGGCCGTCCATCATGTCGGAGGGCGCCACGATGTCGGCGCCCGATGCCGCATGCGAGACGGCGGCGCGCACCAGCTGCTCCACCGTCGGATCGTTGGCGATCTCCCCGTCGACCAGGATGCCGCAGTGGCCGTGATCGGTGTACTCGCAGAGGCACACGTCGGTCGCGACCAGCACCTCCGGCGCCTCGCGCTTGATCGCGCGGACGGCCGACTGCACGGGCGCCTCCGGATCGCAGGCCGCCGATCCGATGTCGTCCTTCTGGTCGGGCAGGCCGAACAGCAGCACGCTGCGGATCCCGTCGCGCCGCGCGGCCTCGGTCTCGCGGACCGCTTCGTCGACCGACAGCTGGAAGACGCCAGGCATCGACCGCACCTCGCGGCGCACGCCTTCGCCCCCGCATACGAACAGCGGCAGCACGAACATGTCTGGGGCGAGGCGCGTTTCGCGCACCATCGCCCGGATCGCCTCGGACCGCCGGAGCCGGCGGAGCCGGCGCGTGAGGTGCAGCGTGCTGTGGGCGCCGGGCGTGCTCATGGGCTTCCTGCGGTGTGGTGACGCGCGGGCCGGGCGGCCGCCGGTCGCCGCGTCTCGAAGTATCCGACGATCGCGTCGACCAGCGCCGGCACGGTGTGCTGCGCCGGGACGATGGCCGCGGTGATGCCGAATTGCGCCGCCGCGTCGGCCGTGACGGGTCCGATCGCGGCGACGACCGTCGGCCGCAGGAGATCAGCCGCGGGCTCCGCTCCGACGACACGCGCGAAATTGCGGACGGCCGACGGACTCGTGAACGTCACGACGTCGATTCGTCCATCGAGCAGCATCTGGTAGATATCCGGCTCGTCCTCGCGCCCGGGCTCCGCCACGCCCGTGCGGTAGGCGACGACCTCGACGACCTGCGCGCCGCCCCTCCTCAGATCGTCGGCGAGCGCCTCGCGGCCGATGTCCGCCCGCGGCAGCAGAATGCGCCGGCCCTGCACGGAGCCGAGCGCCTGCGCGATCGACTCGGCGCGGTACTCCGGCGGCACCAGGTCCGCCTTCAGGCCGCGCTCCGCCAGGCGCGCGGCGGTCGCCGCGCCGACCGCGCACAGCCGGACGCCGGCAAGCGCCCGCACGTCCTGCGGCGAGGCGAGCAAACGCTCGAGAAACGCGTCGACGGCATTGCGGCTCGCAAACACGATCCACTCGAAGCTGCCCGCCCGGGCGCACGCTTCGTCGAGCGGGCCGTACTCGTCCGGCGGGAGGATCCGGATCATCGGCGCCTCGATGGCCTCGCCTCCGGCCGCTTCGATCGCCTGCACGAAGCCGGCCGCCTGATCGCGCGCGCGCGTCACGAGCACGCGCTTGCCGAACAGCGGCCGCACGTCGAACCAGCGCAGGTGCTGCCGCAGGGCCGCCACCCGCCCTACGACGAGTATCGCCGCGCGCCGATCGACCGTGTCCTTCGTGCGCCGCGCGAGCTCCGCCAGCGTGCCGTCGATCGTCTCCTGCGTCGGCTGCGACCCCTGATAGATGAGCGCGGCCGGCTCGTCTTCCGGACGCCCGTGCGCCAGCAGCGCGCTCAGCAGGCCATGGGCCTGTTCGGGTCCGGCATAGCAGACGATCGTTCCGTCGAGCTTGGCGAGCCCCGTCCAGTCGATCGCGGCGCGCGTGTGTCCCTCGTTCTCGTGGCCGCGCACGAAGGTCAGCGTGTCCCCGCCGCCGGGATAGGTGATCGGCACGCCGGCGTAGGCGGGGATGCCGACGCCTGCCGGAATGCCGGGCACGACTTCGAAGCGCACCCGCTGCTCGTGCAGGAAGAGCGCCTCGGGGCCGCCGCTGTCGAACACGAACGGATCGCCCCATTTCAGGCGCGCGACGGTGCGGCCCTCGCGCGCCTTCTCGGCCAGCAGGTAGCAGATGGCTTCGAGCTCGAGCGGCTTGGGGGCCGCCTGCCCGACGTCGATCCGCTCCGCGTCGGCGCGCGCGTGCCGGAGCAGCCGGCCATGGACGAGCCGGTCGTAAATCACGACGTCGGCGCCCGCAAGACACTGCTGGCCGCGGACCGTGATGAGGCCGGGGTCGCCAGGTCCCGCCCCGATGAGGTACACGACGCTCACGCCCCTAGTGTAGTGCCGGACGCCCGGGCATTCGCGTCGCCTCAGTCGGGATGGCTCGGCGCCGGCGGGTGCTGGCGGGCCGCGTCGGCGAGGATCTCGCCAGCGCCCGCGCCGAACAGCGCCGTGCCGACCTGCCGGCCTAGCGCGTCGGCCTGGCCGATCGCCCCGATCGCTTCCTCTCGTATCGCACGGCTGCCGTCGACGGCGACGACCGTGGCGACGAGCCTCAGCCCCGTGCCGCCGGCCGGCGTTGCGAGCGCGCCGATGGGCGTCTGGCAGCCGCCGCCGAGCGCGGCGACGACGGCGCGCTCGGCGGCAAGCGCTGCGTGCGTGGCACGATCGTCAATCGAAGCGACCACCGCGCGGACCGCATCGTCGCTCTCGCGGACTTCGACGGCGACGATGCCCTGGCCCGGCGCGGGGACGCAGGCGTCGACCGGCAGCGCCAGGGAGATGCGGGCCGCGGCGCCCAGCCGGCGCAGGCCCGCGGCGGCGAGCACGAGCGCGTCGAAGCCGCCGGCGTCGAGCTTGCGCAGGCGCGTGTCCAGGTTGCCGCGGATTGGCTCGAAGGCCGCACCGGGGCACAGCCGCCGGAGCTGTGCCATCCGGCGCACGCTGCCGGTGCCGATCGTCGGCGTCTGCCCGACATGGGCGACGAGGTCGCCGAGCGTGGCCAGCACCGCGCCACCTCCGGCGGGCAGGACGACTGCATCGAGAGGATCCTCGCGCGGCAGCACGGCGGCGATGGCCAGCCCCCCGGGAAGAATCGCCGGCATGTCCTTGCTGCTGTGCACGGCGAGATCGATCTCGGCGCCGAGCAGCGCGTCTTCGATCTCCTTCACGAAGAGACGCTTGCCTCCGGCAGCCGCCAGCCTTGCCTCCTGCAGCCGGTCTCCCGACGTTCTGATGATGACGATGCGGCAGGACGGACCGCCTGCCGCGGCGATCCGCGCGGCGACCTCGTGCGCCTGCCACAGCGCGAGCTGGCTCCCGCGCGTGCCCAGTCGAAGCTCTCTGATCTGCGCCGGCACGGATCGGCTCAGCGGCGTCCCCGTTCCTTCGGCCGGAACGGCTCGACCCGGGAATCGTCGCGAGGCGCGTCGGGCGCATCGAGCGCGCGCTCGGACAGGGCGAACAGGCGCGTGAGCGCGTCGGCGTAGGCGCCGACGGTCTCCGTGTCGCCCAGCAGCTTGAGCTGCTCGGTCGGATGCAGCAGGAGCTTCTCGACGATGAGGCGCGTGATCTCGTCGAGCCGCGCGCGGGCGTCGGGCGGCATCGAGGCCGTCTTGAAGGCCAGCCGATCCAGCTCGGTCCGGCGGATGTCCTCGAAGTGCTGGCGCAGCGCGACGACAGTCGGGATCGCGCTGCGCGAGCGCACCCAGATGCCGAACTTCTCGACCTCTTCGGCGACGATCCGCTCGGCGAGGGCCACCTCGGTGGCGCGGCGGGCGAGGTTCTCGCGGACCGCGGCCTGCAGGTCGTCGAGGTTGTAGAGGAAGACCTGTTCGATCTCGCCGGCGGCCGGTTCGACGTCGCGCGGCATGGCGATGTCGATGACGAACAGCGCCCGGTTCCGGCGCGGCCGCATCAGCGCCTCGATCCGGGCCTTGGTGAGGATCGGCGCGGCGGCGCCGGTTGCGGCGATCACGATGTCGCTGCCGGCGATCGCGGCGTCGAGATCGTCCCACGGGGCGACGTTCGCGCCCCCGATCGCCTCGGCGGTCCGCGCCGCGTGCGCCATCGTACGCGAGACGATCGTGACGTGCGACACCCCCTGCGACTTCATGTGCCGCGCGGTGAGCTTCCCCATCTCTCCCGCGCCGACGACGAGCACGCTGCGGCCGGCGAGATCCCCGAAGATCTTGCGCGCCAGCGATACCGCGGCGAAGCCCACCGAGACGGCGCCCGATCCGAGCCTGGTCTCGGTCCGGACGCGCTTGCCCACGCCGAACGAGGCGTGGAACAGCCGGTTCAGCACCGGGCCGGTGCGCTGTCCGGCGGCGGCGATCGTGTGCGCCGCCTTGACCTGTCCGAGAATCTGCGGTTCGCCGACCACGAGCGAGTCGAGGCCCGCCGCCACGCGGAAGAGGTGGCGGGCCGCCTCCAGATCGGCCGCCTCGTAGACGTGCGGGGTCACCGCACAGGCCGGCACGCCGTTGAAGGCCGAGACGAACGCCACCACGTCGCCGCGCGCGGCCTCGAGCTCGTCGCACGCCGCGTAGATCTCGGCGCGGTTGCAGGTCGACAGCACGACGGCCTCGCGCGTGGAGCCGCGCTGCGCCAGCGCGTGCAGCGCCTGGTCGATGCCGCGCGCCTGGAAATCGAGCCGCTCCCGCAGCTCGAGGGGCGCCGTGTGATGGCTGATGCCGACGACCAGCAGGTGCATCAGAAGTTGTGGCTCTTGGTCAGGAAATAGCTGATCGGCACGAAATTCAGCAGGACGATCGCGAAACCAAGGGCTGACAGATAGGCGGCCCGCCGGCCGCCCCAGCCGATCCGGCGCGCGGCGAAGAGCTCGAACGAATACACGCCCCAGCAGACGAACGAGACGAAGATCTTCGGATCCTCGAGCGACATCGCCCGGACGCGCGGATCGGCCCCGGCGTAGGTCGAGGCCCACACGGCGCCCGCGACGATCCCGAGCGTGAGAAAGACCCAGCCGATCATGATCGCGCGATGGTTCATCCGGTCCAGGATCTGCAGCGACGGCAGCCTGGTGTAGAAGAAGCCGAGGTGCTTCGCCTTGATCTCCTTGAACAGCAGGACGTAGGTGATCCCGATCACGCCGGCCAGCGCGAAGCTCGCGTAGGCGAACAGCAGGGACGACACGTGGATCCCGAAGAGCGGCCCCTGGAGCACCTGCGAACGCGCTTCGGCAATGGGGTGGCTCGCCGGGATGGCCTGCAGCCCGACCAGCAGCGGGAGGATGAAGACGCCCATCGCGCGCTCGTCGGTCGTCATCTCCACGTAGAGATAGGACAGCGCGAGCAGCCACACGAACGAGGCGATCGCCGAGGTCGCGTTCGTCACCGGCACGTGGCCGGCCTCCATCGTGTGCATGCCGATCACGAACGTGTGTGCGAGCGCCGCGGCCACGAGCAGGGTCGTCGCCGCGCGGCCGACCGCCGGGTCGCGGCGCGCGAAGTGCCATGCGTAGGCCGCCATCGCGGCGGCGTAGACGATCAGGGGCAGCAGGTGCAGGTTCATCGCGATGTCGGCCCGAAGTAGCCCTGCTTGGTGCGGGCGACACAGTCCGGGCGGGAAATGCGCACGACCACGCGGCGCCACGCGCCGTCGCGCTTCTGGTTCTTCGAGGTGTAGCCGACGGTGTACTGGCTCGAGAGCTCGTCGGAAATCTGTCCGTACACCCCCGCCAGATCGGAGATGTTCTCCGGGAAGAAGCTGCGACCGCCGGTCTCCTGCGCGAACTGCCGGAGCACGAACTCGGCCTCCTTGAAGCTGCGCACGCCGCCCGCCCCCGGATCGGAATGGTCGAGCCCGATCGCGTAGATCGCCGTCTCCGACCGCCGGGCCAGTTCCAGCACCTCCTCGAACGGCAGCAGGCTGGAGGTGTCTTCGCCGTCGGAGAGCAGCACGATCGCCTGACGCCTGATGTCGGCGACGCTGGTCGCCGTCACCTTCTTCAGATCCTTCAGCGCGATGTAGACGGCGTTGTACAGCGAGGTGGACCCGCCCGCCGCCGTGCGGCGGATCGCCTGCTCGAGCGCCGGCGCGTCGTTGGTGAAGACCTGGAGCACGTTGACGCGGTTGTCGAAGTCGACGACTTCCGCGAGATCCTGCGGCCGGAGGTGCTGCGCGAAGCCGATCGCGGCCTGCTGCGCCGTGGACA
The DNA here is from genome assembly GCA_020850715.1 of Acidobacteriota bacterium. Classification (GTDB taxonomy): domain Bacteria; phylum Acidobacteriota; class Vicinamibacteria; order Vicinamibacterales; family CAVVIG01; genus JADZED01. The sequence continues at coordinate 56,526 of JADZED010000058.1, forward strand.
GCTTCGCGTCCATGCTCGCACTGGTGTCGAGCAGCAGCGCCAGCGCGATCGGCAGGTTCGAGCGCGTGAAGAACGTCAGATCCTGCTTCACGCCGTCCTCGTAGACTTCGAAATCGTCCTGCGTCAGATCGGTCACGAACCGCGACGACGCCCCCTCGGTCACCGTGACGTTCAGCGAGACGAGTTCCACGCCGGCGCGAAACGACGGCCCCTGCTGGGCGCCGACGGCGAGGACCGCCGCGGCCAGCAGCAGCAGGGCACACGTCCCGACCGTCGTCGTCCGGCAGGCGCGGCTCATCGCGGACGCCCCTCCCGGTCGCGCTCGACGACGAGCGTGCCCCGCACGACCACGCCCGGCCTGGCCGCGCTCACCGTCGTCGTCTCCGGCGGAATCAGCGCCGGCGGACGTCCGAACGTCACGCGGTACTGGTGCGTCAGCTCGTCGGCCAGCTGGGTGAGCGTGCTGCCGAGGGCCATCCCCGAGAGAATGTGCGCGAATCGACCGCCGGTGACCTTCGGCCCCCGGTCGAGCACCACGCTGCGGTTCTGGGCCTCGTCGCCCGCATCGGCGCCGGCGGGGCCGACGACGACGACGTGAAAGGCGGCGCCCGTCTCGCGGAGCCGTCCGAGGACGTCGGCAAAGTGCGTCGAGCTGAATTCGGGGCCTTCGGTCGTAATCGCCACGACGACCGGGCGCGTGGCGGCGCGCGCGGCAAAGCCGCGACAGACCTCGACAATGCCGTCGAGCAGATAGGTGCCCGCACCACCCTGCGCGAAGAGCCGCTCGGCGGCGCCTTTCAGCACGGCGGCATCGACCGATGGGCGCGCGAGAATGGTGGGACGATCCCCGAGCGTGACCAGGCCGACCTCGTTCCGGCGTCCTGGCTCCGAACCGACCAGCCGTTCGAGAAACGGCGGCAGCGCGCGGCGCAGGTCGGCGATGTAGGGCTGCGAGGCGTCGCTCGTGTCGACGAGCACTTCGATCTGCATCGGATCGGTCGCCGGCGTCGCCGCGACGACTTCCCGCGCCACATTGTCTTCGCGTACGATGAAGTCTGCGGGGCCGAGATCGGGGACGGGCGCGCCGGAGCGATCCAGGACGCTCACGAACATCGAGCGCTGGTTGGGCTGAGCCTCGGCGCGCACGGAACCGGCGGCAACGAGCGCCGCCGCGACGAGCGCCGGGGGAAATACGCGCCGCGCCGGCATCACGTCAGTATAGGTCTCGATTTCGGAGAGCGTCAAGCGGCAGCGGACCTGAAGCCTTTTGGAATCTGTAATTTGCGGAAGACGCTCGGGCTCTGCTGAGGCGGTTGCGTTTCCCGGCGGCGGCGTGCTATAAACCAACGGAATTTCCCGAGGGCGCGCGCATCTGCGATGCCCTTCGCCACCAGATGCTTTCGCCCTACATTCCGATCGCGATTTTTGTCCTCGTGGCGACCGGCTTTGCGGTCTTCACGATTGTCATCTCTCGTCTGCTGCACTCGTCGAAGTACAACAAGGTCAAGCTCGAACCGTACGAGTGCGGCATCGAACCGGTCACCGGCGCCCGCGATCGCTACAGCATCCGCTATTACCTGGTGGCGATGCTGTTTGTCATCTTCGACGTGGAAACCGTCTTCATGTTTCCCTGGGCCGTCATCTTCGATCGACTGCTGTTGTTCGGCCTGATCGAGATGCTGGTGTTCATCTTCATCCTGGTCGTCGGCTACTACTACGCATGGCAGAAGGGCGCCCTCGAGTGGGTCTAGTGTCCCGTCCCAGTGGTTCGCGACACAACGTGCGGGCGGCGCATCCCCGCTGGCGGCGTTGCTCGTCGCTCAGATATCCCCAATATCCTCACTCCTCGCGCCTGGCCATCGGGCGCGGCGCTCCGCGACGTATGCCACGATCCACCGGGACGGGACACTAGATGGCTGACGATCCCCGGAAGCCCGAGGACGCGACGCCTCACGACGGCGACGATCCGGGGCCGGTTGCCCCCGCGGCGCCGGCCGCGGCGGCTGCGAGCACGCCGCCCGGCGAGGTCGCGGTTCCGGGCGCAGCCGCCGCGCCGGCGTCCCCCCGCCCCCCGGTCGCGCCGAAGCCGGCCGCGCCGCCGCCGGCGAAGCCGGCCGGGGCGGTCGCCGCCAGGCCGCCAGCGGCGCCGAAGCCGGCCGCCGAGCACCCGCCGAAGGCCGCGCCGCCGTCGGGACCGGCCGAGCCGCCGCCGCCGGCTGACGTGCCGGTGCCGGCCTTCATTGCCCGACTCCAGGCGGCGAAGCCTGGCGCCGTGACCTTGGTGAGCTACTTTGTCGGCGACTGGACGATCGTCGTGCCGGTGGACCGGCTCCACGAGGTGGCGCAGCACCTTCGCGACGCGCCGGAGGCGGCATTCGACTTCTGCTCCGACGTGACCGCCACCGACTGGCCGCCGCGCGCGGCCGAGCGTTTCGACGTCGTCTACTGCCTCTACTCGACGACGCACCGGCAGCGCATCCGGGTCAAGACCCGGGCGGGGGAGACGACCCCGGTGAGGTCGGTGACGGATCTCTGGCCGGCGGCCAACTGGCTGGAGCGGGAAGTGTTCGACATGTTCGGCGTCAACTTCACCGGCCATCCCGATCGCCGCAGGATCCTGATGCCCGACGACTGGCAGGGCCATCCGCAGCGGAAGGACTATCCGCTCGAGGGGCCGGGCGAACTGCTGCTCGAGAATCCGCAGGAATGGCTCAAGCTGAAGCAGACCAGGGACGAAGCGGATCTCGAATAGCACCAACTCCAGCCATGGACGCCCCCGCCCTCCGCCACGGCGCGATGTTCGACACCAATGAGCTGGAGCTCAACATGGGTCCGCAGCATCCGAGCACGCACGGCGTGCTGCGCGTGGTGCTGCGGCTCGACGGCGAGAAAGTCGTCGACGCCGACGTCGTCATCGGCTATCTGCACCGGGGCATCGAGAAGCTCAGCGAGAACCGGAACTACACGCAGATCGTCCTGCTGACCGATCGGATGGACTACGTGGCGGCCGCGACCAACAACGTCGGCTACTGCGAGACGGTCGAAAAGCTGATGGCGATCGAGGTGCCGCGGCGCGCCCGCTACGTGCGCACGATCGTGTGCGAGCTGCAGCGGATCGCGAGCCACTGCCTGTGGGTGGGCACCCACGCGATGGACATCGGCGCGATGACGGTGTTCCTCTACGCGTTCCGCGAGCGCGAGCTGATCCTCGACCTGTTCGAGGAGCTGTGCGGCGCGCGCCTCACCTACAACTCGCAGCGCATCGGCGGGCTGCCGCTCGATATTCCACCCGGCTGGGACAGGAAGGTCCTCGCGTTCGTCGAGGTGATGACCGGGAAGGTCGAGGAGTACGAGGCGCTGCTGACCGAGAACCGGATCTGGCTGGAGCGGACCAAGGGCGTCGGCGTGATCGAGGGCCCCGAGGCGATCGCGCTCGGCCTGAGCGGGCCGCCGCTGCGCGGGTCGGGCGTGCCGCGCGACATCCGCAAGGACGAGCCCTACGCCGCGTACGACGAGATGCAGTTCGAGGTGCCGCTCGGCAAGGCGGGCGACACCTACGATCGGTATGTGGTGCGGATGGAGGAGTTCCGGCAGTCGCTCCGCATCATCCGCCAGGCGGCGGAAGGCATCCCCGAGGGACCGGTTGTCGGCAAGGTGCCCCGCCTCATCAAGCCGCCGGCGGGCGAGACCTATCACGCCATCGAGTCGCCGAAAGGCGAGCTCGGGTATTTCGTGGTGAGCGACGGCAAGTCGACCAATCCCTACCGCTTCCGCGTGCGGCCGCCGTCGTTCTGCAACCTGCAGGCGCTGCGCCGGCTCTGCCGCGGCCATCTCGTGGCCGACGTGGTGGCGCTCATCGGCTCGCTCGACGTCGTCCTGGGCGAGGTGGATCGGTGATCGACACCTTCGTCATTCCGCTGGTGAAGATCCTCGTCGTGCTGAACGCGACGCTGGTCGCCGTCAGCTACATGGTGCTGCTCGAACGGAAGGTGATCGCCTGGACGCAGTCGCGGCTCGGCCCGATGCGCGTCGGCCCGTACGGCGTGCTGCAGCCGATCGCCGACGCGATCAAGCTGATGATCAAGGAGGACATCACGCCGGTCCGCGCGGACCGGTGGGTGTTCACCCTGGCGCCGATCATCTCGATGGTGCCGGCGCTCATCGTGTACGCGGTGATCCCGTTCGGACCGACGGTGACGATCTTCGGCCACGCAGTGCCGCTCTATGTCACCGACATCAACGTCGGCCTGCTGTACATCGTCTCGGTGGCGTCGGTTGGCGTGTACGGCATCATCCTGGCGGGCTACGCGTCCAACAGCAAGTACCCGCTGCTGGCGAGCCTGCGCGCCTCGGCGCAGCTCATCAGCTACGAGGTGGCGGTCACGCTGACGCTGGTCAGCGTCATCCTGATGGCCGGCTCGCTGAGCATGGTGAGCATCGTGCTCGCGCAGGAGCAGGCGCGGGTCTGGTACGGGTTCGTCCAGCCGCTCGCCTTCGGCATCTTCTTCATCGGCTCGCTCGCCGAGACCAACCGCGCGCCGTTCGACATGCCGGAAGCCGAACAGGAGTTGACCGGCGGCTTCCATACCGAGTACAGCGGCATGCGCTTCGCCCTGTTCTTCCTTGCCGAGTACGCGAACATGATCGTGGTCTCGTCGGTCGCAACGACGCTGTTCCTCGGCGGGTGGCTGCGCCCCTTCCCGAACGTGGCGTGGCTCGGCGTCCTGGACCTCATCCCCGGCTGGATCTGGTTCCTCGTCAAGTCGTTCGTATTCCTCTACATCTTCATCTGGGTGCGCGCGACGCTGCCGCGCTACCGCTACGATCAGCTGATGCGCCTGGGCTGGAAGGTGCTGATCCCGCTGGCCATCCTGAACCTCGTGGCGACTGCCATCGTGAAGGTGTGGTGGCTGGCGTGATGGGCGAAGCCATCGCGTTCTACACGCTGGCGGCGTTCATCCTCGGTTTCGCGGTGCTCGTCATCGCCACCAAGGACACCGTGCACAGCGTGCTGTTCCTCGTGCTCGACTTCCTGTTCGTGGCCGCGCTCTACGTGCTGTTGGAGGCCCCCTTCCTGGCCGTCATCCAGGTGCTGGTCTACGCCGGCGGCATCGTCGTGCTCTATCTGTTCGTCGTCATGCTCGTGAACCTGAAGCGGCCGCCGGAAGCGCACCAGGATCCGCGCCGCCGCACGTGGCTCGGGTTCGGGCTGTCGGCGGCCATCCTCGCCGAGCTCGCCGCGATCGCGCTGTACAGTTCGGCGGGTGCCGCGCCGGCCGGGCCCGCGGCCGCGCTGCCGGTCGCGGGCAACACGGAGCAGGTCGGCTGGCTGCTGTATACGCGCTATCTGATTCCATTCGAGATCGCGTCGATGCTGCTGCTGGTGGCAATGATCGGCGCGATCGTGCTGGCGAAGCGGGAACTGTGAAGAGCGGGCGGCGGATCTCATGATTACTTCGACGCATTACATGCTGCTCTCGGCGGCACTGTTCATGATTGGCGTCATCGGCGTGATGGTGCGGCGGAACATCATCATCATCTTCATGGCGATCGAGCTGATCCTGAACGCGGTCAACATCAACCTGATTGCCTTCTCGCACGCGCTGCAGAACGCGGTGGGGCAGGTGTTCGCGATCTTCGTGATCGCCGTGGCAGCCGCGGAGGCGGCGGTCGGCCTCGGGATCATCCTGGCGTTCTACCGGAACAAGGAAACGCTCAACATCGACGAAATGAACCTGATGAAGTGGTGACGGGCGTGCAGTACATCTGGCTCATCCCCGTTCTCCCAGGCCTCGGCGCGGCCGTCAACGGCCTCGTCGGCATCCGTGCGTTCTCGCGCCGGACCGCCGGGGCGCTCGCGTGCGCGACGATGATCGCCGCGCTGGCGCTGTCGCTCGTCGCGTTCTGGCAGATGCTCGGCCTGCCGGCCGATGCGCGCGCGTACGACGTGACCGTCGCCCAGTGGTTCACCGCGATTCCGCTGCAGATGTCCGACGGGACGATCGGCACCTTCCAGGTGCCGTGGGGCTTCAGGCTCGACCCGCTGTCGGGAATGATGCTCCTCATCATCACCGGCATCGGCACGCTGATCCACGTGTACTCGACGGCCTACATGGCCGACGAGCCGCGCGCGGGGGTGGCCCGTTTCTTCTGCTACCTGAACCTCTTCTGCTTCTTCATGCTCATGCTCGTCCTGGGGAACAACTTCCTCGTGATGTTCGTGGGCTGGGAAGGCGTCGGCCTCTGCTCGTACCTCCTGATTGGCTATTGGTACGAGAAGAAGAGCGCGGCGGACGCGGGCAAGAAGGCCTTCATCACCAACCGGATCGGCGACTGGGGCTTCATCCTCGGCGTGTTCCTGGTGTTCATGACGTTCGGCACCTTCGACTTCCGCGCGATTCAGGACGCCGCGGCGGCGATGCCGATCGAGAGCGCAGGCTTTGGCGTGCTGTCGACGATCTGCCTGCTGCTGTTCGTCGGCGCCACCGGCAAGAGCGCCCAGATTCCGCTGTACGTCTGGCTGCCGGACGCGATGGAGGGGCCCACGCCGGTCTCGGCGCTCATCCACGCGGCCACCATGGTCACCGCGGGCGTCTACATGATCGGCCGCAACGCCGTGCTCTTCTCGCACGCGCCGCAGGTGATGGCGATTGTCGCAATCGTCGGCGTGCTGACGGCCTTCATGGCCGCGTCGATCGGCCTGGTGCAGTACGACATCAAGAAGGTGCTCGCCTATTCGACGGTCTCGCAGCTCGGGTACATGTTCACCGCGATGGGGATCGGCGCCTTTTCGGCCGGCGCGTTCCATCTGATGACGCACGCCTTCTTCAAGGCGCTGCTGTTCCTCGGCAGCGGGTCGGTCATCCATGCGATGGCGGGCGAACAGGACATGCGGCGCATGGGCGGCCTGCGGAAGTACCTGCCGGTCACCTTCGCGACGATGATGATCGGCACGCTGGCGATCGCCGGCATCTTCCCGTTCGCCGGCTTCTTCAGCAAGGACGAGATCCTGTTCCGCGCGTTCACCGCCAACAAGGCCGTGTGGGTGATCGGGCTGGCCGCGGCGCTCATGACCGCGTTCTACATGGGGCGCCTGATGTTCATGACCTTCTACAGCGCCTACCGCGGTCCCGCGTGGGAGACGGCCGGGCACGCCGCGATCGCGCTGTCGGCGGCGCACGGTGTGGCGCATCCGGCCGATGCCCACGGCCACGCCGCGACGCACGATCGCGGGATGGCGCACGGGTCGTCCGCGCATGCGGGCGTTCCCGGCGACGACGGCGGCGGGCACGGCCACGGGCCGTGGCACGGCCCGCACGAGTCGCCGACGCCGATGACCTTCCCGCTGATGGCGCTGGCCGTGGGCGCGATCGTTGCCGGCTTCGTCGGGATTCCGGCCGCCCTCGGCGGTGGCAATGCCATCGAGCAGTTCCTCGAGCCGAGCTTCACGGCATCAGCCGCGCACGGGGCGGCGGCGCCGGCCGCTCCGGCGGAAGGCGCCGCGGCCCACGCCGCCGAGGAAGGCGCCGCCGGCGGCGCCCACGACGTGTCGCGCGGCGTCGAGCTCGGGCTGATGGGGCTCTCGGTGCTGATCGCGGCGTTCGGCATCGGCCTGGCGTACAGGTTCTACGTGACGAGGCCCGAGATTGCCGAGGGGCTCGCCGTGCGATGGGCCGGCCCGCACCGCCTGCTGTCGAACAAGTACTACGTCGACGAGCTCTACGGCGCCACGATTGTCTCCGGCACGTTCGGCAGCGCCGACGGCCTGTGGACCGTGGACCGCCGCGTCGTCGACGGCGCGGTCAACGGGGCCGGCCGGCTGACGATCGTCGGCTCGTGGGCCTCGGGCCTGACCGACAAGCGGGTGGTCGACGGCGCAGTGAATCTGGTCGGCTGGTTCGTGCAGGAGTCGAGCCTCGTGTTCCGGCGCCTGCAGACCGGGCTCGTGCAGAACTACGCGCTGCTGATGCTCGTCGGCATCTTCGCGTTCGTCAGCGTCTACCTGTTCCTGCGGTGAATCAGTTCATGACCCACTACCTGTCGCTCATTCTGTTCACGCCGCTCGTCGGCGCCTGCCTCCTGCTGGTGACGCCCCGGGAGAAGGAGGACGCGATCCGCTGGATCGCCAACATCTTCGCCGGCGCGGGGTTCGCGATCTCGATTCCGCTCTGGTACTGGTTCAATCCCCAGAACGCCGACTTCCAGCTGGTCGAACGGGCGCCGTGGATTCCGTCGATCGGCGCCGAGTACTTCCTGGGCGTCGATGGCCTGAGCACGCTGCTCATCCTGCTGACCACGCTCATCGGCTTCATCGCGGTGCTGTCGTCGTGGACGGCGATCACCGAGCGGGTCAAGGAGTACTACACCTTCCTGCTCGTGCTGCAGACCGGCATGCTGGGCGCCTTCATGTCGCTCGACTTCCTGCTGTTCTTCCTGTTCTGGGAAGTGATGCTGGTGCCGATGTACTTCCTCATCGGCATCTGGGGCAGCGCGAACCGGCTGTACTCGGCGATCAAGTTCTTCCTCTACACGCTGGTCGGCAGCGTCATCATGCTGCTCGGCATCCTCGCGCTCTACTTCTACGCCCACAGCGTGACCGGCGTGTACTCGTTCGACGTGACGGCCTTCCAGCAGCTCAACCTGCCCGTCAACCTGCAGTGGTGGATCTTCCTCGCCTTCTTCCTCGGGTTCGCGGTGAAGGTGCCGATGTTCCCGTTCCACACCTGGCTGCCCGACGCGCACACCGACGCCCCGACGGCGGGCTCCGTGATCCTGGCGGCGGTGATGCTGAAGATGGGCACCTACGGCTTCCTCCGCTTCAGCCTGCCGATCCTGCCCGACGGCACGCGCGCGTTCGTGCCGCTGATGGCGGTGCTCTCGATCGTCGGAATCGTCTACGGCGCGCTCGTCGCGCTCGCCCAGAAGGACTGGAAGCGCCTGGTCGCGTACTCGTCGGTGAGCCACATGGCGATGATCATGCTCGGCATGTTCGCCCTGAATCCCGTCGGCATCACCGGCAGCATCGTCCAGCAGCTGAACCACGGCATCTCGACCGGAGCGCTCTTCCTGCTGGTCGGCGTCGTCTATGAGCGCCGGCACACGCGCGAGATCGCCGAGTACGGCGGCCTCTCGAAGATCATGCCGGTCTACGCGGCGATCTTCCTGATCATGACGATGTCGTCGATTGGCCTGCCGGCACTCAACGGCTTCATCGGCGAGCTGCTGATCCTGCAGGGCGTCTTCGTCGCCAGCAGGATGTGGGCGCTGTTTGCCGGCAGCGGCGTCGTGCTCGGCGCCGCCTACATGCTGTATCTCTACCAGCGCACGATGTTCGGCAAGGTGGAGAATCCCAAGAACCTGCACCTGCTCGACATCAGCCACCGGGAGTTCGCGACCTTCGCCCCGCTGCTGGTCCTGGCGGTCTGGATCGGGCTCTATCCGGCGCCGTTCCTGCGGCGCCTCGACGGCTCGGTCCAGCGCATCGTCGCGCGCGTGAGCCCGCAGTACAGCCCGACCTACGCGGCGCTCGGCTGCGGCGGCGCCCCGACGCCCCAGATGATTGCCGCCAACGGCGCCGCCCGATTCCTCCAGTCGGTCCCATGCGGGCCCGATGGCCGGCCGCTGGTGGCGGCGGAAAGCGCCGCGCGCTGATGCCTGCCGGCCTCGCGATCAGCGATTTCTACTACATCCTTCCGGAGCTGGTCATCACGGGCGGTGCGCTGCTGCTGCTCGTCGCCGACGTGCTGCTCCCCGTCGCCAGAGCGGCCGCGGCGGCGGGTGCGGGCGCGGACGGCCTGACCGAGCGCCATCGGCGCCGCACGCAGATCCTGTCGTGGATCACGCTGGGGGTGATCGGCGCGACCGTCCTGTCGCTGGCCCCTTTCGCCGACACGCACGTCGAGGTGGCGGGGGGGCTCATCGCCGTCGACCGCTTCGCGCTGTTCTTCAAGGTCGTCTTCCTCGCGGCTGCGGCGCTGACCGTGCTGATGTCGACGCGGTACCTCGAGATTGAAGGCGCGAGCCCCGGCGAGTACTACTTCCTGGTCCTGTGCGCGACGCTCGGCATGATGGTCATGGCGGGCGGCATCGACCTCGTCACCATCTTCATCGGCCTCGAGACGATGGCCGTGTCCTTCTACATCCTGGCGGGATTCATCAAGCCCAGCCAGCGTTCGAACGAGGCCGCGGTGACGTACTTCCTGCTGGGCGCCTTCTCGCTCGGCATCCTGTTGTACGGGATGTCGCTGATGTACGGGCTGTCCGGCACGACGAGCCTGCGCACGATGGCGGTGGCGTTTGCCGGCCAGCCGCGCGATCCGCGCCTCGTGCTGGCCGTCATCCTCGTTGTCGCAGGCATCGGCTTCAAGATCGGAGCCGTGCCGTTCCACATGTGGGCGCCCGACGTGTACGAGGGCGCCCCGACGCCGATCACCGCCTACCTGTCGGTGGGCTCCAAGGCGGCGTCGTTCGCGATGCTGCTGCGCATCTTCCTCGAGGGGCTGCCCGCGACGAGCGCCGACTGGCGCCTGCTCTTCGAGGTCCTGTCGATCGTGACGATGACGGTCGGCAACGTCGCGGCGCTGACGCAGACCAATCTGAAGCGGATGCTCGCGTACTCGTCGATCGCGCACGCCGGGTACGTGCTGATGGGCGTCGTGGCCGGCACGCCGCGGGGCGTCTCCGCGATGCTGATCTATCTGCTCATCTACGCGTTCATGCAGCTCGGCGCCTTCGCCGTGATCGTGATGATGCGGCGGCGCGACGTGGTGGGCGACGAGCTGAAGGACTACAGCGGCTTGAGCGCCCGCAATCCGCTGGCGGCGTTCGCCATGCTGCTGTTCATGCTCTCGCTCGGCGGCATCCCGCCCACGGCCGGCTTCATGGGCAAGTTCTGGCTGTTCGGCGCCGCCATCGACGCCGGCTACGTGTGGCTGGCTGTCATCGGCGTGCTCAACAGCGCCATCTCCCTCTATTATTACGTGCGCGTCGTCGTCTTCATGTATCTGAAGACGGAGGCGATCGGCTCGGAGCCCGCGTTCAGCGCGCCGCTGGGCGTCGTCGTCGGCGTCACCCTCGCCGCCACGATCGTGCTGGGGGTGTATCCACGGCTGCTGTTCGAGGCTGCCGAAGCGTCGGCCCGCACGCTCGGCGTGGCCGGGACGGCGATCGCGCTGAAGTAGCCCGGCGCGCGCCGCCCGGCGCGTCCTGCCCGTTTGGGAAGGTTTTCACAAGGTAGGGTATACTTGGCGGCTGCGAGCCGGAGGATCGGTGTGCCCGACGAGCGCGGCCACTTGCAGCGGTCGCTGCAGATGTTCCAGGACAACGTCCGGCGCGCGGGCCCGGCGGCGGCCGGCAGTTACGCGTTGATCGGCGCAGTCATCCTGTTCGGCGCGATCGGGTACGCCGCCGACGCGTGGCAGGGCACCGCGCCGCGGTTCCTGCTCGGGGGGCTGGCGCTCGGGCTGGTGGTGGGCTTCTACGAGCTTGCCAGGTCGGTCTGGCCCCGATGAAGCCGATTGCCTGGATGGCCGGCGCCAGCGTCGGAACATGGCTCGCGGCAGCCGCCGTGGCCGGAGCCGGCGTGCGGCGGGACATCCTGCTCGGCATGCTGGGGCCGCTGGCGATCGCGTGTGGCACGTGGGCGGTGATGGTGCGCGCGTACCGCGTCAACCCGCAACGCCTCACGGCGGTGATGATGGGAGCATTCGGAGTCAAGCTGGTGTTGTTCGGTGCCTACGTCGCGGTGATGATCCGCAGCGCCGCGGTGCAGCCCGTGCCGTTCGTGGCGAGCTTCACCGCGTATTTCATCGGCTTGTACGCGCTCGAGGCGCTGTTCCTCAAGCGCCTGCTGGCAGAGCGGCACGCACGCTAGGGTTCGACGATGGCCTTTCAAGAGCACGCGGCCGGGGCGGCAGGCGCCACCGCGGAGAAGTTCGACGCTGGCCGGACCATCATCGAGCATGTGTCCAACAGCCCGCTCGAGCACCCGCTCATTCACGTCCCGAGCGTCGCCGGCATCGATTTCTCGGTCACCAAGCACGTCCTGATGCTCTGGATCGTCGCCGCCCTGGTGGGGGCGGTCGTGACCGCGGTCGTCCGCCGTTATCTGAAGCAGGACCGGCCGATCCCCTCCGGGTTCATGAACGCCCTCGAGGCGATCGTCGAATACGTGCGCGACGTCATCGTGCAGCCGAACGTCGGCCGGAAGTGGGCGAACACCTGGACCCCGCTGGTGCTGACCCTCTTCATCTTCATCCTGTGTGCGAATGCCATGGGCCTGGTGCCGATCTTCGAAGTGGTCGGCGTGCTGGATCACTGGGTGCTGCACACCGGCCCCGACTCGTTCGCCAAGCGGCTGCTGCACGGCGGCACCACGGCGACGGCGAACTTCAACGTGACCGCGGCCCTGGCCACGATTACCTTCTTCGCGATCATCGTCGCCGGCACGAAGGCGCACGGGTTCGTCAAGCACTGGAAGAACCTGGTGCCGCACGGCCTCGCGCCGCTACTCTACATCATCCTCGTGCCCATTGAGCTGCTGGGCCTGCTGGTACGGCCATTCGCGCTCACGATGCGACTCGCGGCCAACATGACCGGCGGGCACATCGCGATCCTCGCGATCCTGTCGTTCGTGTTCATGTTCGCCGAGCTGTTCGGCCATGCGATCGCCGGCATCGGCGTCGGGCTCGCCGTCTCGGTGCCGCTGGCCGTCGGGATTTCCGCACTTGAAATCATCGTCATCCTCGTGCAGGCTTACGTGTTCTCGCTGTTGACGGCCGTGTTCATCGGCATGGCCATTCACGTCCACCACTGACGCTTCTTCACTGACGAAAGGACACTCGAATGATTCCAGCAGGTTTCGTGCGCAAAGCGGCTGCGGCTGCCGTTGCCGTCGCCGCGGCGTGGTCGGTCGGCCCGGTCGTCTTCGCACAGGAGGCGGGCGCGGCGGCTGCAGGCGCCAGCGTGACCCACCTGTTCGGCGTCGCGATCGGCCTCGGCCTGATCGTGATCGGCGCGTCGCTCGGCATCGCGCGCCTGGCGGCGGCCGCCGCCGAAGGGATCGCCCGGCAGCCCAGCGCGGCCGCGCAGATCACGGCCGCCGTGAACCTGCCGCTCTTCCTGCTGGAAGGCGTCGCGATTCTGGCGGAGGTCTTCGCGTTGCTCGTGCTGCTGCTCGCCAATCCGTTGGGGTAGTTTGAGTGCCGGCCGCCGCGGCCGGCCGCGTGGGAGGCGCACGGAATGAATAACCCCCTGGTCCAGCCCGATCCCGGGCTGTTCATCTGGACGATCGTCACGTTCCTGGTGCTCGTGGCGGTACTGGCGAAGTTCGCCTGGGGGCCGCTCTTGAAGATGCTCGACAGCCGGCACGAGACGATCCGGCGGTCGCTCGACGATGCCGAGCAGGCGCGGGTGGAACTGGAGCGGCTTCAGGGACAATCGATCGAAATCGTGCGGCAGGCCCGCATCGAGGCGGAGGCGATCATCTCGGCGAGCCGGACCGACGCGGGACGTCTTCGCGAAGAGATGCGGCAGAAGGCGAAAGCCGAGGCCGACGCGCTCGTCAAGAGCGCCGAGCGGCAGATCCAGCTCGAAACGACCCGCGCGCTCCAGCAGATCCGCCATGAGGCGGTCGATCTCTCGGTGATGATCGCTTCGAAGATCCTTCAGCGCAACCTTTCGAAGGAAGACAACCAGCGGCTCATCGACGAGACCCTGCAACAGGTGGAAGCGGGACGGCGCTAGACCGGGAGTCCCACGCGCCAGAGCCCGTACGACCTCCGCCACGCCCCCCCCCACGCCAGCGCAGTCCTGCTTACGCGGCGCGACTCCCGCGACACGTTCGGTATCGTAAGCGACACGTAAAGTGAACGGAAATACTTCTCAATTGCCGGTACTCCTGCCAGAGACGAACAAATAACGAAATAAACACGAATTATCGTCGGATAATCGGCGGTTCTTCATATTGGATCTCGAGCTGTCGTGAGCGTGATTTTGTTCGAGAATTTCAATCGAGCAAGCTCATGTGCCCGGCTATCATGTCCGATGTGTCCACGGACCGCTTCAACGATTTGTTCTCGACGCCGGTCTGTCGTGCCATTGCGGAATCGCGATGTGTCGGAAGTGAGACGACGTCCTCTGCCGTGCGGTCCTCGGAATTCCTCAACGCTTCTTTCCATGGAGGATGCGTGTACATGAAGGGAAGAATTCGCAAGCTCATCTCGGGAGCCGTAGGGCTCCTGCTTCTGGCATGTGCGGCCTCGACGGCATCAGCCCAGGTGACGACGACCGGCACCATCGAGATCGTCATCCAGGACCAGCAAGGTGGACGCCTGCCCGGCGTCGCCGTCACCGCGTCGGCCACCGATTCGGTGACCACACGCACGGTCGTGACCGACGCTCAGGGCGTTGCAACGGTCAGCCAGCTGCGACCCTCCGAGCTCTACGTCGTCGTGGCCACGCTGTCGGGGTTCAAGGACTTCCGGCAGGAGAACGTCCGCGTCTCGAGCGGCGCGGTCACCACCCTCCGCGCGCAGCTCGTGCTGTCGTCGGTGACCGAGGAAGTCACCGTCCGGGGCACCGAACCTCCGGTGGTCGACGTGACGCGGGCGACGACCGGCCAGGACATCACGCTCCAGCTCACCGAGTCGCTGCCGACCGGCCGGAGCTTCCAGAGCTATCTTCAGCTCGTCCCAGGCGTCCTGCCCGACAGCTCGATCTCGTCCGGCAACCCGGCGTCCCGCTCCGGCATGAACTGGAAGGACGTGATCACCAACGACAACCTGGGCATCTCGGCCGACAACGCCTATTACTTCGAGGCGATCAACGTCACCGACCCGGTGACCGGCACGTTTGGCGCGAACCTGAACACCGAGATCATCCAGGAGCAGAAGGTGATCACCGGCGGAATCGCGGCCGAATACGTCGGATCGCCGGGCCTGATCTCGACGGTCGTGACCAAGTCGGGCACCAACGATCTCCATGGATCGATGACCTACTACTTCCAGAACCAGAACCTGGTCGCCGAGAGCAAGCACGTGGCGAGCAGCCAGTTCACCTCGCACGACACGGCGTTCACGATCGGCGGCCCGCTCGTGCGGGATCAGCTCTGGGGCTTCGGCAGCTTCCGGTACCTGCCGGTCACGAGAGACGTATCGGCGCAGGACACCGGCGCACTGCTCCGGAAGTCGAAGACGACCAACAAGCAGGGGTTCGCGAAAGTCACGTGGGGACCGACCCAGAACGATCTGGCCAGCTTCATGTTCCTGAACGACCCGTTCGAGCGCGACGCCGATACCGATCCGACCGTTCCGAACAACCGGATCCGCCGGCGCGAGCAGGGCGGCAGCAACTACTCGGGGCGATACAGCCGGGTGGTCGGCTCGAACTGGATCTTCGAGGGGGCATTCAACTTCCACGACGCGGCAATCTCCGACTTCGCGGTCGACACCACGACCCGCAATACCGTGTCATTCCAGACAGGCGATATCCGGACCCTGGCCGACGAGCAGCTCGGCGGATTCGGCCAGGACGCGCCGGAGACGCGGCCGACGAAGGCGTTCACGCTGAACACGCAGTATCAGACCGGCATCCACCGGGTGAAAGGGGGCTTCGAGTTCGTGCAGCACGAAGACCACCGCAACCTGGTGTACACGGGAGACGGCGGGCAGTACACGTCGATCTCCAACCGGTATCTGGCCACCGGCGTCAGCGCGACCAGCATCTCGAGCGGTCCCTGGTCGACGCGGCAGTTCCGCACGACCACGGTCTCCGACTTCAGCGGCTTCATCAACACGATCAACACGCTGCCGAACCGGGCGGCCTTCTATGCCGCGTTCGACACCAACCGTGACGGGACGATCTCGACATCGGAGCTCGGCTCGTCGCTGATGTTCAACAGCACCGCCGGCAACCCGGATGGGCAGATCAACTACTACCGGATCTTCATGTCGGCCCTGGGTCCGCAGGACACCAAGGTGCGCGGTTACTCGCTCTTCGCGCAGGATGAGGTCACGCTCGATCGGGTGACCCTCAATCTGGGGTTGCGCGCCGAGCAGTACAGCCACTACGCCACGACCGGCGCCAAGACGTATGCGTTCGACTGGACGCTCGCGCCGCGTCTGAGCGCCGCCTACGATCTGACGGGCGACGGCCGCCAGAAGCTCTCGGCATACTGGGGCCGTTATTTCGACCCGATCCGCATGGATATGACGAACTTCGCGGGGACCGCGACCGGCGCCACCCGCGAGGAGCAGATCTTCGCGCTCGGCCAGTGGGTGACCTACCGCACGCGCGGCGGCCCGACGACCATCGACGGTTTCTACTCGCCCACGACGAAGACGCCGTACACCGACGAGCTGCAGTTCCAGCACGAGGCCGACCTGGGCCGCAACATGAGCCTGTCGTCGACCTACTATCACCGCCGCACCCGCGACATCTTCGAGGACTTCGATCCGCAGCTCTACACGGTGCCCGCAGCGTATCCTGGCGACACGACGGCACCCGACACGCTGTTCCTCGGGTGGGACTACTTCGGCTGGGGTGACGCGGCGACCCGGCCCGCGGCGAATTTCTTCCTCGGGACCATGCCTGGCGGCAAGCGGGACTTCAACGGGCTCGAATTCTCGTTCCGCAAACGCTACTCGAACAACTGGCAGGCGATGGCCTCGTACAGCTACCTCGACGCGAAGGGCAACATGGTCTCGGACGGCAACGCCGATTTCGTCGGCGACGTGTTGTTCCTCGATCCGCGCGCGCCCAACATGTATGGGACGCTGCCGGGCACGATCCACCATCTGTTCAAGATGGCCGGCTCGTACATGACGCCCGTCGGCCTCGAGCTCGGGGCGACCTGGAGCGCCAACTCCGGGACGACCGTCAACCGGACCTTCCTCGCCTCGTCGCGCCGACTGCCTGTCGAGGGCGACTACCAGGCGTTCGGCGGCATCACTTCGCAGAACGTCCACGACGAGGTCGGCGGATGGGTGGCCGCGGACGCGGTCGGCGCGGTCAAGAATCCGTCGTGGAACCAGTTCGACCTCCGGCTCCAGTACGTCCTGCGCCTCGGCGGGCAGACCTCGGCCGAGCTCTCGATGGACATCTTCAACCTGTTCAACGATCAGTCGGCGACCCGTCTGCAGGACCTGGCAGCCGGCACCGGCACCAACAAGTACCTCGACGAGATCGCGTGGGTGTCGCCGCGCCGCGCGTTCTTCGGCGCGCGCATTCGCTTCTAGGCGGTTCGATTCGGCGTTCGCGAGGGGGGGAGCCCGCCGGGCTCCCCCCTTCCTTCTTCTTGCGCGCCGGGCGTCCGGCTACTTCGCCATCCAATCGAGGCGTACCAGGCCCTCTCTGGCTTCGGCGGCGAACGGGCCGCCGAGCTCCGCACAGCGTCGGTAGGCGGCAGCAGCCTTCTCACGGTCGCCTTCCTCGGCGACCCAGGCTCGCGCTTGTTCGTCGTACCGGCGCGACGCGTAGTAGCGAAGCTCCAGCGCCTTCCCGAGGTTGAAGTGCGCCGCCGCATTGTCGGCGGCGAGCGCGAGAGCTCTTTCGAACAGCCCGATCGCCTCGTCCAGCGAGCCGCTCCCGGCAGAGACGATGCCGAGGCTCTGGAAGACCTCGGCGTCTTCAGGCCAGCGGCCGCTGGCCTGCTGGAGCAGGCGAGTCGCTCGAGCGAGATCCTCGAGCTGCAGGTAGCTGTCGGCGAGGTCGAAGTAGACCGGCTCGAAATCGCCCGTTGCCGCCAGTACGCGCTCCCAGGCGGCAATGGCGGCCGCGTGATCGCCGCGCGCGTACTCGACATGCCCGAGCGCGTAAGGCACCCACGGACGCGCCGAAGGGGCCGCAGCGGCGGCAGCCAGCGCAGCGCGGGCGACTTCCAGCTCCCCGCGGCTGAACGCTTCCCACCCTCCGGCGGCGGCGGCGTCCGGGGGCGCACCGCGGCCGAGCGCCTGTACGTGAGTCGCGGCGCCCGGGCGCATGCGAATGCCGTGCTCGTCCGGCGCGACCGGCGCGAGGGTTCCCGTGTTGGCGCGGGGAGCAACCGCCTCGCGCTCCGCCGTGTCGATCCCTTCGACAGGCCTCGCTTCGTCGTCCATCGTCGGCGCCGGTGCGACAGTCGGGAAGGACGCGCTGGCGGCGCCCGCGGCGCTGGCGACATAGCCGCGTCTGGCCCGGACGGACACGTCCGGCCGCTTCACGCGTACCGTCAGTTCGTGGAAGCGCCCGTCGAGCCGGAACGGCCGGTGGCCGAGGACGTAATAGGACTGCGCATCGGCGGCAATCTGGGTCAGCGCCGTGGAGAGCATCGCCAGATTGCGGACGGCGAAACCGCCGGTGTCGGCGGCGAGCGAGCTCATCGAGCCTTCGCCCGCGTCCATCTGCTGCAGCAATTGGCTGAGGCTCCCGCGACTTCCCGCGTCGTCGTTCCGATCGACGCCGCGCGCGTCGATCGAATAGATGCGCGCCCGCGCGCGCGCCGCCGCCTGCTCGGTCTCGGCGACGAGCGGCCAGGTCGGATCGGCGAGGAAGCCTTCAGACATCAGCAGCACCGACTTGCTCCCCCCGAGCCCCGCAAGGCCGTCCATCAATCGTCTGAGAACCTGCAGCGTCTCGAGCGACTGTGCGCGCGCCTCCTCGGCGATGTGGAGCGCCTTGGACTGAACGTACTCGTCGACCGCGTCTTCGAGGCCGCGGCACTGGTCGGGATCCTCGGCGCAGGCGCGGCGCATCACGTCATCGAGCGCGGCCGTGTCGCCATTCATGACGATGCGCAGCGCCTCCAGCTCGGTCATGCGCGGCCACTGCCGCTCGTCGGCCTGCTGCGAGGCCTTGACGAAGCTCGGCCTGGCGTCGAGCACGGCCCGGATCAGCTCGCTGCGATCCCTCGTGATCCGATCGTTGACGAGCCGCCCATTGACGACGACTCCGCCGAGATCGCCTTCGCGCAGCTGTTCGGTGAAGAACGCCGACGCAGCCTGCTGCGTGCGCTTGAACCCGGCGGGCGTCATGTGTCCCTCGTCGAAGACCACCACGAAGATCCGCGGCGTTTCGCCGGCCGCCGGAGCATCGCGTGCGCCGGCCTGCTGGACGGAGAGCTGCTGGATGCGCTGCGGTGCGCCTTCGTCGAGCAGCTCGAAATCATCGATGGCAAGGTCCCCGACGAACGCGCCGTTGCGATCCTGGACGATCACCTCCACCTCGACGAGATCGGTCCTGGCGCGGAACGCCTCGGAAACCGCCGCCGTCTGGGCCGCGGCCGACGGCGGCTGGAGAGCGGCGCCTGCCGCGGTGAGCGCGACGATCGCCGGGAGCATCCGCGTCATGAAAGCCTCACTGTTCGGGAACGCTGCATGCCGCAGCATACGTCAGGTTCAATCCCGAGCGGCGCGATCCCGGGGCTGCGGCGGAAGAGCGGCGCGAGCCTCCGCGCGCACGGCGAGGCGTGGGCGGAGAGTGTGGGGGGAGCGTGCGTGCAGGCCCGCTCGAAGAGGACGGCGTCCGCCGCCAGCGCGTCGATCGCCGGCGTGCGGACGGCGGCGTAGCCGCAGGCCGGGAGCCGATCGGCTCTCAGCGCGTCGATGGAGATGAGGAGGATGGGGCCGTTGACGGGTGCGCCCCCGCGCGCGTACCGCCAGCCTCCGACCGCTGCGAGCCCCGCCCCCAGTCAGACGAGGACGAGGATGAAGACGGATCGGACGCGGCGGCCCATACCCTCACTTCTTGAGATCGGCGATGACCGCCTGCGCCTGCGCCGCCTCGGGCGACGTCGGATCGACGGCGATCACTTTCTCCATGGCCGTGATGGTAGCGGCCTTGTCGCCCTTGTTCAGCTCGACCAGTGCGAGCTTGAACAGCGGCTTGCCCCAGGTCGGGTCCGCCGCAGCGGCCTTCTGGTACTGTTCGGCGGCCTTCTCGATCTCGCCCTTGGCGAACAGCACCTCGCCAAGATCGTAGAAGACCTCTCGCGAGGGATTGGGCAGGGCCGCCGCCTGGGTCAGCGTCGCCTCGGCGGCATCGAGATCCCCCTTCTCGAGGTTGGTCATGCCGATGCCGACGACCGCCTGCTCGTTGTCCGGACTCACCTTCAGCAGGTCGTTGTAGCTGGCGAGCGCCGAGTCGTAGTCCTTCTTGTTCCGGTAGGCTGCGGCGATCTGCAGATGGAGCGCGCTCAGGCCGGGGGCCTTGGCGAGCACCGCCTTGTATTTCTCGATGGCGCCATCGTAGTTGCCGCTGTTGTAGTCGGCGTCGGCAGCGGCGAGCTCGCCCTGGAGGTCCTTGGCGGCCGCGCTCGACAGGCCCGCGAGCGCTCCGCCCGGGCCCTTCTTCAGCGTGAAGGTCAGCGGCGGGTTTGGTGCGCCGACCGTGGCGACACGGATCGTTCCAGATTCCGGATCGTAGCCTGGAGCGCTGGCCGTGAACTTCCATCCACCAGCGCGCAGACCGATCACCGAGAAACGCCCCTTGTCGTCGGTGGTTGCGCTGACGGAGCTGGGCGATGCCTGCGGATTCTCGGCAGTGATCGTCGCGCCCTTGATCGGTTCGCCGGCGTCGTTCTTGACCATCCCGCCGACACGGCCTACCTGCGCCGACGCGGCGGTCGACAGGCCTGCCAACAGGGCCACAGCCAGGGCGAGCCGACCGAAATGAAGACAGTTACGCATGCCAAATCCCCCTGATGCGCATAGAGTTGGTGTCACTGTAAGTATAGCGTGAATCGGCAATCGAGCCGATTCTCCGCCGAAAAACCGCCCTCGACGGCGCTCCGGCGCATCGCGGGCGGTCGCGCGCCACCGCGTCAGAGCAGCCAGGTAGGCCGGTACAGCAGCACGTAGACCAGCACGCCGGTCACCGAGACGTAAAGCCAGCTGGGCAGGGTCCAGCGCGCGATGCGCCGGTGACGGTCGTAGCGGCCCGACAGCCCGCGAAACAGCGTGACCAGCGCCAGCGGCGGCACCGCCGCAGCGAGGACGACGTGCGTGAGCAGAAGCGTGAAGTACACGGGCCGGACGACCCCTTCGCGCGTGAAGCGGACCGAGCCGACCTGCGCGTGATAGACCACGTACGACGCCAGGAACAGCGCGGAGGCGGCAAACGCGGCCAGCATCACCTTCCGATGCTGTGCGATCCGTTTCTGCCTGATGAGCGCGTAGCCGGCAACGAGCAGGACGCCGGAGATAGCGTTGAGCGCGGCGTTGACGGCCGGCAGATCGTGAACGCTCACAACTTGTCGGCGATCAGGGCAACGAGGATGAGCGGCAGGTAGAGGATCGAGCCGACGAACAGGGCGCGCGCGGCCCGATCGTTCCGCCTGAATGCGAATCCGACGGCGAGCGCGATCAATGCCGCACCCAGAATGCTCGAGACGACGAGATACGCCGGACCGCTGATGCCGATGAACGAAGGCGCCAGCGCCGGCAGCACCAGCAGCAGCGAGTAGACCGCGGCCTGGCGGGCAGCCCTGCGCCCCGAGGGGTCGATCACGGGGAGCATCGGGAAGCCGGCGCGCGCGTAGTCGTTGCGGCACAGCCACGCAATCGCCATGAAGTGCGGAACCTGCCAGAGGAAGACGATCGCGAAGAGGACGAGGCCCCCTGTCGAAAGCTCGCCGGTGGCCGCCGTCCATCCGATCAGCGGCGGCAGGGCGCCGGGTACCGCGCCGACGAGGGTTGCGGCAGGCGAGCGCTGCTTCATCGGCGTATAGACGATGAGATAGGTGACCAGGGTCGCCAGGGCCAGCGTCGCCGAGAGCACGTTGGCCGCCGCACCCAGCAGCACGAGGCCAGCGCCGGCCATCGCCATCCCGAAGAGGCTGGCATCGCCGGTGGCCATGCGGCCGTCCGGCAGCGGCCGATGGCGCGTACGGCGCATCAGCGCGTCGGTATCGCGCTCGTATACCTGGTTGAGCGCCGAGGCCCCGCCGGCGACGAGCGCCGTGCCCGCAATCGTAATCGCCAGCTCGGGCACCGACGGCGATCCCTGGATCCCCAGGTAATAACCTGCCGCGCTCGTCGCGACGACCAGCATGTTCAGCCGCGGCTTGGTCAGCGCGAGATAGTCGCTGAGCACGGAGGGTCGCGAGCTTCCGGAGATCGGGAGCGATGCGAGGTCGGCGGCCGGCTTCACGCACGCGCTCCCGCGGCATCCGGCTGCGCGGAGGCGATGGTCGCCGCCACGCCGCCGCCCGCTGCGGCCAGCGGATCGGCGAACCGGGCGCGCCAGCTGCGCAGCGTCACGACGAGCGACGTGGCCAGCACGAGCGCACCGCAGACGACGTGCAGGCTGTTGATCCAGACCGCGCGCCGGGTCAGGACCGTGAACGCACCCAGCGCGACCTGGACCGCGACGAGCAACACGAGCGCGGCGGTCGGGCGTGCGAGCTCGGACCGATCGCGGTGGTGAAACCAGACGTGCGCCGCGGTGGCGGCGATGGCCAGCGCCACGACGAGCGCGCCCACGCGGTGGACAAAATGGACGGCGATCCTCGCGTCCCAGTGCGGCGGAATCAGATGCCCGAACATCAGCGGGAAGTCGGGGATGGCCAATCCCGCGCCGGTGTGCCGCATCGTCGCGCCGATCAGAATCTGCACGTAGACGAGCAACGTCGTCGCCGTCGCGACCCGTCGCAGCATGAAATCGTCGACGCCGGGGCTCGCTGCCGGGTGCCTGCCGTAGCCGCCGCTCCACCCCGGCGAGGTGAAGAGCGCGATCGAAACCGTGAGGCAGAAGAAGATCTCGGCGAGCGCGGCATGCGCGGTCGAGATCGCGGCCGGGAGGAAGAACAGGACCGTGATGCCACCGAGTACGCCCTGGGCCACAACCGCACCCAGCGCGACCACGCCGAGACGCTTCATCCAGCGGCGCCCGTCCTGCCGCCAGACCCATGCCGCCAGGACGATTGTCAGGAAGCCGACGCTGCTCGCGATCAATCGATGGCCGTGCTCGTAGAAGATGCCGCCGACCCACTTCGAGGGCGGGAACGCGAACATGTTCCAGCCGTAGGTGGTCGGCCAGTCGGGCACCGACAGTCCCGAGTCGGTGCTGGTGACGAGACTGCCCGCCAAAATGAGGAGGACGGTGAACCCGGAGAGGAATGTCGCGAAGCGGTGAAGCATCTTTCCAGGACGGCCGGGCAGGACGGGCAGA
>JADZED010000059.1 GCA_020850715.1 Acidobacteriota bacterium
CCGCGATCGAGGATTACTTGAAGCATTACAACGAAGCACCACGGCGATTCGTCTGGACGAAGGACGCTGACATGATTCTCGACAAAATCGCCAGATGTCCTAAACCGTTAACCGCACGAGACTAGTGTCCCGCCCCGGTGGATCGTGGCATGAGCCGCGGAGCGCCGCGCCCCGATGGCAAGGCGCGAGGAGTGAGGATATTGGGGATATCTGAGCGACGAGCAGCGCCGCCAGCGGGGATGCGCCGCCCGCACGTTGTGCCGCGAACCACCGGGACGGGATACTAGCATCGGCCGTTCAGCCGTTATGAAATCCCTGTTTCCCGACGAGCCGATGCCGACCGCGGATGCAGCGGCGCCGCTGGCCGAGCGCATGCGCCCGCGGCGCTTCGACGAGTTCGTCGGGCAGGAGGAGATTCTCGCACGCGGCCGGCCGCTGCGCGAGGCGATCGAGCGCGACGTCCTGCAGTCGATCATCCTCTGGGGTCCGCCGGGCACCGGCAAGACGACGCTCGCGCGCATCATCGCCGACACGACCCGCGCGCGCCTGGTCTCGTTCAGCGCCGTCCTGTCGGGTATCAAGGAAATCCGCGACGTGATGGGCGAGGCCGAGCGGCTCCGCCGCACGACAGGCCGCCGTTCGATCGTGTTCATCGACGAGATTCACCGTTTCAACAAGGCGCAGCAGGACGCGTTTCTTCCGCGCGTCGAAGCGGGAGACATCGTCCTCATCGGCGCCACGACCGAGAACCCGTCATTCGAGGTGAACGCCGCGCTGCTGTCGCGCTCCATGGTCTTCGTGTTGCGTCCGCTGACCGCCGGCGAAGTCTCGGGCATCCTCGCACGGGCGCTGGCCGATCCCGAGCGCGGGCTCGGGCGCCTGGGCATCGACGCCGACGAGGCGGCGCTGCGGGCGATCGCGATCTTCGCCAACGGCGACGCGCGTGCCGCCCTGAACCTGCTCGAGCTCAGCGCCGCCGCGGCGCCCGTCGAGAACGGACGCGCCAGCCTCGACGTCGCGCGCGTCGAGCAGGCGATGCAGCGCCGCATGCTCCGGTACGACAAGTCGGGCGAGGAGCACTACAACCTCATCTCGGCGCTGCACAAGTCGATGCGCAACAGCGATCCCGATGCGGCCGTGTACTGGCTCGCGCGCATGATCGAGGCCGGCGAGGATCCGCTCTACGTCGCGCGGCGGCTCGTGCGCTTCGCGTCCGAGGACATCGGCAACGCCGACCCGCAGGCGCTGACGGTCGCCGTGGCGGCCAGGGAGGCCGTCCATTTCGTGGGCCTGCCCGAAGGCAACACGGCGCTGGCGCAGGCGGCAATCTACCTGGCTACCGCGCCGAAGAGCAACGCGGTGTATGCCGCCTACGTCGCGGCCGCCGCCGACGCGTCCAAAGACGTCGCCGAGCCCGTGCCGCTGGTGCTGCGGAACGCGCCGACGGGGCTGATGCGGGATCTCGACTACGGCAAGGGATACCGCTACGCCCACGACGAAGAGGAGGCCGTGGCCGGCACGATCTGCCTCCCCCCGGCGCTCGAAGGGCGCAAGTACTACCGGCCGAGCGAGCGCGGCTTCGAGAAGGAGATCAAGCGGCGCCTCGACGGATGGGAGCGGATCAAGCAGCGGCGAGGGAGCGGGAACGAGCCGGGCTGACCGCCGGCGCCAGCCGGCTCACGGCATGTCGGCCGGCGCGCTGATCGCGGCTGCGGCGATCGAGCGCGGCACCTTGCGCAGCATCTCCGGCCGGATCGGCAGGATGAACGAAAACCGGTAGTCGCCCTGCATCCGCCCGATCGGAATGCCCACGAAGTTGCCGCGGCGGTCGAGCACCCCGCCGCCCGAGACACCCGGGTGGCCGTCGGTCAGCGCCGTCACCAGGCCGTTGGGGGTGCGCTGCCCCACGTAGCCGGTCGAGAGGATGACGCCCTTGGAATAGTCGTTGCCCAGCCGGAAGATCGGATCCGCGAAGTCGTATGGATACCCGGTGTCGACGCGCAGGGGCGGCAGGTCGAGGGCGCGCGTCCTGATGATCGCCCAGTCGCCCGAGTGAACCTCGACGTCGGCATCGCCCGCGTCGACCAGCTTCGCGGGCACTTCCTCACCCTGATACATCACCTTGATCGAGGTGATCTTCCGCGCGCTCGCGCGTCCATCATCGTCGTTGAGCGCGACGACGGCGTGCTTGACGGTGATGAAATAGCCCTGCCCCAGATAGCCGGCGGTGCCGTAGTTGGTCCTGTCGAAGCTGTCGGTCGCATAGAGCTCGACGAAACTCGCACGGCGTTCGCGAATCAGGTTCAGCGGGACGAGCCCCATCTCGGCCTCGAGCTGCTCCTTGATCTCGGCGATCATCTTCGCCTGCAGCGCGGGGCTGTCGAAGGATGGCCCCAGTCCCGCCGTCCCGGCGGGCACCGCGGGCACCGCGAGGCTGCGCTGAGCGAGCGCGATCTTCTCGGCGCGCAGCGCGTCCAGTTCCGCCTGATACGATGCTCGTACGGAGGCATCGGCGCCGCGGCTGTGCAGGACTCCGAGAGTGAAGAACGACGCTGCAGTGGCGACAAACGAGGAAAGGACCACGACCCGGCGAGGGATCATCTGCAACTCCAGGTTCGGCAGCCCGGCCGATTCTCGACGCTCCTCGAGCGACACCAGGAGCGGAGAATCCTCAGCTGTGCGCGCCGCTTCGCGCCGGTTCGACGCGCGAACGCGGTGCCGTTGCGGGAGCCCTTTCGCGTGGAAAGCGCTGGGGATCGGGCCAGGTTGTCTGCGAGCGAACGCCGGAACTGTAGCAAGCGTCTCCGGCAGAGTCAAGCTCAGCGGGCGCGTCGCACGCGCGTCAGTCCCCATCCGGCGAGAAAGACCGCCGTGCCGGCGGCAAACAGCCGGGGATTGGGCCCCATCGGACCCGCCGTGAACAGATCGACGAGCAGCATCCACATGCCCAGGACCTGCGCGGCACGGCCGAGGTAATAGAGCGCGGCCAGGATCATATGCGGTCGAAGTTCTTCTCGATCTCGCGACGCGTGAGCCGCAGCATCACGGGCCGGCCGTGCGGACACACGGTCGAATAGGCCGTCGCCCGCAGCTCGTCGAGGATGTGGGCCATCTTCTCGTAGGTGAGTCGATCGTGCGCCTTCACGGCCGCATGGCACGATGTCGTCGCGGCGATCCGCTGCAGCGCGTCCTGCACCTCGGCGCCGCGATCGAGCCCGTCGAGATCGGCGGCGAGCGCGCGCAGCGCCCGCGCGCTGTCCTCCGCGCCGAGCAGCGCCGGCACCGCGGCCACCTTGATCGCCCCCTCGCCGAACCGCTCGATCTCGTAGCCGAACGCCTCGAGCTGCACCGTCCGGGCGGCGAGCGTCTGGCACGCATCGGGCGCGAGATCGATGACCACCGGCATCAGCAGCCGCTGCGACTCGAGCCGGCCGGCGGTGAGCTGCCGCATCACGCGCTCGAAGAGCACGCGCTCGTGCGCGACGTGCTGATCGACGATCGCGATCCCTTCGTCGTCCACCGCGATGATGAAGGTGTCGCGGAATTGGCCGAGCGGGATGAGCGGTCTGAGCTCGGGCATCCCGGCCCCCGTCGCCGTGGCACCCGACACCCCTGAACCCGGCGCCCGGGCACCAGGCACTCCGGCGCGCAGCGCCCCGGCATCCAGCCCGGCCCCCTCCGGCCGCCATCGATTCGGAAACACCCCGCCGCCGAGCACACCGGGAATGGCGGCAGCCACCCTCACCCCTGCCTCGCTCGCCGCCCGCTCGGGCTGCAGCTGCAGCTGCGGCGCCCCGCCCTGACCGAGCGCATCGCGCAGCGCCCGCCGCACGACCTCGTGCACCAGCGGCTGGTCGCGGAAGCGCACTTCCGCCTTCGTCGGATGCACGTTCACGTCGAGCGCCGATGCCGGCATCTCCAGGAAGAGATGGACCTCAGGGCTGCGCTCCTTGATCGAGGCCTGGCTGTAGGCGTCGATGATCGCGTGGGCAATCGTGCGATCCTTCACGATGCGGCGATTGACGAACACGTTCTGCGGGCCGCGCGCCGGCCCGCCCGATGGGGTTCCGGCGGCACCGGTCTCGGCGAGCGCCGCCACGTAGCCGGTCAGTCGGATGCCACCGGCGTCCCTGCCGACCTCGACCAGATCGTCGCGCTCGCCGTACAGCTGATACAGCCGATCGCGCAACGACGCCGCGGGGGGACATTGCAGCGCGGTGCGTCCGCCGCTGGTCAGCGTGAAGCCGATCTCCGGGTAGCCGAGCGCGAGCTGCGTGACGATGCGCGTGACCTGCGCGGCTTCGCCGGCATCGGACTTCAGGAACTTCCGCCGGGCCGGCAGATTGTAGAACACGTCGCCGACCTCGACGATCGTGCCTTCGGCCATGCCGACCTCGACGACCGACGCGACCGCACCGGCGTTCACGCGGATCTCGGTGCCGCTGGCCGATCCGCGCGCGCGCGTGCGCAGCACGAAGTGCGAGACCGAGGCGATCGACGGCAGCGCCTCGCCGCGGAACCCCAGCGTCCTGATGGCGCCCAGATCGTCGGCGTGACGGATCTTGCTGGTGGCGTGCCGCTCGATGGCCAGCCGCGCGTCCTCGGGCGCCATGCCCTCGCCGTCGTCTTCGACGCGGACCTGCTTCTTGCCGCCGAGCTCGACGTGGATCTTCAAGCGCCGCGCGCCGGCGTCGATGGCATTCTCGGCCAGCTCCTTGACGATCGACGCCGGGCGCTCGACGACCTCGCCCGCGGCGATCTGGTTGGCGAGGTCCGGCGGAAGGCGTCCGATCCGGCCCACGTCAGATCCAGCGCTTGCGCCGGAACGCGATCAGCATGATCGCCACCAGCGCGGCCATGATGCCGCACGCCCACCAGAACTGGGCGGCCTCGCCGCCCGGAAATTGCGGGAGCGGCACGTTCATGCCCCAGACCCCTGCGAACAGCGTCGGCGGGCCGACCAGGACGGCGACGATGGTCAGCACCTTCATGACTTCGTTCAGGCGGTTGCTGGCATTGGTCAGGTGGGCGTCGAGCATGCCGGTCATCCGGTCCTGGAACAACATCGTGTCGTCGACGACCCGGACGAGGTGATCGTAGATGTCGCGGAACCGGAACGACATCTCGGTGCTGATGTCGACGAAATCGCGCCGGGCCAGCCGCGCGACGACGTCGCGCTGCGGGATCACGATCCGGCGGAGCGTCGCGACCTCCCGTTTCTCCTTGAGGATGCGGCGGGCCAGGGTGGCCGACGGCCGCTCGAAGATCTCCTTCTCGAGCAGATCGAGCCGATCCTCGAGCTTCTCGATCTCGGGCCGGTAGTGGTCCACCATCGAATCGACGATGCGGTGGAACAGCGCCACCGGCCCCTCGCTCAGGATCTTCTGGTTCCGCATGACGTGCTCGCGCAGCTCGTTGATCGACGCGGCGTGGCCGTCGTGGATGGTGACCAGGAAGTTCGCGCCCAGGAAGAAGTCGACGTCGTGCGTCGCGAACCCCTGGCGGCCGCCGTGGAAATCGATGCCGTGCAGGACGATGTACAGGTAGCCGTCGTACGCCTCGATCTTCGGGAACTGGACGGCCGACATCGCGTCCTCGACCGAGAGCGGGTGGAACTGGAACGTGTCGTGCAGGACGAGCGACTCGCTGCTCGACGGGGCCGACAGGTCGACCCACAGGAACGCGCCGGATCCCGGACTGAGCCAGCGGCGGTCGATGCTGGTCGCCTGCTCGCTCTGCCCGTTCCTGAAGACGAAGATCGTGTTCATGCGGCGGAGAAGCCGGAATCAGGAGTCCCGGGTCCCGACTGCGGCTTCCCGATGCCCGATGCCACCGGCGCTCAGTCTCCTGCGCGCGACGCCAGGGCCGCCTGCGCCGCCGCCAGGCGCGCCACCGGCACGCGGAACGGCGAGCAGCTCACGTAGTCGAGGCCGGCGCTCTCGAAGAAATGGATCGAGGAGGGATCGCCGCCGTGCTCGCCGCAGACGCCGATCTTCAGAGCCGGGCGCGCCGTGCGTCCGAGCTGCACGCCGGTCCGCACGAGAGCGCCGACGCCCACCGTGTCGATGGAGGCGAAAGGATCCTTCTCGAGGATCTTCCGATCCAGGTAGATCTTCAGGAACTTGCCGACGTCGTCGCGCGAGAAGCCGAAGGTGAGCTGCGTCAGGTCGTTGGTGCCGAAGGAGAAGAACTGCGCCTCGGCGGCAATCTCGTCGGCCGTCAGCGCTCCGCGCGGCACCTCGATCATGGTGCCCACGAGGTACGAGACCTTCACTCCCTTCTCCTTCATCACGTCGGCGGCGACGCGATCGACAACCGCCTTCTGATCGCGCAGCTCCTTCACGTGGCCCACGAGCGGGATCATGATCTCGGGCACCACCTTGACGCCTTCCTTCGCGAGACGGCAGGCCGCCTCGAGGATCGCGCGGGTCTGCATCTCGGTGATCTCCGGGTAGGTGATCCCGAGGCGGACGCCGCGGTGGCCGAGCATCGGATTGAACTCGTGCAGCTGCTCGACCCGGCGCAGCAGCCGCATCTTCTCGTCCAGCTCGCCGCCGGTCCTGCCGGCCGTCTCGAGGCGGGCGATGTCCACCATCAGATCTTCCCGCTTGGGCAGGAACTCGTGCAGCGGCGGATCGATCGTCCGGATCGTGACCGGGCAGCCGCGCATCGCCTTGAAGACGCCGTAGAAGTCCTCGCGCTGCAGCGGCAGCAGGCGGTCGAGCGCCTTGCGGCGATCGGCCTCGTTGTCGGCGAGGATCATCTGCTGGACGATCGGGATCCGCCCTTCCCCGAAGAACATGTGCTCGGTGCGGCACAGGCCGATGCCCCGCGCGCCGAACTTGTAGGCGAGCTCCGCCTGGTCGGGGAGATCGGCATTGGCCCGGATCCCGAGCCGCCGGAACCTGTCGGACCAGGCGAGCAGCTGCTCGAACCGCCGGTAGATGGCCGACTGCCCGGGCGCCAGGGTGCCGGCGAGCACCTGGAGCACCTCGCTCGGGTGCGAGGCCACGCGCGCGATCTTCACCTCGCCGGTCAGCCCGTTGAACGACACGTAGTCGCCCTCGCGCACGGTCTGCCCGTTCACCCGGAACAGCTTCTGCGCCTCGTCGATCTGCAGTTCGCCGGCGCCGACCACCGACGGCTTGCCCATCTGCCGGCCGACGACCGCGGCGTGCGAGGTCATGCCGCCGGTGGCGGTGAGGATCCCCTGCGCCACGAACATGCCGTGGATGTCGTCGGGCACCGTCTCGCGCCGGACGAGAACGACCGGCCGGCCCTGGCCGGCCCATTCCACCGCATGGTCCGCCGAGAAGACCACCTGGCCGCTCGCCGCGCCCGGCGAGGCGGGCAGCCCCCTGGTGGCCGTCGGAACCTTCGCCCACTCCGCCGGATCGAAGCCGGGAGCCAGGAGCTGATTCAGCGCTTCGGGATCGACCTGCAGCACCGCGTCCTTGGGCGAGATGAGCTTCTCCGCGACGAGATCGGTGGCGATGACGACGGCCGCATAGCCGGTGCGCTTGCCGTTGCGCGTCTGCAGCATGAACAGCCGCTCGTCCTGGATCGTGAACTCGAAGTCCTGGACGTCCTTGTAGGCCTTCTCGAGCTTCGTCGTGATCTCACGCAGCTGCCGGTAGGCCTTCGGCATCACCTGCGCGAGCTCGCGGATCGGCTGCGGCGTGCGGATGCCGGCCACGACGTCCTCGCCCTGGGCGTTGATCAGGAACTCGCCGTAGAACTCCTTCGCGCCGGTCGCAGGGTTGCGCGTGAAGCCGACGCCGGTGGCCGAGCGATCGCCCGTGTTGCCGAACACCATCATCTGCACGTTGACGGCGGTGCCGATGTGATCGGGGATGTCGTAGATGCGGCGGTACTCGATCGCACGGGCGTTCATCCAGGAGCGGAACACGGCGTCGCGCGCCATCTTCAGCTGATCGTGCGGATCCTGCGGAAAGGGCTTCCGGGTGCGGCTGCGCACGACCGCCTTGTAGCGGCCGACCACCTCGCGCAACGCCGCCTCGTCGAGGCCGGTGTCGACCCGCGCCCCGCGGGCGTGCTTGACCGCCTCGAGCTCCTGCTCGAACGCCTCTTTCGGGATCTCGAGCACCACGTTGCCGAACATCTGGATGAAGCGGCGGTAGCTGTCGCAGGCGAAGCGGCCGTTACCCGTCCGGCGCTTCAGCCCTTCGACGGCCGCATCGTTCAGTCCGAGATTCAGGATCGTGTCCATCATGCCGGGCATCGAGAACTTGGCGCCCGATCGGACCGAGACCAGCAGCGGGTTCTCGGCCGACCCGAACGCCGCGCCCGCCGCCTTTTCGAGCTTCCGGACGTGCCCGGCGATCTCGCGATCGATCGACTCGGGAACCTTCCCCTTCTGCGCGTAGTAGATCGTGCAGACGTCGGTGGAAATGGTGAACCCCGGCGGCACCGGCAGCCCGGCGTTGGTCATCTCCGCCAGCCCCGCGCCCTTGCCGCCGAGCAGATCCTTCATGCTCCGGTTGCCGTCGGCCTTGCCGCCGCCGAAGAAGTACACGTGCTTCCCGGCCCGCCCTGTCGTCTTCAGGACTTTCGCCGTCTTCCCCGCCCGCCTTGCCGTCGTCTTCGTCGCCATCGGTCTCCGCTGAAAAGCTGAATTGGTCTCGAATCTGAACTGCTGATTGTAGCGCACGCGCCCGGGCACCCTCGCGCGCCGGGGCCCGCGCGGTCAGACCGGCCGGGCGTCGGCGGCGATCTCGGAGATGTCGCCGAAGTTCTCCAGGATTGCGCGCCGCAGCCGCGTCAGCAGAGCCAGCCTGGCCTCGCGCAGCGTGCGATCCTCGGCCATCACGAGAACGTCGGTGAAGAAACGGTCGACGGCCCCGTGGAACTGGGCCAGCCGCTGCATCGCCTCCACGAGCCGGCCCGCCGCCAGCGCCCGATCGATCTCGGGCCAGCGATCGATCATCCCGGTGAGGAGCCCCGCCTCGGCAGGCTCCTTCAGCACGGAAGCCAGCGCGGCGAGCGGCACTCCCCTGTCCTCCACGTCCTTCGTGATGTTCTTCACCCGTTTGAAGAGCGCCGCCAGATCCTGGAACTCCTGCGAGTGCCGGGCCTTCGCGGTGGCGTCGGCCCGCAGCAGCGCCCCGAGCGGATGCCGGCGCGCCCAGGGCAGACCGGCCACGACCCGGATCTCGTCGTGCCGGTAGCCTCGGCGCTCGAGCAGGTGGACCTGCCGCTCCCAGAAGAACTCCTCGAGCTGAAGCCCCGTCCAGGCCTCCGTGCCGCCGGGCAGGCGATCGGCAAACGGCGCGCACGCCTCCGCGACCAGCCGCGAGAGATCGATGGGATCGTTGCCGAGTCCCAGCGCGGACGCGTCGGCGAGCACCTTGACGACCCCCTGAGCCGCGCGGCGCAGCCCGTAGGGATCGCGGGAGCCGGTCGGCTTCTCGCCGGCAGCGAACAACCCGACGATCGTATCGAGCTTGTCCGCCAGGGCGACCGACGCCCAGGTGAGCGCCGCCCCGCCGAGCTGGGCCCTGGACGGGGGTGCATCGGCCTCGACGCCGGCCGGCAGGTACTGGTAGGCAATGGCCTTCCATACCGGTTCTGGCAGTCCCTCTTCGCGCGCGTAGATGCCGCCCATCGTGCCCTGCAGCTCGGTGAGCTCGCGCACCATGTCCGTGGTGAGATCGGTCTTGGCCAGGCGGCCTGCCAGCGCCGCCTGGCCCGCCGCCTCGCCCGATGCGCCGAGGGCCTCGCGCGCGATCCAGCCGGCCAGATGCTCGAGCCGCCGGGCCTTCTGCGCGTAGGTTCCGAGCTTCCGGTGAAACACCAGCGTGTCGAGACGCTCGATGCGCGAGGAGAGCCTCACGCGCCGGTCCGCCTCCCAGAAGAAGCGCGCATCGCGCAGGCGCGCCGTGACGACGCGCTCGGCGTTGCGCGCGATGGTGCGCTCGTTGTCGGGCTCGGTGTTGATCACGGCGAGAAACGCGTTCTTCAGCCGGCCCGTGTCGCTCTCGACGGGAAAATAGTGCTGGTGGTGAATCAGCGTGGTCGTGAGCACCTCGGACGGCAGATCGAGGAACTCGACGCCGAAGGTGCCGCCGACCACCGACGGGTACTCCACCAGATCGGGGACCTCCTGCAGCAGATCCGACTCGGCGCGCACCGACTGGCTGACGCGCCCCTGCAGGCGCCGCGCCTTGGCGTCGAGCTCCCGTGCGATCTTGTCGTGGCGCCCGCTGCGCTCGAGGATCACGAAGTGCTCGAGCAGACGCGCGCGGTACTCGTCGAACGATCGGACCTTGATCGAGCGGCCCGCCCGGCCGCTCGTCGTGAGGAAACGGTGGCCGTAGGTGACGGCGCCGCTGGTGACGTCCTGGACCTGCCCGGAGAGCGCCCCGGGGCTGCGCGCGATCGTGAACGGCACGACGCGTCCGCCATACAGATACAGCAGCCAGCGGATCGGCCGCCCGAACGGCAGCTCGCCCTTGCCATCGTCGAGCCGCGCATCCCACCGCATCGGCCTGGGGAAGACGATCGCCCGCAGCGCGCCGCCCAGGACCGCCGGCAGCACGTCCACGGTCGTCCGTCCGCGCTCGCGGCGGCGGTACGCCAGGTATTCCCCCTTCGACGTCCGCACGCGTTCGAGCGCGCCGACCTCGACGCCGTGGCGGCCGGCGAAGCCGGCGGCGGCCGGCGCCGGCGTGCCGTCCGGCTTGAAGGCGGCCGAGACGGGTGGTCCGGTCACGAGCTCTTCGAGATCGGTCTGGCGCTCGGGCACGCGGGCAATCCGCACCGTGAGGCGCCGCGGCGTGCTGAACGTCTCGGCAGGGCTTGCCGGCGCGAGGCGGTGCCCGGTCAGCGCCGCGACCATCGCCTCGCCGATCTGCCGCGTCAGTCCGGGCAGCCAGCCGGCCGGCAGCTCTTCGCATCCGATCTCGAGCAGCAGTTCGCGATCCATCACGCGCGCTCCGGTTCGGTCGCCCCGTCCGGTGAGGGGCCGACGTAGGCGCGAGCGACGCCCACCGCCAGCTCTCGCACGCGGAGGATGTAGGCGGTGCGCTCGGTCACGCCGATGCTGTTGCTGGCGTCGAGGATGTTGAAGAGATGAGAGCACTTCAGGCAGTACTCGAGCGCCGGCCAGACGAGCCCCGAGCGCAGCAGCGCCCCGGCGAGGGTGTAGTAGCGCTCGAAGAGATCGCGATGGAACCGGCCGAATTCGCCAGCCGGCAGATCGATCTCGCCGAACGCATATCGTGACTGCTCCACCTCCTCGCGCAACCGGATGTCGCCGTACGTCACGCCGCTCGCCCATTCCAGGTCGTACACGCTGTCGACCCGTTGCAGCGCCATCGCGATACGCTCGAGGCCGTAGGTCAGCTCCGCCGAGATCGGCGCCAGCTCGAGGCCGCCGGCCTGCTGGAAGTAGGTGAACTGGGAGATCTCCTGGCCGTCGAACATCACCTGCCAGCCGATGCCCCAGGCGCCGAGCGTGGGCGACTCCCAGTTGTCCTCTTCGAAGCGGATGTCGTGCTGGCGCGGATGGATTCCGCACGCCTCCAGACTGTCGAGATACAGCTGCTGCACGTCGTCGGGCGCCGGCTTGAGGATCACCTGGAACTGGTGGTGCTTGAACAGCCGGTTGGGATTCTCGCCGAAGCGGCCGTCGGCCGGACGCCGCGAGGGCTGCACGTACGCGACGCTCCAATGCGCCGGTCCGAGGACCCGCAAGAACGTCTCCGGATGCATCGTGCCGGCGCCGACTTCGAGATCGAGCGGCTGCTGGAGCGCGCAGCCGCGCGAGGCCCAGAACTCCGAGAGCTTCAGGATGAGAGACTGGAACGTCATTGCCGCATGGCCTTCAGCACCCGCACCGATTTCAGCTCCTTCTCCAGGTGCATCGCAATCTGCGCGCGGTGCGACGCTTCGATCTCGCGCAGGACGCGGGCGGAGGCGCCGAGCTCGCCGACCCGGAACGGGCTGCACGTGCGCGCCGCCGCCAGAAACGCCTGAGCCCCGGCCGACAGCGGCTGGCCGGCGTCGTACACACCCTGAATCCGCAGCAGCCAGTGCTCGAAATAGCGCGCGAGCGGATCGAGCGGCACGCCCGCGGCCAGCGCGTCGACCATCGACGCGCCCAGGCGGTAGAGCGTCTCGCTCGGGTCGGCTTCCTGCGCCCATTCGTCGAGCAGCTCGGCGAAGTAGCCCGTGTAGCCGAGCGCGTCGGGGTCGGGAGCCGATAGCGGGGAACGGCTCACCGTCACGTCGTGCAGGATGACCAGCTCGCGGCGCTCCCGCTCCTGGTAGACGACACGGCCGGCAGTCATGCTCTCCAGCGCGCCGCCGAAGCGGCGCCGGCTCTGCCGCGCATTCTTCGCCACCCCGCGCTTCTTGCCCCGATCGCGCGTCAGGAATACGACAAGGCGATCCGATTCCCCGAGTTTGTACGTCCTGAGGATCAGCGCATCAGCGGTGTGGAGCGGCATTCAGACGAGCCGCAATTGTATTACGGGACCGCGCTGTCGAGGTGAACGGCCCCGTCCGCAGGCACCGCTCTGCCGCCGGCTCTCGAGGACCTCTCGGCAGAGCGGCCGCGACGCCATCGGCTCGAGCCCGCCTCCGTGCCGACCCTCCGTTTCGCGTTTGGAAAGTCCTGCAAGGGCTCGTAATCCAACCGGAGAGGGCGCCGGCGACTTCCCTGGCGTTTGCGCGCGTCTCGCCCGCCCTGATGCAGGCAGCGCCTTTGCGATGGCGGGAGGGCAGCCCGGTCGTTCGCCAACGCTCGTGAGGAGACACACACATGAAGGTTCGCATGATCCTCATCGCCGGTCTGCTCGTCGTCACCTGGGGATGCGGGTCGCGCGCCTCCGCTCCGGCGGGTCCCTCGCCAGCTCCCGCGCCGGCACCAGGGGGCAGCGGTTCACCCGTCTCGATCCCGTCTGGCGCATCGTTCCTGACGCGCGCGGCCTATGCGCCCAACCCCGTCGTCATCGCGCCTGGCGGTCGCGTGACGTGGACCAACAACGACACGACGTCGCACACGTCGACGTCGGACACCGGCACCTGGAACTCCGGCGGCATCGCACCCGGCCAGTCGTTCAGCCGGGCGTTTCCGTCGGCCGGCTCCTTCGCCTATCACTGTGCATTCCATCCCGGGATGATCGGCGTCGTGATCGTCCAGTGAGGTCCTCCGGGCACGATGCCTTGGAGGCGGCGCGGCATGACGCCGAGACGACAGGAGGGTTCGGGCCGCGCGAATCTACACGCGTTCGACCACGATGATCGCGCGCGTGTGGAACCGGAGCGTCCGGTCGTGGCGCCATTTCCGCAACTGCGTCCTGAAGGCGGTCAGCGCCTTCCGCTCCCGGGCCTCGATGGCCGGCGCCTCCAACCGATCGATCACCGCCAGTTCGAGATCGGCCATGCCGCGGCCGGCGTCGAGCGCGAGGAATGCCCGATCGCCGTGGAGCGGAATGATCTGAATGCCTGGCAGCGTCTTGAACAGCCGGCGGTTGACCACGATGAGCGAGCGGCGATCCGCAATCGTCACCAACTCGGCGTCCGCCTGATCTTCGTCGGCCGGGCCGGGAGGACGCTTTTCGAACAGGTTGACGATGGCCCATGCGAGATCGGCATGGACGCGCCGGAGGCCGCGCACGACTTCTTCGGGCAGCGTGAGCGCCACCACCTGGCTGGGCCGGCCGAACTTGGACGGCCGGCCCCGCCGAGCGGGCAACGCAGGCGCGGCTCCTCCCGTGGTCTTCAGAAGCGAAATCCGAAGCCGAGACCGGCCCGGTTGACCGAGATGCCGGAATCTTCGGCAAAGATCCGCATGAAACGATAGCTGATGCCGGCGAAGGCCCTGTCGTGCACGACAATCTCTAGGCCGCCGCCGAGCGTGACGTGCGCCCGGGTGAACGAGCCCGACAGATCGGTGCCGAGCACGACTCTGAGCTCTTCGAGCGCGTCGGTCACATCGCGGCCGTTCACCATGACGGTCGTCTTCTGTTCGACGCGTGCCAGGCCGGCACCCGCCGACACGAAGGGCCTGACGCGCGAACCCTGCAGCGGGACCGCGTACCTCAGGCCGCCTCCCAGGAAGAAGGTCGGCTGCTCGGCCTGCACGGCCACGCCGCTGCTTACCTGAGACAGGCCGTCCTCGAGCTGCCGCGCGGCCTCTCGAATCGCGAAGCTGCCCGCGTCGTTCATCCGGCCGGCCTCGAAGAACACGCGCAGGTCCGGCTTCACCGGAAACCCGAGCTCTCCGCCGAAGAACTGGCTGCCCTTCTCGCCGAAGGTCCAGCCGCCGAGGACCTCGACGTACCTCTCGGAGAGGGCGGCACGGGAGGAAGCCTGCGCCGCGGACGGCGACGAGGCCGTCGGCGGGATTGCGGGAGCTTGCGCGCGGGCGACACCGCCAAGCAGTGCGGCCGCGATTGCAGTCGCGAGAAAGGGCCGCATCATCGCGCGAACTCGATGGCCAGCTGGCCATGGACAGGTTGAAGGGGCTGGAGCGAACTGTCGCGCCACGGAAGGAGCACGACGTCGGTCCGCTCCTGAACGGTCGCCATCTGCGGCAGCGCGCGCGCCGAGGCCGACACTGCGTAACCCACCAGTTCGCCGGGCTTTGGCACCCAACTGGAGAACGGCTGGCCGAAGCCGCTGTCCGGGCCGATCGTGCGGGTGCCCTGTCCGGCCTTGCACGTGGCGGCCCCGCGATACATCCATTCGCCCGGTCCTCCGTACCATACGCCGTTGATCCTGGCGAAGTACCACTGGTTGGCGAAGATCTCGAAGCTCGGATCGTCGCCGCCGTAGATCCACCTGGCGCCCGGCCAGCCCGGGTCGGTGAACTTGATGCACATCGGCCCGCCGAGCGCGGCGTTCCCGTCCTGAAAGATCTCGACGATCCGCCCGGTTTCCTTCCAACTGCTCAAGTCCGGTCCCTTGAGATAGACGACCTTCGTCAGATCGATCGCCATGGAGGTCGTGAAGCTCTGCGGCGCGCTCGGCGGTCCCGTGACGGCGTTGGCCGCGTCGACGGCGCGGGCGCGCCAGTACAGCGTCGCGTTGATCGGCAGGTCGGCGGCCGGGATGTAGCCGGTCTCGGCGGTTCCCTCGTCGACGGTGCCGGCAATCAGGATCGGGTCGAAGGCGGCGCTCGTCGACACCTCGAATCTGTAGGAGACCGGCCCCGCGGGTCCCTGCCGGGCGACGTTGGAGGCGCGGAGCGTGGGACGCAGCCCGGTCTGGGCGCCGTTCAGTGGCGCAATCGGCGCAGGCGTGCCGAGCGCGATCGCCGGTCCGACGGTGAACTGGTAGGCCGCACTGAACACGCCCGTGGTGCCGCCCGAGGTCGATCGCACGTGCCAGTAGTAGTCCCTTCCAGGCGCGAGCGTCTCGAGCCGGACGCTGGTCTGGCCGGTCGTTCCTTCCGTCACCTCCTTGGTCTGCACCGTGGTGGCGAACAGGCTGTCGGCGGCGACCTCGAAGGTGTAGGTCGCTCCTGCCTTCGTACTGAAGCCGTTGCCGACCACGAGCGTCACGGGCTGGTCGGCGTTCCGGATCGTCGCGCGGTTGGCCGGCGACGCCGGACGGGGGGCGCCAACCGAAGCCGTGAGCGCGGCGGCGGCGGCGGCCGTGTCGGTCTGCGACGGCCGCGCGGGATTCGAGCGGCTGCAGGCGCTGCCGCCCAGGGCGGCGGCCAGGATGCCGCACACACCAAGCACTGGGACTCTGGTGACCATATCGTCGCTTCTGAGCACCGGGACTCCGCGGATCCACGGAAGACGCCCGGGCGCCCGCCGCGTGAGATGCGCGTGAGAGCGTATCCGAGCGAACTCTCTTCGTCAAGCGCTTTTATTTATAGATATTCGCTTGCATACCTTGATTACACGTCTGCTTTTCTTGCGATCAAATATGCCTTCAGGATTATTCGCGGCAGAAACTGCCAAGGGCCGGCCGGCGGGGGCGACCGTCCCGGCGGCCGGAGGCACGCCTCCCGCCGCGTCGCCGGCGGCGCCGGACCCGAGCTGGAGGACAATGATGGCCGCCTGTGAGGACCCTCCGATGATTGTCGAAGCCACGACCGACGAGCAGATTCTGGCGACCCGCGAAGTGATGCGCGAACTGCGCCCGCACGTGCCCGCCGACCAGTACCTCGCGACTGTGCGGCGCATGATGCGGACCGATGGCTACCGCCTGGCGGCGCTCCATGACGACGGCGAGGTCCGCGCGGTCGCCGGGTATCGCATCATCGAGATGCTGTATTGCGGCCGGGTTCTGTATGTCGACGATCTGAACACCGACCCGGCCTACCGGTCGCGCGGCTGCGGCAGGCGCCTGATGGACTGGCTGAAGCAGGAAGGCCGGGCCCGGGAATGCGGGGCATTGCACCTCGACTCCGGCGTGCAGCGGGAGTCGACGCATCGCTTCTATTTCCGCGAAGGCCTGGCGATCAACGCCTATCACTTCCGGACCGCGCTCTGAGACAGGCCGCCGGCGGCCTCGATCATCTCTCGCCGCGCGGCGGCACGATGCCCATCTCGGTGAGCGCCCGATCGTCCTCGCGCCACTCCCCGCGGACGCGCACGTGCAGATCGAGGAACACGCGGACGCCGAAGAAGCGTTCGAGCTCCTGCCGCGCGGCGGTGCCGATGGCCTTGACCATCTCGCCGCCGCGCCCGACGACGATCGACTTCTGCGACTCGCGGTCGACGACGATCGTGCAGTAGAGCCGGAGCAGCGGCTGCGCCCCCTCGCGCGGCTCCTCGAAGCGGTCGATCGCCACGCCGCTCGAGAACGGCAGCTCGTCGCGCGTGAGCTGCAGCAGCTTCTCGCGCACGATCTCGCCCGCCAGGACGCGCTCGGACTGGTCCGTCAGGTAGTCCTCCGGGTACAGCCGCGCTCCCTCCGGCAGGCGATCGACAATCAGCCGCTCGAGGCGGTCGACGTTCTCGCCGGTGGCCGCCGATACCGGCACCATCTCCGCGAAGAGGTCCCGCCGCCCGAACGCCTCGAGCATGGGCAGCAGGCGCGTCTTCCTGACGAGATCGATCTTGTTCAGGATCAGGAACACCGGCACGCGCGCCTTCTTCAGCAGGTCGAACACGAAGGCGTCGCCCCGGCCCGACCGCGCGCTGGCGTCGACGACCACGCCGAGCAGGTCGACCTCCTCGATGGTGTCGATCGCGGCGTCGACCATCCGCACGTTCATCCGGTGCAGCGGCCGGTGGATGCCCGGGGTGTCCAGGTACACGATCTGCGCGTCGGGCCGGTTCTTCACCCCGAGGATGCGCGTCCGCGTCGTCTGCGGCTTGTCGGAGACGATCGCGAGCTTCGCGCCCACGAGCCGGTTCAGCAGCGTGGACTTGCCGGCGTTGGGACGGCCGACGAGCGACACGAAGCCGGCTTTCATGATCGCGCTCGTGCCTCCGGCGGTCCACCGGCGCCGTCCGCCGGCTGCGAAACGGTCGCGTCGGGGCGGGTTTTCGCCATCCGCACCTTGCTGACCCGGCGCCGCTCGACGTCGAGGACCTCGACGGCAAGGCCGTCGAGATCGAACCGCTCCCCGACGATCGGCACGCGGCCCAGGTGCGCCAGCAGGTAGCCGCCGAGCGTCGCGAACCCGTGGCGTTCGATCTGCATCCCGAGGCGCTCGGCGACCGCATCGATGGCCACCTTCCCGCTGAACACGAAGCAGCCTCCGCCTTCATCGACGATCGGCTCGGTCTCCACGTCGTACTCGTCCCGGATCTCGCCGACGATCTCCTCGAGGAGGTCCTCGATGGTCACCAGCCCCGCCGTCCCGCCGTACTCGTCGACGACGATGGCGCACTGCGTCTGCTGCCGCTGGAACTGCTTGAGGAGCTCGGAGACGCGCTTGGTCTCCGGGACGAACACCGACTGGCGCAGCAGCGGCGTGATCGGCCCCCTGTCTTCATCCGAATGCAGGCCGACGAGATCCTTCACGAAGACGAAGCCGGCGATGTTGTCGAGGTTCTCGCGATAGACCGGAAATCGCGAGTATTCCTGCTCGCGGAACAGCGCCCGGAGATCGCCGATCGCGGCGTCCTCCTGGATCGCCACCACGTCGGGCCGCGGCGTCATGACTTCGCGGACCAGGGTATCGCCGAAGTCGACAATGCTCTGCAGGAGCCGGCGCTCCTCGCCCTGGATGATCCCCTCCTGCGCGCCGGCATCGATGTAGGCCTTCCTGGCCTCGCTGGCCTGATCGGCGGCTTCCTCCAGGCGCTCGGCGCCCTCGGGCGGCCGCCGCGACGAGGCGATCGCGCGCACCATCGGGCGCGTGAGCGGCGAGAGCGCACGCTCGACCGGCCGGAACGACGGCAGCAGGATCTCGAGCACCCGTTCGGGATTGCGGCCGATGACGAGCAGCGGCAGCAGCACCTCGCCGACCACCACGAACGCGATGATCGACGCGACCACCAGCGCCACGACGTTTGCCCGCTCGATGCCGATGCCGCGCGCCAGGGCGGCCGCCGCCCCCGCGGTCACCACGCCGAGCAGCAGGCGGACCGGCACGAAGAGCAGCAGCGGGTCGTCGAGATAGTCGCTGAGGGTCTGCGGCCGGTCGCTGCGCTCTGCGACGATGCGCAGCGGCAGCCGCATGAGCGCGCTGAAGGCGGCCTCGATGGTCCCGAGGTACACGGCCGCGCACGCCAGCAGGAAGACAATGAGCGGGATCATGGCGCGGCGCGCTCGATCAGCCCTTCGCGCAGGCCGCCCTTCCGCCGCAGCCGCGCCTCGACCCGTCGCATCCGCCCCTCGTCGCGCGCGTGATCGTAGCCGAGCAGGTGCAGCAGGCCGTGCAGGGCGAGCACGCGCAGTTCGGTGGCCTCGGCATGTCCGGCTGCGCGGGCCTGGCGCCGGGCGACGCCGCGCGCGATGACGATGTCGCCGAGGAAAGGCGGGACACCCTTCCCGCCCTCCCCGACTTCCGAGGGAAACGAGAGCACGTCGGTTGCGGCGTCCTTCCTGCGGTACCGCCGATTCAGGGCGCGCACGCGGGCGTCGCTCACGATCGCGACGGCCACGGCGCCGCGGGCGCGGGCCGGCGCCACGCCGGCGAGCCAACGCGCCAGCCGCGGCGCGATCGGCCGGCCGCGCTCGTCCACCACGACGACCCGCAGCGCTGCCGCGCCGCTCACCCCGGCCCCTTGCCGTTGGCGCCCGAGAAGGCCTCGTAGGCCTTGACGATCTGCTGCACGAGCTTGTGCCGCACGACGTCGCGTTCGTCGAAGTGGACGAACGCGATCCCCTCGATGCGGCCGACGACCTTCATCGCCTCGACCAGGCCCGAGGTGCGGCCGGGCGGCAGATCGATCTGCGTGATGTCGCCCGTGATCACGGCCTTGGCGCCGAACCCGAGGCGCGTGAGGAACATCTTCATCTGCTCGGTGGTCGTGTTCTGGGCTTCGTCGAGGATCACGAACGAGTCGTTCAGCGTGCGCCCGCGCATGAAGGCGATCGGCGCGATCTCGATCGTGCCCCGCTCCAGATAGCGGGCGACGCGGTCGACGTCCAGCATGTCGTACAGCGCATCGTAGAGCGGCCGGAGATACGGATTCACCTTCTCCTGCAGGTCGCCCGGCAGGAAGCCGAGCTTCTCGCCGGCCTCGACCGCCGGACGCGCCAGGATGATCCGGCTCACGCGCTTCGCGACGAGAAACGA
This sequence comes from Acidobacteriota bacterium, assembly GCA_020850715.1. Lineage (GTDB taxonomy): Bacteria > Acidobacteriota > Vicinamibacteria > Vicinamibacterales > CAVVIG01 > JADZED01. The sequence continues at coordinate 19,679 of JADZED010000059.1, forward strand.
CACCGCCTGCGCCATCGCCAGATAGGTCTTGCCGGTGCCGGCGGGTCCGATGCCGAACACGATGTCGTGCTGTTCGATCGCGTCGAGATAGCGCCGCTGATTGGCGGTCTTCGGAGCGACGCGGCGGCGCCCCGCCGTCGTCAGGCTGCCCTTGAGGAAGTGGTCGCGCAGATCGATGCCGTCGTCCTGGGCGATCAGGTCGGAGGCCGTCTTCACGTCGGCGGTCGAGAGCGCGTAGCCGTCGCGCAGGAGCGAGGCGAGCTGGCCGACGAGGCGGTCGACCTTGGCGAGGCCGGCCGTGCCGCCTTCGACCAGCAGGTCGTGTCCCTGAGTGCGGATGCGGACATTGAAGAGCGCTTCGAGGTGCTTGAGGTTCTCGTCGTAGGAGCCGAACAGCGTCTCAATCCCCTCTTCGGGGACCGCAATGCGCTTCATCCCCATCAATTCTGGGTCTTCAAATGCAGCTCGCGCAACTGCCTCGGATCGACCCCCGAGGGCGCCCCCGCCATCAAGTCGATCGCATTGGCGGTCTTGGGGAACGCCATGACCTCGCGGATGGACGATTCGCCGGCCAATATGGCAACCATCCGATCGAGCCCGAGCGCAATGCCGCCGTGGGGCGGCGTGCCGTACTCGAGCGCCTCGAGGAAGAACCCGAAGCGCGCCTTCGCCTCCTCCTCGCTGATGCCGAGCCGGCGGAAGACCCGCGCCTGCAGCGCGGCGTCGTGGATGCGGATGCTGCCGCCTCCGACCTCGCTGCCGTTCAGCACGAGATCGTAGGCCACGGCGCGCACAGCGCCCGGATCGGTCTCGAGCTTGTCCCAGTCGTCGGGATGCGGCGAGGTGAACGGGTGGTGCATGGAGTACCACCGCCCGTCTTCCGCGTGATATTCGAGCAGCGGAAAATCGGTGACCCAGAGGAACTCGAACCGATCGGGATCGAGCAGCCCGTCCTTCTTCGCCAGGTGCAGGCGCAGCTGGCCGAGCAGCTTCGACACCCCCTCGGCGCCGCCGGCCGCCAGCAGCAGCAGGTCGTCGCGCGAGGCGCTCCCGCGCGCGAAGGCGGCGCGCAGCGAGGCCTCGCCGATTGCCTTGACCGAACTGGACGGCGGCTCGCCGGGGCGCGCCCAGACGAGGCCGGCGAATCCCATCTGCCTGGCCTGATCGACGAGCGCGTCGAGCTGACCGCGCGAATAGGCGTTGCCCTTCGGCAGCACGATGCCGCGCACCGCGCCGCCTTCCGCGACGATCTGCCTGAAGACGCGGAACTCGGACTCGCGGAAGACCTCCGAGAAGTCCTGGATCTCGAGGCCGCAGCGCAGGTCGGGCTTGTCGGAGCCGTAGCGCGAGAGCGCCTCCGCGTACGCCAGGCGCCGCATCGGCAGCGCGACCTCGCGGCCGATCAGCTTGAAGACGCGCTGCATGAGCGGCTCGATGAGCTGGAAGATGGTCTCCGCGCGCGCGAACGAGACTTCCACGTCGACCTGCGTGAACTCCGGCTGGCGATCGGCGCGCAGGTCCTCGTCGCGGAAGCACTTCGCGATCTGAAAATAGCGGTCGGCGCCGCCGATCATCAGAATCTGCTTGAAGAGCTGCGGCGACTGCGGCAGCGCATAGAACTCGCCCGGGTGCACGCGGCTCGGCACGAGATAGTCCCGCGCCCCCTCCGGCGTCGACTTGGTGAGGATCGGCGTCTCGATCTCCCAGAATCCGCTGGCGTCGAAATACTTCCGGATCTCCATCGTCGTCCGGTGGCGGAGGCCGATGTTGTGCTGCAGCCGCGGCCGGCGCAGGTCGAGGTAGCGGTAGCGGAGCCGCACGTCCTCGGAGACCGACGCGTCCTCGGCGAGCTGGAAGGGCGGCGTCTTCGCCTCGTTCAGCAGCCGCAGCTCGCGGACCAGCACCTCGACCTCGCCCGTCTCGAGCTTCGAGTTGACCGTCTCCTCGGAGCGGCGCTGCACGATGCCGCGCGCGGCGACGACGAACTCGGATCGCAGCCGCTTGGCGACCCCCATCAGCGCGTCGTTCTCGCGGACGACGAGCTGCGTGATGCCGCCGCGGTCGCGGATGTCGAGGAAGGTGACGCCGCCGAGGTCGCGGACGCGGTGTACCCAGCCGAGGAGCACGACGTCGGCGCCGACGTCGCTCGCGCGGAGGGCGCCGCAGGTATGAGTTCGTGCGAGATCGCCGAGTTGGTCAGGCATAAGTCAGGACGGAGAGGGGCCAGGGTGCCAGGGTGCGAGAGTGCCAGGGTGCGAGAGTGCCAGGGTGCCGGGTGCCACGGTGCTCTGCACGCTTCAACGCGGCGATGCGGCGAGGAGGCGTGCCACCGCCGCCGCCGCCGCCGCGCGCGGCACCGAGTGCTGCTCGCGGGTCTCGAGGTTGCGGACGGTCGCGGCGCCGCGCGCGCGCTCCTGCTCGCCGAAGATGATCAGCGCGCGCGCCCCGCGCGCCGCCGCGTACTTGAGCGGCTTCTCGATCTTGCGGCCCGCGTCCGGGTACAGGTCCACCGCGTGCGCCATCGCCCGCAGTGCCGAGGCCATCTGCAACGCGTCGGCCTGCGACTCCTCGTCCATGAAGGTGACGACCGCATCGACGGCACCGGCGGCAATCCGCGGCGGGAACATCCCCCGCTCGGCCATGACGACGATGATGCGCTCGAGGCCGAGCGAGAAGCCGCAGGCCGGCACGTCGCGGCCGAGAAACATGCCGACCAGGCCGTCGTACCGCCCGCCGCCCCCCAGGCTGCCGATCCCCTCGACTGCAACCTCCATGATCGCGCCGGTGTAGTATGACAGGCCGCGGGCAAGGCTCGCATCCACGCGCACGTGCGCCCCCGCGGCATTGGCCTGACACAGGTGGACGATCCGGCGGAGCTCGCCGAGCGCCGCCGCGCCGTCCGGGCTCGTCTCCAGCGCGCCCTCCAGCCACGCGAGGCGATCGCCGGGCGCGGCAAACGCCTCCATCAGGCGTGCCGCGGACGCGGCTCCGATGCCGCGCGCCGCCAGCTCCGCGGCCACCCCGTCGGGTCCGATCTTGTCGAGCTTGTCGATGGCGACGAGGGCGCCGGCCTGCGAGCCGGGCTCGACGCCGGAGACGGCCAGCAGCGCCGCCAGCACGCGGCGGTGGTTCAGCCTGATGACGAAGTCGTCGAAGCCCAACGCGACGAGGACATCGGTCACCGCGCCGAGGATGTCGGCCTCGACCACCGGCGAGGTCGACCCGACCGCGTCGACGTCGCACTGGTAGAATTCGCGGAAGCGTCCGCGCGCCGGCCGGTCGGCGCGCCAGACCGGCTGGATCTGATACCGCTTGAAGACACGAGGCAGGTCGTGCTGGTACTGCGCGACCACGCGGGCCAGCGGCACCGTCAGATCGTAGCGCAGCGCGAGATCGGCGCGGCCCGACGCCCCGCCCTCTCCGCGTTCGAGGATCTTGAAGATGAGCCGGTTGCCTTCGTCGCCGTACTTGCCGAGCAGCGTCTCGATGTGCTCGAACGCGGGGGTCTCGAGCGGCTCGAAGCCGTACCGCTCATAGACGCCCCGCACGACGTCGATCACGTAGGCGCGCCGGCGGACATCGGCCGGCAGGAAGTCGCGCGTGCCGCGCGCAGGCTGCGTGTGGCTCGTCACACCTGCGCGGGTTCCGGAGCCTTCGCAACGCGCACGCCCGCACCCTCCTTGGCCATCACCGTGTTGAGCAGCTTGACGCAGGCGTAGATCGCCTCGATCGCCGGCGCCGGCGTCTCGGTGGCGCGCGCCATCTCGAGCACCGACCCCACGAGCGCCTCGGTCTCGAGCGACCGGCCGGCCTCGACGTCCTGCAGCATCGAGGTCTTGTGGGCGCCGACCGCCTCGGCGCCCGCGATGCGCTTGTCGATGGTGACGCGGAACGTCACGCCGAGCTTGCCGGCAATGGTCTGCGCCTCCTCCATCATCTGCGCCGCCAGGTGCCGCGTCTCCGGGAACTGGCAGATGTCGACCAGCGTTGCGTGCGTCAGCGCGCTAATCGGGTTGAACGACAGATTACCCCATGCCTTGAGCCAGATCTCCGAGCGGATGTCGGGCAGCACGCGCGACTTCAGGCCCGACTTCACGAACATGTCGTGCACCCTCTTGACGCGCTCGGTCACCGCGCCGTCCAACTCGCCGATCGGGAACCGGTCCCCCTCGACGTGATGGATGACGCCGGGCGCCCTCACCTCCGCCGCCGGGTACACGACGCAGCCGATGATCCGTCCGGCGTCGATCGTCTTCGACAGCACGCCGGTCGGGTCCAGCCGCTCCAGCGTGCGGCCGTCGTACTTGCCGCCGAGCTTCTGGAAATACCACCACGGCAGTCCGTTCTGCACCGTCAGCACCATCGTGTCTGGACCGAGCAGCGAATCGATGTCGGCCGCGACCTTGTCCAGGTGGTGCGCCTTGACGGCGAGGACGACGAGATCCTGTGTGCCGGCCTCCGACGCCTTCGCGACGCCGCGAACTTTCGCGGTCTGCACCGTGCCGTCGTGCCATTCGAGCGTCAGGCCGCTGCGCTGGATGGCTTCCAGGTGCGCGCCCGTGTCGACGACGGTCACCTCGTTGCCGCCGAGGGCGAGCTTGGCGGCCACCAGGCCGCCGATCGCGCCGGCGCCGACCACGCACACTCTCATCGGGGCGACCGGTTCCTCGAGCAGAAACGGGCTCGGCAGCACCTGGTCGAAGGGATTGCTCAGCGTCCCGACGCCGTCGATCACGACGTCGACGACGTTGCGGGCGAGCGTCATGGCGCCGGCGCCGAACGAGGTGCCGCACGAGATCACGTCGCCCGGCAGGAGCGTCATGTCGCGCGAGATCGCGGCCACCAGCCTGTGGGGCGGGAAGAACATGTCCGAGACCGGATAGTTCTGCACCTCCCTGCCGTTCAGGATGGTGCGAATCACGAGGCTGCCGGGATCGACGCCGGTGCTGATGACCGGACCGAACGCGGCGAACGTGTCGAAGCTCTTGGCTCGCACCCACTGTTCGAACGAGGGGTTCTTGCGGAGCAGGTCGAGCGCCGTCACGTCGTTCACGCAGGTGTAGCCGAAGATGTAGTCGCCGGCCTCGGCTTCGGCGATCATCGAGCACTTCTTCCCGATGACGACCCCGAGCTCGCCCTCGTACAGGATCCGGCCGGCGTAGGAGGCCGGCCGCACGATCGGCGCGAGGTGGGGATGATAGGCGTTCGGCGTCTTCACGAAGTACAGCGGATCCTCGGGCGCGATGAAATCGTTCTTCCTGGCAACCGACCTGAAGTTGTTCCAGAGCGCCAGGAACTTGCTCGGCGTGCAGGGTGTCAGCACCGTGACGTCCGCCAGCGGCACGGTCTCACCGGTCGGCCCGGGGTTCGCGAACATGTCGCCGGCATGAACCGCAATCGTCCCGTCGCTCAGGGTACCGAAGCCGGCCCGTCCGTTCCATTCGTACCGAAGCCACTGTGCCATGAGTCCCCCCGTCTGGCCTGGGCCGGAAGAATCGCGCGGCGATTGCAAACGCGAAATGTACCACAGATGATTGACCCCATGGCGCATGTGCTGCTCCGCCTCTATCTCGCCGGCCAGCGGCCGCTCGGGCCCGGCAAGGTCCGCATCCTCGAGTGCATCCGCGACGGCGGATCGATCAGCGAGGCGGCCCGCGACATGAAGATGTCCTACCGCTCGGCGTGGCTGCTGGTGGACAGCATGAACCGCCAGTTCAGGGAACCGCTCGTCCGGACCTCGCTCGGCGGCCGCGGCGGCGGCTCCGCCGCGCTCACGCCGCTCGGCGCCGAAGTGATCCGGCGGTACCGTACGATGGAGCGCGCGACCCATCGGGCGATCGCGCGCGATCTCGCCGCCCTCGAGCGCTGCCTCCGTCCCGGCCGCGCGGCGAGGCCCGGCGGGCATCGCTGAGCGGCCGCGCCGGAGGCCGCGTCGAGCTTCCGGCTCCGGGCCCACCCCGATGTCGAGCCCCCGAGGTACCCTAGTCCTCATGACCGACGACGTGCGGATGCGCGGCTTCGCGCGCCGCCAGACGGTGGACCAGGCGCTGGCCTGGCTCGATGCGCACCTTGCGCCGCTGCCGGCCGAGCAGGTCGGGCTCGCCGCGGCGGCCGGCCGCGTGCTCGCCGCCGCCGTGCAGAGCGGGGTCGATGTGCCCGGCTTCGATCGCGCGACGATGGACGGCTACGCGGTGGTCGCCGACAGCACCGAGGGCGCCACCCCGTACAACAGCCTGCCGCTCGACGTGGTTGGCGAAGCGCTGCCGGGGCGCCCCTTCGACGGCTCGCTGGCGCGCGGGCAGGCGGTCCGCATCATGACGGGCGCGCCGATTCCCCGCGGGTGCGACGCGGTGCTCCCGGCCGAACTGGCGTCGGACGAGGTGCGCGCGCTTGCCGCAGTGTCCCCCGGCAAGCACGTCGGCCGGCGTGGCGAAGACATCGCGCGCGGCACGATGGTGCTCCCCATCGGACGCCGCCTCCGGCCGCAGGATCTCGGCGTGCTCAGCTCGATCGGCGTCTCCGAGGTCGCGGCGATCCGGCGTCCGCGGGTTCGTCTGATCGTGACGGGCAACGAGCTGCTGCCGGCCGGCTCGGTCCCTCACGGCTCGTGCATCGCAGACGCCAATGGTCCGATGCTGGCGGCGCTCGTGGAACGCGACGGCGGCCTCGTCGACTTCCCCGGCATCGTGCGCGACGAGACCGAGCCGCTGCTCGCCGCGCTGCGCGCGCCGGCCGATCTCGCGATCGTGTCGGGAGGATCGAGCGTGGGCGTCGAGGATCTCGCGCCATCGCTCGTCGCGCGTCACGGCGAGCTCGCCGTGCACGGGATCGCCATGCGGCCGAGCAGCCCGACCGGCCTGGGACGAATCGAGGGGCGCCTGGTGTTCCTGCTGCCGGGCAACCCCGTCTCGTGCCTGTGCGCCTACGACTTCTTCGCCGGCCGCGCCGTCCGCGCGCTCGGCGGGCTGGCGCGCGACTGGCCCTACCCTCGCAGGCGCGGGAGGCTGGCGCGGAAGCTCAGCTCCCAGATCGGCCGGCTCGACTACGCGCGCGTGCGGCTCGTCGACGGCGAGGTCGAGCCGCTGGCCATCGCCGGCGCATCGGTCCTCTCGTCGACGACCCGCGCCGACGGCTTCGTCGTCGTGCCGGCCGACAGCGAAGGATTCGCCGCCGGCGCCGACGTGGACGTGTGGCTCTATGCCTGATCAGGAGCAGTTCCTCCAGGTCCTCGATCGCGACCAGGCCGAGCGTCGCTTCCGTGCCGCGCTCGACCTCGCGCCGCGCGGCATCGAGACGGTGGCGCTGGACGACGCGCTCGGGCGCGTGCTGGCGGCCGACGTCGTCTCGCCGGTCGACATCCCGTCGTTCGACCGCGCCAACGTGGACGGCTTCGCCGTGGTCGCCGCCGACACCTTCGGCGCCTCGGAAGAGGCGCCGCGAGTCGTCGCGCTGGAGCGCGAGACGATTGCCACCGGATGCGTGCCGTCGACGATCGTCGGATCCGGACGCGCCGCGGCCATCGCCACCGGCGGCATGATGCCGCGCGGCGCGGACGCGGTGGTCATGGTGGAGCACGCGGACGTCCGCGGCGGACGGCTGTTTGTCGCGCGGGCGGTGGCCGCCGGCGGCGGCGTCTCGTTCGCCGGCACCGACATCACGGCGGGCGAGACGGTGCTGCGCCAGGGACAACTGCTGACGAGCCGCGACACGGGCGTGCTGGCGGCGATCGGCGTGGCGCGGGCGGAGGTCTGGCGCCGCCCGCGAGTCGCCATCCTCTCCACCGGCGACGAGATCATCGCGCCGGGCGCACCGATGGCGCCCGCGAAGGTCTACGATTCGAACGCGCAGGCGATCGCCGACGCCGTCCGCGAGCTCGGAGGCGAGCCGCTCCGGCTCGGCATCGCACCCGACGACGTCGCGGTGCTGCGGCCGATGGTGCGCGACGCGCTGGCGCGCGCGGACCTGGTGCTGCTCTCCGGCGGCACGAGCAAGGGCGCCGGCGACGTCTGCTATCGGGTCGTCGCCGAACTGCGCGATCCGGGAGTCGTCGCGCACGGCGTCGCGCTGAAGCCGGGCAAACCGATCTGCCTGGCCGCCACCGGCGGCCGCGCCGTTGTCGTGCTCCCCGGCTTTCCGACCTCGGCCATCTTCACCTTCCACGAGTTCGTGGCGCCGGTGCTGCGCGCGCTCGCGGGCAGGCCGGACCAGCCCCCCGCGAAGGTTCGGGCGCGTCTGGCGGTGAAGGTCAACAGCGAGATCGGCCGCACCGAGTACCTGCTGGTCGGTCTCGTCGAGGGACAGGACGCGCCGCACGGGCGGCCGCTGGCCGCCTATCCGATGGGCCAGGGATCGGGCAGCGTGACCACGTTCAGCCGGGCGGACGGCTTCGCGACGATCGCACGCCACCAGGAGATCGTCGAGGCGGGAACGATCCTCGACGTGCAGCTGCTCGGCCGCGACCTGCAGGTCGCGGACCTTGTCGTCATCGGGAGCCACTGCGTCGGGCTCGACTATCTGCTGAGCGAGCTGCAGCGGCGCGGCATCCGGTCCAAGTTCCTCGCCGTCGGCAGTACCGGCGGTCTCGAGGCGGCGAGGCGCGGCGAGTGCGACCTTGCCGGCGTCCACCTCCTCGATTCGGTCAGCGGGAGCTACAACTCGCCGTTCCTCACGCCGGCGCTGGAGCTCGTCCCCGGATACGGGCGCCTGCAGGGCGTGGTGTTCCGCCGGGGTGATGCGCGATTCGAGGGGCTCGGTCCGAGCGCGGCGATCGCAGCCGCGCGGCGCGACCCGGCCTGCGCGATGGTGAACCGCAACCAGGGCAGCGGCACGCGCGTGCTGATCGACCGGCTGCTCGAGGGCGCCCGCCCGCCGGGCTACGCCGTGCAGCCGCGGAATCACAACGCGGTGGCTGCGGCCGTGCGCCAGGGACGCGCCGACTGGGGCGTCACGCTCGACACGGTCGCGCGGGCCGCCGGCCTCGGCTTCCTGCCCCTTCAGGAGGAACGCTACGACTTCTTCGTGCCGGTCGCACGCGCGGGGCGCCCCGGCGTCGGCGCGTTCAAGGCGCTGCTGGGCAGCCGGGAGGCACGCGACTCGCTGGCCCGTCTGCGCATGCGCCCCTGATCTGCGTGGTATCGTCACGCGATGGACGCCAGCCGCAGCGCCGCGCCCCGGACCCTCGCGGGCATCGTCCTGTGCGGCGGCCGCTCGACGCGGATGGGCACGTCGAAGGCGCATCTCGCGTTCGGCGACGAGACGATGCTGCAGCGCGTCACGCGGCTGCTCGGAACGGTGGCTTCGCCGATTGTCGTCGTGGCGGCCGCCGCGCAGGAACTGCCGCCGCTCCCTGCGACGATCGCCGTCGCACGCGACGCGCACGAAGGACGCGGCCCGCTCGAGGGCCTGCGGGCCGGCCTGAACGCGCTGCCGCCCGCGATCGACGCGGCCTACGTGACCAGCTGTGACGTGCCCCTGCTCGTGCCCGCCTTCGCGATACGGATGCACGATCTGCTCGCCGGCCACGACATCGCGGTCGTCGAGATCGATGGCTTCGCGCACCCGCTCTCGGCGGTCTATCGGCGGCGGGTGCTGCCGCACGTCGAGGCGCTGCTGGCGGCCGACCGGCGGCGTCCGGCCTTTCTGTTCGAACAGGTGTCGACCAGGCGGGTTGCGCCGGCAGAGTTGACGGGCGCGGACCCGGCCCTGCTGACCCTCAGGAACGTGAACACACCCGAGGATTATCAGGAGGCGCTGAGGGTGGCGGGGATCTCGTAGTCACCCTTCGTCGGTCGCCAGGCAGGACGCCGCTCCGAGTCGCCGCTGATCGGTCTGAGCGGCTCGCCGACTCCCAGGCCCCTGCCGCGGGCCACCGCCACCGGCCGCGTCGGGAGTCCAGCCGCCGTCAGCCGGCAACCGCCGGTTGCGCCATCAGGCACTCGTCATTGGACTCGGACCGATCCGCGCCGTTCTGAGCCGCCGTCAACCGCATCGTCTGTCGCCGTTCTCGATCGCGCGATATCCGACCCGCCGGCGCCCTGCCGGCCGGCACGTGGCAGGTTGGAGGTCCGACGATTCGAGACTGAAGACCGGCAACCGGCGGCTCCCGCTACCACCCGCGCTGGCGGTGGTACTCCGCCACCAGCGTCTCCAGCCGTTCGCGGCTGAGGGCCGCCGCCGGATCCCCTTCGAGCGCCGTCTCGAGAAACCGATCGGGCAACGTGTCCTCTTCGGGCGTCCACCCGGCGAACGCGTTGAACCGGCGCTTGGCGCCGACGATGCGCCGCGCTGTCTCGCGGAGCTCGGCGGCGGCGACATCCCATCCGGTGACCAGCCGCAGCATCTCCGCTGATTCCGCGTAGAAGTCGCCGAAGACCCCGCGCAGGAACTTGCAGAGGATGAGCGAGTCCATGATTGCCGCCCTGTCCTCGGTCTCGATGGCGTAGCGGACGGCGTCGACGGTCACCCGCCGCCGATCGACCTTCTCGGAAAAGTCGACCTCGTAGGCGCCGCTGCGATTGTGATCGGCGCCGCGCGCACCGACCGCGAACCCGAGCGCCATCGTCTGCAGCGCCCGCGGCTCATAGCCGGGAATCTCGAGCCCCTTGACCTGCGGTGCGATGGCGCGGCTGCCGTGGCCGATCGCGTCGGCGGCCCGCCGGCTCCCCTCCGCGAGCAGATTGCCGATCCCTTCACGCCGTGCGATGAGCTCGATCGCGCGGAGCATCGCACGCCCCGATTCGAAGCGCAACCACGGCGCGTCGAGCCAGCCGCGCTCGGCGCACTCCATGGCGAATGCGATGGTGCCGCCGGCGCTGATCGTGTCGATTCCCAGCTCGTCGCACAGCCGCGAGGCCCGGAGGACGACGTCGGCCTCCGCCACGCCGCAGAGCGAGCCGAGGGCGAAGAGGCTCTCGTATTCGATCCGCACGCCTTCGTCGTCGCCGAGCGCGTAGATGTGCTCGCACCCGATGGTGCAGGTGACGCAGCTCGCGCGCGTCCGGCTGCGGGTCTGCCGGATCTCCTCGGGCGATATGGCGGATGCCCCCTCGAAGGTACCCGTCTGGAAGTTGCGCGTGGGCAGGACGCCCAGGCGATTGAATGCGAGCAGGTTCGACGCCGTGCCGAGCTCACGATACTTCGCGGTGGCCGGGCCGAACGATCGCTTCGACAGCGCCTTGCTGTACTCGGCGAGCTCGTGCGGGTGGGCCCACGCGGGACGCTGGGTGCCACGGAGGGCGACCGCCTTCAGGTTCTTGGCGCCGAGCACGGCCCCGCTGCCGCCGCGGCCGGCGTGTCGGCCGTCGTGCGAGATCGTCGCGTAGCGGACGCCACGCTCGCCAGCCGGTCCGATCGAGGCCACCTGGTAATCGGCGCCCAGGCGCGCCTTCAGCGCGCGCTCGGCCTCGCCGCAGGTCGCCCCGCGCAGGTCGACGGCGCGCTCGAGCCGGATACGGCCGTCGTCGATGATCAGCGTCGACAGTTCCGGCGCGCGGCCCGCCACGACGATCGCATCGCAGCCGCAACGCTTCCCGGCAATCGCGAATCCGCTGCTGGCCAGCGAGTCGTTGATGCGATCGGTCAGCGGACTCTTGCTGACGACAGCGAACTTCGCGGAGGTGGTGAGGGGGCTGCCGACCAGCGGGCTGAAGACGAAGGCGAGGGGCGCTTCCGGAGCGAGGGCATCGGCGCCGGCGCATCCCTCCTCGAGCAGCAGCCAGGCACCCAGGCCGCTGCCCCCCAGGAACTGGCGCAGCACGCGCTCGGGCAGCGGCGTGCGCTCGCTCGTCCCACGCGACAGGTCCACGCGCAGACAGTGGCCGTGATATCCGAACGGAGAGGGGGCCATCAGCCTCCGGCGTCGGCCGAGAGAATGAGCACGCTGTCGTCCTCCACGAGCGGCGTGGCCGGATCGCTCACGAAACGGTCGCCGTTGAGGTTGGCGACGAACGCCGGCTGCAGCCGTTCACCGTTGACGATATCGCCGAGCATGGGGAACCGCGTCGAGAGCATCGCGAGCATCTGACCGAGCGTCGCCGCCGGGAACGTCACCTCGGCAGTGCCGGCGCGCTCCCGCGCGATTCCCATGAATTCAACCCGCATGCGCCTGGTCAGATCATATTAGCGCGGCCACGGGTCGGCGAACCGCCGATCCGCCAGGAGCGCCTCGTCGCTCGGCGGCGCGGAGGAACGTCAGCAGATCGGCGCGCTCCGCGGACGCCAGCGAGAAACCCCGTATGCGCTCTTGAACGTGTGCGACGTCCACCGGGGCAGCGTCCACTTCGATGGCAGCACCGCAGGCATGATCGTCGTCGGGACCGCGAAACCGGCCGGTCGCCGGCAGCGTCGCATATCTCCCGTCATCAAAGGTATCGAGGCCGTTCTCGGATGCGTTGTGCTACAGCTTCGTCTTGAGCTTGGTGCCATCGGCGAACCGCGGTCGCGCCGGCAACGACATGCTCGCACGTTCCATTACGGCCAGCGCCAACGGCTGTTTCAAGGGACTGGCGAATTGTCGTACACGTTCAGCGGCGCTCCCTTTGCCCGTCTACCGCGTACAGTCGACCGTGTCATCGTCGTGGTCGTTCGGCGTCACCCCCGGCCTCGAGATTCCCCCGCATGCCGGAGCCGTCCGAGCTCAGGCGGCGGCCCCGTCGTTGAAGTGATTCAGGGGGCGGCCGCCAGCTGCCGGGCAGCGTCCAGGAGTTCCGATCCGAGTAGGTGGCGCTCCCGTGATGGTTGTCGCGGGGTCGCCCTCGAGACGCCGGGCATGAGGCCGGTATGTTATCAGAAACATATCGGTCCGCCGGCGCTGCGGCCGGCCGGATTGGTCCGGCGTCGCGCAACCGCCCGCGCGGGGCCGGCGATCCGGTCGCGCGCGGGCTCCGGCGCCGATCCCGCGCGGCCGGCGCCGAGCGTTCGGAATGGGACTGAGTAGGGATAGAATACGCGAATGAAGGATTCGGTTTCCGCGTCAGTCCCCGATATGGCCCCGCGCAGGCGCCAGGGCCGGAAAGCGGCCCGCAGCAGGCCCAAGGGGCGGACCGTCGACCCCCAAGCCCGGCAGGAGATCCTGGAGCTGCTCGGCGGCGCTCCGAGGCGCCGCGATCTGCTCATCGAGCACCTCCACAAGATTCAGGATCGCTTCGGCTGCCTGGCGGCGCGCCATCTGGTCGCGCTCGCGGCCGAAATGAAGCTGGCCATGACGGAGGTCTACGAAGTCGCCACGTTCTACCATCATTTTGACGTCATACGAGAGGGCGAGGCGCCGCCGCCCGAGATCACCGTCCGGGTGTGCGATTCGATCGCCTGCGAACTCGCCGGGGCGAAGACGCTGCTCGAACGGCTGCCGGCGCTGCTCGGCGCGAACGTCCGCGTGCTCCACGCGCCGTGCGTCGGTCGCTGCGACACCGCGCCGGTCGCGGTGGTCGGGCAGAACCCGGTTCCGCACGCGACGATGGACAAGGTGGCAAGGCTGGTGCAGGCGAAGGCCGTGGAGCACCCGGCGGCCGGGAGCGCACCCGCCGCCCATCCGCATCTCGACATCGTGAGCCCGGGGCACGTCGACTACGCGGCATACCGCGCCGCCGGAGGCTACGCACTGGCCGCCGCGTGCGCCCGGGGCGAACGGACCTCCGGGCAGGTCATCGGGATCATGGAGCATTCGGGGCTGCGCGGCCTCGGCGGCGCCGGCTTCCCCGCCGGCCGGAAATGGAAGATCGTGGCCGCCGAGCCGGCGCCCCGCTATCTGGCCGTCAACGTCGACGAAGGCGAGCCCGGCACCTTCAAGGACCGCTTCTATCTCGAGCGCGACCCGCACCGCTTCATCGAGGGCGCCCTCGTCGCCTCCTGGGCGGCAGGCCTCGAGGCCATCTATATCTACCTGCGCGACGAGTATCACGGCTGCCGCGCGATCCTGGAGCGCGAGATCGCGGCGCTGCAGGCCGATCCCCCCTGCCCGCTGCCGCCGATCCACCTGCGGCGGGGCGCCGGCGCCTACATCTGCGGCGAGGAGTCGGCGATGATCGAGTCGCTCGAAGGCAAGCGCGGCGAGCCGCGCCTGCGCCCGCCGTATGTGGCGCAGGTCGGGCTGTTCGGCCGGCCCACGCTCGAGCACAACATGGAAACGTTGCACTGGGTGCGCGACATCGTCGAGAAGGGGGCCGACTGGTTCGCCGGCCAGGGCCGGCACGGGCGCAAAGGGCTGCGCTCCTTCTCGGTCAGCGGGCGGGTGAAGAAGCCTGGCGTGCACCTGGCGCCCGCCGGCATCACGGTACGCGAACTGGTCGACGAACACTGCGGCGGAATGCTCGACGGCCACGCGTTCTACGCGTATCTTCCCGGCGGCGCCTCGGGCGGCATCCTGCCGGCCTCGATGGGCGACATCCCGCTCGACTTCGACACGCTCAACCAGTACGGCTGCTTCATCGGGTCGGCCGCCATCGTCATCCTGTCGGATCGCGACAGGGCGGCCGACTGCGCGCGCAACCTGATGAAGTTCTTTTCGACTGAATCGTGCGGCCAGTGCACGCCGTGCCGGGTCGGCACGGTCAAGGCGAAGGCGCTGATGGAGGGCGCCCGATGGGATCAGGCGCTGCTCGCGGAACTGTCCCAGGCGATGATCGACGCCTCGATTTGCGGCCTCGGACAGGCCGCGCCGAACCCGGCCCTCACCGTGATGAAGTACTTCCCCCAGGAGATCGAATAGATGGCGATCGCGTTCACGCTCAACGGCGAACCGGTCGAAGCCCGATCGGGCGAGACCATCATCGAGGCCGCGAAGCGCTACGGCGTCGAGATCCCGCACCTCTGCTACAAGCCGGGCATGCGCGAAGACGGCAACTGCCGCGCGTGCGTCGTCGAGATCAAGGGCGAACGGGTGCTGGCGCCTTCCTGCTGCCGCCATCCGACGGCGGGCATGGACGTCACGACCGACAGCGCGCGGGCGCGCCTGAGCCAGAAGATGGTGCTGGAGCTGCTGCTGGCCGACATGCCGGAGACGCCCTACACGCTCAACTCCGAGCTCGATGCCTGGGCGCGCAAGCTCGAGGTCGGCAAGCCGCGCTTCGGCACGCGGCCCCAGCCGGTGCAGGATCTGTCGCATCCGGCGATGGCGGTCAACCTCGATGCCTGCATCCAGTGCACGCGGTGCGTACGGGCCTGCCGCGAAGAACAGATGAACGACGTCATCGGCTACGCCTTCCGCGGCAGCGCGTCGAAGATCGTCTTCGACCTCGACGATCCGATGGGCAACTCCACCTGCGTCGGGTGCGGCGAATGCGTGCAGGCCTGCCCCACCGGCGCACTGATGCCGGCGCGCGGGGTGGGCCTCATCGCCCCCGATCGGCAGGTCGACTCGGTCTGCCCCTACTGCGGCGTCGGCTGCCAGCTCACCTATCACATCAAGGACAACCGGATCCTGTACGTGCAGGGCAAGGACGGCCCCGCCAACTCGAGCCGTCTGTGCGTGAAGGGGCGCTACGGCTTCGATTACGTGCAGCACCCGCACCGCCTCACCGCTCCGCTCGTCCGCAAGCCGGGCGTCCCCAAGCACAAGGACTTCGTGGTCGATCCCGAGCACTGGTCGAGCGTGTTCCGGGAGGCGAGCTGGGACGAGGCGCTCGAGCTCGCGGCGCGCGGGCTGCGCGACATCCGCGACACGCACGGCAAACGGGCGCTCGCCGGCTTCGGATCGGCGAAGTGCACGAACGAAGAGGCGTACCTGTTCCAGAAGCTGGTGCGCACGGGGTTCGGCTCGAACAACGTCGACCACTGCACGCGGCTGTGCCATGCGTCCAGCGTGGCCGCGCTGATCGAGGGGATCAACTCCGGCGCCGTCTCCAACCAGGTGCGCGACGTGGCGAACGCCGAGGTGATCTTCGTCATCGGGTCGAACCCGACGGTCAACCACCCGGTGGCCGCCACCTGGATGAAGAACGCGGCACGGCGGGGCGCGACGCTCATCGTCGCCGATCCCCGCCGCTCGGACCTCGCACGGCACGCCGCCTACTACCTGCAGTTCAATCCGGACACCGACGTCGCCATGCTCAACGCGATGCTCCACGTCATCGTGACCGAAGGCCTCGTGAACGAAGCCTTCGTGCGCGACCGCACGTCGGGCTATGAGGCCCTGGCGGAGAACGTCAAGGCCTACCCGCCGGAGGCGATGGCGCCGATCTGCGGCATCGACGCGCAGACGCTGAGGGACGTCGCCAGGCTGTATGCGACATCGAAGGCCTCGATCATCATGTGGGGCATGGGGGTCTCGCAGCACGTGCACGGCACCGACAACGCGCGCTGCCTGATCGCGCTGGCGCTGTCCACCGGCCAGATCGGCAAGCCGGGCTCCGGGCTGCATCCGCTGCGCGGCCAGAACAACGTGCAGGGCGCCTCCGATTCCGGGCTGATCCCGATGTTCTACCCCGACTACCAGCGCGTCGAACAGCCTGAAGCCAGGGAGCGTTTCGAGAAGCTCTGGGGCACGGCGCTGGATCCGGCCAATGGCCTCACGGTGGTCGAGACGATCAACGCGGCAAAGCGGCACGAGGTTCGCGGCATGTACGTGATGGGCGAGAACCCCGCGATGTCCGACCCCGACGTGGATCACGCGCGCGAGGCGCTCGCCTCGCTGGATCATCTCGTCGTGCAGGACATCTTCCTCACCGAGACCGCCTATCTCGCCGACGTGGTGCTCCCGGCGACCGCCTGGCCTGAAAAGAGCGGCACCGTCACCAACACGGATCGGATGGTGCAGCTCGGACGCAAGGCGCTCGACCCGCCCGGCGACGCGCGGCCCGATCTCTGGATTCTCAACGAGCTCGGACGCCGTCTCGGCTCGAGCTGGAGCTACACCCACCCGCGCGAGGTGTTCGACGAGATGCGGCAGTGCATGAAGTCGATCGCCGGCATCACCTGGGATCGGCTCGAGCGCGAATCGTCGGTCACCTACCCGTGCGAACAGGTCGGCGATCCGGGCCAGCCGGTCGTCTTCATCGACCGGTTCCCGACGGCGAGCGGCCGCGCCCGGTTCGTGCCGGCCGATTTGATCTTCGCCAACGAGCGGCCCGACGATCAGTACCCGATGGTGCTGATCACGGGCCGGCAGCTCGAGCACTGGCACACCGGCTCGATGACGCGACGCGCGTCGGTCCTCGACAGCATCGAGCCCGAGCCGATCGCGTCGGTGCACCCGCTCGACCTCGCACAGCTCGGCGTCGAACCCGGCGAGACGCTGACCGTCGCATCGCGCCGCGGCCGGATCTCGCTCTACGCGCGCGCCGACGAAGGCATGCCGCGCGGATCGGTGTTCGTGGCCTTCTGCTACTACGAAGCGGCGGCCAACATGCTGACCAATCCGGCTCTCGATCCGTTCGGCAAGATTCCCGAGTTCAAGTACTGCGCGGTGCGGCTGTCGAAAGGCGGCAGCACGCCGCGGCAGCTCAGCTTTGGCGGTGGAGTGTTGCTGGCGTCGGAGGCGGCGCATTCGTAGGCGGCCGGCGCCACCGGCGCGCGCGATCGCCGGTAACGGCGGCCGCGCGTTCCCGGCGTGCGCAGGCAAGGCGAGCAGCCGCGGCCGGCTGCGTCGGCTCGGATGTCGAAACCCGGCGTTGTCCAGCCCCACGGGTTTGGTTACCATTCACCATTCGAACCAGGCCGCGCGGCCCGCCGATTTCGGCCCCCAATCCCTGTCGCACTGGAGGATGCTGTGTCAGACGCCGCCACCATTGGCACCGCCAGGAAACCGTCGACCACCGCTGAAGACACCCTCCAGCAGAAGAGCCGCGACGCCGGCGTCATCTCCGGCGGCCACCTGGTGGCCAAGGCGCTGAGAGCCGAAGGGGTCGACACCATCTTCACGCTCTGCGGCGGCCACATCATCGATATCTACGACGGCTGCGTCGACGAAGGCATCAGGGTGGTCGACGTCCGGCACGAGCAGGTCGCGGCGCACGCCGCCGACGGCTACGCGCGGCAGACCGGCCGTCTCGGCTGCGTCGTCACCACGGCCGGCCCAGGCTGCACGAATGCGGTTACCGGCATCGCCACCGCGTTCCGTTCGGAGAGCCCCGTGCTCCACATCGGCGGTCAAAGCGCGCTCGCGCAGTGGAGGATGGGCGGCCTCCAGGACCTCCCGCACGTCGACATGATGCGTCCGATCACCAAGTTCGCCTCGACCGTCATGTCGACCGAGCGCGTTGCCGACATGATCTCGATGGCGGCGCGCGAGTGCTTCGCCGGCGCCTGCGGGCCGGTCTACCTCGAGATTCCGCGCGATGTGCTCGACCGCGAGATCGACCTCACCCGCGCGGTGCTGCCGAAGGCGGGGCACTACCGCGCCTCGGTGAAGTCGGCCGGCGATCCGCGCGCAGTGGAGCGGCTTGCCGACCTCCTGGTCGACGCCGAACGGCCGGCCATCCTCTATGGCCAGCAGGTCTGGACGGCCCGCGGTCACGAGGAAGCGATCGCGCTGCTGCGGGGCCTGGACGTGCCCGGCTACTTCAACGGCGCGAGCCGCGGTCTGCTGCCGCCGGACGACCCGCACCACTTCGATCGCACGCGCAGTTACGCGTTCGGCAAGGCCGACCTCATCATCGTCGTCGGCACCCCGTTCGATTTCCGCATGGGCTACGGCAAGCGGATTGCCGCGCCCGCCCTGGTCCAGATCGACCAGGACTACCGCACCGTCGGCAAGAACCGCGACGTGACCCTCGGCCTCGTCGGCGACCCTGGTGCGATCCTCGCGGCGGTGCTTCAAGCCGCCAGCGGGCGGCTCGAGAACGGCAAACGGCAGGCGCGGCGGGCGTGGATGAAGGAACTGGCTGATGCGGAGGAGGTCGCCACCGGGAAGCTGATGCCGCTGTTCCGGTCGAACACCGTGCCGATCCATCCGTACCGCGTCGCGTACGAGCTGAACCAGTTCCTGCAGGACGACACGATCTACATCGGCGACGGCGGCGACGTCGTCACCATCTCGGCGCAGGCGGTGCGTCCGCGGCGGCCGGGCCAGTGGATGGATCCGGGCGCGCTCGGCAGCCTTGGCGTCGGAACCGGTTTCGCGCTGGCGGCCAAGCTGGTCAATCCGCAGAAGGAGGTCCTCTGTTACTACGGCGACGGCTCCTTCGGCATGACCGCGTTCGACATGGAGACCGCCAATCGCTTCGGCGCCCCCTACCTCGCGGTGATCGGCAACAACTCCGCGATGAACCAGATCCGCTACGGTCAGATCACCAAGTACGGCGAGGCGCGCGGCAGCGTCGGCAACCTGCTCGGCGACGTCCCCTTCAGCAGGTTCGGCGAGATGCTGGGCGGATACGGGGAGGAGGTGCGCGACCCGGCGATGATCGCGCCGGCGCTCCAGCGTGCGCGCGAATCGATTGCGGCGACCGGCAAGTCCGCCGTGGTGAACATCTGGGTCGACCCTCGAGAGTACGCGCCGGGGACCAGGAATCAGACGATGTACAAGTAGCGGCCGCTTTCTCTCGAACGCACGGCGTCGCGGAGCGCGCGCTCCGGGACCGCACGGCGTTTCCTGTAGGGCTTCCCGGCTCCCGGCGATCCGTGGACGGGGCCGGTGGCCTCATGGTGAGGATCCGTTGAAGATTGTCGTCGCCGATGGGATGCCAGACGCCGCGCTCGAGTTGCTGCGCGCCGAAGGATGGGAGGTCGACACGCGGCGCGGCCGGACGCCCGAGGAGCTGGCCGCCGCCCTCCACGATGCCGACGCCCTGATCGTCCGCAGCGCGACGAAGGTGACCGCGGCGCTGTTGAGCGCCGCCCCGGCGCTGCGCGCGGTTGCCCGCGCCGGCACCGGCGTCGACAACGTGGACGTCGCCGCCGCCACCGCGCGCGGCATCCTGGTGATGAACGCGCCTGGCGCAAACAGCGTGTCGGTCGCCGAGCTCGCCATCGGCCTCATCCTCGCCCTCGCGCGCCGCCTCCCCGCCGCCGACGCGTCCATGAAAGAGGGCCGATGGGAGAAGAGGGAATTGATCGGCGAGGAGCTGCGCGGGAAGACGCTCGGCCTGGTGGGGCTCGGCCGGATCGGCCGGGAGGTCGCCGGCCGCGCCGCCGCCTTCTCGATGCGCCTGATCGCGCACGATCCGTTCATCTCCGGACAGGCCGCCGCCTCGATCGGGGCCGAGCTCGTCTCGCTCGACGAGCTCTTCACCCGCGCCGACTACGTCTCGCTGCACGCGCCATCGAACGAGAAGACGCGCCATCTCGTGAACCGCGAACGCCTGCGCGCCGCCAGGCGGGGCATCCGCATCGTCAACACCGCCCGCGGCGACCTCGTCGACGAAGCGGCGCTCGCCGAGGCCATCGAAGCCGGCCACGTCGCGGGGGCGGCCATCGACGTGTTCGGCCAGGAGCCGCCCGCCGACCAGCGGCTCCAGAAGCTCCCGCAGGTGATCGCGACCCCGCACATCGCCGCGTCGACGCGCGAGGGGCAGGCGCTGGTGGGCGCCGAGACCGCCGCGGCGCTGCACGGCTATCTCCGTCACGGCGTGATCCGCAACGCCGTGAACTTTCCCTCGCTCCCTGTCGAGGAGCTCGCGCGCCTGAGGCCGTTCCTCGATCTGGGCGAGCGGCTCGGCGCCTTCGTCGCCCAGACGACCGACGCGCGGCCGCGCGAGCTCGGCGTCCGCTATTACGGCGACCTCTCGGCCGCGCGCAACGAAGTCCTCGTCGATGCCGTGCTCGTCGGCCTCTTCAGCCCCGTCCTGTCGAGCCGCGTCAACCTCGTGAACGCCCGGACCGTCGCCGCCGAACGCGGCATCGACCTCGTCGAATCGCGCAGTTCGCGCGTGCGTCCTTACACCGGGGTGCTCTCGGTCACGCTCGACACCAGCGAGGGCACCCGCTGGGTCGAAGGGGCGGTGTTCAACCTCAGCGCGCCGCGCCTGGTGCTGGTCGACGGCATCGCCGTCGACGCACCGCTCGCCGGGACGATGATCGTCGTCTGCAACAACGACGAGCCTGGAGTGATCGGCGAGGTTGGGACGATCCTGGGCCGCCACGGCGTGAACATCGCGAATTTCGCCCTGGGGCGCGACGGCGCCGAACGCGCCGTCGGCGTCGTCAACGTGGACGAACCGCGGCCGATCCCGGAGGCGGTGCTGGCCGAGATCGTGGCCGTGCCGGCGATTCGCGAAGCGAGGCTGGTGAGACTGCCCTGAGGCTAGTGCCCCGTCCCAGTGGTTCGCGACACAACTTGCGGGCGGCGCATCCCCGCTGGCGGCGTGGCTCGTCGCTCAGATATCCCCAATATCCTCACGCCTCGCGCCTGGCCATCGGGGCGCGGCGCTCCGCGACGTATGCCACGATCCACTGGGACGGGACACTAGTTCGCCGCGCGCGTCGCACCTGCAGCGATCTTCGGGTTCGGGCCTCCACGCAGCGTCATCAGATGATCGCGGATCGCCCTGATCTGCGCCTCGGCGTCGGCGTCGAACTGCGGGAACGCCGATTTCGGGTAGTCGGGCCAGAACGCGGGCATCCGGGTGCCCGGCAGGATCGTCGCCGGGTTCTTCAACCAGCCGAGAATCCAGTCGGGCTGCAGCCGCTCGGAAGACATGCGGAGATCCGGCGCGAGGTTCGACGTCGGTTGATCCTTCGGCACCTCGCCGAGCACGTGGCACTGCTGGCAGCGCAGGAGATCGAAGAGCTCCTTGCCCGTGCCTTCGACGCTCGCCGTCTGGACGATCTCGTGCGTCTGGAAGGGCCCGATCGTGTTGGAGATCGCGCCGAAGTAGTCGATGATGCCGTTCAGCGCCGGATCGTCCAGGC
Source organism: Acidobacteriota bacterium (assembly GCA_020850715.1). Taxonomy (GTDB): domain Bacteria; phylum Acidobacteriota; class Vicinamibacteria; order Vicinamibacterales; family CAVVIG01; genus JADZED01. The sequence continues at coordinate 41,462 of JADZED010000059.1, forward strand.
CGAAGGTCGGCATGCGTACGTTCAGCCACGGGCGGATCGTGATCGGTCCGCGGAGGAAGGCGTACAGCCAGTCGGGCTGGACGCGGGCGCCCTCCGGCGTCAGCATCGGCGGCCCCAGCGACGGATCCTCGACGAGCTGCAGGAAGTCGCCGCCGTCGCCCTCGACGATGTGGCAGCCCACGCAGTTGCGTCGGTGCACCAGCGTCCGGCCGGCCGCGAGGTAGTCCAGGCGCGCCGAGCGCACCGGCATGGCCGCCGGCGGCTGGATCTCGCGCTGAAAGCTCATGATCGCCGTGAGCAGCCGATCGATCTCGACGTCGCTGAAGTCGAAGTTCGGCATGCGCAGCTTGTCGAGCGGGGGCAGCACGCGTCCCCGGTCGAAGATGCGCGGGTCGTGCAGCTTGCTGCGGAACCAGGCGATCTTCGACGTGTGCGGGATGTCCGAGATGAACGCGAAGTCGAGCCGCGTGACCAGCTTGCTGCCCTCCTCGGAGAGGTCGGTGCCGATCGGCTGTGCGTTCTCGAAGCCCTTGATCTCATGGCAGCTGAAGCAGCCGTAGCGGCCGATCGCGCGCCGGCCGAGCTCGAGCTGCTTCTGCTCGGGGTTCATCCCCGCCATCTGCGCCTGGGCGTCGGCGAACGGCATGACGCCCTTCATGTAGTCGAGCAGGACCGCGTCGACCGCCGCTGCGTCGGGCGTCGCCCTGGCCGCGTCTCCCTCGGGACCCTTCAACCCGCTGAGGAAGGTGGCGACGTCGGCGACCTGCTGGTCGGTGAGGCGCAGGTTCGGCATGTAGGTCGCCGGGCTGTAGTGCTTCGGATCGCGGACCCAGTTGTAGATCCACTCGTAGGACGTCTTGTTGCCGATGTTCTCGAGCGGCTGGCCGAAGGTGCGCCGCGGCCCGATCTGGTCGCGTTCGCCCTCGCCCACGACGTGGCAGCCGAGGCAGCCGACGCTCTTGACGAGCGCTTCGCCGGCCGCCGCGTCGCCGCGCGGCGGACTGGCCTCCGCGGGCTGATAGGCCTCGGCGCTGGCGAACAGATAGGCGGTGATCGCGTCGATCTCGGCCTCGTTGCGCACCGCGTCTTCGGGCGCGCTGTTGTTGGAGTTGTACCAGAAGCGCGGCATCCAGGTCGTCGGCTTCACCGCGCGCGGGTTGCGAATCCAGTTCTTCACCCAGGCGGGCGACAGCTTCGACTCGATCTTCGTGAGGATCGGCCCCGGCTTCCTGACGTCCTCGAACCCCTTCGTCTTGTGGCAGGCGTAGCAGCCCGCGCGCTCGAACGTGGCGTACGCCACGTTCAGCGCGTCCGCCTTCGGGATGTAGACCTGCGCCTTGTGGCACTTCGCGCAGGAGGCCTGCGTCATGCCGGTGGGCAGCATCGGATAGTCCCACAGGTGCGGCTCTTCCCAGTGGTACTTCCCTTCCCACTCCGCCTTCTGCTCCTCGCTCCCCGGCGTGTGCGCGGCGTCGACGAAGCTCACCGACTGCCCCATGCCCTCGTGGCAGACCGTGCAGCCGACGCGGTCGATCGGATGCGGCGAGCTGCCGCCCAGGTACATCTCGAGATCGGGGTGCGTGGTGAACGGCTGCGGGTACTTCTCGTAGCCCTTGCGATCGATCGCCAGGTGGCACGTCTGGCAGCGGTCCATCTTCGGCACGCGCGTGAAATTCACGTCGTCGACGACGTTCGGCAGGATGATCTGCCGCACCTTCAACGTCGGCGCCATGAAGTCGAGGAGCGGTGCATTGCGGAAGTAGTCCTTCACGGCGCTCGGCGCGATCGTGTCGATCTGCTTGCGCAGCCGCGTCTCCTCCGAGTGCATCGTCTGAATCTGCTTGGCGATGTCGGCCGCCTGCCCGGTGTACTGGGTCAGCTCCTTCTGGACCGCCGCGCGGTCGGCCTCGGCCTTCTGCTGCGCCAGCGTCAGCTCGTTGAGCCGCTGTTCCAGGCCGAGCGCGCGCTGCTCCTTCTTCTCGACGCCGGATCCGCCCGCGTTGCGCGTGGCCTCGAAATCGTAGCGATCCTGGTCGTAGGTGGCCTTCACCGACTGGAAGTCGAGCGTGGCGCGGAACAGGACGTTGTCCGCTTCCTTCAGCTTCGTCTGGAGCTCGGCCACCTTCGCCTGATTCGCCGACACGCCCTGCTGCGCCGCCTGCAGATCGGCCTGCAGCTGCGCCAGCCTCGCCTTGTCGACCGAGCCTGCCGCCGTATCGAGCTGCGCCTGCGTCACCTGCATCTCGAGCTCGTTGAAGCGCCGCTGCGTGTTCTTCCAGTCGCGATCGAAGTCGTCCCAGACCATCCAGACGACCGACAGGAAGAGAAACAGGCTGGACGCCGCAAAGACGACGTTCAGGAAGTCGATGTTGTAGGCGTGCCCGACACCCTTCTTTTCAGCCATATCAGATGTTGAAGAAGATTTCCGGGATGGCGACGACGTACTTCAGGTTGAGGATCCAGCGCGCGAGCATCTTGAGGGGCAGCGACATCATCGCGAGAAACAGGAATGCCGTCACGTAATAGCGCGACGGCCCCAGCTTCTCGTAGTAGCCCTTGAAGACGCTCTTCCCGAGCAGCACCGGGAGCGCGAACACGTAGAGCAGCACGAGAACGATCCCCGGCAGCTCGCGCACGGCCCAGGCCGAGGGATAGCCGGTCTTCAGCATCCGGATCCAGAAGTACTCCGACAGGTTCACGTTGGTCAGCGCCGCCAGCTTGTGGATGTCCCAGTACTCGAAGGGCCCGAAGAAGTTCCAGTTGGGCCCCCGCAGGAACGTGCCGAGCACGATGAGCGACGACCAGAGCACCGCGAACCCGAACAGGAACAGCACGATCTCGGGCTTGCGCTCGTTGAAGGTGTAGTAGCCGTTGCCCTTCGGGTTGCGATCGATGTAGGGAATGGCGATCAGGCCGGCAATGATGAGCCCTGGCAGCACGACCCCGGCGAGCCACGGATCGAAGTACACGAGCATCTCCTGCAGCCCGAGGAAATACCAGGGCGCCTTCGACGGGTTCGGCGTGTTCGCGGGATTGGCCGGCTGTTCGAGCGGCGCTTTCAGGAAGATGGACCAGACGATCAGCAGGACCGAGCAGAGGACCAGGGCGATGAGCTCGATGTAGACCAGGTCGGGCCAGACCCAGACGCGATCCGACTCGGCCTTCTCGATCGGCCCCTGCCCCGCGGCGATGCGCCGGTCGTTGAGCACCCCCTCGCGCAGCGAGTACCAGACGAAGAAGGCCAGCAGGAAGATCAGGCCGACGATCGGCACGTTGTCCGGCTTGGTGACGATGAGCCGGAAGTTCGGATCGAAGGTGCCGAAGACGAAGAAGATGCCCAGGAACCCGAGCGTGCCGTAGCCGACCGCGCTGGACGCGAGCTGTTCGCGCTTCCAGATCAGCACGGCGAGCCCGACGCACGCGAGCAGGAAGAACAGCCGCGGGTCCGCGAGCGTGTTGACGAAGCCCTTGATCAAGACCATTCGCCCATCCTCGAAATCAGGCGTTCGGAAGGAGGAACCGGCAATCGGCGGCCGATTCCCCAGATCACGTTCGGACCCTCACCGTCTCAGAGCGGTCCCGAGATGCCGCCGTCCTTGCGCACGCGCCAGAAGTGCACCGCCATCAGCACCGCAATCGCCAGCGGCAGACCGACGCAGTGCAGCACGTAGAAGCGCAGCAGCGCACCTTCGCCGACGAACGTGCCCCCCAGCAGCGCGAAGCGCGCGTCGTCGGCGGCGTGGATCAGCGGCACGTCGCCCAACCGGAGCAGTTGCGCGCCCGGACCCTCGTACCCGAGGAACGGGGTGGCGCGCGCCATGTTGGAGCCGACCGTGATCGCCCAGATCGCGAGCTGATCCCAGGGCAGCAGATAGCCGGTGAACGACAGGAGCAGCGTGAGCACCAGCATGACCACGCCGACCGACCAGTTGAACTCGCGCGGCGGCTTGTAGGAACCGGTCATGAAGACGCGGAACATGTGCAGCCACACGGTGATGACCATGGCGTGCGCGCCCCAGCGGTGCATCTCGCGCATGATCCCGAGCGGCACGTGCTCGCGGAGACCAACGATGTCGGTGTAGGCGTACTCCAGCGTCGGCCGGTAGTAGAACATCAGGAGCAGGCCGGTGAACGTCAGGACGAGGAACAGGAAGAAGCTGAGGCCGCCCATGCACCAGGTGTAGCGCAGCCTCACGCCGGACTTCCGGAGGCGCACCGGGTGCAGGTGCAGGAAGACGTTGGACAGCACGACGAGCACGCGATTGCGGTCGCTGTCGGGGCGCCCGTGGCGGAACACCGACGTCCAGATCTGCGTCTCCGTCAGCCAGTTCCAGAATCGAGTGCCGGGCCCCTCCGCGGGCGCGATCGTCTTCGTCTCAGCCAAGGCTCAATCCCCTGAGTAGTTCACTCAATCCCCTGAGTAGGTCCATTGTCAGACGCTCGCGTCGTCGGATGCGATCGAATCCCAAGCCCCCTGGATCCCGCGCTTCCCTGCAGGCCCGAAGGCCCTGAGCTCCATCTCTACGCCTTCAGAAACGCTTCCGGGTCGGTCCACTGACCGAGCTCGCGTTGAAACTTCCGGCTCTTGTCCACCAGGATCTGCCCGTCGTCGGCCAGCACGATCCGGAAGCGCTCGAGCGGCCGTGGCGCCGGCCCCTCGAAGTTCACGCCCGTGATGCGGAAACCGCTGCCGTGGCAGGGACACTTGAACTTCGCTTCCGCCGACAGGTTGTTCGGTGTGCAGCCGAGATGCGTGCAGGTCGTGCTGAGCGCGTAGAAGCCGCTCGCCTGGTTGTCGATGTCTTCCGCCGTCCGGACCAGCCAGACGCCGTAGCGTTCCTTCCATCGTTCGTCGACGCCGACGCCGTACTCGCTCGGGAACCCGGCCTTGAACTGCTGCGGCGGCTCGTTCAGCACGTTGGGGAACATGAAGCGCCCGGTCGCCGCGAGCGCCGCCGCCGAGGCGGCCGAGAAGGCTCCCCACGCCAGCCCCATCCAGGCACGGCGATTCAGGAGCGGCGAGGTGTCATCGGCCGCGCGGCCGCCGGCCGCCTTCGCGGCAGCCGTTGCCGCGACCGTCGCTTTCGCGGCGGCGCCGCCGGGCGATGCCACCGACGTGGTCTTGCCGGCGAGATCGGGAATCGGTGCGGCGGGAGGACGAGGCGCAGGAGCGGGGCGAGCGGGACCGTGCGCGCCGGCTCCCACAGGCGCAGTGCGCGCGGCGGCCGCCGCGGCCGGGCGCGCCGCCGGCGAGACGCCTGCCGCGGGCGCGGCGCCGGCGGCAGCAGCCACGGCCGGCTCCGGCGTCGCCGCGCCCGCCGCCGCCTCGCCCGTCTCGGCGGCGGCAAGCGGCCGGGATGTCTCGGGAGTCGGATCCTCGTCAGCCATGTCCTCTCATCCCATCGCGTTCAGCGCCTGCAGCGCCGCTTCGCGCACCTTGAGGCTTTGATCGCTCTGACTCAGCGAGGCCACGACGGGACGAAGCGACTGATCCTTCAGCGACGCGGCAGCCCGCAGCCCGCTGATCATGACGTCGGCAATCGGGTCGCGATCCTCATCCTGACGGACGGCAATCTTGACGGCCTGCTCCACGTACCCGCGGTCCAGCATCTGCGTGATCACCGGGACACCCTCGCGGCTCCCATGCCGCGCGAGCGCGACGGCAGCATTCCAGCGGACGTCGGGCACCTCGTCGGCCAGCGCCGTGCGCAGCGTGTCGAGTTGCGCGTCGCCCGGCAGCGCACCCAGCGCATAGACCACCATCTTGCGGATCCCAGGGTCGTTGCCCTGCGCGTTGAACAGCGGCATCAGCCGCGGTACGACGGCGGGATCGCCCGACGAACCGAGCGCCCAGATCACGCTGATCCGCGTCTCGCTGTCCGGTTCCTCGAGCGCCCGCGCGAGGCTCGCGATCGCGTCGGCCGGCAGCGGCGGATCGAGGCGTCCGATCGCGAGCGCAAGGTAGCGCCGCACCTGCGGATCCCCCGTCGACGCTTCGAACGCCTGTACGAGCGCCGGTGCGAGCGTCCGGTCCGCACGCACCGCCGGATCGGCCATCAACCGCGAAAGCTCATAGGCCGCGGGCCAGCGCCGCTCGGAACCGCCGCGCTGAATCTCGAGCAGGTAGTCCTGCGGCGTCCTGGCGTCGGTCAGCAGGCTCCGAAACCCGACATACACCAGCACCGTGACCGCGACGACGGCCAGAGGCACCAGGAAGAACTGAACGGCCAGGGCGGGCGCTGCAGCTAACGGGTGTCGAGTCGCATTCTCGCGCTCGGTCAGTTTGTCCATCTACGGGAGCTGGCCGGGGGCCCGACAGAGTCCCCGAGCCGTGCACGTTTTACTACGTGAGGTGTATGACGGTCAAGGGCAGACGGTATGGCGGCGCCGGCACGGACATGATCAACCGGGCGTTCTGCCTGCTCAGGTTCGCGGCTGACCGTTCTCGAGGGGGGCGTGCCGCAGAGATCCGCCGGTACCTGTCCTGGGGCCGAACGGCCCTGCGCCGTCGAGCGCGGCCACCGGTTGGCAGCCCGCGAAGCGCGAGATTGTCGGGAATGCCTGAGCGCAGGCCCGCCTCAGGTCCGCACGGGCCGGGGCCTGCCGCGGTATCGGGCTCGAAAACGCTCTAGATGGCGATCAGCCCGCTCTCATAGAGGACGTGAAGAACATTGAGATTGCCCAGCATCAGCAGCGGCCAGAACCAGGCGCCTCTCGTCAACAGCACGTTGAATGCGAAGGTCATCGGTATCAACACGCGGACGGCCGCTGCGGGCTCGCCTTCCCAGACGGCCGGCCCCAGCAGCGTCATCAGCCCGACATAGGCGATCCCCAGCCGCCACCAGGATTGCCGCCACTCCCGTCGCCAGATCAGCGTCACCGCCTGCGTCGTCAGCGCAATCAACGCAAAGAGACTGAACCGCGCCTCAGAGCCCCAGCCGTTCGCATGCAGCGTCGTCACCGTGTCGATCCACTTCTGCGCGTAACCCTCCAGCGGCAATCGGAAGTTGCCGCCCCCCGGGGAGCCGAGCGGCAGGCCGATGAGGTGGAGGTAGAGCATCCATGCGGCGAACGGCCCGATGAGCAGGAGCCCGCGAAGGATCGTCCGGCCGGGCGCGCGCCGGGGCGCGCCGCCCGCCGGCAGGAGCACGGCGCCGCCGAGCAGGTTGACTTCCCGTGCGAGCCCCGATACGCCCATCACGGCGCAGGCGAGCCACCGGCGGTTGCGCTCGAACGCCAGGATGCCCAGGGCCAGCAGCGCCATGCTCGGCCCGTCGAGCAGCGCCCAGCGAATCGAGTTCACGATCCCCTCGCCCAGCATGCACATCAGCCAGGCCGCGGTCGGGCGAATCGCGCCGGCCGGCAGCGTCTGCAGCAGCAGCCAGCCCAGCGCCAGCCAGGAGAACACGTTCAGCAATGCGTAGGCCTCGATGATCAGGCGCGGCTGGCCCAGGCCGAGCACGTGCGCGACAAGCGGCAGCAGGATCCGCCGGCTTCGATAACCGGCATCATCGAGGGCGGTGCGCGTGGGCTCCCCACGCAGGCCGGGATCGAGCGCGAGTTGCGCATAGAACTGGCCATCGTACCCGGCGCCCGGCACGATCACGTGAGGTATCGCCGCCAGGGACGGCACGGTGCTCGAGTCGAACTGCTCGCCGAACCTGACGAGGGCCGTGAAGCCCCTGCCGGGCTGATAGGTCCCCCACACGACCGAGCCGACCATCGCGACGGCAGCCGCGTGCGGAATGAACGGTCTGCAGGCGCGGAACGCGCGTGCGAGCACTGGCCGCGACCGTACCAGCGCCGCGGCCAGTCGATCGACATGGATCAGCGCCGCGCCCAGCAGGAAGGTCCTGGCGGACAGCCGGATGTCGAACGGCGTCGCGACGCCGAGCAGGAGGACCGCGCCGAAGAACACGAGGCCGATGCCTGCGGCGGCACCCAGAATCGCCCGTGTTGCCGGTCCAGTCGTCAAGATCGGCTGCGGCACCGCACTCAGCATCAGGAGTCCGAACGCCGCGAGCCCGATTGCCCATGGCGGGACCGGCGCTCCCTTCATGCCGCCGCGCGGCACGATGGCGAAATTCAGGAGACCGGTCGAGAAGCCATGAACGTTGGCGACCTCCAGGCCGTCGAGATGCCAGCCCGCGCGATCGCTCGCAACGGTCAGCCGATGTCCCGGCCCGGAGAGAACGCCGGCCGACGCGTCCACGCGGACCTGGCGGCCGGCCGGCGCCACGGCCTGCGCGATCGGGTGATCATCGAGCGCGATCGAGAGCGGCGCTGCCTGTGCTCCCCCGCGGACGCGCAGAACAATGGCGGCCCGGATGCCGGCGAGCCGTTCCATGTCAGGCAGGGGAACGACGACCGACCGGACATCAACCGCGTGCGCCGGCACCTGCGGGAACAGGCGCACTCGCGAAAACCCGAAGTGGACGTGCGTCGCAAGAACGGCGAGGCAGGTGGCCCCGAGAAGGCTCGCGCGCACGAGAGGCGTCAGAAAGCGCTCGTGCCGCTGCTGGAGCGGTCGAGGGCGGGCAGCGTGGCCCATGAACGCGGCGACTACGAGTCCGGCCGGCGGCCCTCGCGGTTGGAACGGATCGGCCGCGCCGCTCCGCCGATCCGCCGCCGGAGGTGATCGGCCAGATAGTGCGGATCGGTCGCGGCGCGCCAGACGCGAGTACCCATCCACCTGACCGCCGCAAGGGTTCCCGACGCCGCGCCTCCCGTGAGCCGATCCGTCCGTGCGATCCAACGGCGGCTGCGCAGGCGCACCCGCTGCCCGAGCGGCAGCGCACGAGCCTCGAGCGACTTCTGAACGATCGGGCAGGCCGGCGACTTCAGACAATACTCGTGAAAGCGGCCGCTGGCCAGTTCCGACCGGATGGCCTGAACGACGGGCGCGTTCCACGTCTCCCGGTACTGATCCATCGGCGCCAGGGGCACGCCGCCGTAGCAGCAGGGAAATACGCCGCGGCGCAGGATGTAGAGGCTCTTCCACGGTTCGGTGCACGCAGGCTTCCGATCGCCGCCCAGGGACGGCAGCGGTTCGTCCGGACCGGACGCCCCACCGGTCTGGTCGGGCGCGGCAGTCGCTGATGCGGCCTCTTCGACAGGCACGGTGGACGGCGCGGTCGCGACGGTGTCTGGCGTTTGCGCGGAGACGACAGCCTCGCCGCCTCCTGCCAAACGGCGGCCCTCCGCGAACAGGCGTTCGAACCGTTCGCTCATCGTCCCGCCGAAGTCCATCTGGTCGGCCAGCGGGACGCCGTGTATCCGGCAGAGTTCCGCGACACGACCGCTCACGCGCACCAACTCGTCGAACGGGAGCAACTCCTTTGCGTACTCGAACCGGTGGCCGGCACGCTCCCAGTCCAGGTTCACGCCGGGCGAATCGTTGAGCGGGCGGAGCACGACGCGATCGACCTGCAGAGCGGCGGCCGTGCGCACGAATGCGTCGACCTCGTGCACGTTCACGCGCATCGGCATGAACACCAGATGGATGAACGGCCGCCGGCCCGGACCGCCTTTCGCTTCGATGAGCCGGCCGAGATTGTCGAGAATGGCGCCGAACCGGTCGTTGCGCAGCTTTGCATAGGTCTCCGGCGTGCCGGCGTCGAGCGAGACATACAGATCGATGCGGCGTTCGAGCAGCTTCTGGATGTTGCGGTCGGTGAGAATCTGGCCATTGGTGGTCATCTCCAGCACCTTCCCGCCCTCGTCGAACGCGTCCAGCAGGTCGTCGAGCTCCTTCATCATGAACGGTTCGCCGATCGAACAGTTCACGAGCGTGCCGCTGTTCTCGAAGAAGGCTCCCCATTCGCGCAGCGTCGCCGGCGTGAACGGCACGTCGACGTAGGGCCCCTCCAGCCTCTTGCTGAAGTCCCACTCGCAGTAGACACAGGGCGGCTTCACGTTGCAGACGGCGTACAGGTCGATGCCGAGACTGACCGGCGTCGATGCGAGGACGACGCGGCCGTCGAGCGTCTCGCGCGCGTTGCGCACCCGATTCTCCTGCTGCGCGCGCACGAGCCGGTGGCGCGCCGGGTCGCCGTGCAGCAGCGGCGGGCGCGCCCGGACCGCCAGCGTCCGACGGTCCGACGGATGAAGGCGGGCAGGCAGGACCTTGTTGACGGAGAGGTCCGCATGGGCGCGCTCCGGCGGCACGCGGAAGCTCAGTGGTGCCCAGCCGGCCGCGAGCGGGAAGGCGTCGTGGCTCCCGCCCGCACTGCAGGTGAGCATCTGCGAGAGATCCTCGAACTCGGAGAAGGCCCAGAGCTCGAGGTAGCGCTCGCGTGCGGCCGGCGAAAACCTGAGGGATGCGGAGGCCGCCATCCAGCGGAAGCGGTCCAGGCCGGGTGTTTCTTCGTCCCAGAATCCGCTTCCGAATTCGACAGGTTCCGACGTGGCCAGCGAGGGCGACAGGCGCCGCACGGGCGGCGACGGAAGCGCCATCCGCAACTGTGGCATCGGCCTGATCTGGCGGAGCACTCTACCACAGGGGCGTCGGACCGAGGTGCCGGTTATCGCGATGCGCCGACGGTGTCTTCGGTCTTGACCGGCTTGAGGAACGGCATCAAATCGCGCAGCCGGGCGCCCACCTGCTCGATCTGGTGGCGCCGCTCGGCCTCCCGCGTCTTGTTGAACGTCGGCCGTCCTGCCTCGTTCTCCGCGATCCATGCCTGCGCGTACCGGCCGCTGCGGATGTCCTCGAGCATCTGCTTCATCACGCGCCTGGTCTCGGCCGTGACGATCCGCGGCCCGCCCGTATAGTCACCATGCTCGGCGGTATCGCTCACCGAATAGCGCATGTAGTTCAAGCCACCCTGATACATCAGATCCACGATGAGCTTGAGCTCGTGCAGGCATTCGAAATAGGCGATCTCCGGCTGGTAGCCCGCCTCGACCAGCGTCTCGAAGCCCGCCTTGACCAGCGCGCTCACGCCGCCGCACAGCACGGCCTGCTCGCCGAACAGGTCGGTCTCGGTCTCCTCGGCGAAGCTCGTCTCGATCACCCCGGCGCGCGTCACGCCGATGGCCTTGCCGTACGACAGCGTCAGCGCGCGCGCCTGCCCGGTGGCATCCTGGTGCACGGCGAAGAGCGCCGGCGTCCCGGCCCCTTCCACATACAGTTCGCGCACGCGATGTCCGGGCGACTTCGGTGCGACCATCGCGACATCGATGTCCGGGCGCACCGTCACCGTGCCGAAGCGGATGTTGAACCCGTGGGCGAACATCAGCATGTTCCCCTTCTCGAGATTCGGCTCGATCTCCTCGCGGTAGACCCTTGCGGTGATCGTATCGGGAATCAGGACCATCACCACGTCGGCCCACTTCGAGACCTCGCCCACCTCGCCGACGGCCAGGCCGGCGGCCTGCGCCCTGGCGCGCGAGCGGCTCGTGGCCGGCAGGCCGACCTTCACGCTGACGCCGCTGTCCCTGAGGTTCAGCGCGTGCGCGTGCCCCTGCGATCCATAGCCGATCACCGCCACCTTGCGGCTGCGGATGAGCGCCAGATCCGCCCCATCGTCGTAAATCATCGTCGCCATGTCGGGACTCCCTGAAGTTGAGGATGTTGAGATTTCGAGGACTTGGCTGCGGCCCTTTCAGACCGAGCACGAGCTGATGTCGCCGTTCACCTCCGAGGCGGCGGCGCCCGCGCCCGTTCGCGGCGCGATCCGCCGGCCGTTGACGAGGCCGCGCGCCATCGCGACGCGTCCCGTGCGCACCATTTCGACGACGCCGTAGGGCCGGAGCACCTCCACCAGGCTGTCGATCTTGTCCTCGGTTCCGGTGGTCTCGATGACCATCGACTCCGGGCTGACGTCGACGATCCGCGCGCGGTAGACGTCGACCAACTGCATCACGTGGGTGCGCGCCTCGCCGGTGGCGGCGACCTTGATGAGCGCCAGATCGCGGGCGATGGCCGGCGCGTGCGTGATGTTGTCGACCCGCCGGCACGGCACCAGCTTGTAGAGGTGCGCCTCGAGCCGCCGCGCCCCGTACTCGTCGGTGTCGACGACGACGGTCATGCGCGAGACCCCGTCGGTCTCGGTGTGGCCGACCGTCAGCGACTCGATATTGAAGGCCCGGCGTCTGAACAGCGAGGCGACCCGGTTCAGCACGCCCGGCTTGTTGTCCACGTAAACCGCGAATGTATGCAGCATGATGCCCTTCAGCCACCCCTCTTCATCGGACGCGCGACGTCACGAACGCGACGTGGAGAATCTCCGCGATCAATCGGCGGCCGTCTCGACGATCGGCGAGGGCCGCCGGATCATCTTGTGGAGATCTGCGCCCGCCGGCACCATCGGGTACACCGTGTCCTCCTGCTCGACCTGGAAGTCGATGACGGCGGTCCGCTTCTGGCGGCGCGCCGCCTCGACTGCCCCGGCCACCTCGGCTCGCGTCTTCACCACGGCCGCCGGGATTCCGAACGACCCGGCCAGCCGGGCGAAGTCGGGCCCGCTGATCGGCGTGGCGGCGTAGCGCTTGTCGTAGAAGAACTCCTGCCACTGCCGCACCATGCCCAGGTAGCCGTTGTTGATGATGGCCACGTTGATGTCGAGCTGCTCCTGCACCGCCGTCGCCAGCTCGCACATCGTCATCTGGAAGCCGCCGTCGCCGACCACGACCCAGACCTCCTTGTCGGGGCAGGCGATCTTGGCGCCGATGGCGGCCGGCAGGGCGAAGCCCATCGTGCCCAGGCCGCCCGACGTGATCAGCGAGCGCGGCGTGTCGTGCTTGTAGTACTGCGCCTCCCACATCTGATGCTGGCCCACGTCGGTAACCACGATCGCGTCGCCATGCGTGAGCCGCCACAGGTCGTTGATCACGTGCGCGGCATAGAGATGGCCGTCATCGGGCAGGTTCTGGATGTCGCGGACGGCGGCGTCCCCCTTGAGGGCGTGGATGCGGGCGAGCCAGCCCGCACGATCGCGCGGCGTGATGAGCGGCAGCCACTCGTCGAGCGCGGCGCGCAGGTCCCTGGCGATCGCCACGTCGACGCGCACGTTCTTGTTGAGCTCGGCGCGATCGATGTCCACGTGGATCTTGCGCGCCGTCTGCGCGTAGGTCTTCAGGTTGCCGGTCACGCGATCGTCGAACCGCATGCCGAGCGCGATCAGCAGGTCGGCCTCCTGAATGGCCTGGTTCACCCAGGCTTCGCCGTGCATGCCCATCATGCCCATGTTGAGCGGATGCGAGGCCGGCACGCCGCCGATGCCGAGCAGCGTCACCGCGATCGGGATGCCGGCGCGCTCGGCGAGCTCGCGCACCTGGCGCTCGGCGCCCGCCTGCACGATGCCGTGCCCCGCCAGGATGAGCGGCCGCTCGGCGGTCGCGATGAGCGCCAGCGCGTCGTGTGCGTCGCCGTCGCCCGGCAGCGCATCGTCGTACGCCTCGCTCAGGCGCGGCGCGGCGGCGTCCCAGTCGACCTCGGCGCTCGCCTGCTGCGCGTCCTTGGTGATGTCGATCAGCACCGGCCCGGGCCGCCCGGCGCGGGCGATGGCGAACGCCTCGCGAATCGCCGGCGCAATGTCGTGCACGCCGGTCACCAGGTAGTTGTGCTTGGTGATCGGCAGGGTGATGCCCGTGATGTCGGTCTCCTGGAACGCGTCGGACCCGATGAGACGGCTGCCCACCTGGCCGGTGATGCAGACGATCGGCGAGGAATCCATCATCGCGGTCGCGATCCCGGTGACCATGTTGGTGGCGCCGGGTCCGGAGGTCGCAATGGCGACGCCCACTCTCCCGCTGGCGCGCGCGAAGCCGTCGGCCATGTGCGCAGCCCCCTGCTCGTGGCGAACCAGGACGTGGCGGATCGGATAGGCGAGCATCGCATCGTAGGCGGGCAGAATCGCGCCGCCCGGATAGCCGAAGACGTCGGTGACGCCCTCGCGTACCAGGGCCTCCCAGAGTATCTGCGCACCGGTCAATGTCATGGGTTCCTCAGCAGGCGATCGAGAGACTCCCCTTCCGCGATCACCGCGCCGCCTCGACCGAATCGGCGCGGCGCGCCTCGCGCCGCTTCCAGCTCGCGTACGAGCCGAGCACGCGCAGCATTGGCGCGAACTCGGCCAGGTGCGTGAGCGCGCGCGCGCACGGCAGCTCGTCGCGCGCCGCCGCGACGTCCGCGTAGAACAGGTACTCCCACGCACGCCCCGGCATCGGCCGCGACTCGAGCTTCGTGAGGTCGACGCTGCGCAGCGCGAACGCGCTCAGCGCCTTGAAGAGCGAGCCCGGTTCGTTGGGCAGCGTGAAGACGATCGACGTCTTGTCGGCGACGGAGGCGTCGAACGGCCGGCGGCCGATCACGATGAAGCGGGTGACGTTGTGCTCGTAGTCCTGGATGCCCGAAGCGAGGGGCTCGAGGCCGAAGACCTCGCCGGCCCGCGCCGAGGCGATCGCCGCCGCGTCGCGCAACTGTTGGTCGGCGACCATCTTCGCGCTCCCGGCCGTATCGTAGGTGGCAATGATCTCCACCCCCGACAGCGTCCGGAGGAACCGCTCGCACTGCGCCAGCCCCTGCGGATGCGAGTAGATGCGCCGCAGCCCGCCGATGGCCACGCCCGGCAGCGCCAGCAGGTGGTGCACGATCGGCAGCTCCACTTCACCCACGATCGGCAGATGATGCTCGACCAGCAGGTCGTAATTGCGGTGGATGCTGCCGCCGATCGAGTTCTCGATCGGGAGCACGCCGTAGCCGGCCGGCCCCTGCTCGACCGCCGCGAACACTTCCTCGAAGCTGCGGCACCCCACCAGCTGCGCATCGGCGCTCACCGCGCGCGAGGCCGCCTCGCTGAACGCGCCCGGCTCCCCCTGATAGGCAATCCTCATAGGTCGGTCTTTCAAGCACGAAAAAAGGCCATCATCCGCTGCGGATGATGGCCTCGGGTGCTTCGCGCCCCGCTCACCTCATCCGCGCGGCCACCGCCGCCTCACCCTCAGGCGCCCGACGACCAGGCGCCCGACAACCGGGCCGAACAGGGCAATGGTCCCGGCCTGGGGCCCGGAACCGGCGACGGCCGTGAGCCACATCGTGCGTCGATTAGACTGCCCGCGAGCACTAGAAGTCAAATTGATAATCATTACAAGATCATCATCAATACGAATGCTTTGATCCCTGGCTCCCGCCCCTCTACAGCCTCGGCAGCGTCACCCCCCGCTGCGCCTGATACTTCCCCTTCTTGTCGCGGTACGACACCGCGCACGGCTCGTCGCCCTGGAAGAACAGGACCTGCGCAATGCCTTCGTTGGCGTAGATCTTCGCCGGCAGCGGCGTGGTGTTGGAAATCTCGATGGTGACGTGCCCTTCCCATTCCGGCTCGAACGGCGTCACGTTCACGATGATCCCGCAGCGTGCGTAGGTCGATTTTCCCAGGCAGACGGTGAGCACGTCGCGCGGGATGCGGAAGTACTCGATGGTGCTCGCCAGGGCAAACGAGTTCGGCGGGATGATGCAGACCTCCGCGCGGATGTCGACGAAGGACCTCGGGTCGAACGCTTTCGGATCGACTACCGTGTTGTGGACGTTGGTGAACACCTTGAACTCGTCGCCCACCCGCACGTCGTAGCCGTAGGACGACACACCGTACGAGATGACGCCGCTGCGGACCTGGCCGTCGACGAACGGCTCGATCATGCCGTGCTCGCGCGCCATGCGCGTGATCCAGGTGTCGGGCTTGATGGACATCGTTCGGGTCGCCTGCCGCACGGCGGCTATCGCCGCAAGAGGGCCAGGATCAGCGTGAGCAGGAGGCTCACAACGATCGAGGACGTGATCGGGACGTAGAACGCGAAGCTGCCCCGGCGCACGTAGATGTCGCCCGGCAGCCGTCCGATCGGCAGCCCGAACATCATCGCCAGCCCGAGCGCGGCGATGCCCAGACCGAGCAGAAGGAGGATCTTCCCCATTGCGTCTCGTGCGCCGCGAGGATCGCGCGGCCCCCGGCGATCGTCGCCTCCGGCGCCGCTAGGGGACGAGCTCGCACCCCGCGAAGAAATATCCGATCTCGAATGCCGCCGTGTCGGGCGCGTCGGATCCATGGGTCGCATTCCGCTCGATCGACTCGGCGAACTGCTTGCGGATGGTCCCCGCGTCGGCCCTGGCCGGATCGGTGGCGCCCATGGCGGACCGCCACTTCCTGATCGCGTCGGGCGCCTCCAGGACCATGACGATTGCCGGCCCCGACGCCATGAACCTGGTCAGGCTCGCGAAGAACGGCCGCTCGCGGTGCACGGCATAGAACCCTTCGGCCTGCGCCTGCGAGAGCTCCACGCGGCGCATGGCCCGGATGGCGAACCCGTCGGCTTCGACGCGCTGAATGATGGCGCCGGCAAGGTGCCGCGCCACGGCATCGGGCTTGATGATGGCGAGCGTCCGTTCGGTCATATGCAGCCGACGATTATAGCAGGCGCCACCTCGGCCGCCGGCCGCAGGAGCGGCGGAAGGAGAACGCGGGAACGGTGCTGGCGGGCCGGCGGGGCAGCCGCGGCGCGCACCATGGACGCGACCCGCGCACCGGCCAGCCGGGGTCGTTCGTGGTCGCCTGCGACCGCGCGCCGAGGGTGGTGGCGCCAATCCGCACGCGGCCGGAGGAGCCAGGAGCCCGGCTGGCGGCGGCCAGCGCCCCGCAAGCGGGCCCGGCCGTCGACAGCTATCTGAGCCCCTCCATGATCTCCTCCAGCGCTTCCTTCCCGGGTCGTACGCGCTCGAGCGGCAGCGTGGCCAGCGGCTCGTCGACCACGTTGAGCAGCGTCAGAAAATCGTCGCGGTCGGGCTCGATGTAGATCAGCCCGGTGGCGAACTCGCCGCGCCGCGCCGCCTCATGCAGCCGCCGAAGGGCCCCGATGCGATCGGTGGGGTCGTAGTCCTCTTCGAGCTTCTTGAGCATCAGTTTCGAGCCGTCGTGCATCGCCACCTCCTGGGCGCTGCCCGGCAGGTAGTCGACGTTGATGTCCTCGAAGAACGGGATGAAGCTCACCTCCTCGAGCGGATCGTCGTGATCCTTCACGTAGGCGTAGCTCTTGGTCGACCCCTCGTGATCGTTGAAGGTGACGCAGGGGGAGATGACGTCGAGCATCACCGTCCCGCGGTGCGCAATCGCCGCCTTGAGCAGCGCCAGCAGCTGCTTCTTGTCGCCGGAGAACGAGCGGGCGACAAAGGTCGCCCCCAGCTCGATCGCCAGCGCGCAGGTATCGATCGGCGGCAGATCGTTGACGACCCCCGTCTTGAGCTTCGAGCCGAGGTCGGCGGTCGGCGAGAACTGCCCCTTGGTGAGCCCGTAGCAGCCGTTGTCCTCGATGATGTAGATGATCGGCAGATTGCGGCGCATCAGGTGGACGAACTGGCCGATGCCGATCGCGCCGGTGTCGCCGTCGCCGCTGATGCCGATGGCCAGCAGGTGCTTGTTGGCCAGCAGGGCCCCGGTGCCCACCGACGGCATCCGCCCGTGCACGGCGTTGAAACCGTGGGATCCGCCCAGGAAGTACGCCGGGCTCTTGCTCGAGCAGCCGATCCCGGACAGCTTGACCACCCGCTGCGGATCGACCCCCATTTCGTAGAACGCCTCGATGATGCGCTCGGAGATCGCGTTGTGCCCGCAGCCCGCGCAGAGCGTCGTCTTGCCGCCCTTGTAGACCTGCGGCTCCAGTCCGATCCGATTCACTTTCGCTGGTGTCGCCATGATGCCGAAACCTGACTCCTGATGCCCTGCGTCCCGGTCCCTGATACCCCGTCTATTCGCCGCCCGCCGACCCGGCGCTGATGCGCCCGGTCGTCGGCTTCGCGACCTCGAAGCCTTCCTGCGAGAGCAGATCGTCGCTGATGCTGCGCGCATCGATCGGCAGGCCGCTGTAGTGGAGCACGCTCCGGAGCTTCGCGACCTGCTCGGGTGCGAGCTCCATCTTCATCAGTTCCAGCATCTGCGCGTCGCGGTTCTGCTCGACGACATAGACGCGCTCGTGCGCGTCGATGAACGCCGGCAGATCGGCGGTGAACGGGTATGCACGCAGGCGGTAGTAGGAGGTCTCCACGCCCGCCTCCTCGCGCAGCTGGTCGCGGCTTTCTCCGGCCGCGTAGTGCGACGTCCCGTAGGCGATGATGCCGATCTTCGCCTTCGCCGCCCGCTCGACGATCGGCGCGGGCACGTGCGCCCGGGCGGTCTCGAACTTGCGGGCGAGCCGATCGACATTGTCGACGTAGTCGTCCGGCCGCTCGCTGTACTGCCCCTTCGCGTTGTGTCCGGAGCCGCGCGTGAAATAGGCGGGCAGGCCGTCGCCCGGAATCGTGCGGTAGGGGATGCCGTCGCCGTCGACGTCCTTGTAGCGTCCCCATTCCCCGAGCGCCTTCAGCTTCTCGGCCGTCAGCCGCTTGCCGCGGTCGATCGGCCGGGTCGGGTAGGCGAACGGATCCGAAGTCCAGGTGTTCATGCCGAGATCGAGATCCATCAGCACGAACACCGGCGTCTGGAACCGCTCGGCCAGATCGAAGGCGTCCATCGCCATCGTGTAGCACTCGTCCACGCTGGCGGGAATCAGCAGGATGTGGCGCGTGTCGCCGTGCGACAGCAGCGCGGCCTTGATCACGTCGCCCTGCGCGGTGCGCGTGGGCAGCCCCGTCGACGGGCCGACGCGCTGCACGTTGAAGATCACGGCCGGCGTCTCGGCGTAGTAGGCCAGGCCGGCGAACTCGGACATCAGCGACATGCCGGGGCCCGACGTCGCGGTCATCGAGCGGGCGCCCGCCCAGCTGGCGCCAATCACCATCCCGAGCGACGCGATCTCGTCCTCCGCCTGCACGATGGCGAACGTCGCCTTCCCGGTCGTCTTGTCGACGCGGTACTTCTTCATGTAGCCGATGAGCGACTCGCACAGCGACGAGGACGGCGTGATCGGGTACCAGGCGACCACGGTGACGCCCGCCATCATGCAGCCGATCGCCGCGGCGGCGTTCCCGTCGATGAGGATCTTGCCGGCGGTCTCGTTCATCCGCTCGATGAAGTACGGATCCTGCTTGGCGAGGTGCTTCTCGGCGTAGTCCCAGCCGGCCTCGAGCGCGGCGAGGTTCAGCGCGACCGCCTTCGCCTTCCGGCCGAGCTGCTTCTGCAGCGCCTGTTCCATCAGCGGCATCTCGATGCCCAGCAGCCGGGCAAGGACGCCGTCGTAGATCATGTTGCGCACGAGCCGGCGCAGCTTCGCGTCGGGGCACACCGGCGCGACGAGCTTGTCGAACGGCACTGCGTAGCAGGTGAGATCGCGGCGCAGCGCGTTCAGCTTCAGCGGCTCGTCGTACACGACGGCGCAGCCCGCGTCGAGCGTCAGCACGTCTTCCTTCGCCGTCTCCGGGTTCATCGCCACGAGGAAGTCGACTTCCTTCTTGCGACCGATGTACCCGCGCTTGCTCGCGCGGATCGTGTACCACGTGGGCAGCCCGGCGATGTTCGACGGGAACATGTTCTTGCCCGAGACCGGAATCCCCATCAGCAGCAGCGATCGCAGCAGCACCAGGTTGGCGGTCTGGCTGCCCGAGCCGTTGACGGTGGCGACCTGAATGCTGAAATCGTTGACGACGCGCGGCTGATTGGGGGTGGAGCGGGCTTCCTGTACGGCCAATTCACTCGGTGACATGCGGGGGTTCCTGCAGCCTCTGTGAAGCGCTGAGATCCTCGCCAGTATATCAGAGCATCTCGCGCACCGCTTTCCCCATGTCGGCCGGGCTCCTGACGACGCGGACGCCGGCCGCGGCGAGCGCTGCCATCTTCTCGGCAGCGGTGCCCTGTCCGCCCGCGATGATCGCCCCGGCGTGCCCCATCCGTCGTCCCGGCGGCGCCGTCTGGCCGGCAATGAAACCGACGACCGGCTTGCGGAAGTTCGCCTTGATCCAGGCGGCCGCCTCCTCTTCCGCCGTGCCGCCGATCTCGCCGATGAGCACGACCGCCGCGGTCTCGTCATCGTCGGCGACCAGCCGCAGCGCGTCGACGTGCGAGGTGCCGATCAGCGGATCGCCGCCGATGCCGATGCAGGTGGTCTGGCCGAGTCCGAGACGGGTCAGCTGGTGGATCGCCTCGTAGGTGAGCGTACCGCTGCGCGACACGACCCCCACCCGCCCCTCACGGCAGATGTGCGCCGGGATGATGCCGGCCTTCGCCCTGCCGGGCGAGATGACGCCCGGGCAGTTGGGGCCGACCAGGCGGGTCGCCGGTCGCGCCTTCAGGAAGGTGAGCGCGCGCAGCATGTCGAGCGTCGGAATGCCCTCGGTGATGCAGACGACGAGCGCCAGCCCGGCGTCGGCCGCCTCCATGATCGCATCGGCCGCGAACGCCGGCGGCACGAAGATGACCGACGCGTTGGCGCCGGTCTCGCGCACCGCCGCCTGCACGGTGTCGAAGATCGGCCACCCCTCGTGCGCGCTGCCGCCCTTGCCCGGCGTCACGCCGCCGACGACGGTGGTGCCGGCCGCCTTCGCGTTCTTCGCGTGGAAGGTGCCTTCGCGTCCGGTGAGCCCCTGCACCAGCAGGCGCGTGTGCGTGTCGATGAGTACCGCCATAAGCCTCGTACGGGCCTCACCAGGGCACGGAGGTCACGCAGGCCACGAAGACCATGAATGCTCTTGGGCCTTCGTGCGCGCCGCGTTCGCCGCGCCCTCGTGATGAGGCCGCATCATGCGCCGGCGAGCCGCACGGCCGCCGCCGCTGCCTCGTCCATCGTGTCGGCGGTGGTGAGCGGCATGCCGCTCTCGCGGAGGATCCGCTTGCCTTCCTCGACGTTGGTCCCTTCCATCCGGATGACGACCGGCGAGGCGAGCCCGAGCTCCCGGACGGCGGCCACCACCCCCGACGCGAGCACGTCGCAGCGCAGGATGCCGCCGAAGATGTTGATGAGCACCGCCTTCACCTTCTCGTCCGACATGAGGATTCGGAAGGCGTTGCGGATCTGCTCGGCGTTGGCGCCGCCGCCGACGTCGAGGAAGTTGGCCGGCTGCCCGCCCGCCAGCTTGATGATGTCCATCGTCGCCATCGCCAGACCCGCGCCATTGACCATGCAGCCGATGTTGCCATCGAGATGGATGTAGTTGAGCGAGAACTTCGACGCCTCGATCTCGAGCGGGTCCTCCTCGCCGGCATCGCGCAGCTCGCGCGCGTCGGGATGGCGGTAGAGCGCGTTGTCGTCGAGCGAGATCTTCGCATCGAGCGCGAGCAGCGCTCCCCCCGAGGTGACGACCAGCGGGTTGATCTCGATGAGCGTGGCGTCGCTGGCCATGAAGGCGTCATAGAGCGCCGACGCGATGCCGCCGAAGGCGGGCACCCTCGGGCCGTCGAGGCCGATCGCAAAACCGAGCTGGCGCGCCTGGAACGGCACCAGCCCGACGCCCGGCTCGATCGCGGCCCGCACGATCCGCTCCGGCGTGGAGGCGGCGACCTCCTCGATGTCCATGCCGCCGGCGGCGCTCGCCATCATCACCGGCTTGCCGGCCGCGCGGTCGATCACGAGGCCGAGATACAGCTCGCGCGCCATCTGCAGGCCTTCTTCGACCAGCACGCGCGTGACCATCCGACCGGCCGGACCGGTCTGGTGGGTGACGAGCGTCATGCCGAGCATCTGCGCGGCGATCGTCTCGGCCTCGGCGGGGGTCCGCGCGAGCTTGACGCCGCCGCCCTTGCCGCGCCCGCCCGCGTGGATCTGCGCCTTCACGACGACCACGCCACCCAGCCGCCGCGCCACGTCGCCCGCCTCCGACGCGCTGAATGCCACCTCGCCGCGCGGCACCGCCACGCCGTGCCGCCCGAGGATCGCCTTCGCCTGATACTCGTGAATCTTCATGTTGCGCGAAACTCCTGATGCTAACTTGCGCGTTTGAACGACGCAACAGTAAACTCCGGGGTACGGTGTCTTCTCCACGACTGCGCCTGCTGGGATCCTCGGTCGCGACCAAGCTGCTGATCGGCATCACGGGCCTCGCGCTCGTCCTCTACTTGATCGTGCACGTGGTCGGCAACCTGCTGATCTTCCTCGGCCCGGACTTCTTCAATCGCTACGCCTACACGCTCGAAGGCAACCCGCTGCTGCCGATCGTCGAGATCGGCCTGCTGCTCGTCTTCCTGATCCACATTCTGCGGACGATCAGGAACTTCGTCTTGAATCAGCGGGCGCGCCCCGTCCGCTACGTCGAGAAGCGGCGCGCCGGATGGCCGAGCCGCAAGAGCTTTCCCTCCTCGACGATGATCGTCTCCGGGCTGTGGCTCGTCGCGTTCCTGCTGGTACACGTGAAGGCGTTCCGCTACGGCGCCGAGTACCCGTGGCCGGCCGGCGGACGCGATCTCTATCGGCTGGAGCTCGAGACCTTCCGCAGCCCGCTCGTTGTCGCGTTCTACGCGATCAGCATGGTCGTGATCGGCGCGCACCTGTGGCACGGCATCGCGAGCGGCTTCCAGTCGCTCGGCGCCGACACGCCCGCATGGAGGCGCTTCATCCTGCCGGCCGGCAAGATCGTCGCGGTCGCGATCGCCGGCGCCTTCATCGTCATCGCGATCTGGGCGCACCTGCAGGGAGCCGCGTGATGCCGCAACTGGACGCGCGCGTCCCGGCCGGCCCGATCGCCGGGAAGTGGGACCGCCACAAGTTCGAGATGAAGCTGGTGAACCCCGCCAACAAGCGGAAGTTCACGCTCATCGTCGTCGGCACCGGCCTGGCCGGCGCCTCCGCGGCCTCCTCGCTCGGCGAGCTCGGCTACAACGTCCTCAGTTTCTGCATCCAGGACAGCCCGCGGCGCGCCCACAGCATTGCGGCCCAGGGCGGCATCAACGCCGCGAAGAACTACCAGAACGACGGCGACAGCGTGTACCGCCTCTTCTACGACACGGTCAAGGGGGGCGACTACCGCTCGCGGGAGGCGAACGTCTACCGCCTCGCCCAGCTGAGCGTGAACATCATCGATCAGTGCGTCGCGCAGGGGGTGCCGTTCGCGCGCGACTACGGCGGTCTGCTCGACAACCGATCGTTCGGCGGCGCGCAGGTCTCGCGCACCTTCTACGCGCGCGGCCAGACCGGCCAGCAGCTGCTCCTGGGCGCCTACCAGTCGCTGATGCGCCAGGTCCACCACGAGACGGTGACGCTGTTCCCGCGCCGCGAGATGCTCGATCTGGTCGTCGTCGACGGCAGGGCGCGCGGCATCGTCGTGCGAAACTTGAAGACCGGCGAGATCGAGCGCTACGCCGCCGATGCCGTCATCCTCGCCACCGGCGGCTACGGCACCGCCTACTATCTGTCGACCAACGCGGTGAACTCGAACGTGACCGCCGCGTGGCGCGCGCACAAGCGGGGCGCCTACTTCGCCAATCCCTGCTACACCCAGATCCACCCCACTTGCATTCCCGTCAGCGGCGAGCACCAGTCGAAGCTGACGCTGATGAGCGAGAGCCTCCGCAACGACGGACGCGTGTGGGTGCCCAGGAAGGTAGGCGACCGGCGGCCGCCCGAGCAGATCCCGGAGGACGAGCGCGACTACTATCTCGAGCGGAAGTACCCGAGCTTCGGCAACCTGGTGCCGCGCGACGTCGCCTCGCGCAACGCCAAGCAGGTCTGCGACGACGGGCGCGGCGTCGGCGAGACCGGCCTCGCCGTCTATCTGGACTTCGCGGACGCGATCAGGCGGATCGGCATCGAAGGGATTCGCGACAAGTACGGCAACCTGTTCCAGATGTACCAGAAGATCACCGACGAGAACCCGTACGAGACGCCGATGCGGATCTACCCGGCCATCCACTACACGATGGGCGGCCTCTGGGTGGACTACAACCTGATGAGCACGATCCCCGGACTGCACGTGCTCGGCGAGGCGAACTTCTCCGACCACGGCGCGAACCGCCTCGGCGCCAGCGCGCTGATGCAGGGGCTCGCCGACGGCTACTTCGTCATCCCCTACACGATTGCCGACTACCTGGCGTCGACGCCGCTGCCGAAGATCTCGACCGATCACGACGCGTTCAAGCAGGCCTCGGACGCCGCGCAGCGGCAGATCAACGCCCTGCTGGACGTGAAGGGCACCAGGACCATCCGCCACTTCCACCGTGCGCTCGGCAGGATCCTGTGGGACGACGTCGGCATGTCGCGCACCGCGGAGAGCCTCACGCGGGCGCTGGCGGAGATCCCGAAGCTGCGCGAGGAGTTCTGGCACGACGTCTCGGTGCCGGGCGCACCCGACAACCTCAATCAGAGCCTCGAATACGCCGGACGCGTCGCCGATTACCTCGATTTCGCCGAACTGCTGGCGCTCGACGCGCAGCACCGGCGCGAATCCTGCGGCGGCCACTTCCGCGAGGAAAGCCAGACGCCCGACGGCGAGGCGCTGCGCGACGACGAGCACTTCTCGTACGTCGCCGCGTGGGAATACACAGGCCCCGGGCAGCGGCCCGAACTGCACAAGGAGCCGCTCGTGTTCGACGAGGTGCATCCGACGCAGAGGAGCTACAAGTAGATTCGAGGATTTGTGGATTCGAGAATTCGAGGACCCAGGTGCGGCTGAAGCTCAGAATCTGGCGGCAAGCGGGTCCGACCGCACCCGGACGTCTCGAAGACTACGCGGCCGACGACATCTCGCCCGACATGTCGTTTCTCGAGATGCTCGACGTCGTCAACGAGGGACTGGTCCGCCAGGGCAAGGACGCCATCGCCTTCGACTCGGACTGCCGCGAAGGCATCTGCGGGATGTGCAGCCTCGTGGTGAACGGCGTGCCGCACGGCCCGGACCGCGGCACGACGGTGTGCCAGCTCCACATGCGCCGCTACAAGGACGGCGATACGATCACGATCGAGCCGTGGCGCGCCCGGGCCTTCCCCGTCGTCAAGGACCTCATCGTGGATCGCAGCGCCTTCGACCGCATCATCGCGGCGGGCGGGTACGTGTCGGTGAACGCCGGCGGCGCCCCCGACGGCAACGCGATTCCGATCTCCAAGGCGATCTACGAGCAGGCGATGGACTCGGCCGCCTGCATCGGCTGCGGCGCCTGCGTCGCCGCGTGCAAGAACGCCTCGGCACACCTGTTCATGGGCGCCAAGATCTCGCAGCTCGCGCGACTGCCGCAGGGGCAGGTCGAGCGCGCGTCGCGGGTGGCGGCCATGGTCCACCAGGCCGACGCGGAAGGCTTCGGGAGCTGCTCGAACGAAGGCGAGTGCGAGGCGGTCTGCCCGAAGGAGATCCCGATCTCGAACATCGCACGGATCACGCGCGAGCTCGTCAAGGCCGTCTGGCGCGGCGGCGAATAGCGGGCCACCGCCCGATTCAGCCGGACGTCCGGCGCGCCCTCCGCGGCGGCAGCGCCAGCACCTCGCCGGCGGCGACCGCATCCTCGATCCGCACCATCACGGTGATGCCGTTGCTCATCGCGAGCGGCGGCTCCAGCGTTCCCGCGTCGTCTGCACGCAGCATCGATTCGATGCCGGCGGCTTGAAGCGCCGACTGCGCCAGCTCCGCCTCGATGCGATCGGAAAACGTGCGCACGGCGACAAAGGAGATTTCGCTCATGAACTCACGTTACACCCATTCCGCCCGGCACCCCTCCCTGCCGCGGCGTCGCCGCCTGCCGGCGCCAGCTCGCGTGCCGCCTCGGCGTTTGTGCAAGAATACGGCGCAGTTGCCATGGTCGAGACGCGCACCGCGCTGATTCATCTGGCCGACTTCGGGATCGTGATCGCCCGGATCAAGAAGGACATCCTCCAGTCGCTGGACGACGCGGCGAGGAACCTGTCGGCTGCCGTCGAGGTGGCGGCGGGACAGCGCCGGCCGCTGCTGATCGACATCCGCGCGGCGCTCCCCCTCGACGACGATGTCCGCCGCCGGTATTCGGGCTCCAGGGTCGTCGACCATTTCTCGGCGCTCGGCCTCGTCGTCGACGACGGACCGTTCGGACGCATGATGGGGAACCTGTACTTCCGTGTCGCCGATCTCACGATCGCAACGCGGCTCTTTGCCGGCGAGGGAGAGGCGGTCGCCTGGCTCCTGGAATATCGAACGCCCCAACCGGAGCGGTAGCCGCCTCCGGAACGGCTCCCGCCACAGCCGTCGCCACGCCCCCAGCTCTTCTTGTTGACGCAGACCGCGTCGTCTCCGTAACATACGGATGATGTCCACCGACGCCAGACGTCCTCGCCGCCGGGACACCCGCGTCTCGGCCACTACCGCGGCAAAGAACCTCGGCCGGCTCGTCGACCGCGTGCGCGAAGAGCGGATCACCTACGTCGTCGAGCGCGCCGGCACGCCGGTCGCGCGGATCGGCCCCGTGGAGCGGGCGCCGTTCACGATGGCCGATTTCCGGGCGCTCCTGGCGACCGCCCCGCCGGCCGACGAGGCGTACCTGACGGCCCTCGAAGGGGCCGCGGCGCGGCACAACCGGCCGCGCGTCCGGCGCAATCCGTGGGCACGCTGATCGATTCGAGCGTCCTCATCGCGGCGCAGCGCGGACAGATCGATCCGGCCCCCTTGTCGGCCGAAGACGAGGACGAACCGATCGCCGTGGCGGCGATTTCAGCGTCGGAGCTGCTGCACGGGGTGCACCGGCTGAAGGGCGCCGTTGCGCGGCTGCGGGCCGAACGCTTCGTCGAGCACATTCTCTCTTCCATTCCGGTCGTCGCGTTCGATCTCGACATCGCACGGGTGCACGCGCGCATCGACGCGGAGCTCTCGGCAGGCGGCGCGGCGGTCGGCGACGCAGATCTGATGATCGCCGCCACGGCGGTCTGGCTCGACTACCGGGTCGCTACGCGCGACCGCCGCAGCTTTCCCAGGATCAAAGGCCTTCGCCTCGTCCGGTGGTGAGATGCCTGCGAGCCGAGTCGAACGCAGGACCGCGGCCCGAGCGCGCGTGCGTCAGCGCCTGCGCCTGACGCCGCCCGTGGCGAGCGTCGCGATCGCCTCCACCGGCGCCTCGGGATCGAACCTCTTCGGCAGCGCCGGTCGTACCCGGCGTCAGACACCTGCCGGCGATCCCGCAGACGCGCAGAGGCCGACAGGCCTTCGCGATCGCCGGCAGACCGATGGCCCGACGTGGGGTGAGAAGTGGCCGCGCGACAGACACTTCCGTCGCGGCAGGCTTGGCGCGGGACCGCTGGGCGCCATCGGTATCGATGCAACCCGAGGCCTCGCGGCAGCGTCTGAAGGCCACGGACATCTTCAGGAGGGCCGGGATGATGAGACGACTTGCCGCCGCCGCACTCATGGCGGCCGTGCCGCTGCAGGCGGCCGCACAGACGGATGCCGTGTCCGCGGCCGCCGAGGCCATGGGCGTGGAGACGCTCGATTCGATCACCTACTCGGGCACAGCCCGCAGCGGCGCGTTCGGACAGAGCAAGGCGATTGGCGATCCGATGACGACGGTCAACGTCACCCGGATCACCACGTACACGCGCACGGTCACCTTCGCGCCGCCGGCCTCGGAGACCGCACTCGTATCGCGCGCCACCGGGCCCACGCAGCCGCCCACGGTGCCCGGTGTCGCACCGCAGCCGCCGGGGGTGTTCAACCAGAACGTCAGCGGCGCGCAGGCCGCGAGCTGGGCCCAGGCGCTCAACATCTGGACGACGCCCTGGGGGTTCCTGAAGAGCGCGGCGGCAAACAACGCCGCCCCGCGCGCTGAAGGCGGGCAGCAGGTCGTCACCTTCTCGCCCGCGGGATTCAGATCGCCGTCCGGGCAGGCGTACACGGTCACCGGCTACATCAACGCGCAGAACCTGGTGACGAAGGTTGAAACCCGTGTCGAGCACCCGGTGGCCGGCGACCTCCTGGTCGAATTCGAGTATTCCGGCTATCGGAACATGAGCGGCGTGCAGGTGCCCGCGCGCATCGTGCAGAAGCAGGCGGGAATGACGACGTTCGAGGCGACGATCGCGGCGGCCACGCCGAATCCCGCCAACCTGTCCGAGCTGCTGGCGCCCCCGCCGGCTCCGGCGCCTGCGGCCGCTGCGGCGCCTGCGCCGGCGGGTGCGCCGCCCGTCGACCGACTCGGCGAGGGTGCGTTCAAGATCGGCGGCAACTACCAGTCGCTCGCGATCGACATGGGCGATCACATCCTCGTCGTCGAATGCGGTCAGGGGGACGCGCGCGCGCAGGCGGTGTTCGCGGCTGCCAGGCAGGCGATCCCCGGCAAGCCGATCCGTTTCGTCGTGAACTCGCATCCGCACTTCGACCACGCGGGCGGTCTCGGCGCGGCCGTCGCCGAAGGCGCGACGATTCTCTCGCACGCCAACAACGAGGCGGTGCTCGAACGGCTCCTCTCCGGGCCGCGCGCGCTGTCGGGCGATGCGCTGTCGAGGCTCTCGAACCGCCGGACGGACGTGGTTCAACCCGTCGGCGATCGCGACGTCCGTCGCGGTACGAACGGCAGGATCGTCGAGCTGCACCGCGTTCCGAACGAGCACACCGACGGCATGCTCGCGGTGTATCTGCCGGCGGACAAGGTGGTGTGGACGGCAGATCTGATGGCGGTCAACCCGAATCCGGTCCAGCTCGGCGCCCTGCGGTCGTCGGTCGACGCGCTCGACCGCCTGAACCTGGACTACTCGACGTGGATCCAGGCGCACCCGCCGAACCCGGATCGACCGCTGACGAAGGCGGACGTAATGGCCGCTGTGAAGTAGGACGCTCCTTGCTCTGCCCTACTTGATCTCGTACGTCTTGTCCGGCAACTGGTCACGATGAGCGGTGTGACAGCCCGCGCAGGTGCCGCCGAGCGCCTTGCTCGCCGTCTCCATCGCCGCATCGTCTTTCGCCTTGGCGGCGATCTCGAGATCCGCGGCGGCCTTCCCGCCCGTCCTGGCGCTCTCGACCGCATCGTTCGCGCTCCTGGCGGCGAAGAACGCCTCGATCTTCGCGTAATTGTCCTTCAAGGTGATCGCGTTGGCGGCAACGATGTCATAGTCCCTGGCTGGCACGGCCTTGCGGATGGCCCCGTTCGCCGCGCCGTTCGCTTTCATCAGGCTCTGGAATTCAGCCGTCGGCTTCTCGTTGGCGGCGACGGCGACGCCGAATACCGCGATGCCCAGCACCAGCGCACTCACACTCGCGTTTCGCATACACCCTCCTCGAAGCCCCCTCGCGCCGGGACCATGGACGACGATCAAGCTGCTATGACGCCTCGCCTGCTCGCGGAGATCCCATGAAGACCTCGGTGTTCATCGGCACCAGCCTCGACGGTTTCATCGCACGGCCCGACGGCACATTCGACTTCCTGCCCGACAGCCCCGAGCCGCACGGCTACGAGGAGCTCATCGCGAGCGTCGACGCGGTCGTGATGGGCCGGCACACCTACGAAACGGCGCTGTCGTTCGGTGCCTGGCCCTGCGACAAGCCGGTCTTCGTGCTGAGCACGCGGCCGATCGCGCCGCCTCCATCCGGCGCCGTCGTCGAGCGCCTGAACGGCGCACCCGAAGCCATCGTGGCGCAGCTCTCCGCGCGCGGCATCGGCCATGTCTACGTCGATGGCGGCAACACGATTCAGCGATTCCTGCGGGCGGGTCTGATCCGGCGGATGATCATCACGCGCGTGCCGGTCCTGATCGGCCAGGGCATCTCCCTGTTCGGCGCCGTCGACAAGGACATCCGCCTGCGTCACGTTGCCACGCGATCCTATCCAAGCGGCCTCGTGCAAAGCGAGTACGTCATCACGGAATCGGACCCGCTGGAGCGAGGGCGACCATGAGACGGCCCCTCCTCACCGCTGGTGCTCCAGCCCTCGTTCCCGTGCAATGGGCGCAACGACCAGCCGCTCGAGGATATCGAACAGACCCTGCCGGTGGCCGCGCCGTTCTTCGCCGACCTCCGGCGACGATGTGGCAACGATGACGGTGTCGAGCGCGGGGATGACGAAGATGTACTGGCCGCCGTACCCCCAGGCGAAGCACGTGTCGTAGCCGCCAATGACGTGCACCCACCAGCCGTAGCCGTACCTGCGGTCACGCATGGGATCCGCGAATCCGGAGGCGCCAGTGCCGCCGGGCCTCCGGTTCCGGGGACGCCCGGTGCACGACTGCTCGACCCACGATGCGGGCACCACCGGCGTTTCGCCGGCGCGCCCGTGATTCAGGTACAGCTCTCCCAGCGCCAGCATCTGCCTCGAGGTCATCGCCATCTCGTTGCCGCCGAAGAAGATCCCCTGCGGATCCTTCGTCCACTGCGACAGCCGGAACCCGAGCGGCCCGGCCAGCACCTGATTGGCGTATTCCCATGTGCTCCTGCCCGTGGTTTTCGTGAGGATGGCAGACAGCAGGTGCGAGTTGCCGGTGCTGTACTCCATCTCTGTACCGGGCGGTTCGATGGCCGGCTGCGCCAGCACGTACCGCACCCAGTTGGGGCTCGTCACCCACGCGCCGTACTCGCGTCCGCTCGTGCCCGCAAGCCCCGCTCTCATCGTCAGCAGATGCTCGACGCTGATAGTCCGCTTGCGCGGATCGGGATCCCCTGCCAGCTCGGGGAAGTACCTGGCGATTGGCGTGCCAGTGCCTGGAATGGCGGCCTGCTGAATGGCGATGCCGACGAGCGTGGAGATCACGCTCTTCGAGACCGACTTGACGTTCGCGGGACGGTCCGCGCGCGCCCCGTGGTAGTAACCCTCGAAGATCACCCGGCCGCCGCGGCTGACAAGGAGGCTGAAGAGACGCGGCAGTCTCCGGGCTTCGGCCTGAATGGCCGACGGGTCCCAGGGTGCCATCTGCGCCGACAGGACCGCCTCTGCGAGTTCGAGCGCGAAGAGCGCCGACACGACGACGCCGTGGGCCGCACGGTGCATGACTTGGAGGTCGATTATAGGGCTGCCCGGGGGGAGACCAGCGCGTCCAGGGGACGGCGGCGCCGCGCCGCAGGCGAAGATCTAGAGGAAGCTCAGGCTGCTCTTCCTGAAGTCGCCGCCGAGAATGGCGACCGAGCTGGCGCCGAGCCAGCCGTCGATGACGCGCGCGTAGACCGACCGGAAATCGGTCTCGTACCCGACGTCGCTTCCATTGTTCTCCAGCGTCGGGTTCGACGTGTCGGCATCGTTGAGCGAGGGGGCGGTGCCGTACAGCCCGCCGCGGACGGCGCCGCCGATGACGGTCATGACGCTGGCGGCGCCGTGGTCGGTGCCGCGGCTGCCGTTCTCGCTGATCCGCCGGCCAAACTCCGAGAACTGCACGATCAGCGTGTTGTTGAGCAGGCCCTGGCCCTGCAGATCGTTGTAGAACGCGAGCAGCCCGTCGTTCAAGGTCCTCATCAACCGCACGTACGCGCCGGTGTCGCTCGTGGTGTCCTGCGCCGAGTGGGTGTCGTACCCGCCGGTCTGCACCCAGAAGATCTGCGTGCCGATCTGCCTGACCATCGCGCCGGCCACCGCCTGCAGCGCCTGGGCGAATCGGCTTGGCGGGTAGGTGACGCTCGGCTTGTAGGTGGCCACCGATGCCACTCGATCGAGCGTCGCCATCGCCGCCTGCGCCGTCGCGCTCACCAGGCCGACGTGCGGCTGTCCGACCGGCACGTGCGAGGCGATCGCGGCCGCGGCCGCGCGTTCGTACGACGCTTCAGCGCCGGCATTGGGGCTGCTGAACGCGTAGCCTGCGACGCTGGGAATCGTCGCGACCGCGCTCTTGTTCGACTGCAGCGAATGCGGCGCTTCACCGGCAGCGCACCACGCGGCGAGCGGATCGAGCGGCGCGGCGAGCGTATCGAGATAGCGTCCGAGCCATCCCGGCCCCGACCAGTTCGAGGGGTTCGCGGTCGACCAGATGTCGGTGCCCTGAAAGTGCGATCGGCTCGAGTTGGCGTAGCCGGTGCGCTGCACGAACGCCAGACGGCCCTGATTGAACATCTCGCTGAATCCTGGAAGCCCGGGATGCAGCCCGAGCGGCTTCCCACTCGAGTCGCTGCCAAGCTGCAGCACCGTGCCCGCGGGCACGGCGAGCGTGGGCCGCCGGCTGTAATAGTAGCTGTCCGTGTACGGGATGAGCATGCTGAGGCTGTCGTTGCCGCCCAGCAGGTCCAGCACGACCAGGCTCCGCCCGCCCGCGCCCTGCGCGCGTGCGAGATCCGACAGGAACGCCGGCGCGGCAGCGCCGATTGTGAAGGCCGCGACGCCGTCTTTCATGAAGGTGCGACGCGAAACAGGCATGGTGGCCCTCTACACGAACTGGTATTCGGGGGACCCGGCAATCAGATGGGCAAGGCCCGACGCTTTCGCCTGGAGCTGCACGTCGGCGCCGGTCCACGCGGCGCCGGCCCCGGCATATGCGAGCAGATCATCGTAACCCTGCATGCCGAAGTCGGCCGGCGTCAGCCGGTCGAGCAGGAAGTCGAGCACCGCCTGCGCGCTCTGCCTCGACGGCCGTGCGGCAGTGGCCAGGTGCACCTTCTGGCTGGATGCGAGCGTCGACGCGAAATTCATCCGTGCCAGCATCGCACCGGTCGAGAACCAGCCCTCTCCGAGCGTCCACCCGGCCACGTCCGGCGGCGAGAACAGTTGCTGGCCCATGGCGTCGAGCGGCGTCAGCGTCGACCCGAGCGAGAACCCCTCCCAGCCGATCTCCTTGATCGCGCGGACGACATATTCGGCGGGCCAGGAGTACCTCGTGAAGTAGACCCGCGCATCGCGGAATTCCGCCGAATTGAGGATGAAGCGAACGACGGGCCTCATCGCGGTCCCGCTCTGGAGGTAGACCGCGGCGATCTGGTCGACGAATCCCGGGTCGGGCGCTGTCGTCTCGCTCACGAAGTAGCCGTAGAGTCGGGCAGCGAGCCGGCGTGCGGTTTCGGGGTGATAGGCGAGCGCGGTGAGCAGATCGATCCCGTCCTGCATGCCGTCGCGCGCGGCCCGCGCCGGAATCGTCCGGCCGCCGTCGCCGTAGATCGGGAAGCTGAACGTCTTCGCGCCGGTCTCGTGCTGCCCTGCGTTGTACTGGAAGGAGATCGCGGCCGTCGTGCTGCCGCGCCCTGGCTGCGCGACGTTCCATCCGGTGAAAACGCGCGCAGCGGCGTACACGTCGGATTCGGTGTAGTAGCCGACGCCGCGCGTGAACAGCTCCATCAGCTCGCGGCCGAAATTCTCCTGCGGCCTCGCCTTCGTGTTGGTGGCGCCGTCGAGCCAATAGAGCATCGCCGGGTCTTTCGCGACCTCGATGAGCAGGTCGCGAACGCTTCCGAGGGCGCGCTGCCGGAACAACTCCACCTGCCCCCGCTGCCCGCCGGGATCCTCCGCTGCCTTCGCCGCCATCAGCCGCGTGCCGTTCTCGGCGCCGACCGCGCCGGCGACCTTCGTGTAGCCGGTGGCGAAGTGGTTGTGCCAGAAGAGCGTCATCTTCTCTTCGAGCGGCCGCGGCGAGTGGAGCATGCGGAACAGCCATCGCTGGCGCGCGTCGTTGATGACGGTGTTCGGCGAGAACGGGTTCTGCGAGGTCGTGCCGGCGAACCCTGGCTTCCCGATGTTGCCGTCGGCCGAATCGGGCTGGTTCTCGTAATCCACCAGGCGGTCCACCGCCGCGCCGTAGCTCAGGGCCGTATAGGCGGCGAGATCCTCGGCGCTGGCGCCGAACCCGGCCCGCCTGAGGAGGTGCTCAATCAGCTGATCGTGGGCCATCCTGTGCGTCCTAGTGTCCCGTCCCACTGGATCGTGGCATACGTCGCGGAGCGCCGCGCCCTGATGACCAGGCGCGAGGAGTGAGGACATTGGGGCATATCTGAGCGACGAGCAACGCCGCCAGCGGGGATGCGCCGCCCGCGAATCGTGTCGCGAACCACTGGGACGGGACACCAGCTGCCGAGGCGCCGTTTGCCTGGACTTTAGACGCTCCTGGAAGGCAAAGGTAAAGGCGGCTTCCCGCGCCCCGGGCCCCGCTACAATTGGACCCGTCCCGGATACCGGGAGCGCCAGGAATCTCTCAGGGGGAGCCCATGATCGAACGGCATGTTCTCGACGATACGCTCCTGCAGCTGGGCAAGCTGAAGACGCAGGCCGATCGCGCCATTCAGCAGGTGGACGACCGGCAGTTCTTCGCGACGCTCGACGCGGAAGCCAACAGCATCGCGATCGTCATGAAGCACATGGCCGGCAACATGCGATCCCGATGGACCGATTTCCTGTCGACCGACGGCGAGAAGCCCGATCGCGAGCGTGACAACGAGTTCCTCATCGCCGCGGACGAGAACCGGACGGCCGTCACCGCCGCCTGGGAGCACGGATGGGGCCTGGTCTTCCAGGCAATCGGCGCGCTCGCGCCAGACGATCTGGGGCGGACGGTGCGCATTCGGGGCGAAGCCCACACGGTGCTCGAGGCGATCAACCGGCAGGTCACGCACTATGCGGCGCACGTCGGGCAGATCGTGCTGCTGGCGAAGCACTACGCCGGCGGGCGCTGGCAGACGCTGAGCGTCCCGCGAGGGAAGTCGAAGGAGTTCGATGTTGCGAAAGCCGGAACGACGTACCGGACGTAGGCGCCGTCGAGCAAGGCCGGTCGTCGTCCTCGCCCGGCGCCCAGGTCTTCGCCGGCTCTACGCCCAGCGATAGCCGCTCTTCGCGATCGGCAGCGCGCGAATCCGGTCGCCCGTCGCCGCGAAGATCGCATTGCTCAGCGCGCCAACCGTCGGCGGCAGGCCTGGCTCGCCGAGGCCGGTGGGCGGGTTGTCGCTTCGCAGGAAGTGCACGTCAATGGTCTGCGGCGCCTGCGGCATGCGCGTCGGCTGGTACTGGTTGAAGTTCCCCTGCACGGCATGCCCGGCTTCCACCGTGATCTCCCAGTTCATCAGGTGGCTCATCCCCTCGATCACGGCCCCCTGCAGCTGATTGGTCGCCGAGCTGGGGTTCACGATCTGACGCCCGACGTCGGCGACCACCCAGGCCTTGTTCACGGTGACCCGCTTCTCTGCGACGCCGACATCTGCGACGACCGCGACATAGCCGCGGTGGCTGTACTGGAACGACACGCCCAGGCCCCGGCCGGCTTCCTGTTTCCGTCCCTGCCACTCCGATCGGTCGCGAACCATCTCGAGCACACCCCGCATCCGTGCCGGATCGAACCCGTCATCGCCCTGTGCGGGCGGCGGAATCGCCGGCCCCGACAGCAGGTCGAGCCTGAACTGCAGCGGATCCTTCCCTGCTGCCAGCGCGATCTCGTCGAGAAACGACTGGAAGGCCCATGAGAACGCGTTGCTGCGTGGCGCGCGCATGGCCCCGGTCGGCAAGCCCAGTTCGATGAGCGATGCCTGGAAGTCGAAGTTCGGCACGAAGCGTGCCGGGAACTCGACGCCGTTGATGTTGCCGGAGTTGGTGAAGCCCTGCGCGCCGCGCGCGTTGTCGCCGTAGCTCACGAAGTGGTTGCGCCAGGCGACGAGCCGTCCTTCGGCATCGACCCCCGCCTTCAGGAAGTGGAAGCCGCCCGGCCGGTAGTGGTCGTGGCGCATGTCGTCCTCGCGCGTCCACAGCACCTTTACCGGCACGCCGATCGTCTTCGCAATCGCCGCCGCTTCGCCGACATAGTCGTTGGTGAGCCGCCGGCCGAACCCGCCGCCGGCGCGCTGGAGGTGGACGATGATGTCGGCCTCCGGCACGCCGAGCGCGGAGGAGACGAGCGCGCGCGCATTCGCCGGCGTCTGCGTCGGCGCCCAGATCTCCATCTTTCCGCCGCGATAGTGGGCGGTGCAGTTCTGCGGCTCGAGCGGCGCGTGCGAGAGGAAGGGATAGGCGTACGACGCTTCCACCGCCGTCACGCCGGCCGCCGCCAGCGCCTGGTCGACATTGCCGTCGACACGCAGCGGAAACGCGGGCGGTCTCGCGGCGAACTCCGCCGCCTGGCGCGCGTAGTCGGCGCTGCTCTGGCGCGCCGTCGCCCCCTCGTTCCACACGACCTTCAACTGGCGCCGCGCGCTCTGCGCCTGCCACCAGGTGTCGGCCACGATCGCCACCCCCGGCATCAGTCCGCGCAGATCGGTCGTGCCGTCGACGACGAAGGCGTGGCGGACGCCCGGGAGTGCCTTGATCTCGTCGAGGTTCGCGCTCACCACCTTGCCGCCGAAGACGGGACACTTCTCGTACACCGCCGACAGCATGCCCGGGAGCGCGAAGTCGATCCCGAATGTCGGCCGGCCTGTGACGATGGCGTCGTTGTCCACGCCGCCGGCCGCCCTGCCGACGATCCGGAACTCCGCGGCCTGCTTGAGCAGCACGCCGTCCAGCGCGGGCGGCGTGAGCTTCGCGGCCGTCGCGGCGAGCTGTCCATAGGTCAGCGAGCGGCCGCTCGACTGGTGCGTCACCGCGCCCGCCGATGCGCGGCATTCGGCCGCCGGCACCTGCCACGTCTGGGCGGCCGCGGTGACCAGTATCTGCCGTACGGCCGCGCCGACACGCCGCAGCGGATCGTAGTTGGTCGGCGTCGCCGTGCTGCCGCCGGCGTTCTGCCGGCCGAAGCTGGCTTCGTCGAGATCCGCCTGCTCGATGCGCACCGCGTCCCACGCGACGTCCAGTTCCTCGGCAATCAGCATCGGCAGCGACGTCTTCACGCCCTGGCCGATCTCCGGGTTCTTCGCCATGATCGTCACGAGGTTGTCGGACGTGATCTTGACGAACGCACTCGGCAGATACGCCGGTCCGGACGCCCCGGCCTGGGCGAACGCCCTGGCGACCGGATCGAGATAGGCGGCGGCCATGAAGCCTCCGCCGGCGAGCGCCGTAACCTGGAGAAAGGAGCGACGATTGAGGACAGTCGCGTTCATGGCGTCACCTTACTGGTTGCGGCTCGCCGACGCGTCGGCCGAGGATGTGGGATGGACGGTGCCCGCGGCCGCGTGGATCGCCTCGCGGATGCGAAGGTAGGCGCCGCAGCGACAGATATTGCCACCCATCGCGCGGTCGATGTCCGCATCGTCCGGCTTGGGCGTTCGTTCGAGCAGCGCCACGGCCGACATGATCTGCCCGGCCTGACAGTAGCCGCACTGCGGCACATCGAGCGCCTTCCAGGCCGTCTGCAGCGGGTGGCTGCCGTCGGCCGGGAGCCCTTCGATCGTGCTGACCGGCGCCTTGACCGCCGAGACCTGGGTCTGGCACGAGCGGACCGGCCGGCCGCCGACCAGCACCGTGCACGCGCCGCACTGGGCGATGCCGCACCCGAACTTGGTCCCCTTGAGATTCAGCACGTCGCGCAGCACCCAGAGCAGGGGCATGTCGCCGGGCACGTCCACCGTGGCCGATCGGCCGTTGACCGTCAATGTATAAGGCATGATTACCGTCCGCTTTCCACGAGCCTGTCGTGCTTCCGGAGCACCTCGCGCAGCTTCTCGTGATCGATCGCGCGGCTGGTCCGGCCGTTGGCGCCGGTGATCGTCTCTCCGGCAATCAACGCGTTGATGATCGCCTCCTCGACCGCTTCCGCCGTGGCGGTGAACAGCGAGCTGATCCGCCGGTTCGACACCAGGGTGACGGGCGCCGTCTCAGGTGCCGCGGCGGCGCCCGGGTTCGCGGTCGAGAACGCAATGGCGATGTCGCCCGACCCGTTGCCGGAGGTCGCGCCGGTCCGCCCCAGACCGTGCGAGGCGCGGTGCGCCAGCCGCTTCAACTGGTGCGGCATCAAGGGCGCGTCGGTGGCGATCACGATGATGATCGACCCCTCCTCCGCGTGCTCGGCGCCCGGAGGCGCCGGCGCAGCGCCGGGCGCCGGCTGATTGCTCATTTCCAGATAGACCGGCACGCCGGCCACCCGGAGATTGCCGCCGTGATTCGCCTGGACGAGCACACCGACCGTGTAGCCGCCGTTCTGCGCGGAGAGCCGGCGCGAAGCCGTGCCGGTGCCGCACTTGTAGCCGTAGCAGTTCATCGCCGTGCCGCCGCCGACATTGCCTTCGGCGACCGGCCCCGGCGCGGCGCCGTCGAGCGCGGCGAAGACGTGCTCGTCGTGCACGTGAAACCCGTTGATGTCGTTCAGCCCGCCATCGTAGGTCTCCGCGACCACGGGCAGCGCCCACGACTGCTGCATCATGCCGTGCCGGACCGCCCACTTGATGGCGGCGTCGCGCACGGTGCCGACGCTGTGCGTGTTGGTGATGAAGACCGGGCCCTCGAGGAAACCGCCTTCGTCAATCCAGGTCGTGCCGGTCATCTCGCCGTTCCCGTTGATCGAGAACCATGACGCGAACACCGGATCTTTCGACGCCTTGCCTCGCGGCAGGATCGCCGTCACCCCCGTCCGCACCGGTCCCTTCCCGACCACCAGCGGTCCCTCGCCCGAAATGAGCGTCGTCATCCCGACCTCGACGCCGGCGACGTCGGTGATGGCGTTGTTGGGACCGGGGCTCCCCTCGAAGGGGATGCCGATGTCCCGGGCTCGCGGCTTCTGCGCCTCCGCCGCGGTCGTGAAGGCGAGCAGCAGCGCGCCGGCGATGGTCAGGCGATGGGCGGACGTCATGAACGGTTCTCCTCGGTGCGCAAGGGGCCCGTGCCGCCCCCTCGGGGGGCGGCACGGACATTATCGCCTATTCCGGCCGGGACGCGACCGGCTAAGAGGTGACGGCCTGGTCCGTAATCTCGAGACCTTTGTCGATGATCGCGAGCGCCTCCCGCAGTTCCGGCTCGGTGATGCAGAGCGGCGGGTTGGCGAAGAACGTGTTCCAGCGGACCACGGTGTAGAGACCCGAGGTCCGGAAGAATTTCGACAGCGCCTTCATCTCGGGCGAGGTGCCGTTGAACGGCGCCATCGGCTCGCGCGTCGTGCGGTTGCGCACCAGTTCGACGATGCCGAACAGGCCCAGGTTGCGATGGACGCCGATCGAGGGATGCCGCCGGGCGAGATCCTCGAGGCCGGCGGTCAGCAGATCGCCCATTCGACGGGCATTGCCAATCAGATCGTCCTGCTCGTAGACGGCGATCGTGGCCAGCGCCGCCGCACACCCCAGCGGATGGCTGTTGTAGGTCAGCCCGCCCAGGAAGACGTGTTTGCCGAAATGGTCGGCCAGGCCGCGTCGCATGCCGACGGCGCCGAGCGGCACGTAGGCGCTGGTCAGCCCTTTGGCCATCGTGAGGAGATCCGGCACGACCCCCCAGTGATCCACCGCGAACCATGCGCCGGTCCGGCCGAAACCGGACATGACCTCGTCGGCGATGAGGAGGATGCCGTGGCGGGTGCAGATCTCGCGCACCCCCTCGAGGTAGCCCGGCGGCGGCGGCAGGATCCCGTTGGTGCCGGTCACCGTCTCCAGGATGAAGGCGGCGATCGTCTGGGGACCCTCGAGCTGAATGATCTCCTCGAGCGTCGCCAGCGCGTCGGAGGTGGAATCCCACCCGCGCTCGACGCCATGGTACGGGTGCGGGACGTGAACGACCCCGGACATGCCCGGTTCGACCGCCCAGCGTCGCGGCTCCCCGGTCAGCGTGAGACTGCCCGCCGTGCCGCCGTGATAGGAACGGTACCTGGCGAGAATCTTGTGGCGGCCCGTGACGAGCCGCGCGATCCGCACGGCGTTCTCGTTGGCTTCCGAGCCGCCGTTGGTGAAGAAGAAGACGTCGATGTCGCCCGGGGCGATTCCGGCCAGCCTGGCGCCGAGGCGCGCCCGCGGCTCGGTGGCCATGAAGGGGTTGGCGTAGGCGAGCTGCGCCACCTGCTCCTGCACGGCGCGGATCACGCGGTCGTCGCCGTGCCCGATGTTCACGCACATCAACTGGCTGTTGAAGTCGAGGTACCGCGTGCCGTCGGGCGACCAGAAGTAGACGCCCTTGGCGCGCGCGACGGGAATCGGGTCGACCGCGTCCTGCGCCGACCACTCGTAGAGCGAGTGCCGTTTCGAGAGCGCGATCATCTCTTCGCCGGTCATCGTGAGGGTCGTGGTGAGAGGATTCATCGTGACACCCGTGAAGTGACGATCTTCGAGGCGGTGTAGAAGCGCACCCCGTCCTTGCCGTGCGCGTGCAGGTCCCCGAAGAACGATTGTTTCCAGCCCGAGAAGGGGAAGACGGCGACCGGCACCGGCACGCCGACGTTGACGCCGATCATGCCGGCGTCGGCTTCGCGGACGAAGGTCCGGATGGACCCTGCGTCGCGCGTGAAGATGACGGCGGCATTGCCCATCGGCGACTGCGCGATGAGCGCCAGCGCATCGTCGAGCGTGTCGACCCGCACGATCGACAGCACGGGACCGAAGATCTCGTCGCGCGCGACCCGCATGCCGGGCTTCACGTGATCGAGGATCGTCGCGCCCAGGAAGAACCCGCCCGACCGCGGCGCGTTCCTGCGCCCGTCGAGCGCGAGCACGGCGCCCTCGCCGACGCCGATGTCGATGTAGGACTCGGCGCGCCGGCGCTGATCGGCGGTGATCATCGGCCCCATCTCGACGCCCTCGCAGGTGCCGGCGTCGACGCGCATCGCGCCGGCGCGCGCGACCAGCCGGGGCAGCAGCCGGTCTGCGGCGTCGCCCACCGCGATGAGCACCGATCCGGCCATGCACCGCTGCCCCGCCGAGCCGAAGGCCGAGCCGATGATCGAGTCCACCGTCCGTTCCACGTCGGCGTCGGGCAGCGCGACCATGTGATTCTTCGCGCCGCCCAGCGCCTGGACGCGCTTGCCGCGCGCCGCCGCCCGCGCGTACACGGAGGAGGCGGCCGCCGTCGAGCCGACGATCGAGACGGCCCGCACCAGCGGATGATCGATGAGCGCCTCGACCTGCGCGGGACCGCCGTGCACGAGACTGACCACCGACGGCGGCAGCCCGGCCTCGTAGAGCAGCTCCACCAGCCGCTGCGCCGTGTGCGGCACCTTGTCGGACGGCTTCAGCACGAACGTGTTGCCACAGGCGATCGCGAGCGGCAGCATCCAGAGCGGCACCATCACCGGGAAGTTGAACGGCGTGATGCCGACGCAGACGCCGAGCGGCTGCCGCACCGAATAGCAGTCGACGCCGCCGGACACCTGTTCGAGCGTCTCTCCCATGAGGAGCGTGGGAATGCCGCATGCGAACTCGACCACCTCGATGCCGCGCTGCACCGACCCGCGCGCATCCTCCAGCGTCTTGCCGTGCTCGCGGGTGATGCCCCGCGCGATGTCGTCGCGATGGCGGTCGAGCAGCTCGCGATACTTGAAGAGATATCTGGCCCGCACAAACGGCGAGACGTTCCGCCAGGAGCGGAACGCCTCGTGCGCGGCGCGGACCGTCGCGTCCACTTCGGCGGCCGTCAGGTGCGGCACGCGGCCGATGATCTCGCCGGTGGACGGGTCGAAGACGTCGCTCGCGGCCTCCGCAGAGGAGGCGCGCCAGGCGCCTTCGCCGTAGAAGCGGCAGGGAGTGATGTGGGAGGTGACTGCGATGCTCATATGGGTGACCCTCACCTTAGTACCGCGGCGGCCAGACGCTCAAGCGCTAACCCCTGCCGGCCAGGCGCCGCGTCGGCCCCGGGGGTAAGTTTCTCGAAATCATCGGCTTGCGAGGGCGTCACGTCGCGGCGGGGCCGCGGCAACCTTACACGAACACCGCAAGGTTACCGCGGCCCC
>JADZED010000060.1 GCA_020850715.1 Acidobacteriota bacterium
GCGCGGCGGCGTCGGCTTCGGCGGGCTCATCGTGCCGCTGCTCGCCCTGGTGCTGCCCTTCAAGCTGCTCGCGCCCACGATCGTGCTGCTCGGCATCGGCTCGTCGGCCGCCGTCGTCTGGCGCGACCACCGC
Organism: Acidobacteriota bacterium; assembly: GCA_020850715.1. Lineage (GTDB taxonomy): Bacteria > Acidobacteriota > Vicinamibacteria > Vicinamibacterales > CAVVIG01 > JADZED01. The sequence continues at coordinate 134 of JADZED010000060.1, forward strand.
CACATCGCGTGGCCGGCCGCCCTGAAGGTGGCGCCCGCCTGCGCGATCGGGGCGCTGATCGGCCTGTGGTTCTTCGTCGCGCTCGACGCACGCCTGATCGCCCGCATGCTCGGCGTCGCGGTGGTGGTCTACGGCGTCTACACCCTGGTGCAATCGTGCCGGCAGCGATCGACCGCGCGCCGCCCGAACGTGCTCGTCGCGCACGCGATGGGACTCGGCGGCGGCTTCTTCGGCACGCTGTTCGGCGCCATGGCCGGCATCTTCTTCGCCATCTGGCTCGACCTCCTCAAGCTCGACAAGAGCGCGTTCCGCGTGACCAACGCGGTGCTGCTGCTCTCGCTGGGCATCGTGCGGGCCGTGGGGTACATCGCGGTCGGCGCCGTGACCGCCGACGTGCTCGTCGCCTGCGCCGCCGGCCTTCCGCTCATGTTGCTGGGCGTGTGGATCGGCAACCGCATGCACGCGAAGCTCGACCCGCGCGCCTTCGGGCGGCTGGTGAGCGGCCTCTTCGTCCTCACCGGCGTCGCCCTCGTCGTTCGTTGAGCCCGGTCGCGAGGCCGGTGCGGGTGCGCCCGTGCTACATTCCGGCGGGACGCGCGCGGCGCCGCAGACCCCCTGCAGGAACGCCGCCGCACGCAGCAGCAACCCCATCCGCCCGGAGGAGAACGATGTCCCGTCCGATCGTCACGCGCCCGGCAGCGGCCTGTACCCTCGCCGCCGCGGTGCTCGCCTGCCCGCCCGCGCTCGCCCAGACCTACCCCGTGAAGCCCGTGCGCATCGTCGTGGGCGTGCCGCCCGGCGGCACCACCGACGTCGTCGCGCGACTGGTCGGACAGAAGCTCGCCGGCCAGCTCGGCCAGCAGGTGGTGATCGACAATCGCGGCGGCGCCGGCGGCAACATCGGCGCCGAGCTCGTCGCGAAGTCGGCCGCGGACGGCTACACGCTCTTCCTCGCCACCATCGGCACCATGACGATCAACCCGCACCTCTACCGGCAGATGCCCTTCGACACGCTGCGCGACTTCGCGGCCGTGTCGCAGCTCACGTCGATGCCGCAGGTGCTGGCGCTGCATCCGTCGATCCCGGCCCGCACGTTGCGCGACCTGATCGCGCTCGCCCGCGCCCAGCCCGGCAATCTCAACTTCGCCTCCGGCGGCAGCGGCACGGCGATCCACCTCGCCGGCGAGCTCTTCAAATCGATGACCGGCACGCAGATGGTGCACGTCCCCTACAAGGGCAGTGCACCGGCCATGACCGATCTGCTGAGCGGACAGGTCTCGCTCATGTTCGACCAGATCGTGACGGCCATGCCGCACGTCCAGAGCGGACGGCTGCGCGCGCTCGGGGTGACGACCGCGAAGCGCTCGGCGATCGCGCCCGACCTGCCCACGCTTGCCGAGTCCGGACTGCCGGGCTACGAGATCACGACGTGGCACGGCCTGCTCGCCCCGGCCGGCACGCCGCGCGAGATCGTCGCGAAGCTGTCGGGCGAGGCCGCCCGGGCGCTGCAGGCCGCGGACGTCCGCGAGAAGTTCGCCGGTCAGGGCGTCGACCCGGTGTCGAGCACGCCCGAGCAGTTCCACGCCTTCATGCAGTCCGAGCTGGAGAAATGGGGCAAGGTCGTCAAGGCCTCCGGCGCCCGCATCCTCTAGCCGCGACACACTTCCGGGAGCACTGCCGATGAACACTCTCCGCCTCCTCGTCCCCGAAGCCCCGCCGCCCGGCGCCGCGGCCCCGACCGAGCGCCGCAAGTCCGCCGGCCGCAGCCTGCGCCTGGGCACGCTCGACAACAGCAAGGGCAACGGCGACCACCTGCTCGCGATGCTGGTCGAGGGCCTGCGCGCCGCGCTGCCCGTCGCGTCGGTCATCACGCTGAAGAAGCCGCACCCGAGCCTGCCGGCCGACGCCGCGCTGCTCGACGAGCTCGCCGCCGAGGCGGACTTCGTCGTCAGCGCGATGGCCGATTGAGGGGCCTGCACGTCGTGGAGTGTCCACGACATGGTCGAGGTCCGGCGCCGCGGCGTCGCCACCGCCGTCATCTGTTCGGACCCGTTCCAACGCCTCGGGCGCAATCAGGCCAAGGTCTTCGGCCTGCCCGAGCTGCCGCTGGTGATGATCCCGCATCCCCTCGGCGGCATCACGCTGGATCAGGTGCGGGCGCGCGCCGACCACGCGCTGCCCGAACTCGTCCGTCTCGCGCGGGAGGTGCTCGATGACTGATCTCGCCGCCCTCGTCGCGGCGCCCGGGGCCTCGATCGACGCCCCGGACGACCTCGACGCCATCAACGATCTCTATCTGGAGCGCGGCTGGAGCGACGGCCTGCCCATCGTGCCGCCCACCGAGGCGCGTGTCGCACGCATGCTCGCCTGGTGCGACCGGCCGATCGACGCGCCCGTCGCCGCGCTGCCGCCGCGCTACGGCGCGGCCACGCCGGTGCGGCTCGCCACCTGCGCGGTCATGGCCGGCTGCCGGCCGGAGTACTTCCCGCTGCTGCTGCTCGCCATCGAGACCATGGCCGAGGAGCCGCTCAACCTCTACGGCCTGCAGGCCACGACGCACCCGTGCACACCGCTCGTCGTCGTCAACGGCCCGGTCGCGCGCGAGCTGGGCATCAATGCCGGGCACAACGCCTTCGGCCCCTGCACGCGCGCGAACGCGACGATCGGCCGCGCCATCCGGCTCGCGCTGCTCAACATCGGCGGCGCGATTCCCGCCGTCGGCGACATGGCGACCATGGGCGCCCCGTCGAAGTACACCTACGTCGTGGCGGAGAACGAGGAGGCGAGTCCGTGGGAGCCGCTGCACGTCGAACGCGGCTTCGCCCGCGACGCGAGCACGGTCACGGTGATCGGCGCCGAAGGTCCGCACAACGTGAACGACCACGAGAGCGTCACGGCGCTGGGCATCCTGCGCATGATCGCCGGCACGGTGGCGATCACCGGCGGCAACGACGTCTA
>JADZED010000061.1 GCA_020850715.1 Acidobacteriota bacterium
GGGGGCCATGGTTTTGAAAAACCCGGCCGCCCAGGGGGCGCAAGGTTTTGAAAAACCTCAGGTCAGAGGGGGCAATGGTTTTGAAAAACTTGCTGAAATGGGGTGCCTAGCTTCTGAAAACTGACAGGCAGGCGTGTTCCTCTGCACGGCGTTCACCTTCTATCTCGGCACCGCCCCCGCACGCGCTCAAACGACACAGATACAAGGCGCGATCACCGATGAAACCGGCGGTGTGCTCCCGGGTGTGAACGTCACGCTGACGCACACGGAAACCGGCACCTCGCGCGTTGTGGTCACTGATACGCGAGGCCATTACCTTTTCGGAGGCATTCGCGTCGGGGCGTACGAGATGCTGACCGAATTGTCAGGCTTCGTGTCGCAGAAACGCGGCATCACGGTGCTGCTGGGACAGTCGGCGACTGTCGATCTCGTGATGACAGTCGCGACTCTGGAGCAGAACATCACAGTCGTCGGAGAGACGCCGCTCGTGGACATTACACAGTCCGACATCGCGTCGAACCTGGACATGCTGCAGGTCAAGGAACTGCCGGTGATGGGACGCGACTGGCTGAATCTCACCGTTGTGGCGCCAGGCGTCCGCAGCAGCTCGGAAGGCGCGCCCACGATGGCGGCGCAGGGATCGATGAGAACGAAAGTGAATGTCGACGGTCTCCAGGTGAACAACGCCACGAACTTCGGCAACTTGAATCTGGAGCTCAGCCAGGAAGCGGTCCGCGAGGTGCAGGTCTTGACGAACCGTTTCAGCGCGGAATACGCGAGGGCCGCCGGCGGTGTGGTGAACGCCGTGACGAAATCCGGCACCAACACGTTCGCCGGCTCCTTCTACAGTTTCTTCCGCAACGACAAGTTCAACGCGAAGGACTTCTTCACAAATCAGGTCGAGCCCTTCAGCGACAAGCAGATCGGCATGACGTTCGGCGGGCCCATCGTGAAGGATCGGCTGCACTTCTTCGGCAATTGGGAAATGCAGCGGCGGCCGCAGACGCAGACCACCAATACGAGCATCCCGGCCATCGACACGACGTATCCGATCGATCGGACCAAAGATCTGGCCGTCGTGCGCGTCGATCTGCAGATGACGCCCACCCATCGCATGGGCGTGCGGTACGCGTATAGCAACGTCGAGCAGCTCAACGTGTCCGTCCGCGATCACATGAGCAACGGATGGCGTTATCCCGAAGTCGGTCACAGCATCGTGCTGAGCAGCACGGCGGTGCCGACCGACACGATGCTGAACGAATTCAGAGCCCAGTTCCTCAATTGGGTGGCCATCCGCTATCCGAACGCGCCGTTCCCGCTCCTGAACTTTCCGGGTGCGGATCTCGGAGCCCTCAATAACTCGCTGTCGGACAAGTACGAGCGGCACCTACAGATTCACAACGATTTCTCTTGGAATCGAGGAAATCACAACCTGAAACTGGGCGGCGAGTACTTCTTCGAGGGCATGAAGGGCAGAACGGGGCTGATCTTTTTCGGTGATTACCTGGTCCCGACCAATCCCACGGACTGGGCGGCCGTCCGGAGTGTCGTCGAAGCTTCCGACCGAGCCGGGCTGCAGCGACTTGTCGATCTCGGCATCGTTCCGGCTCCGTCGCGGGCGATCTTCGCTATTGGCGATCCTAACTACGACACGCCCATCCACCTGCTTGGCGCCTACGTGCAGGACGATTGGAAGGTCGGATCGCGCCTCACGCTCAACCTCGGAGTGCGCTACGACGTGGAGATCGGAAACTGGATGGACATGACCACGCGCTACACCGAGTCCTACGGCAAGCCCCAGCAGGACAACAACAACTTCGCGCCGCGACTCGGATTCGCCTACGACATCAACGGGAAGCAGCAGACGGTCATCCGCGGCGGCGCCGGGCGCTATTACGACCAGATCCATCAGAATATCGTCTTCGCGCACGCCGTGCAGAACGGCGATACCTACGCGCTCGTGAACGTGCTCTACAACCGCGCGCCCGACTTCATGGTCGATCCCATCAAGGGCATTACGCTCGAATCGGTGATCGCAGGCGCGCCATCGGACATCCGACCCGTCAGCAAGGACGTCAGAGTTCCGTACTCCGATCAGTACTCCATCGGCCTGGCGCATCAGTTGACCAGCACGCTGGCGATTCAGGCCGACTACATCCATACGGTCGGCAAGGGCGAAATGTACTCGCGGAATGCGAATGTGTTCACCGATCCGGTCACCGGCGAGCCAAAGCCCGTGGCCACCTTCGGCCGTCCCGACCCGCGGTACGGTGCCATCCGACTCGTCGAGGGCGACGGTCGCTCGCGTTACGAAGGCCTGCAGATGGGTCTGACCAAGCGTTTCAGCGATCGATTTCAAGTCGGCGGCTCGTACACGCTGTCGTGGGCCTATGCGGATCAGGGCCAGACGCACATCTACAACACGCCAGAGCCGACGCGGCCGATCTCCGAGTTGTTCGGTCCGAGCGAGCGGGACCAACGGCATCGTTTCGTCGCGAACGGCTCGGTGCAGATGCCGTTCGATGTGACGGTGAGCGGCGTCTTCTATGCGGCGTCCGGGCAGCGGTACGCGACCCTCGCGGGCCGCGATGTGAACAGAGATCTCGATAACAACGATCTGGCACGCTATCCGGACGGAACGAAATGGCCGCGAGTCGGTGGCATCGGCGATCCTGCCTACCGACTCGACGGAAGGGTCTCGAAGCAGTTCGTACTCCACGGCTCCGTGTCGGCAGAGATCATGGTCGAGGCGTTCAACGTGTTCAATCACAGGAACTACGCCACCTACAACGGCAACCAGAGCTCGGCGGCCTTCCTGACGCCGAACCGCTCCGACGACCTGAATTTTCAGCCGCGCCAGGGCCAGATTGCGTTTCGCCTGACGTTCTGAACGCCAGACTGTGCCGAAGGAGCCGAGGATGAAATCGCAATCATCGGTCGCGCAGCGCCGTCGTGCCTGGCGCCTGTCCGTAATCATCGCGAGCGTCATGGGCCTGTCCGTCGGAGCGGCGCAGGCCGAAGTCATTCGAATGCAGGTGGTGAAAGTCGAATCGCCGACATTCGACGGACGCGTCTTCGGCACCGTCGGCCGGTATGAAAAAGTCATCGCGCGGGCGACGATGGCGGTGAATCCGGCGGACCCCCATAACACGATCGTCGTGGACATCAGCTTGGCGCCGCGCAACGCCGAGGGCCGCGTCGAATTCGCCACCGACGTCGTGATTCTCCGGCCAGTGGATCTGTCCAAGGCCAACAAGCGGATCTTCTTCACCGTGATCAACCGCGGGAACAACAACAGCTTGCCGCTGTTCAACGACGTCCTGGGCGGCTCCGAGAACAATCCCACGGCCGCCGAAGACGCCGGCAACGGATACCTGATGCGCGAGGGATACACGCTCGTGTGGTCCGGCTGGCAGGGGGACGTTCTTCCGGGCGACGGCCGGATCAAACTGGACGTGCCGATGCTCAACAATGTGACCGGCATCGATCGCATGGAGTTCATCTTCAACCACACGAACAATCCGGCCGAGGGGACGCTGTTGTACCCGGCGGCCGACCTCGATCCGGCGAAGGCGACGCTGACGGTGCGGCAGAAGCCGAACGATCCGCGCACGACGCCGGCGGGGCTGTCGTTCAGCTTCAAGTCGCCGACAACCGTTGTTATCAACCGCCCGCCAGGCTTCGATGGAGGCGCGATCTACGAGCTGATTTACCAGGCACGCGAACCGAAGGTGATGGGCCTCGGCTTCGCCGCCACGCGGGACATCATTTCGTTCCTCCGGCGGGAGAAGGCCGACCGCGCCGGCAATCCCAATCCGCTCGCGCTCAACGGCGTGCCGATCATCGAGCGCGCGTACGCATTCGGCCGGTCGCAGAGTGGCCGCTTCTTGCGCGATTTTCTGTATCAGGGGTTCGACGAGGACGAGAAGGGGCGCATCGTGTTCGACGGTCTGATGCCGCACATCGCCGGCTCGCGCAAGATGTTCACCAACTTCCGCTTCGCGAAGCCCGGTGTGTTTTCCAAGCAGCACGAAGAGCACCTTACGCCAGGCGATCAGTTTCCGTTCACCTACGGCATCCTGACCGATCCGGTCACCGGCAAGCGCGACGGCATCCTCGCGAGATGTCTCGCCACGAACAATTGCCCGAAGGTCATTCAGACCGACACGGCCAGCGAGTACTACCAGGCGCGCGCGTCGCTGGTGGTGACCGACACGCAGGGGCAGGACCTCGTGCTGCCGGACAACGTCCGCGTGTTCGCGTTGTCGAGCACACCGCACGGCAGCCAGAACACGGCGGTCGGTACCCCGCAGATGCTGCCGAGCTGTCAGTTCGTCAGCAACCCGCTGCACAATGGCGCGCCGATGCGCGCGCTGTTGAAGGCGCTCGATCGCTGGGTGAGCACGGGCGTCGCGCCGCCGGCGAGCCGGTATCCCAAACGGTCCGACGGGACGCTGGTGCCGCCCGAGCCCGCCAGCACCGGGTTCCCCTCGATTCCGGGCGTTGCGGCGAAGGGGCTCGTGAATCCGATTCGCGCCACTGACTACGACACGCAGCCGCCGCGCGAGGGCGGCAGCTATCCGGTGCTCGTCGCGAAAGTGGACGCGGACGGCAACGACCTCGGGGGGCTGAGGCTTCCATGGGTGGACGCACCGCTCGCCACGTATGTCGGATGGAACCTGCGGCGCGCCGGGTTTGCCGAAGGAGAGTTGTGCGAACTGAACGGATCCACGTTTCCGCTGGCCGCAACGAAGGCCGAGCGGCTCGAGAACAACGATCCGCGCCTGTCTTTGGAAGAGCGTTATCCCACGCCCGAGAGCTACATTGACCAGATCAGGCAGTCGGTGGATCGTCTGGTGCGTGACGGGTTGATGCTGCCTGAGGACGGCCAGTGGTATGTCGAACGCGCGAAGCAGGTGAAGGTCGGCAGCCAAGATTAGCGTACCGAATCGATCAAGTCGTCCAGCCGTGCAGTGCTGTCGGCCCCGGGTGGGCTCCTCGGCGCCCGCTGTCCGCGCTGTCCGCCGACCCAAGAGGCGTTGGTCTTCACCCCGGCGGAGTGCCGCACATCCAGCGCGGCAGTTGCGGCGGCGCCTCCACCTCTTCGAGCCTTTCCGAAAACGCCCGGCAACTGCTCGGCACGGCGGCCCAGGTCGCCCCGACCGCCGCGAAACGCGCCGACGCCTGGTAACCCGGCCGATATCGAGCCGAGTAGAATTGAGGTCCCGGCTCGTGGCGAAACGTCCCTTCGGCGTGTCGACGCATCTCTACCGCCAGAGGCCGCTGAGCCGCGCGCACCTGCTGGAGATCGCGGCGCACGGGTTCGAGACCGTCGAGCTGTTCGCGACGCGGACGCACTTCGATTTCCACAGCGCCGCCGCCATCGGCGACCTGCAGCAGTGGCTGGGCGAGGCCGGGCTCTCGCTCCATGCGATCCACGCGCCGGTGGGCGAGGGCAATCGTGCCGGGGGCTGGACGGGCGCGCTGTCGCTGGCCAGCGCGGATCCCGCCGCGCGCGCCCGCGCGCTCGGCGAGGCCGAGCAGGCGCTCTACATCGCGCGCCGGATTCCGGCCTCCGTCTTCGTCGCGCACATCGGCCTGCCGCGGTGGCAGCGCCCCTCGCCGGCCGGCCCCACCGAAACGAGGGCTGCGGATACGCGCGACGGCGCGCGCCGCAGCGTGGAGGCGCTGGCCGGCGTCGCGGCGCCGTTGGGCGTCCGCGTGGCGGTCGAAGTGATCCAGAACGAGCTGTCGCGCGCCGGCTCGCTCGCGCACTTCATCGAGGCGGATCTGGAGCAGGACGGCGTCGGGATCTGCCTCGACTTCGGGCACGCGCACCTGGACGGCGATCTGAACGACGCCATCGAGATCGTGTCGGAGCACCTGGCGGCCGTGCACGTGCACGACAACCGGGGACACGCCGACGATCATCTGCTGCCCTTCGAAGGAACCATCGACTGGCCGGCGGCGCTGACCGGCATCCAGAAAGTCGGCTACGAGGGTCCGCTGATGCTCGAGATCGAGGGCCGCGGGCCGTCGAAACAGACGCTGCAGCACGCGAAGCGGGCGCGCAAGCGGATGGAACGGCTGTTGGCCCATTGATGCGGCGGCCTGCGCGACGTGGGTCACGGCCCGCCGTCGGCTGCCAGGCCAGATCAGAACGACGCGTTGCCCGGCGTCCGCGGGAACGGAATGACGTCGCGGATGTTCGCCATGCCGGTCGCGTAGACGATCGTCCGCTCGAGACCGAGACCGAATCCGGCGTGCGGCACGGTGCCGTAGCGCCGCAGGTCGCGGTACCACCAGTAGCGGCGGGCATCGAGGTTCATCTCGGCGAGCCGCCGGTCGAGGCAGTCGAGCCGCTCCTCGCGTTGCGAGCCGCCGATGATCTCGCCGATGCCGGGCGCGAGCACGTCCATCGCCGCGACCGTCCTCCCGTCGTCGTTCATGCGCATGTAGAAGGCCTTGATGTCCTTCGGGTAGTTCATGACGACGACGGGCGCCTTGACGTGCTCCTCGGTGAGCCAGCGTTCGTGCTCGGACTGCAGGTCGATCCCCCATCGGACCGGGAACTCGAACCGCTTTCCGCTCTTCTCGAGGGCCGCAATCGCATCCGCGTACTGCATGCGTTCGAAGGAGGACGAGACGAAGTGCTCGAGGCGCGCGATGCACGTCCGGTCGATGCGGTCGGCGAAGAAGCGGAGATCGTCGGCGCGCTCGGTCAGGAGCGCCGTGAAGATGTACTTGAGGAACGACTCGGCGAGATCCGCGTCGTCGGACAGATCCGCAAACGCGAGCTCCGGTTCGACCATCCAGAACTCGGCGAGATGCCGGCTCGTGTTGCTGTTCTCGGCGCGGAACGTGGGGCCGAACGTGTAGACCTTCGAGAGCGCGCAGCAGTAGGCCTCGACGTTCAGCTGGCCGCTCACCGTGAGAAACGTCTCGCGGCCGAAGAAGTCCCGGGTGAAGTCGGTCCGGCCGCCGGGCACCTGGGGGATCTGCCCGCGGTTGGCGAGGTCGAGCGTGCTGACGCGGAACATCTCGCCGGCGCCTTCGGCGTCGCTGGCGGTGATGATGGGCGTGTGCACCCACAGGAATCCGCGCTCGTGGTGGAAGCGATGGATCGCCAGGCTCAGCGCATGCCGCACGCGCGCGACGGCGCCCATCGTGTTCGTGCGCGGCCGGAGGTGCGCCACCTCGCGCAGGTATTCGAACGACGTCTGCTTCGGCTGGATCGGATAGGTGTCCGGATCGTCGACCCATCCAACGACCGCGACCGCGCCGGCCTGAAGCTCCACGGCCTGCCCCTGGCCTCGGCTGGCCGCGAGCGTACCGGTCACCACAACGGAACAGCCCGCGGTCACCCTCCTGACCTCGTGTTCGTAATTGGGCAGGGCCGCCGGCGCGACGACCTGCAGCGCGTCGAAGCAGGAGCCGTCGTGCAAGTGGATGAACGACAGACCGGCCTTGGAGTCCCTGCGGGTCCGCACCCATCCGCACACCGTCACCGCGGTGCCGATCGGCAAGGTGCCGTCCAGAATCGACGCGACGTCGACGCGGTCGGTGGCAGCCATGGTCGTTCGATTATGCGTCGAGTATCCTTGAATCCGTGAAGGTTGGCCTCATCTCCCTCGGCTGCCCCAAGAACCTCGTCGATTCCGAGGTGATGCTGGGGCTGGCGCAGAACGCCGGGTACGAACTGACCAGCGACGCGGCCGGCGCCGACGTGCTGGTGATCAATACCTGCGCCTTCATCGACGCGGCCAAGCAGGAATCGGTCGACACGATTCTGGAGATGGCGGGGCACAAGACCGACGGCGCCTGCCGCCGCCTGATCGTGACCGGCTGCCTGGCCGAGCGGTATCGCGACGAGCTCAGGGCGCAGATACCAGAGATCGACGTCGTCCTCGGAACGGGTGAAGTGCCCGAGATCGTGAATGCCCTCGGCGCGGTGGCGCCGGGCACGGCGCCGCTCGCCTTCCACCGGGCTCCCGGCGCCCTGGCACCGTGGCACCCGCCCTCCGCGGCACCCGGCACCCCGGCACCACCGGCCCCGGCGCCCCGCACCGGTCCGTCGTATCTCTACGACGCGGACACGCCGCGGCTGCTGGCCACACCGAAGCACTATGCCTACGTGAAGATCGCCGAGGGCTGCGACTACAAGTGCGCCTTCTGCATCATCCCCCGCCTGCGCGGCCGCTATCGGAGCCGCCCCGCCGACTCGATCGTGCGGGAAGCGCGCGCGCTGGCGGCGCGCGGCGTCAGGGAGCTGCTGCTCGTGTCGCAGGATACGACTTTCTACGGCATCGACCGGGGCCAGCGCGGCGCGCTCGCGGGCTTGCTGCGCGAGCTGAACAGGATCGCCGGCCTTGCCTGGATCCGGCTGCTGTACCTCTACCCGACGACGATCGACGACGACACCCTGGCGGCGATCGCGGAGTGCGAGAAGGTCTGCAAGTACATCGACCTGCCGCTGCAGCACGCCTCGAATCCCGTGCTGCAGCGCATGAAGCGGCCGGGGTCGCGGGACAAGTACGACGCGCTGCTCGCGAGGATCCGCGGGGCGATTCCCGGCGTCGCCCTCCGCACCACCTTCATCGTCGGGTTTCCCGGCGAGACCGAGGCGGATGTCGACGAGCTCTGTGCGTTCATCGGGGCCAACCGGTTCGATCACGTCGGCGTGTTCGGCTACTCCCACGAGGAGGGGACGTCGGCGCATGCGTTCGACGACGACGTCCCGGCGCGGGTCAAACGGGCGCGGCGCGATCGCGTGATGCGGCTGCAGGCGAGGCTGGTCGAGGAAGCCCAGGCGCGGCGGATCGGCGGGCGCGCCCGCATCCTGGTCGACGGACCGTCGAGCGAGCACGAGCTGGTGCTGCGCGGGCGCCTGGCGACCCAGGCACCCGACATCGACGGCGCCGTCTACCTGACCGAGTGCGACGCCTCGGCCTTTCGCGCCGGCGATCTGGTCGAGGTTGAAATCGTCGCGGCCAGCGGGCACGATCTGATGGTACGCCCCGTGTAACCGGTCTACGCCCGATCGTGGCGCCGGTCCGCGGCGCCCGGACCCGCAACCCGAGCACTGTGATATAGTTCTGGATTCGGAGCCTGGCTGTAGGACCCGAGTGGGCGCGTGCCCACTTTTTCTGTTTAGGGCCCTTTTGCGGGCGCGCGCCCGCGGCGGTGCGAGGCTCCGGATGGGCGACCTGCGATGCCTCCGGCCAGTATCATCGAAGCGGTGCGCGCCATCGCCAGCCGTGTCGCCTCGGACCGGGGCCTCGAGGTCTTCGACGTGCAGTTCCGACGCGAGTCGGGCGGCATGGTGCTGCGGGTGAAGATCGACCGCCTCGGCGCGTCGGCCACGGCGGAAGAATCGGTCAGCGTGGAGAACTGCGCCGAGGTGAGCCGCGACCTGAGCGCGATACTCGACGTCGAAGAGGTGGTGCCCGGCGGCTACACCCTCGAGGTGTCGTCGCCTGGGCTGGATCGGCCGCTGCGCGGCGCCGGCGATTACCGGCGGTTCGCCGGACGGCGGGCGAAGATTGTGGTGCGCGACCCGATCGACGGCCAGGGCTTCTTCAAGGGCCGCCTGGCGGGAGTGGAAGACGGCCACGTCTGCATCGATGCCGACGACGGCAGGCGGCGGCGCGTGCCGCTCGGCGCGATCACGCGGGCGCATCTCGAGGTGGAATTCTAAGGTTATGAGCAACCCGTTGCAGCAGACGATCGAGGCGCTGGCCAAGGAGAAGGGCATCGATCCCGACGTGGTCATCAGCGCGATCGAGGAAGCGGTCGCCACGGCGTCCCGGAAGTACTACCGGACGGGCGAGAACCTGAAGACGCGGTTCAACCTCGAGACCGGGCAGGTCGATCTGTTCGCGCTCAAGACCGTCGTCCAGGACGTGCAGGCGCCCGCCACCGAGATCGCGATCGACGAGGCCAGGCAGATGTACCGCCAGCTGTACGGCGAGGAGTACGCCGGCGGCATCGAGCTCGGCGACGAAATCGAGTTCCCGAAGCCGACCGAGGTGCTCGGCCGCATCGCCGCGCAGACCGCCAAGCAGGTCATCTTCCAGAAGGTGCGCGAAGCCGAGCGGGAGCACGTCTTCGCGGAGTACAACGAGCGGATCGGCGAGGTCGTCAACGGCACGGTCAAGCGGTTCGAGAACGGCGACATCATCATCGAGATCGGCCGGATCGAGGCCGTGCTGCCGCGCAAGGAACAGTCGCGCGCCGAGAGCTATTCGCCGGCCGACCGCGTACGCACGGTCATCAAGGGGGTGAACCGCAGCGCGAAGGGACCGCAGATCGTGCTCTCGCGCACCGATCCGGCGCTGCTCATCAAGCTGTTCGAGCAGGAGGTGCCCGAGATCTACGACGGCACGGTGATGATCCGCGGCGCGGTGCGCGAAGCGGGCGATCGCGCCAAGGTCGCGGTCTACTCCCGCGAGCGCGACGTCGACCCGGTCGGCGCGTGCGTCGGCATGAAGGGCACGCGCGTCCAGTCGATCATCCGCGAGCTGCGCGGCGAGAAGATCGACATCGTCGAGTGGTCCGAGGATCCGGTGGCGTTCGTCACCAACGCGCTCAGCCCGGCCAAGGTGCAGCGCGTGTCGATCGTCGACGACGGCGGCCGCGTGATGGAAGTGATCGTCGAGGACAGGCAGCTCTCGCTCGCCATCGGCAAGAAGGGACAGAACGTCCGGCTGGCGGCAAAGCTCACCGGCTGGCGGATCGACATCAAGAGCGAGGAAGAGAAGCGGCGCGAGGTCGAGGCGCAGTTCGGGGAGCTCGGGATTCCCGGGTCCGCCGACGAGGTGGAGGGAGAGGACGCCGGCACGGCAGCGGAAGACGCTGCTTCGCCCGGCGCAGCGGTCGAAGCTGCCGTCCCCGGCGAACCCGCCGGCGAGGAGCGGCTTCTCCCTTATACGCTGGCCGGCATCGGCGACAAGACGGTCCGCAGGCTGGTCGACGCCGGCTTCGCGACCGTCGAGGTGCTGGCGTCGGCAACGCCCGAACAACTGTCCGATGTTCCCGGGATCGGCGACAGGACGGCGCAGAAGATTCTCGCCGCGGCCCGCGGCGAGCAGCCGGCGGATACGCAACAGGAGTAGTGCAGGCCAGGCCCTGCCCAGCCACGGAGCTAGATTGGCAACAGTCCGGATTTACAAGGTCGCGGAACTGCTCGGCACGACGAGCCAGGAAGTGGCGGCGCTGCTCAAGCGCGATCACGGCATCGAAGTGAAGAGCGCCTCGAGCACGATCGAAGAGGTCGTCGCGCGACAGTTCGTCGAACGCATGGCCCGGCAGCGGAACATCACGCTGCCAAGCGGCGACATCTTCGCCGAAACGCCTGTCGTCCGGGGCCGGAAGGGGCCCGCGCCGGTGAAGAAGGCGCCCGAGCCCGCCAGACCCGCGGCGCCCGCGCTGCCGCCGCCGCGTCTGGTCAAGGCGGCCAGGCCCGTCGTCGCGGTGGAGTCGCCGCACGAACCGGAGCCGCCGGCGCCGCCGTCGCAGGCCGCGCAGCCCGCCCCGCCCGACCTCGAGCCGATCGAACCGCCCGCGGCGCCGGTCGAGGAAGCACCGCCGCCGCAGTGGCCGGTGCAGCCCGAAGCCGCGCCGCCGCCCGCCGTGGTCGTCGCGGCGGAGCCGGCGCCTGCGCCGGCCGCCGAAGTCCCGTTCGAGACGCCGCCGCCACCAAAGCCCGCGGCCGTCGGCCGCGTGGTTCCGCCGACGCTGCGGTTGCGCATCGAGGAACAGCGACCGACCGCCCCGACGCCGCCATTGCCGACGACGCCCTCGCCGCGGCAGATGCCGCGTCCGGCCGTGCGGCCGGTGGCGCCCATCGTCAGACCGCCGAGCGCACCGCGTCCGGCGGCAACGGGCAATCTCGCACGCCCGCCCGCCGGGACTCCTGCGGCACGCCCTGGCAGCGCGCCACCGCGGCCGACCTATCCGGGAAGCAGCCGTCCGACGCCGGGCGGCCCGCGCCCGCTGCCGTCGCAGCCGGTTCGAACGCAGACGCCGTCCTCGCGCCCCGGGCAGCCCCCTCCCTACTACCCGCAGCGGCCCGGCTATCGGCCACCGCCGCGCCCGTCCGGAAGCCGGTCCGGGCCGCAACGCCGCGACCCGCGGCCCAGCGTCCCGCCGGCGCCTACGGCGCCGCCACCGGTCACGCGGACGATCACGCTCGCCGAGGGCATGACGGTCAAGGACCTGGCCGACAAGCTCGACGTGCGGGTGAAGGACGTGCTGGCGAAGCTGCTGATGAAGCGGCTGATGCTCACGATCAACTCGACGCTCGACACCGAGACGGCGACGATGATCGCGCGCGAGTTCGGCGCCGAGGTGACGATGCGCAGCTTCGAAGAAGAGCTGCTGCAGGCCGACGTCGACGAATCGCGGGCCGAAGACGCCGTGCTGCGGGCGCCCGTCGTCACCGTGATGGGCCATGTCGATCACGGCAAGACCAGCCTGCTCGACGCGATCCGCGAGGAGCGCGTTGCCGAACGCGAAGCCGGCGGCATCACGCAGCACATCGGCGCCTACCACGTGACGCTGGGCGGCCGCGACATCGTCTTCCTCGACACGCCGGGCCACGAGGCGTTCACGCTCATGCGCGCCCGGGGCGCCAAGGTGACCGACATCGTCATCCTGGTCGTCGCCGCCGACGACGGCGTGATGCCGCAGACGCGCGAGGCGATCGATCACGCCAGGGCGGCCGGTGTGCCGATCATCGTGGCGATCAACAAGATCGACAAACCCAACGCCAATCCCGAACGCGTCAAGCGCGAGCTGACCGAGCTCGATCTGATGCCCGAGGAATGGGGCGGGAAGACCGTGACCGTCGAGGTGTCGGCGAAGAAGAAGCAGAACATCGATCAGCTGCTCGAGATGGTGCTGCTGGTCGCCGACATCGGCGAGTTGAAGGCGAACCCGAAGCGCAACGCGTCGGGCACGGTGCTCGAGGCAAAGCTCGACAAGGGGCGCGGTCCGGTCGCGACGATTCTCGTGCAGGACGGCACGCTGAACGTCGGCGACACGTTCATCGCGGGACCGGTGGTCGGCCGCGTGCGGGCGCTCATCGACGACCGCGGGAGGCCGGCCAGGGCGGCGGGGCCGTCGATGCCGGTGGAGGTGCTGGGGCTGACCGGGCTGCCGCAGCCAGGCGACTCGTTCCAGGCGCTCGCCGACGCCGCCAAGGCGCGGCAGATCGCGACCTTCCGGCAGGAGCAGGCGAAGTCGCGGTCGCTCGGCGCCAAGGGCGGGCGGCTCACGCTCGAGTCGCTGCAGGCGCAGCTGGCCGAGGGCGGCATGAAGGAGCTGCCGATCATCATCAAGGCCGACGTACAGGGGTCGGCCGAGGTGCTCGCCGACACGCTCTCGAAGCTGAGCGATGAAAAAGTCAAGATCCGGATCATCCATTCCGGCGTCGGGGCGGTGAACGAGTCCGACGTGCTGCTGGCGTCGGCGTCCAATGCGATCATCGTCGCGTTCAACGTGCGCCCCGACCGCAACGCCGAGGATCTGGCGGCGCGAGAGCACGTCGAGATCCGCGCGCACTCGGTCATCTACAACGTGACCGACGAGATGAAGAAGGCGATGGCCGGCCTGCTCGAGCCGACCTACAAGGAAGTGCGCATCGGCGTCGCGAGCGTGCGCGACACCTTCAAGGTGCCGAAGTACGGCACCATCGCCGGTTGCCTGGTGACCGAGGGTCGGATCACCAGATCCGGCGAGGCGCAGGCCCGCCTGCTCCGCGACCACGTGGTGGTCTACGAAGGCCGGATCGGATCGTTGCGGCGGTTCAAGGAGGACGCGGCCGAAGTGAAGGCCGGCCTCGAATGCGGCATCGGCTTCGAGAAGTTCAACGACATCAAGGTCGGTGACGTCATCGAAGTCTTCACCATGGAGCGCGTCGCGATCAGCGCGTGACCGTGCCGGGTCGCAGGGCCGCCCTCCGATCCCCCAGGACTGGCGTATTCCCATGGCCCCAGGCTCCCGGCCCGATCGGGTCGCCGACCAGATTCGCAGCGAGCTCGCCCAGATGCTGGCCCGGGACGTGCACGATCCCGGCCTCGGATTCGTCACGCTGACGCGCGTCCGCGTCAGCGCCGACCTGCAGCAGGCGCGCGTGTACTTCACCGCTCTGGGCGACGAGAAGGCGCAGCGCGGCTCGGCCCGCGCGCTCGAACGGGCCGCGCCGTTTCTGCGCCGGCAAATCGGCCAGCGGCTCAGGCTGAAGCGAACCCCTGAGCTGATCTTCGAGCACGACGATTCGATCGCCGGCCAGGATCGGATCGAACAACTGCTTCATGACATCCACGAGGCCGCGTCGAGGAGCGATGAGCCAGACCAATAGCCCTTCTCCCCTCCAGTCGATCGTCGACGCCATCGGCCGCCGGCAGCGCTTCGTCATCTCGTCGCACGCCCGGCCGGACGGCGACTCGATCGGGTCGCAGCTCGCGATGGCCTACGCGCTGCGCGCGCTGGGCAAGGAGGCGGCGATCGTCAACGCCGATCCGGCGCCGCCGCCGCTCATGCAGTTCCCCGGCGTGAGGTCGATCGCCATCGCGCCCGAGGTCGAGGGCTGCTTCGACGCCGCGATCGTCATGGAGTGCAGCGATCTGGCGCGCACCGGCGTATCCGGGCTGGATCGGCAGTTCGTGATCAACATCGATCATCACCCGGGCAATACCGGTTACGGCGATCTGCAGTGGTTCGATCCGCGGGCCGCAGCGTGCGGCGAGATGGTGTTCGCCCTCGTGCAGGCGCTCGGCGCGCCGCTCACCGTGGAGATCGCGACGCACGTGTACGTGGCGATCCTCACCGATACCGGGTCGTTCCACTACTCGCACATCTCGCCCCGTACCTTCGACATCTGCCGGCAGGCGCTCGACGCGGGCGTCGATCCGGTGCTGGTCGCGCGCAACGTGTACGACAGCAACAACATGGGGCGGCTCAAGCTGTTCGGCAGCGTGCTCAGCGCGATGCAGATCGACACCACCGGGCGGATCGCGATCGTCTATCTCGATCACGAGATGGCGCGCGCGGCCGGCGGCACCTACGACGACACCGAGGGCCTCATCAACCTGCCGCTCACCGTGAAGGAGATCCTCGCGGTGGTGTTCTTCAAGCAGGTCGAGGGCGATCGCTATCGCGTGAGCATGAGATCGAAGGGCGAGATCGACGTCAGCGCGGTCGCGAAGACCTACGGAGGCGGCGGACACAAGAACGCCGCCGGGTGCACGGTGTCGGGAGGGATCGACGAGGTGCAGAAGCTCCTCGTGCGGGACCTCACGCAGGCCATCGAGCTGCAGGATGGACGGATCGCCGAGCTGCTGGAAGAACGTTGAGATGGACGGGCTGCTGATCGTCGACAAGCCCGAAGGGCCGACCTCCCACGACATCGTCGTGCGCATCCGGCGGGCGCTCGGCGAGCGCCGCATCGGCCATACCGGCACGCTCGATCCGATGGCGAGCGGCGTGCTCGCGCTGCTGCTCGGGCGGGCGACGCGGCTGGCGCGCTTTCTGGCCGCCGACGAGAAGACCTACGAGGCGGAGATCCGGCTGGGACGGGCCACCGATACCTACGACATGAAGGGCTCGCCGCTCGGCCCGCCCCATGAGGGGCCGCTCCCCGATCGGACCTCGGTCGATCGCGCGCTGGACCCGTTTCGCGGGGCGTTTCTCCAGCAGCCCCCGCCCTACTCGGCCAAGCGGATCGACGGGACGCGCAGCTACACGCTCGCGCGCCGCACCGCCGCGCCGCCGATGCCGGCGCCCGCGCCGGTGGCCGCGCGACGAATCGATCTGCTGGAACTCGACGCGGACCTCCTTCGGCTGCGGATCGTCTGCTCCGCCGGCTTCTACGTCCGCTCGCTGGCCCACGACCTCGGCGCCAGCCTCGGCACCGGCGCGCATCTGGCCCGCCTGCGCCGGACGGCGGCAGGCGGCTTCGCGCTCGACGACGCGGTGACCGCCGACGCGGTCGAGCGCGATCCCCGGCGCGCGGCGCAGCGCATCATCCCTCCGGCGGGGATGCTGCCCGGTCTGACGGCCGCACGGCTGAACGAGGGCGGCGAACACCGGGTCGCGCACGGCCGCGATCTCGGCCCCGGCGATCTGCTCGAACGGCTCGCCGGCCAGCCCACCTCGGGCGTGAAGCTCCTCGATCGGCAGGGTCGCCTGGTGGCGATTGCCGAGGCGCGGACCGGCTCCGGGCTTTTGCATCCCTCCGTGGTCCTGATGTAACATGTTGAGCTTGTTCGACTAAGAGTATCCGCCGTCATACGGCGCGTCCGGTCCCCTGGGGTTCTGGAGCGTTCGTGGAGGGATCGAAGGTGGCGTTGACCAAGGACCGCAAGACCGAGCTCATTGGCAGTTACAAGATTCACGATGCCGACACCGGATCGCCTGAAGTGCAGGTCGCGATCCTCAGCGAGCGCATCAACTATCTGACCGAGCATTTCAAGACCCACGCCAAGGATCATCACTCCCGCCGCGGCCTGCTGATGCTCGTCGGCAAACGGCGGCGTCTGCTCGATTACCTCAAGGGCAAGGACGCCACGCGCTACTCGGATCTCATCAAGCGGCTGAACATCCGCAAGTAGCGGCTGCCGCGCCGCGCTCGACCAGGTCATCGGGTCCGTCGTCTCACTTGTCACGAATCGGTAGTTGAAGCCTATGCACACTCGCGAAATCGCTGTTGGTCAACACACCCTGCGGATCGAGACCGGGAAGCTCGCCAAGCAGGCCTCCGGCTCGGTCCTGGTACGCTTCGGCGATTCGGTGGTGCTCGCCACCGCCTGTCGCGCCGCCAGCCGGCGGGAAGGGATCGACTTCCTGCCGCTCACGGTCGACTACCGCGAGTACACCTACGCGTCGGGGCGCATCCCCGGCGGCTTCTTCAAGCGCGAAGGCAAGCCGGCCGAGAAGGAGGTGCTGACCAGCCGCATGATCGATCGGCCGATCCGCCCCCTGTTCCCCCCGGGCTGGCGTTTCGAGACGCAGGTCATCGCGCTCGTGATGTCGGCCGACCAGGAGAACGACACCGACGTGCTCGCGATCACCGGCGCGTCAGCGGCGCTGGCGCTCTCGGAGATCCCCTTCCAGAAGACGATTGGCGCGGTCCGCGTCGGTCTCGTGGCAGGCCAGTACGTCATCAATCCGACGTTCCAGCAGCGTAAGGAGAGCGCGCTCGACCTCGTCGTCGCCGGCACCAGGGAAGGCCTCGTCATGGTCGAAGCGGGCGCGAAGGAAGTCTCCGAGGAGCAGGTGGTGCAGGCGCTCGACGCGGCGCACGCCGCGATCAAGGGGATCGTGGCCGGCATCGACGCGCTGGCCGGCGCGGCCGGCCGGAAGAAGCTGACGGTGGCGACAGCCGACATCAGCGCCGAGCATTACCGCGAGGTCGAGGAGAAGGCGCTCGAGCCGCTCGCCGCGGCGATGCGGGTCCGCGACAAGCTGGCGAACTATGCGCAGGTCGAGCAGACGCTCGATGACCTGCTCGGATCGATTCCCGACGGAGAGGCCGAACGCCGGGCCGAGGCGAAGGCGATCTTCAAGGGTCTGAAGGAGAAGGTGCTGCGCGAGGAGGTGCTCGCGCGCGGCGTGCGCCTCGACGGCCGCAGGTTCGACGAGGTGCGCCCGATCTGGATCGAGACCGGCGTCCTCCCGCGCACGCACGGCTCCGCCGTCTTCACGCGCGGCGAGACGCAGGCGCTCGTCACCTGCACGCTGGGCACCGCCGACGATGCGCAGAAGATCGAGAGCTTCGAGGGGGAGACGTGGAAGAGCTTCATGCTCCACTACAACTTCCCGCCGTTCTCGGTCGGCGAGGTCGGCCGCATGACCGGCCCGGGGCGCCGCGAAGTCGGGCACGGCGCCCTCGCCGAACGGGCGCTGGCCTCGATGCTGCCGGGCGAGGAGTCGTTCCCCTACACCGTCCGCATCGTCTCGGACATCCTCGAATCGAACGGGTCCTCGTCGATGGCCTCGGTCTGCGGGGGATCGCTGGCGATGATGGATGCCGGCGTGCCGCTCAGGCAGGCGGTGGCGGGGATCGCGATGGGGCTCGTGATGGACGAGCAGACCGGCAAGTACGCCGTGCTCTCCGACATCGCCGGCGCCGAGGATCACTACGGCGACATGGACTTCAAGGTGGCCGGCACCGCCGCGGGCATCACGGCGCTGCAGATGGACATCAAGGTGGCGGGCATCACGACCGCGATCATGCGGCAGGCCCTCGAGCAGGCGCGCCAGGGGCGGCTGCACATCCTCGAGACGATGCGTCAGGCGCTCGAAGCGCCGCGCACGAGCATCTCGCAGCACGCGCCGCGGATCGTGACCATCCGCATACCGGTGGACAAGATCCGCGACGTTATCGGCCCGGGCGGCAAGATGATCCGGAGCATCATCGAGCGCACCGGCGTCAAGATCGACGTGGAAGACGACGGCCGGGTCAACGTCGCGTCGGCCGACGGCGAGTCGGCGCAGAAGGCGATCTCGATCTTCCAGGAGCTCACGGCCACGCCCGAGCTCAACAAGACCTACCTCGGCAAGATCCAGCGCATCACCGATTTCGGCGCCTTCGTCGAAATCATGCCCGGCACCGACGGCCTGCTGCACGTCTCGGAGATCGCGAACCATCGCGTGAAGGACGTGCGCGACGAGCTGAAGGAAGGCGAGCAGATCCTGGTGAAGGTGATCAACATCGATCCCACCGGCAAGATCCGGCTCAGCCGCAAGGCGCTGCTCCAGGAAGAAGCGGCCAGGCCGCAGGCGTGATCGCGCCGGACCGGCCGCCGCTCCGACGCGGCCGGCCGGCCCCGGACGGCTCCTACTTCGCCGCGCCCTCCAGCGCGCTGAACGGTCCGATGGTTCCGTGGATCGGCACGATCCGGTCCACCGTCAACGCCTCTCGCCGGATGTTCTCCAGCAGATTCGCCGCATACGGCTGCGCGCCGGGTGCCGGGCTGAAGAGATCCGCCTCGACCAGCACCCGCTCCTTCGGGAAGTACGCCATCAGCATCGTGTCGGTGTGGCCGCTGCCGACGATCGGATAGAGCCGCATCTCCATCGACGCATCCCCGAGCGTCATCGCATCAGCGACACCGGTCACCTTCGCCGCCCGCGGGCGCTTCGCCAGGGCATCGGGCGCGATCGTGTGCGGCCGCTTCGCGACTTCCTCGAAGAATGCGACGTTGCCGCGGTGCGTGATCACCTCGAGCCCTTCGGAGATCGCCGCGCGCACGCCACCCGAGTGATCGAAATGATGGTGCGTGACGATCAGCTGCGTGAGCGGCTTCCCGGGGCGCAGCTCGCGCGCCTTCCGAATCACCGCCAGCGTCCGGCCGTCGTCTTGCGGCGCCTCGATGAGCGCCAGATGATCGGCGAACTCGACGAGCACGCTGTGGTGCGACTGCCCGGCGAGGAGCCAGATGCCCGGCGCGACGATCTCGGAGGTGACCGTGCCCCCGGCGGGCGCACCGCCAGTGGCCGCGGCGGGCGCCGGCGCCGAGAGGTCGCCGGCCGGAGCATTCACCGTCTGCGCGGTCGCGGTAATCGCCGCGGTGGGGAACCGATCGGTCTTCGTCGTGAGGACGGACGGCAGCCTCAGCCCGCCGACCTCGCCATAGCCGCCGAATGTCGTTTCGACGACGACGTCGCCCAGCACCGTGTTGTCGGTCCGCGTGAGGACGCGCGACGGCAGCGCGGTGGCAGCGTCAACGGCGAGCGTGGCCTGCTGTCCACCCGGCAGCGCGAGATCGACGAGCCGCTCGCGCCCCTCGGCGCGGACGTTCGACGTCTTCGCGGCCGGATCGAGCGCCGCGCGGAGGATGGTCAGCGGATGGTGGTAGTACTCGAGACGCCGGTCGATCGCGGCCCGGCCGCTCAGCCGCGTCGCCGCACCGTTCGGCGCGACGTTGTAGGCGATTTCGCCGTCGAGGCCGAGGATCTGCTTCTGCGGCTGGGGGCCCTGGTAGTACATGAAGTTCGGGGTCCGGGTCTGCTCGATCTTCATGCGGGACTGCGCCAGATCGATCGTGCGGGTGTAGCCGGTCAGCCGGAATTGCTGTCCGGTGGCGTCGGGGGTCATGTCCTGGCCGAGATTGCCGTTGGTCCCCTCGCCCGTCATGACCAGGGTGCGTGCCGCGAGGATCCGATCGCGTCCGCCGAGCGCCGCGGCCGCCTCCTCGATGATCGACGTCTGGGCGAGGGCGGGGCCTGTAACCGCCAGGAGCGCCGCCAGAATCGGCAGGCAGGCGTATCTACGCATCGAAACAACTCCCTGTGACGGCTCGGGAACGGCTCGAGCACTTGACGAGACGGAATCCCCGAGTCCTCGAATTCACCTGAGGTGCTTGTTGAAGAAATCCAGCGACCGCTGCCACGCCAGCTTCGCCGCCGCCTCGTCGTACCGCGGCGTCGTGTCGTTGTGGAAGCCGTGCTGCGTGCCCGGATAGATGAAGGCTTCGTACTGCTTGTGGCTCGCCTTCAGCGCCTCTTCCATCGCCGGCCACCCGGCGTTGGTGTTCTTGTCGTTCTCGGCATAGTGGAGCATGAGCGGCGCCTGGATCTTCGCCGTGTCGGCGGGGCTCGGCTGCCGCCCGTAGAAGGGTACACCCGCGCCGAGGTCGGGCAGCCGCACGGCGAGCTGGTTGACAATGCCTCCGCCGAAGCAGAAGCCGATGGCGCCGTACCGGCCGCTGCACTCGGGGCGCGTCTCGAGCCACTTCGCCGACGCGATGAAATCCTCGAGCATCTTCGGACCGTCGACCTGGCGAAACTTCACCGCCCCCTGCTCGTCGTCGCCCGGGTAGCCGCCGACCGAGGTGAGGCCATCGGGAGCGAAGGCCACGAAGTTGGCCAGGGCGAAGCGGCGCGCGACATCCTCGATGTAGGGGTTGAGCCCGCGGTTCTCGTGGATGACCAGGATGCCGGGCAGCCTGCCGGAGGGCCTGGCCGGGCGGACGAAGTATCCGCGGATGCTGCCGTTGCCCTGCGGCGACGGCACCGTCTGGTAGTCCGCCGCGATCCGCGCATCGTCTGTCGCCACCTGCTGCGCCCAGGCGTAGTTGGGCCTGAGGCTCTCGAAGAGCGCCATCGCCGTGACGCCACCGGCGGCGAACTTGCGGGCGCGATCGAGGAACGTCCGGCGATCGATGTCGCCGTGCTGGTACTCGTGGAAGAGGTCGAGCAGCTCCTGCGGATAGTCGGATGCCTTCTTTCGCTCCATGGCCGCACTCCTTGTCGCTACTTCGACGCCATCTTGAGCCTGTAGGATCCGTCGTCGAAGCGCTCGCGGTAGACCGCATGGCAGGCGCCGCACTTCTGCTGCAGCGTACCGGTCGCCGTCTTCACCTCGTCCCACTTGCCCGTGGCGACGATCCGCGCGAGCGCGGCGGCCTGCAGGCGGGCGTCGGCGGCGAACTGGGCGCCATCCTTCCTGTCCTGCTTGTCGAAGAACTTCTCCACTTCGTCGAACGATTGCTCGAGCAGTCCCGCCTGCTGACGCACGGCAGCCATGTCCGCCTTGTCGGCCGCCTGCCGAATCGCACCCACCGCCGGCTGCACCTTCTTCATGATCGAGGTGAGCAACTGATCGTCGACCGACATCGGCGGCGGCAGCTTGCGCGTGAGCTCCACGAAATCAGACGTGATGATCTGCGTGGCGAGAAGCGCCGCTCTGCCGGTATAGGCGGCCGCAACCCCCTGCGGCAGGTCGGCGATGCGATCGGCCGCGGTCTTCGCGACCTGGACCGGGTCGAACTTCACCAGCGTGCCGAGCACGGTGACGTAGCCGTTCAGCGCGACCGGCGCGTTGAGCCGCGGCGCCAGCACCAGCACGGACTCGGCGCCGGCCCTGGTCGGATCGGGATCCAGGGAAAAAGCGAGCGGCGAGAGCGACTGATCCACCGGGCCGGTCACCGTAACCGTCTCCCCATAGAACCGATCGGGATGCGCCAGCAGCGTGCTGACCGACAGCGGCAGCAGCGGCTTGGTCGGCACCGCCGGCTTCTGTTGTGCGGCCGGCGCGGCCTGGGTGGCGGCTGGTGCGGCCGGCGGCTGCTGCGCGCGCAGTGCCGGGAGCGATACCACGACAAGGGTCAGGACCGCAGCCGCGCCGCGGCCGATCGTCACTCCATCACGCATGGGGCAGCCTCCTCCTCGCGCAGTGCATTGTAGGGGAAAACCGCTCCGGCCGCGATTCGATCGCGGCCGGAGCGCACCTCTCCCGGAGCAGCGATTCGCCTCCGCCAGCGGCCAGAATCAGCACCAGCAGCTCTGCCGGAAGCCGGTAGCGCGCATCCGGATCGATCTGGCCGAAGGCCGAGAGCAGGACGAAGGACGCGATCATGGCGAGCAGCGCCGCCAGCGGCCACGGCGCCATCGGCCGCCGCGTCAGGCAGATCAGGGCGCCAAGCGTCAGGCCGATCGTCGCCAGCGCGTCGATCGCGCGATGCGCGGCCGACCAGGAGTGCGCGAACGCCCATGGAAGCCAGAAAGCGACCATCTTCCGTCCGGCCATCCCCAGATAGATCAGCGGGTGCGACGAGATGAAGCCGGCGGCTTCCTGCACCTTGAAGGCGTACTCGCGCCGTTCGCGATCGGCGCCGGAGAAGCGCCGGTGCATCTCCTGGTCGAGCGCCTCGAGCTCGCGCAACTCCTCGATCGTGCCGGTGGCGTACTTGGTGCTGGCCCAGAGCGTCTGACCGATCGTCGGAATCGACAGCAGGCGGACGCGTGCGGCCGGCGACGCCGCGACCACGGCCGTCGCCCCGGTCGCCACGACGAGGGCGGCCGCCAGCGCGAAGACGACGCCGCGCGCCGTCCCCCATCGGCGCGCCGCCCGGGCCGCGCCGAGCACGAGCCACGAGAACACCAGACAGACGACCGCGCTGGGCCGGCTGACGGCGAATGCGAGCGCCGCCAGCCAGTACCAGATCCAGACGCCGGCGCGCGACGACTGGAGCGCCGTCAGATACGCCTGCACGTACAGCGCAAGGCAGAACAGGAACAGCGTCTCGGTGAGCACGTACGGCAGCCAGAACAGGAAGAAGGGATAGATCGCAGCCGCGGCGCCCAGCAGCAGACCCGCGCGATCACCCATCAGCCCCGTCCCGATTCGCCAGAGGACCAGCACGGTGCCGGCCGACGCGAGCACGTGCAGCCACGCGAGATATCCCGGCTCCGGCAACCGCCACGCGTACATGGGCGCGAGCGTCAGCGGGTAGAGCGCGTAGAACGGGAGCCGGGCGACCTCGCTGAAGTCGCCGCGCGCCATCGCCTGCGCGAACGCGCGATAGATGCCCGAATCGACAGCCTCGATCGGACCGCCGAGACGATGCCAGGCGAGAGCGCGAATCGCGAGCGCGGCCGCCGCCAGCAGCGCGAGCGAGGCGATCGCGGCAGTCCGGCGGCTCACGCCCGCAGACCGAGCCCCAGGTACACGATCGGGCGGAGGATGCTCCACCAGTCGACCAGCGGGCGCATCTTCGTATAGCCGGTCTCGTGGGCCGGGTACAGCTTGGTGACCGGCGCCTCGACATGCCGGTACCCGAGGCGGATCGCCTTCATCAGCAAGTACGGCTCCAGCTCGTACCGGTCGAGCCAGGGCTGGCGCCAGTCGATCCGCGCATCGCGCAGGAGCGCGGTCCGGAACGCGCGAAAACCGTTGGTGCTGTCGGTGACGCGCTTGCGTGCGGCCAGCGAGAACAGCAGCGGATGGATCGCGCGGGTCGCGACCACGCGATATCCGGGCATGTTGCCGAAACGGCCGTCGGCCAGGAACCGCGAGCCCTGCACGAAATCGGCATCGCCGGCGAGAATCGGGGCGAGCAGCCGCGGGATCTCCAGCGGTTCGTCCTTGTCGTTGCCGGCCTGAATCGCCAGGATGTCGTAGCCGCCTTCGAGCGCGAACGCGAACACGGCCTTCATCGACGCGCCGATGCCCTGGTTGCGCGCGTTGCGCAGCACGATGATCCCCGGCCCGACCTGATCGAGCGAACCGTCGGTTGAGCCGTCGTCCATCACGAGCAGGTCGTACATCCGCGCCGCCGGGTGGCGCGCGAGCGTGCGACGGATCTTCTCCCCTTCGTTGTACGCGAAGGCCGCGGCCAGGATCTTCTCTGCCAAAGGCGGCTATTATGACCCATGATTCGCGTGACCGATCGGCTGGTGATCGACGAGCGGCAGATCGTCGAGCGGTTCGTGCGCGCCTCCGGCCCCGGCGGACAGAACGTGAACAAGGTCGCGACGGCCGTCGAGCTGCGCTTCGACGTGCGCGGGTCGTCGCTCCCCGCCGGGATGAAGGCGCGGCTCGAAGGGATCGCGGGCCGGCGCATGACCGCGGACGGCGTGCTCGTGATCGACAGCCGCGAGCACCGGACGCAGGCGCAGAACCGCGGCGCCGCGCGCGAGCGGCTCGCGGCGCTCCTGCGTCAGGCGGCGCGGCGGCCGGCGGCACGGCGCCCGACCAGGCCGGGCGCCGTCGCGCGCGAGCAGCGGCTCGACGCCAAGAAGCGCCGCAGCGGCGTGAAACGGCTGCGGCGCGTCCGCGGCGACGAGTAAGCGGATAAGAGAGAGGGGCTAGGATTGTCCGGGCCGGCCGGCCGCGTCGAGCTCCGCCATCACCGTGGCGTAGCAGCCCGGGCAGATGCCGTGGCTGAACTGCGCGTCGGAGTGCGCGGTGATGTACCCCTCGACCTGCTGCCAGTACTGGTCGTCGCGACGGATCCGCTTGCAGTAGCTGCAGATCGGCAACAGCCCGCGCAGCTGCTTCACGTTCGCCAGGGCCGCCTGGAGCTCCGCGACGCGCTCGCCGAGCCGCTGCTGCAGCGAGAGCACGCGCACGCCGACCGACAGCCGCGCGCGCAGCTCCTCGGGATCGAACGGCTTCACCACATAGTCGTCGGCGCCGGCATCGAGCCCGGCCACCACGTCGGCGCGCCCCTCGCGCGCCGTGACGAGGATGATGTACATGTTGGCGCTCGGCAGTTCCCGCCGCGCGCGCCGGCACACCTCCGGGCCGTCGAGCGACGGCATCATCCAGTCCAGCAGGGCGAGCGTCGGTCCGCTGCCCTCGCGCAAGCGGTCCCAGGCCTCCGCGCCATCCCCGGTCACAATCGGCGAGAAGCCCCATTTCCTCAGCGTACGGACCAGGATCTCCGCCGTCACCCGGTCGTCATCGGCAACGACGACGCGGAGGTCGGATTGTTCGAGCGATGACGCGTGACCCACGAGGCCATCAGTTCTATCAGAATCCGCGCAGCCGCGCCTCCTGAAACCGCGCCGGCGGCCGATACTGGTAGCGGGACGGCCCGCGTCGCGTGCGACGCGCCGCCCCGACCTTGCGCAGGATGGCACACGCCGACGCTGCACGCCGCCTCTTCGCCCGGCGGCTGACGATCACGATGGCGGCCGCCGCCATCGGTTTCGCGTTCAACGCCTACGTGCCGGCGCTGGCGCGGCTGGTGCCGGGGCGCGCCGCCACGCTGCCGATCGCGATTCTGTACGGTCCGGCCTTCGGCGGGATCGCCGCGGTGGTCGGTGCGCTGCCGGTCTCGCGCGTCTACCCGGTCTTCCTGATCGTTCTCGGCGTCGAGGGGCTGCTCATCGGCGTCGCCGCGCGCCAGAGCCGGGCGGCGCCGCTGCTCGCCGGCGCGTTCCTGTGGAGTCTGGCGGCGCTGCTGCTGGCCGCCGCGCCCGACTGGTTCGGCGTCGGGCAGGAAGCGACGATCTGGCCGGCCGCCCTGCAGCAGCTCCTGTCGGGCATGGTGGCCGTCGCGGCCGCCGACGTCATCGCCTCGGCGGCCGCAAGACTGCTCGCCCCCGAACGCGGCGCCGCACGGCGCCTGCGCACCTATTCGTTCCAGGCGTTCGTCGTCGTCGCCGTGCTGCCGGTGCTGCTGCTCAGCGCCGCCAACGGCGAACTGTCGGCGGAGCGCCAGGAAGCGGACGGGGGCGCACGACTCCTCGAGACCGCGACGGCGCTCGGGCACCATGTGGACAGTTATGTCGACATGCACGCCCGCGCCGTGCAGACGCTGGCGACCTCGGTGCGCGACGCCGGCGACGATCCGATGCGCCGCCAGCAACTGCTCACCGAGACCCACGGAATCTACGCCGGGTTCACGCGGCTGTTCGTGGCAGACGCCGATGGCCTCGTCCGGCAGATCTATCCTCCCCAGGCGCCGGGCGACCCGGTCCAGAACGCCGGCGATCGGCCGTACTTCATCGATGCGGTGCGGACCCGCCGGCTGGCGCTGTCCGACGCGCTCATCGGACGGATCTCGCAGCAGCCGATCGTGACCCTGGCCGTGCCCCTCGTCGGCCCGGACGGCGCGGTCACCGGCGTGCTGGCCGGCTCTCTCGATCTGTCGAGATTCACGCACCTCGTCGACGCCTACCGCACGATGCCCGGCGCGGAGATGACGATCGTCGATCAGCACGATCGGGTTCTCTACACGAGCCCGCGATCCGGCTTCGCCGTGCTGCAGAACCTGCGGGCCGAGCCGCTCGTCCAGCGGAGCCTGTCGACATCGAACGGCCTGTTTCAGTACGACCGTCCGGCGCCGAACGGCGTCGCCTCCGCCCAGTTCGCCGCGGTCGCGGTGACGTCGGCGGGCTGGAAGGTGCTGGTCGAGCAGCCGCTGTCCAGCATGCGGCTGCAGTCGGCCGGCTTCTACGCGCTGACGCTGCTGCTGGTGGCCATGGCGCTCGGCGGCGGCGTGCTGGGCGCGCGGGCGTTCGCCGACACGATCACGCGCCCGGTGGAGGAGCTGGTCCGCGCCGTCCGGAACGTCGCGATTGCCGGCACGCCTGCGCTCGCGTCGCTGGACGAGGAGCCGCCGGCGGAGCTGGCGGCGCTGCTCGAGGACTTCAACACCATGCAGGCCCGCCTGGCCACCTCCTACCACCAGCTCGAGCAGTCGCTCGGCCAGCGCGAACGGCTGAACGGCGATCTGCAGGCGTTGACCGCCGATCTCGATCGCAAGGTGCGCGAGCGGACCGCCGCGCTCGCGGCGGCGACGCGCGAGGCCGAACAGGCCAACCAGGCAAAGAGCGAGTTCCTGGCCAACATGAGCCACGAGATCCGCACGCCGATGAACGGCATCATCGGCATGACGGAGCTCGCGCTCGATACCGAGCTGACCGGCGAGCAGCGCGAGTATCTGTCGCTGGTGAAGTCCTCGGCCCACTCGCTCCTGACGATTCTCAACGACATCCTCGACTTCTCGAAGATCGAGATGCGCAAGCTCGAGCTCGAGCGCCTGCCCTTCTCCGTGCGCGATCATCTCGCCGAGCTGCTGAAGCCGCTCGCCCTGCGCGCCGAGCAGAAGGGCCTCGAGCTGATCTGCCACGTCCTGCCGGACGTGCCCGCCTCGGCGCTCGGCGATCCGGGACGGCTGCGGCAGGTGCTGATGAATCTGGTCGGCAACGCGATCAAGTTCACCGAGCGCGGGCAGATCCTGGTGCAGGTCGACGTCGAATCGGCGGCGAACGGGACGGTCACGCTCCATTACCTGGTCAGCGACAGCGGAATCGGCATTCCGCCCGGCAAGCAGGAGCAGATCTTCCAGCCGTTCAGGCAGGCCGACGGATCGACCACGCGCCGGTTCGGCGGGACCGGACTCGGCCTGGCGATCTCCTCGACGCTCGTCGAATTGATGGGGGGGCGCATCTGGGTGGAGAGCCAGCCGCGCGAAGGCAGCACGTTTCATTTCACGGCGGCGCTCGGCGCCACCGACGCCCGGCCCGACGCCGACGAGATCGACCTGACGGGCCTGCCGGCCCTGATCGTCGACGACAACGCGGTGAACCGGCTCGTCCTCGGCGACCTGCTGCGCCGCTGGAAGATGCAGCCGGCGGCCGTGGACAATGGCATCGACGCGATCGCGGCGCTCATCCGCGCGCGCGAAGAGGGGCAGGCGTTCGCGCTGGTGCTGCTCGACGCCAACATGCCCGACATGGACGGCTTCGAGGTTGCCCGCCGGATCCAGGAGAGCGCGCGTCTCGCGGGGCCGACGATCATGATGCTGAGCTCGTCCGGCCAGCACGGCGAGACGGCGCGGTGCCGCGATCTGGGGATCGCGCATCACCTGACAAAGCCGATCGAGCAACGCGAGCTGCTGGCCGCCGTCAGGCGAGCGCTGGCCTCGGAGCACCCGGCCCGCGCGCCCAAGCCGCTGCCCGGCGCGTCGCCCGCCGGGCAGCCGCCCGCGCGGCAGCTCGACATCCTGCTCGCCGAAGACAACGCGGTCAACCAGCGGCTCGCCGCGAGCGTGCTCCAGCGGCGCGGCCACCGGGTGACGCTCGCCGGCAACGGCCGCGAGGCGGTCCGCGCGTTCGAGCGCCAGCATTTCGACGTGATTCTGATGGACGTCCAGATGCCCGAGATGGGCGGGCTCGAGGCGACCGCGGCGATCCGCGCGGCCGAGCGCGCGTCGGGCGGCCACATGCCGATCGTCGCCATGACGGCGCACGCGATGAAGGGCGACCGCGAGCGCTGCCTGCAGGCGGGCATGGACGACTACATCGCCAAGCCGCTCGAACCGCGTCTGCTCTTCACGCTCGTCGAGCGGGCCGCCGAAGGGGGGCATCCTGCGGCTGCCGCGGCTCCCCTTGCGACCGAGCCGATGACGACGCTGCTCGATCGGCTCGGCGGCGATGTGCGGCTGCTCGTCGACATCACCCGCCTCTTCATCGCCGATGCGCCGCGGTACCTGCACGACATCCGAACGGCCATCGACGCGCACGATCCGGGTGCCGTGTCCGTGCCGGCGCACAGCCTCAAGGGCGCGGCGGCGAACTTCGACGCGGCCGAGGTGGTCGGCGCCGCGCGGCAACTCGAGGCGTTCGGACGCGCCGCCAGCCTCGACGGCGCCGAAGAGGCGTTCCAATCGCTGCAGGCGGCCGTGAACATCCTGCTGGAACGCCTGCGGACCTATCTCGCCGCCCAGCCGCTCGCCTGAGCGCCTCGCCTGAGGTACGGGATATGCACCAGGATCGTCCGATCGCGCGCATCATCCGGCCGAAAGCCCGCATCCTCTGAGTCAGTTCGGGTCTTCGTCGATGCGTGCGCCGCCTGAGGCAGACGGGCCCAGCGATCAGGAGGCCGGGTTCATGCCCGAAGGGGCTGCATCAACTCAGCCACAGACGCGCGCCGAGCTGCAGGCATGGATCCACCAGCAGCTCGAGCTGACTGCCGCCGCAGAGCAACGCCTCATCGCGGCGATCGATGAGGTCTTCACCCGCCACGAACGGCTCTGGGAGGAATCCAAACAGGACGCCATCCGCGCACTCGCCGCCGGCTACGCCGATCGGATGCTCGGCTTCCGAACCGAGCTGTCGGCACGCGAAGCGACCGTCAGCAGCATCGCCCGGTACTTCGAGGCGCTCGTCGACGACCTCACCGACCGCTCGCGGCGCGATCCCAAGACCAAGCTGACGAACTTCGCGCGCTTCACCGAGCAGCTCGAATCGTTCCTCGCCCTCGAGCAGCGAGGCCGCTGGTGCGCCGTCGGCCTGGTCGACATCACGGGATTCAAGTGGTACAACGATACGCTGGGGCATGCGGCCGGCGATCGCATCATCGAACGGGTCGCGCAGATCCTCCACGAGCAGGTGCGCTCCGACGACGTCCTCGCGCGGGAGCGCCCCGACGAGGCGCGCCGGCCCGACCTGCACGCGCGCTTCGGCGGCGACGAATTCTGTTTCCTGATCCCCGATCTCATCGAGTCCCGGCAGGCCTACGCGATTGCCGAGCGCTTTCGCGAGGCGGTCGAGCATTTCGACTGGATCGCCGCCGATGTCGGTCTGGCCGCACGGCCGGTGCGCGTGGACGTCGGCGTCGTCTGTCTATGGCTCGGGCGTGTGTCAGAGCGGCGGTTCATCGCGCGCCGGCTCGCCGCCGAGCTCGTCCAGCGGGCCGACACGCTGATGTACAAGGCGAAGGGCGATCGCGCGAATCACATCTATCTCGTCCGCGCGCGCATCGAGCGCAATGAACTGGTCGACATGCCTCAACTCCCAGGCAAGACCGACCATGTCCCCGAGCCGACCTGATGGCGCATTGCCCGCTGCCAGGGGCAATGCTAGACTCGTGGGTTGCATGGTGGGTGTAGCTCAATGGTCAGAGCGCTGGTCTGTGGCACCAGAGGCTGCGGGTTCGAGTCCCGTCATCCACCCCACGATTTCGAACGTCGCATTGTAGGGGTACGGGGCGGGCGCGCGACGCAGGATTCAGGTCGCCTGCGGGCACATCGCTTGCGAGTCCTCCACCATCGATGGGGGCGGTCGCCACGCCCGGAGTGGGCTGGGGTATCCTGATCGCGCTCGCGCTCGCGGCGCTGCTGCTCGTGCCGTTTCTCTACAAGGAAATCAGGCGCGGCAAGCGGGACCTCGGTCCGACGGTCCCGACGGGCACCGGCGATGCGCGCCCCGGCCGGCGCGGCGATCCGGCACCCGGCCAGCCCGACGCACAAGCCGATCCGTACGGTCCCCGCGCACAGCGCGGCGGCCCGCCCATCAAGTCCTGAACGGCACGCCGCGCCCCACCACCGACGGCATGGCGAATGCCGCGGGCGCCGCCTTCCATCGCTCGATCATGCGTCCGAGAGGATCGCGGAAGAGGTAAGCGGCCCCCGCCGCCCCGAGCGCCGCCAGCGCCACCAGCAGCACGGCGGCAAGCGACAGGCGCAACATCCGGCGGCTGCGCGGTTCAGGCGGCGCGAGGTCGAGATCCTCGGCAGCCGTCAGGATGATTGCCTCGTCTATCGTGCTCGCCGAGGCCTTCTGACCCAACGCGAGCGCGCGATCGCAGACCAGGTTCACGAGCCGCGGAACGCCGTCGGTCATCTCGTAGACGCGCGCCAGCGCGGCATCGTCGAATTCGACGCGCGCCCTCGGCCCGGCCACCGCGAGCCGATGAGCGACGTAGTTGGCGATCTCGTCTCCTGCGAGCCCCGCCAGATCGATGCGGCCGCCAACGCGCGACTTCAGCAATTTCAGCTCGACCCGTCCCAGCAGCTTCCACAGCGAGGGCTGCCCGACCAGGACGATCTGCAGCAGACGACGGGAAGCGTCCACGTCCAGGATTGCGCCGATCTGCGCCAGCGCGTCGGCCGGCACCGCCTGCGCCTCATCGATGATCACGACGGCGAACGCCTGCAACTGCGCCAGCATGTCGACGAACGCCCGCAGCCGGGCCGTCAGATCGGCGCGTGAGGCGTGCGCAAGCCGGCCGGACGCGACATCCTCCGAAGACGCGACGCCGAAGTCGACCAGCACCGCGAGGAGCAACTGCTCCAGCGTGACGAACGGATCGAGCACGAGCGACGTCAACGTGCGCCGATCGAGCTCCTCGACGATCGCGCGGCAGAGCATGGTCTTGCCCATGCCGATCTCGCCCGTGAGCACGAAGAGCCCTTCGCGATCGCGGATGGCGCTCAGGAGCATCTGTGCCGCCCGATCGTGTGCGGCGCTGTGATACAGGAATCTCGGGTCGGTGGAGAGGCCGAACGGCTTCTCGGTGAGACCGTAGAACGTCTCGTAGGCGGCCGGCTGTGTCCCAGCGAGCCCCTCATCGCGTGCGGCGCGGCTTGCCGCGCGGGGCGGTGGGCTCGCGATCGGCGCCGGCGCGAAGTCGAGGCCCGCCGGGAGCGGCGGAAACAGATCCAGCAGGCGCCGCCTCCCCCCGGGCGGGGGCGGCTGGATATCGGGCAGCGCGGGCGGCCGGGCGAGGGCCGCGGGCGGCGCGACGGGCCGAGGAGCGACCACAGCCGGCGGCTCGACTTCGGCCCACTCGACCTCGGACGGCACCGGCGCTGATGGCCGCCGCTGGCGCGCGGTCCGATCGTCGAGCTCCAGGCCCGCGTCCAGATCGCGCAGGCTGGCGAGAAAGTCCGGGTCGTCTGCGAAGGAAGGCCGCTGCGAATGATCCAATCGCGTCGATGGTACACCGGCAGGAAGTGTGAAAGCCGTCTGCGCAGGCTCGACAACGACGGTTCTGGACTGCTCCATGTCGACACATCCGTCTCGATACAAGACACGATCGCGAAAGTCACTCTGAATCAACGTGTTACGTGGAAGCCCGCATCTCGCGAGTGACGTTGTTGTCATATAAACGAACATCCGGCGTCATGCCCCGGCCTCGTGTACCTGCCGTAACTCTCTCATGACAATAGACTTCCACGGGCCGACGAGCATGGCGAGCGAGTTGCTCGTTCGTTCGCTTCATCGGGCGGGGTGTCGCCGCGCCCGATCGTGCTCGTATGACTGCCGATCCCGACCTTGTCGCGACGACCGACTGGAAGAAGGCGCTGCCGACGCTGGCGTCGCGGCACGTCCTGCTGCGCGAGCTGGCGCCATCGGATCTCACGCCGCTGATGTCGCTGCTGTCGCTGCCCGATGCCACCCACTTCGGCGTCGACGGCCCCGGCCACGAGCTCGCGGCGCAGCAGATCATCGATCGCGCAGCGCGCGAGCGCGCGAGCGGCGCCGGCTTCACCTATGCGATCACCATCGCGGCCTCGCGCGCGCTGGTCGGCGTGTTTTACGTGCATGCGTTGGATCCTGCCTTCGAGGCGGCGGCATGGGACTGCGCGGTCGCGCCGGCATCGCGCGGCTCCGGCGTCTTCATCGAATCGGCGCAGCTCGTGGGCTCGCTCGTCTTCGGCACGCTCGGCGCGCACCGGCTGGAAGCGCGCGTCCCGCTGTCTCATGGGCGGAGCAACGGCGCCATGAAGAAGCTCGGCGCCGTGCAGGAAGGGATTCTCCGGCGGGCCCTGCGGCGAGGCGACACCTACCACGACCAGGCGCTCTGGTCGATCCTGAAGGAGGACTGGGGCAGGCACTGGGTCTCGATCGCTCCCCGGGTGCACTAGGCATGCAGGACATTCCGGCCGCGGGCCGGCGCTTTGTGAGCGCCGTCATCGTGTCGGGGGCCGCGCTCCTGCTGATGACACTGCCGCGGCTCGAACTGCGCGAGCCGCCCGTCTTCCTCGCGCTCCTCTTCCTGTCGTCCGCCACGGCCTCGCTCAAAGTGCACCTGCCGCTCACCACGAGCGGCTCGACGATGTCGGTGTCCTACGCGGTCGACTTCGCATCGCTGCTGCTGCTCGGGCCGCACGAGACGATGCTGGTGGCCGCGGGCAGCGCGTTCAGCCAGTGCCACGTGAACAGCCGCGATCGCAACCCGCTCCATCGCACGCTCTTCAGCATGGCCTCGCTGGTCATCACGGTGCAGGCTGCCGGGCTGGCGGCGCGCCTGCTCGGCTACACGGGGCCGTCGGACGACTTCGCGGCGCTCGCGCGGCCGCTGGTCGGCGCGGCCACGGTCTACTTCCTGTTCAACACCGGCCTGGTCGCCGCCGCGATCGGGCTCACCACCGGGCAGCGCATCTTCACGACGTGGCAGACCAACTTCCTCTGGAGCGCCCCAAGCTATTTCGTCGGCGCCGGCACGGCCGGGCTCGCCGCGAAGTACATTGCGCACGCGGGCTACTGGATCGCGCCGCTCACCTTCGCGCCGCTGTACCTGACCTACCGCACCTACAAGGTCTACATGGGCCGCATCGAGGATCAGCAGCGGCACGTGCAGCAGACTTCCGATCTGCACCTGGCCACGATCGAAGCGCTTGCCCGGGCCATCGACGCCAAAGATCAGACGACGCAGCTGCACATCCGGCGCGTGCAGCTCTACGCCGCGCGGCTGGCGCAGGCCGCCGGGCTCTCGCCCGCCGAGATCCAGGGCGTCAAGACCGCCGCGCTGCTGCACGACATCGGCAAGCTGGCGGTGCCCGAGCACATCCTGTCGAAGCCGGGGCCGCTGACCCAGGAGGAATTCCAGAAGATCCGGATTCACCCGACGGTCGGTGCGGAAATCATCGCCGCGGTGCCGTTCCCCTATCCGGTGGCGCCGCTCATCCAGAGCCATCACGAGCGGTGGGACGGCAAGGGGTATCCGCACGGACTGGCGGGCGAGGCGATTCCGCTCGGCGCGCGCATCCTGACGATCGTCGACTACTACGATGCCGTCACCACGGAGCGGCCGTACCACAAGGCGCTGGCCTACGAGAGCGCCATCGGCCTGCTGCGGCACGAGTCGGGGCGGGCGCTCGATCCGGCCCTCGTCGATCGCTTCATCGACCTGCTGCCATCGCTCATCGCGGAGATGGGAACCCAGGCGCAGCTCGATGCGGCGCCGGCGCAGCCGGCGCTCGCGGCGGCCGGCTCGACCTCGGCCGGCCTGATCCCCGGCGGCAGCGCGTTCGAGAACATCGCGCTCGCCCATCGCGAGATCTACGCGCTGTACGAGATCGCGCAGTCGATGGGCACGAGCCTGGGCATCTCCGACACGATGGCGCTCATTTCCGCCAAGCTCACGAAGATCATTCCGTGGTCCGGCTGCGCGCTCTTCCTGCAGCAGGCCGACGGCTCGATCCGGTGCCGTTTCGCCGCCGGCGTCGAGGCGCCGCAGTTGACGAACATCACGCTCCAGCCCGGCCAGGGGCTGTCGGGCTGGGTGGCGCGGAACCGCCGCACGCTGGTCAACGCCGACCCGCGCGTGACGTTCGAGGAGGCGCACCTGCCCGCGCCCTCGGCGCTCAGGTCGGCAATCGTCTGCCCGCTCTTCTATGACGATGCGCTCATCGGGTGTCTGTCGCTCTATCACACCGAGCCGCGCTGCTACACCGAGGATCACCGCCGGCTGATCGAGCGGATCGCGGAGCAGGCCGGGCCGGTCGTGCACAACTCGATCGTGTTCGAGCAGACGCAGGAAGACTCGCTGACCGACCCGCTGACCGGGCTGCCGAATCGCCGCTCGATGTTCGTGCACCTGTCGCGCGAGCTCGCGCGCGCCGAGCGTCTCGACAGCGAGGTCGCGCTGATCGTCATGGACATCGACGGCTTCAAGGCGATCAACGACACCTACGGCCACAGCGTCGGGGATCGCGCGCTCCGAGACGTCGCGCAGGCGCTGCAGAGCGCACTGCGTCCCTATGATCTCTGCGTCCGTTATGCCGGCGACGAGTTCGTCGTGGTGTTGACCGGCTGTTCGCGGGAGGGCGCCGAGGCCAAACGCCGCGAGCTGCAGCAGCGTGTGTCGGAGATCAGGCTGGAGGTGCGGCCGGGCAAGCGGGTGCCCCTGCTCGTCAGCGCCGGCGCATCGGTCTTTCCCCTCGACGGCACGACCTACGAGATCCTGCTGGCCGATGCCGATCAGCGGATGTACCGCGACAAGGCCGCCCGGCGCGGTCCCGCGCCTGCGCCCGCGGTCACAGAATCCGAATTCCTGCCGGCGGGCGCCTTCGACCCAGGAGGCGCGGACCTGGAGGGCGGGGCGCCGGCCAACCCGTAGGCGATCGCCAGTCGTCACTCGCGGGCATCAGCCAGTCCCGGTCGAGCAGGTGGGGGTCGCGCTCGAACGGCTCGGCCGCCATCAGACCTTACCCTGCACCAGTGCGCTCAGGGCGCCGATCGCCCCGCGCCTGCCCGGGCGCTCGATCGTGCGGAGGTCGGGCGCCCGACGCTCGGTCCCGGTCTGCCGGCCCGCCTGACAGATAATGCCTCCATGCCGAAGGGCGATCTGGTCGAGCGGCGGCTGAGGTACATCGAACGCCAGCGGCGGCTCGATACGAGGGCCGTCGATGTCGATTTCCGCGGACGGACGCCCCGGGGCAGCGGTCCGACCAATCGGCACGGCATGCCGCGGCTGCCGGTCGGACAGCACGAGGTGAAGAACTGGCCCGTGCTCGATCTGGGCGGGCAGCCGGAGGTGCCGCTCGATCGGTGGGCGCTGGAGGTCGGCGGCCTCGTCGAGAATCCGTTCACGCTCACATGGGCCGCGTTCCTCGCACTGCCGCAGGTCGAGGACGTCAGCGACTTTCACTGCGTCACCACCTGGAGCCGGCACGACAATCACTGGCGCGGCGTCCGCTTTCGAACCCTCGCGGAACTGGCGATCCCCCGCGATCAGGCGGGCTTCGTCGCCTGCACCGGCTGCGACTTCATGCCCGGTTCCGATATCCCCTACACCACCAACCTCCCGCTGGCGCGCGCCGTCGACAATGACGTGCTTCTGGTGCACACCTGGGAAGGACGGCCGCTGCCCCCGGAGCACGGCGGCCCGTGCCGGATGATCACGCCGAAGCTCTATGCCTGGAAGGGGACGAAATGGATCCGCAGGATCGAGTTCCTCGCCGAGGATCGCCGGGGCTTCTGGGAAGTGCGCGGCTACTCGAACAGCGCGGAGCCCTGGTTCGACGACCGGTACAGCGCGGGAGAGAACGAATCGAAGGAGTCGGAGGATTCGAGCGATTGAGGATCTGAGGGTTCGAGAAACTGGGGCTTGACGATCGGACGAGCGTGGCACAAAACGTGAAGCCCGACCATGCATGAGAGTATGGCCCGGCGCTCCTTCCCCGCTCGGCGCCACCTGGACCGGCGTCGGCGTGAATTTCGCGCTGTTCTCGGCGCACGCGGCCAAAGTCGAGCTCTGCCTCTTCGATTCGATTGACGCCGCGCGCGAATCGGCGCGGATCGTCCTGCCCGAGTTTCACAACATGGTCTGGCACGGCTTCCTGCCCGACATCAGGCCGAACCAGCTCTACGGTTACCGCGTGTACGGCCCGTACGATCCGCCGCATGGGCACCGTTTCAATCCGAACAAGGTTGTCCTGGATCCATACGCCCGCGCGGTCGCGCGATCCGTCCGGTGGGCCGACGAGATGTTTGGCTACGTCGTCGGCGGGGACGGCGAGGACCTGACGCCGGATCCGCGCGACAACGCCGCCTTCGCGCCGCTCGCGGCCGTTGTCGATCCGGCGTTCACCTGGGGAGACGATCGGCCGCCGCGCACGCCGTGGCACAACACGGTCATCTACGAGATGCACGTGCGCGGCTTCTCGCGGCGGCACCCCGGCGTGCCCGAACCGCTGCGCGGCACCTATGAGGCGCTGACCACGGAGGCGGCCCTCCGCCACCTGACGCAACTGGGCGTGACGGCGGTGGAACTGATGCCGGTGCATCACCACACAAACGATCGACATCTCGAGGAGCACGGGCTCACGAACTACTGGGGCTACAACAGCCTCGGCTACTTCGCGCCCGATCGGCGGCTGGCCGCGTCGCGGACGCCGGCCGGCGGGCTGCGCGAGTTCAAGCGGATGGTCCGCGCGCTGCACGCGGCCGGGCTCGAGGTGATCCTGGACGTCGTCTACAACCATACGGCCGAGGGGGATCACCTCGGACCGACGCTGTCGATGAAAGGGATCGACAACCTGTCGTACTACCGGCTCGTGCCGGACGATCTGCGGCATTACGTGGACTTCACCGGCTGCAAGAACACCCTGAACATGCAGAGCGCGCAGGTGTTGCAGCTCATCATGGACAGTCTGCGGTACTGGGTGCAGGAGGTGCACGTCGACGGCTTCCGCTTCGACCTCGCCAGCACGTTGGCGCGCGAGCTGTTCAGCGTGGATCGCCTCTCGGCGTTCTTCGATATCATCCACCAGGATCCGATACTCTCTCAGATGAAGCTGATTGCCGAACCGTGGGATCTCGGCGAAGGGGGGTACCAAGTGGGCAACTTCCCGGTGCTGTGGACGGAATGGAACGGGAAGTACCGCGACTCGGTCCGCCGCTTCTGGCGGGGCGACGGCGGGGCGGTATCGGAGCTCGCGACGCGGCTCTCCGGCAGCAACGACCTGTACGCCGCCAGCGGGCGGCTGCCGACCGCCAGCATCAATTTCATCACCGCACACGACGGCTTCACGCTGCACGACCTGGTCAGCTACAACGAGAAGCACAACGAGGCGAATCTCGAAGACAACCGGGACGGGGAGAACAACAACCTCAGCTGGAACTGCGGCGCGGAAGGGCCGACCGGCGATCCCGCGATCAAGGCGCTCCGCGAGCGGCAGAAGCGGAACTTCCTCGCGACGCTCATGCTGTCGCAGGGCGTGCCGATGATCAGCCATGGCGACGAGCTCGGGCGGACGC
Source organism: Acidobacteriota bacterium (assembly GCA_020850715.1). Classification (GTDB taxonomy): domain Bacteria; phylum Acidobacteriota; class Vicinamibacteria; order Vicinamibacterales; family CAVVIG01; genus JADZED01. Next base: position 38,011 of record JADZED010000061.1, read on the forward strand.
AGCGCGGGAACAACAACGCCTACTGCCAGGACGGCGAGCTCACCTGGATCGACTGGGAGCTCGACCCGGAACGGCAATCGCTGCTCGCCTTCACCGCGCGGCTGGTGCGCATGCGCCTCGCGCAGCCGGTGCTGCGGCGCCGCCGGTACTTCCAGGGACGGAAGATCCGCGGGGGCGAGATCGCCGACGTGCAATGGCTCGCTCCCGACGGCCGCGAGATGGACGATCGGACATGGAGCGCAGATTCCGTCCACAGCCTCGGCATGCTGCTGTACGGAAACGCCCTCGAAGAGCCCGATGAGCGCGGCGAATTGATCGTCGGCGACACGTTGTTCGTGCTGCTGAACGCGCACCAGGACGAGGTCTCCTTCACGCTGCCGTCGCTCGATCGCGACCAGCGATGGGATCGTCTGATCGACACGATGCGGCCCGATGCGCAGGAGCAGCTCTTCGATCCGGGCGCGCAATTTCCGCTGCACGGGCGCTCGGTCGTCGTGTTCAAGGTCACGCCGCCGGTGCGCGAACGGCGGCGTCATCCTCCGCTCGAACACGCGGCGGCTCACGGGCCCGGGGGCGTCGGGAGCGCCTGAGATGTCGGCCGCCGACCGCCAGGCCATGCTCAGCGACGTCCAGGACGCGCCGCGCGTCGCGGCAATCCCCGCAACGCTGTCGCGCCGCGTCATCGTGGAGGACGTGCGTCCGCGCGTGGACGATGGGCGGTTTCCAATCAAGCGGACCGCTGGCGAACGCGTGCGGGTCGTCGCGAGCCTCTTTGCCGACGGCCACGCGCAGCTGGCCGGGGTGGTGCAGTACGGTCCGGACGGGAGCGGCGGCGCCGGGCGGGCGGAGGTTCCGCTGTCGCCCTCCTCGCCCGGCACCGACCAATGGTCGGCCGAATTCACCGTGGGCGCTCCCGGCTGGTGGGAGTACCGCATCGTTGCCTGGATCGATCCGTTCCGAAGCTGGCTGCACGATCTGGCGGCCAAGGCGCGCGCGGGCGTTGCGGCGGGCCTGGAGCCGCTCGAAGGCGCGATGATCATCCGCGCGGCTGCCGCTCGCGCCGGCGAGATCGGCGAGGGTGCCGACGACGCGAACGCGCTGCTGGCGAGCGCGGACGCGGTGAGCGGAGCGGGGGACGCCGGCGCCGCGCTCGCGGCAGCGATGGGCGACCGGCTGGCGCGGCTGATGTTCGCCCATGCCGATCGCACGCGCGCCACCACGTCGAGGAGCTACCGCGTCTGGGTGGATCGCGAGCGGGCGAGGTTCGGCGCGTGGTACGAGATGTTCCCGCGATCGGCCGGTCCCGATCCGAGCCGCAGCGGCACCTTCGACGACGCGCGCGCGCTGCTGCCGCGCATTGCCGATCTCGGCTTCGACGTGCTGTACCTGCCGCCGATCCACCCGATTGGCGTGAGCCATCGAAAGGGCCCGAACAATACGCTCGCGACCCGGCCAGGCGATCCCGGCAGCCCCTGGGCGATCGGGGGCGAGGCGGGCGGCCACACGGCGATCGATCCCGGCCTGGGCACGCTCGACGATTTCCGCCGGTTCCGGAAGGCGGCCGGGCGGCTCGGCCTGGAGATCGCGCTCGACCTCGCCTTCCAGTGCTCACCCGATCATCCCTGGGTGCGCGAGCACCCGGACTGGTTCCGGCACCGGCCGGATGGTTCGATCAGGTACGCGGAGAACCCGCCCAAGCGGTATCAGGACATCTATCCGCTCGATTTCGAGTCCGACGACTGGCCCGCGCTGTGGGAGGCGCTCCGGCGGGTCACGGTGTTCTGGATCGAGCAGGGCGTGCGGATCTTCAGGGTCGACAACCCGCACACCAAGACGCTTGGCTTCTGGGAATGGCTGATCGCCCGGATCCAGGGCGCCTTTCCCGATGTCGTATTCCTGGCCGAAGCGTTCACGCGGCCGGCGGTGATGCACCATCTCGCGAAGGCCGGCTTCACGCAGTCGTACACCTACTTCACCTGGCGCAATACGAAGGACGAGCTCACCGGCTATTTCACCGAACTGGCTGCGAGCGGCGCGCGGGAGTACCTCCGGCCCAACCTGTTCGCCAACACGCCCGACATCCTGCACGCGTATCTGCAGACGGGCGGCCGGGCCGCGTTCCAGGCGCGGCTGCTGCTCGCCGCCACCCTCGGTGCGAGCTTCGGGATCTACAGCGGCTTCGAGCTCGCCGAAGGGCGCGCGGTCCCCGGCACCGAGGAGTATGCCGACTCGGAAAAGTACCAGTTCCGCAAGTGGCCGTGGAGCCGGCCGGGCCACATCGAGGAGCTCATCGCGAAGGTCAACGCGATCCGGCGGCGGCACCGCGCGCTCCAGTTCGACGACACGCTGCGGTTCCATGCCACCGACAATCCCCAGCTCATCGCGTACAGCAAGCGCGCGCCGGACGGCTCGGATCTCCTGCTGATGATCGTCAACCTGGATCCGCGCCAACTCCAGCAAGGGTACGTCGACGCCTCGTTCGTGGAGGCCGACGCGTTCGTCGCACGCGATCTGATCGACGACGCGCGCTACTGGTGGCGCCGGGGCTGGAACTACGTGCGGCTCGACCCCGAGGTCGCGCAGGGGCACATCCTGCAGATTCGGCCCTGACCCATGGCGCTCGACACGCCGATCCTCACGACGACGGCGATCCCTGGCCAGACCGCGGCCGCCGAAGACGATCCGCTCTGGTACAAGGACGCGATCATCTACCAGGCGCACGTCAGGACGTTCTTCGACAGCAACAACGACGGCATCGGCGACTTCAACGGCCTCATCCAGAAGCTCGACTACCTGTACGGGCTCGGCGTCACCTGTCTCTGGCTGCTGCCCTTCTTCCCCTCCCCGCTGCGCGACGACGGGTACGACATCGCCGATTACCGGGACGTGCACCCGAGTTACGGCACGCTCGACGACTTCAAGGCGCTGGTCGCCGCGGCGCGCGAGCGCCGGATCCGGATCATGATCGAGCTCGTCGTGAACCACACCTCCGATCAGCATCCCTGGTTCGTGCGCGCCCGCCAGGCCCCGCCGGGATCGCCCGAGCGCGAGTTCTACATCTGGAGCGACACGGACAAGAAGTTTCCGGAGACGCGCGTCATCTTCACCGATTCGGAGAAGTCGAACTGGAGCTGGGATCCGGTGGCGGGCCAGTACTACTGGCATCGCTTCTTCTCGTTCCAGCCCGACCTCAACCACAACAACCCGGAGGTGGTCGACGCGGTTATCGACGTGATGAAGTTCTGGTTCGACATCGGCGTCGACGCGCTGCGCCTCGACGCGGTGCCCTACCTCTGCGTGCGCGAGGGCACCAACAACGAGAACCTCCCGGAGACCCACGAAGTGCTGAAGCACATGCGGCGCGAGCTCGATCGCTCGTACCCGAATCGCATGCTGCTGGCCGAGGCCAACCAGTGGCCCTCCGACGTGCGCGCCTACTTCGGCGACGGCGACGAGTGCCACATGGCGTTCCACTTCCCGCTGATGCCGCGTATGTTCATGGCGATCCGCCAGGAGGACCGGCACGCCATCACCGAGATCCTGCTGCAGACGCCCGACATCCCTGAGAGCTGCCAGTGGGCGCTCTTCCTGCGCAACCACGACGAGCTCACGCTCGAGATGGTGACCGACGAGGAGCGCGACTACATGTACGCCGCCTACGCGGCCGATCCGCAGATGCGGCTCAACGTCGGCATCCGCCGACGGCTCGCGCCGCTCATCGAGAACAACCGCATGCGCTTCGAGCTGCTCCACGGGCTGCTCTTCTCGCTGCCAGGCACGCCGGTCGTCTATTACGGCGACGAAATCGGCATGGGCGACAATATCTATCTCGGCGATCGCAACGGCGTCCGCACGCCCATGCAATGGAGTGGCGATCGCAACGGCGGCTTCTCGCGCGTCGATCCCGCGCGCCTGTTCGCCCCGGCCATCATGGATCCGGTCTACGGCTATCAGGCCATCAATGTCGAGGCGCAGGAACGGGCCCCCTTCTCGCTGCTCAACTGGCTCAAGCGGCTGATCGCGATGCGCAAGCAGCACCGTGTGTTCGGCCGCGGCGCGCTGCAGTTGGTCGGCTGCGCCAACCGGAAGGTCCTGGCCTATCTCAGGCGCGACGAGCGCGAAACCGTGCTCGTCGCGGCGAACCTGTCGCCGTTCGTGCAGCCGGCCGAGCTCCAGCTCGAGGCGTTTGCCGGTCTGATTCCGGTCGAGATGACAGGCCTGACGGAGTTTCCCAGGATCGAGGATCGCCCCTACCCGCTCACGCTCGGCCCCTACGCGTGCTACTGGCTGACGCTGCAGCCGGCTTCGCGGCAGGCCGCCGGCCGTGCAGCCGATCCGTCCGATCACGATGCCGCCATCGCCCAATCGATGCCGTCGCTGTTTGTCGGCGCCGATTGGCAGGGCATCCTGGACGGCTCCACGCGCGTCCTGCTCGAAAAACGCGCGCTCATCCCGTTCATCGAGCGCCAGCGGTGGTTCGCCTCGAAGGCGCGCAGGATTGCCGCGGCGCGGTTCTTCGATTGGGCGCCGCTGCGCAAGGGCGCGTACCCGGCCTTTCTGGCCGTGGCGGCCGTCGACTTCGACCGCGGCCCGAGCGAGCGATACTTCATGCCGCTGGCGCTGATGCCGCGCGAACCGGCCGATCGGCTCCTCCGGGAGCTGCCCGGCGCCGTGCTCTCGCGCATCACGGGGGCGCGGAAAGGCGCCCTCGTCGACGCCTTCTACGACGATGAATTCTGCGGCCGCCTCCTCGAAGCCATCGAGAGCCGGCGGGATCTGCCGTCGCGGCACGGGCGGATCCGCGGCGTCGCGTGGGCCGCGGCACCGGCGCCGCCCGACACGCCGAAGATCGTGCGGGCCGGAGCGGACCAGAGCAACAGCCTCGCGCTCGTCAACGATCGCGCCGCGCTGAAGCTCATCCGCCGCGTCGAGCCCGGCACCAATCCCGAGCTCGAGGTCGGGCGCCATCTTCACGCGCACGGCTTCACCCGCACGCCGCAGGTGCTCGGCGCCCTCGAGTATCACGATCCTGCCGGCCCCGACACGCTGTTGGCGCTCGCCCAGACGCTGGCCGGGCATCAGGGCAGCGGCTGGGATTTCACGATCGACGAGCTCCGCCGGTACTACGAGCGCGTGCAGGCGCGGACGAGCCGGACCGACAGCGGCGATGCCTCGGCCGACGCGCCGGCGCGGCCGACGCCGCCCAATGTCGAAGGCGTCGACGGGCCGCCGCCGTTCTTCGCGGCCGTCGAGGCGTGGTACCTTGCCAGCGCCGCGACGCTCGGCCGCCGCACGGCGGAAATGCACCTGGCGCTGGCCGGCGGCGCCGAGCCGGCGTTTGCGCCGGAACCGCTGACTCACGCCGATCTCGACGCGCTGGCCGGCGCCATGCGCACGCGCGCGACGGCGGCGCTCGATCTGCTGGAGGGCAGACTGCTCTCGCTGCCTGAAGAGGTGCGAACGCGCGCCAGCGCCCTGCTGGCCGTCCGCGACGCCCTGCTGCTCCGCTTCGATCGCATTCGGGGTCTCGCCGCACCCGGGCTCCGCACGCGCGTCCACGGCGACTATCACCTCGGGCAGGTGCTGCGCGCGGAGGAGGATTTCGTCATCCTCGATTTCGAAGGCGAGCCGGCGCGGACGATCGAGGAGCGCCGCGCGAAACAGTCGCCCGTGAAGGACGTTGCCGGCATGATCAGGTCCTTCAGCTATGCGGCGCATGCCGCGATGCTGGCCGCCTCGATTCATGCGCCCGATCGTGTGCCGGAGCTCGAAGCGTGGGCCGACGAGTGGCAGCACTGGATCTCCCATGCATTCGTGAGCGCCTACCTGAACGCCATCGGCCAGGCCGGGCTGGTGCCCTCTGGCGACTCATTCCGGCCTCTGCTGGAGGCGATGCTGCTCGACAAGGCGGCATACGAGCTGGCGTACGAATTGAACGCCCGTCCGGACTGGGTCTGGATCCCGATTACCGGCATGCTGAAGCTGCTGCGCTAGCGCCGTTCCCGGCGCGTCGCGGAGCTCCGGGCGGCTGCGGCGCGGGCGCTGGAGGCCCTGCACCGGGCCAAAGCGAGGCGCGACGAGCGCCGAGACCCGGCTCCAGGCCGGAACCTGGCAGGCGGCGGACCGACAGGAGGCACGGCAATGGCGGCGCGCGCGTTGTGGAAAGGCTCGATCTCGTTCGGCCTGGTGAATATCCCCGTCGCGCTGTTCAAGGCCGTGCGCGACGTGCGTCCGCGTTTTCGCATGCTCCACGCGCACGACAGGTCGCCCGTCCGGTTCGAGCGCGTGTGCATCCGCGATGGTCGCGCTCTGGCCTGGGAGGATCTCGTCAAGGGCTACGAGTACGAGAGGGGACGCTTCGTCGTCCTGACCGAAGACGACTTCAAGGCGGCGGCGATCGAGAAGACCCGCACGATCGACATCGTCGATTTCGTGAACGCAGGACAGGTCGACGATCGCTTCTTCGAAACCCCGTACTACGTGGTGCCGGCGCAGGGCGCCGAGCGGGCCTGGGGGCTGCTGCGCGAAGCAATCCGCGGATCGGGCCGCATCGGCATCGCGAAGTTCATCCTGCGCGAGGCGCAGCACCTCTGCGCGGTGGAGGCGATTGGCGAGGCGATGGTCCTCAGCGTGATGCGGTTCGCCGACGAGCTCGTCGATGCGTCGCCGTTCGAGCGTCCCGCAGTCGAGGGCCTGCGCCCGCGGGAGGTCGAGATGGCGAAGGCGCTGGTCGACAGTCTGACCGCCGAGTGGAATCCAGGAAAGTACACCGATCGGTATCGCGAGAACCTGATGAAGATCATCAAGGCGAAGGCCAGGGGACGCCGGGCGACCCTGACGCCGGACGCCGAGCCGCGGCAGGCGGAAGTGGTCGATCTGATGGAGCGGCTGCGGCGCAGCCTCGCGCAAGGCGGACACTCTCGGCGGCCGCCAAAGCGAAGGCCGGCGAAGACCCACGGCCGGAAACGCCGGCATGCGGCCTGATTCCTGGACGATGTCGCGGGCGGCGGTCGGCCCCGTGCGCCGGGATGCGGCGGGCGCGCGCGTCCGCGCGCATGCACGCTGATGCTGGCGCCGATGCTCGCCTCGCTCGCCGACGCCCCGCTGCGGGACCAGGACTTCGTCTACGAGCCGAAGTACGACGGCGTCCGCGCGATCGTGGAGATCGGCCGCGATCGACCCGTGCGCCTCTGGTCGCGCCGCGGCAACGACAAGGCGGCCCAGTTTCCCGAAGTGGCGTCGGCACTCGCCCGATGGGCGGCCGGGCGCCGGGCGGCGCTGGTGCTCGACGGCGAGATCGTCGCGCTCGACGCCGGCGGGCAGCCGGCCGGGTTCCAGCAGCTCCAGGGACGCATTCACCTGGCCGGCAGCGGCCCGTCGTCGGGTAGGGGACGCGTGGCGTTCATCGCGTTCGACATCCTGCGAGACGGGCGCACCGACTATCGCAGCCGCCCGCTGCTCGAGCGGCGCGAGGCGCTCGAGCGCGTATTTGCGAAGACCGGCTCTCCCCTGCTGCGCATCAGCCAGATGGTGAAGGGCGACGGCCGCGCGCTCTACCGCCGGGCGCTCTCCCGCGGGTGGGAAGGGCTCATCGCGAAGCGCGCACGGTCGGGGTACAAGTCCGGGAAGCGGACGCTCGACTGGCGCAAACTCAAGATCGTTCACGAGCAGGAGTTCGTCGTCTGCGGCTGGACCGAGCCGCGGCGCACGCGCGATGATTTCGGCGCGCTGCTCCTCGGCGTGTACGAGCGGAAGGCCGAGGGCGCGCGCCGGCTGCTCTTCGTCGGGCACACGGGCACCGGCTTCAGCGAGGCCGAGCTCGATCGGGTGATGCGGCTACTGCGGCCGCTCGAGACCGCCCAGTCGCCGTTCGCGGAGCCGCCGAAGACCAACGAGCGTGCGCACTGGGTCGAGCCGAAGCTCGTGGCGCAGGTCAGGTTCGCCGAGTGGACGGCCGACGGCAAGCTCCGGCACCCGGTGTATCTCGGCCTGCGCGACGACAAGCAGCCGGATGAGGTGATGCGCGAATCCGCGCGCGAGTCTCGAAGCACGCGCACGCCGGCACACCCTGATCCCCAGGCGCCCAGGCGCTCCGACGCACTCCTGCCACAACTCCGCGCACTCGAATCCGCGCACCGCGACGGGGCCGTCGAGCTGCCCGGTGGCGGGCGCCTCGCCGTCACGAACCTGCGCAAGCCGTTCTGGCCGCGGCTGAAGCTCACCAAGGGCGATCTGCTGCGCTATTACGCGGAGGTGGCTCCCTGGATTCTGCCGGTGGTCGCCGATCGACCGCTCGTCATGAAGCGCTTTCCCAACGGCATCGGCGGGCAGAAGTTCTACCAGCACCGCGCGCCCGCCGTCCCCGCAGGCGTGCGCACCGCCGTCGTGCCTTCGGCGGCTCGGCGACCGCAACTGGTCGGCGGCGATCTGACAACGCTGCTCTACATGGCGCAGATCGCGGCGATTTCCCAGGATCCGTGGTTCTCGCGCGTGCAGACGATCGAGTTCGCCGATCACATGGCGCTCGATCTCGACCCGGCCGACGGCCTGTCGTTCCGCAAGGTGCTCGACGTCGCGCGCTGGATCCGCGACGAGCTCGACGCGCTCGGAGCGGCCGGCTTCCCGAAGACGTCCGGCGCCGACGGCCTGCACATCTACATTCCGCTGCCCCCGCACACGCGGTACGAGGCCGGACTTCTCTTCTGCCGGATCGTGGCCACCGTCGTGGCGCGCAAACACCCGGGGGCGGCCACCGTCGAGCGTTCGGTGCGCAAGCGCGGGCCGAGAGTGTACGTCGACTACCTGCAGAACGCGCTCGGCAAGACGCTGGCGGCGGCCTACAGCGCGCGCGCCAGCGAGTACGCCGGCGTCTCGACTCCGCTCGCCTGGCAGGAGATCGACGACGGCGTGCGCCGGGAGGAGTTCACGATCGGCACGGTCCCGGCGCGCCTGCGCCAGGTGGGCGATCTCTGGGCAGGACTGCGGGCGCACGAGGGGATCGACTTGTCGCGCGCCGCCCGCTACGCGGAGCAGGGCGGCGCGCGCCCACCGGGTCGTCGACGTCCGGCCCGCCTGAAATAGCCGCGCTATTCCCGCGCGCCGCCGGAACCTTCGTCTCCTGCGTTCTCGTCTTCTTCACCTTCCTCGTCGAGCTCGTCGCTCTCGTCGTACTCGTCGTACTCGTCGTCGATGGCTTCCTCGTCCAGGCGACCGGGTTCGCGGATGCGCTCGTCGTCGAACGGCGGAATATGCTCGCTCGGCATGGCAGCCTCCTTCTCAGAGCTGTGCGAACGAGCAAGAGGGGGACCAGGGGAACGGCTGTGGTGCGCCCGACAGGGATCGAACCTGTAACCTTCGGCTCCGGAGGCCGACGCTCTATCCAATTGAGCTACGGGCGCGGGGGAGAACACGGTCGGTCGCCGGTCGCGAGTCTTTGGTCCGCCACCCTGAACCAGTGATTCGCGGATTCACGGCACGAGCCGCCGAGCGCCGCGCCCGGCCGGCGCACTGACGACCCCGGCTGGCGGACGGTCGGCTGCGACTGACGACTTGCGACTGACTGACATGCGCCCGGAGGGAATCGAACCCCCGGCCTACAGGTTCGAAGCCTGTCGCTCTATCCAACTGAGCTACGGGCGCGCATCCCGCAAATCTACCTCAATCGCGGCCGCGTGTCACCCTGGTGCGCGCTGGGCGGCAAGTCCTCGAGGGGCGGGCAAGGAGGAGCTCCGGTATTTCTCGCGGCCGGCGACTGCTCGTCCCAGCTTGAGATGCCGGCGGGGAGGATGTCGGTTCTCTCGACGAGTTCGTCTGCGAGACGCGTCGCGAGATCGGGAAACCGTTCATGGAGGAGGACCGCGAATCGATCGAGGTCGGCGAGGGCGTCGAGCGGCCACTCGATCTCTACGGGCCCGGCCACGGTCGGAACCCGGGTGTGTCCCAAGTGCCACTGCACCACACGGTCATGCGGCACGCGCGAGCCTTCCTTGCCTGGGCAATCGACGACCGAGTTCTGCGCCGCTCGTCGACGTCTGCTTCCCCAGAAGCGCCGTTTGTTCAAGGATCGCAGGTTCGACGATCAGCGGGAAGACGGTCACGCCGAAATCGGCCGCTCGAGTCTGGAGCACATCGGCTGTGCGCTTGTCGACCTCGATGCTGGGTCTCGCGGTGTGGTTCGATCCCCGGTTGCGGTCCGGCCGTTCGGTATCCGCAAGCCGTTGAATCGACAAGTAGAGTGTGCTGGTGAGCCGCATTTTCGCGAGTTGGAACCAGCTGGACGGGTGGCTGCGGCTGGTTGAGGCATTGCGGCGGGCGGCATGAGTTCACGCGTCCGGTCGGCAATACCACATCTGGTATACTGAATAGCGATGGCGTGGACCGTCGAGGCGTTGAACGAGGCGGTCGACGCTGAATTGGCCGAACTGCCGGCGGACATGCGGGCGCGGCTGGCCCGGGATTTCGGAGTTGATCGAGGCCGTCGGCCTGCCCAACGTCAAAGAGCCGCACGTCGGTCACGTTCGCGGCCAGCTCTGGGAGATCCGCCTGAAAGGCAAAGCCGGCATCGCACGCGCGCTCTACGTCACGGCGAAAGAGCAGCGAGTCGTGATCGTCAGAGCCTTCATCAAGAAGAACGAGAAGACGCCCAGGAGCGAGATTGATCTAGCACTCCAGAGGGCTAAGGACCTGAAGCCATGACCAAGATCAGCGAGCTCCACCGCCGCTGGAGCAAGGACGCCGACTACAAGGAAGCGTACGACGCTCTCGGTGAAGAGTTCGACCTCGCGCGGGCACTGATCGAAGCGCGTACGGCCGCAGGCCTGTCGCAGTCGCAGCTTGCGAAGAGGATGAACACCTCACAGTCCTATATCGCGCGGATTGAGGGCGGCAAGGTGCGTCCATCCACGGACGCGTTGGAGCGCTTCGCGCAGGCCACGCGCACGCGTCTTCGAATTGTTTTCGAACCGCAATCGGCGCGCTGATTCGTCGATGCGGTGCGTGATCATCGTCGCAGCCGGTTCGATTCCGGTCTGCGGTGGCCGCAGCAACCGGCCGCAAGTTGTTGATGACGTTGGAGTGTGATGGTGGTGAGCCGGGTGGGAATCGAACCCACAACCCGCAGATTAAGAGAACGACTGGCGCCCGTCCGCCAAGATCTGCACGGTGTTTTTGCTTCTGGATACTTGAGCCTTCGCTGCTGATTCGTCCGCCTGATTCCGCTTGTGTGGGTTCCGGAAATTCTGACGCCCACTGTTCCGGAAATTCTGGCGCACTGACCTCCGAGAATTCTGGCCGTATTGAGCCGACCCCTTCGGGGCACACACTCGCTGCAAGCAGCGAGGGA
>JADZED010000062.1 GCA_020850715.1 Acidobacteriota bacterium
AGATCGTGGCGACCTCCGGCACGGCCGCGGCGCTCGAAGCGGCGGGCATCGCCTGCCGCCGGGCCAACAAGGTGCGCGAGGGCCGCCCGCACATCGTCGACATGATCAAGAACGACGAGATCCAGCTCATCGTCAACACCACCGAGGGCCGGCAGGCGACGCTGGAGTCCAAATCGATCCGGCGCGAGGCGGTGCATCACCGGGTGACCTACTACACGACGCTGGCGGCCGCGCTGGCGACCTGCGAGGCGCTCGATCATCTCGACGAGGTGGACGTGAACCGGCTGCAGGACCTGCACCGCGAGGTGCCGGCATGAAGCGTCCGCCCATGACGGCGCGCGGCGCCGGGCAGTTGCGCGCCGAGCTCAAGCGCCTCAAGACCGAGGACCGGCCACGGGCGATCAAGGCGATCGCCGAGGCCCGCAGCCACGGCGATCTGTCGGAGAACGCCGAGTACCACGCGGCACGCGAGCAGCAGGGGTTCATCGAGGGCCGCATCCGCGAGATCGAGGCGCGCCTGGCGGCGGCGGAGATCATCGACGTCGCGACGCTCAACGCCGGCGGCCGGGTGGTGTTCGGCGCCACGGTCGACCTCGAGGACCAGGACGACGGCAGCACCGTGACCTACCAGATCGTCGGCGAGGACGAGGCCGACATCCGCGCCGGCCGCATCTCCATCGGCTCGCCGATCGCGCGCGCGCGGATCGGCAAGGCCAGTGGGGACGTGGTCGAGGTCGCCGCGCCCGGCCGCACGCGCAGCTATGAGATCGTGGCCGTGCGCTACGTCTGAGCGCCGGATCCTGCGGGCGCGGGCAGTGGCAGGCGCGGCTCCGCCGCGCGCCGGCGGTAGAGCACGGCGACGTGGCCGATGCGGGTGACCAGCTCGGCGGCGGTACGCGCGGCCAGCTCGGCGAGCATGGCGTCGCGCGTCGCACGATCGGCGCCGCGCACGCGCACCTTGACGAGCTCGTGGTCCGTGAGCGCACGTTCCGTCTCGCCGACGACGCCGGCCGTAAGACCGGACTGGCCGATCGTCACGATGGGCGCGAGCGGGTGGGCGCGGCCGCGCAGGAAGCGCCGCTGGTTCTCGGTGAGTGCCATCGCATGAATTATCCACGAGTTCCGCCCGCATGACGCGCCGTTCGAAGAGCAGCCGCCGCTGGCTGCGTGAGCATTTCGCCGACCCGTTCGTGAAGCGCGCGCAGGCCGCGGGCTGGCGCTCGCGCGCGGTGTTCAAGCTGGAGGAGATCGACCGGCGCGAGCACCTGCTCGGGCCCGGGATGACGGTGCTCGATCTGGGTGCGGCGCCGGGTGCCTGGAGCCAGTACGCGCGCCGTCGCGTGGGCCGCTCCGGACGGGTGATCGCCTCGGACATCCTGGCGATGGAGGCGGTGCCGGGGGTGGATTTCCTCCAGGGCGATTTCCGCGACGCGGCGGTCCTGGAGCGGATCCTGGCACTCACCGGCAGCGGGACCGTGGACGTGGTGCTCTCGGACATGGCGCCCAATCTGAGCGGCATGGACGTCATCGACCAGCCGCGGGCCATGCACCTGGCGGAGCTGGCCCTCGATACGGCCGGCCGGGTCTTGAAACCGGGTGGCAATGCCCTGATCAAGACCTTTCAAGGTGCCGGCTTCCAGCAGCTCGTGGCAGCGGCGCGACAACGATTCGCGCGGGTGCGCTGTCTCAAGCCCGAGGCTTCCCGGGCGCGCAGCGCCGAAACCTACTTGCTGGCGATGGGAGCAAGGATGGTGTAGCGTGGCCCTGGACCCTGTGGTTTGCGGCGCACAGCCGAAGGTACGATGCAATTGAACGACCTGGCCAAGAACGTACTCGTCTGGGTGGTCATCGCGGTGGTACTGCTGATGATGTTCAGCAGGTTCATGCCGACCACCGGCGAGCCCGAGCAGGTCCAGTACTCGGCCTTCCTGAACGACGTCCGCGACGGGCGCATCGACAGCGTCGTGTTGCAGGGCGACATGATCTACGGCGTCCGCAAGGACAAGAGCAAGTTCCAGACCTACAACCCCGAGACCAACTACTCGGCGCTGATCGGCGAGCTGTCCAAGGCCAACGTCGGCATCGAGGGCCGGCCGCCGAAGCAGCCGAGCTTCTTCATGCAGCTGCTGCTGCAGATCGCGCCGGCGCTGCTGCTGATCCTGGTGTTCGTGTACATGCTGCGGCAGATGCAGGGCTCGGCCGGCGGCCGTGGCGCGATGTCGTTCGGCAAGAGCCGGGCGCGGCTGCTGGGCGAGGACCAGGTGAACGTCACCTTCGCCGACGTCGCCGGCGTCGAGGAGGCGAAGCAGGAAGTGTCCGAGATCGTCGACTTCCTCAAGGATCCGGGCAAGTTCCAGAAACTCGGCGGCAAGATCCCCACGGGCGTGCTGATGGTCGGCTCGCCCGGTACCGGCAAGACGCTGCTGGCGCGCGCCATCGCCGGCGAGGCCAAGGTGCCGTTCTTCACGATCTCGGGCTCGGACTTCGTCGAGATGTTCGTCGGCGTCGGCGCCTCGCGCGTGCGCGACATGTTCGAGCAGGCGAAGAAGCACGCGCCCTGCATCGTGTTCATCGACGAGATCGACGCCGTCGGTCGCCACCGCGGGGCCGGGCTCGGCGGCGGCCACGACGAGCGCGAGCAGACGCTCAACCAGCTGCTGGTCGAGATGGACGGTTTCGAGGGCAACGAGGGCATCATCGTCATCGCGGCCACCAACCGTCCGGACGTGCTCGACCCGGCGCTGCTGCGGCCCGGCCGCTTCGACCGGCAGGTCGTGGTGCCGCTGCCGGACGTGCGCGGCCGCGAGCAGATCCTGCGCGTGCACATGCGGCGCGTGCCGCTGGCCGACGACGTGAAGCCGCAGCTCATCGCGCGCGGTACGCCGGGCTTCTCGGGCGCCGATCTCGCGAACCTGGTGAACGAGGCCGCCCTGTTCGCGGCGCGGGCGAACCGTAAGCTCGTGTCGATGGAGGAGTTCGAGCGCGCCAAGGACAAGATCCTGATGGGCTCCGAGCGCCGCTCGATGGTGATGAGCGACAAGGAGAAGCTCAACACCGCCTATCACGAGGCCGGGCACGCGATCGTCGGCGTCAACCTGCCGGAGCACGACCCGGTATACAAGGTCTCGATCATTCCGCGCGGCCGTGCGCTGGGCGTCACCTTCTTCCTCCCGGAGGAGGACCGCTACAGCTACAGCAAGCAGCGGATCGAATCGCAGATCGCGAGCCTGTTCGGCGGACGCATCGCCGAGGAACTGGTCTTCGGGCCGGAGATGGTGACCACGGGCGCCTCGAACGACATCGAGCGCGCCACCAACCTCGCGCGCAACATGGTCACGAAGTGGGGTCTGTCGGACCGTCTGGGGCCGCTGACCTACTCCGAGGAGTCGGGCGAGGTGTTTCTCGGTCGCTCGGTGACGCAGCACAAGCAGGTATCCGATGAGACCGCGCACGTCATCGACGTCGAGGTGCGACGCGTGATCGACACCGCCTACCAGCACGCCCGCGACATCCTGGTCTCGAACCGCGACAAGCTCGACGCGATGGCGCAGGCGCTGATCAAGTACGAGACCATCGACGAGTCGCAGATCCGGGACATCATGGCGGGTCGTACCCCGCGGCCGCCCGAGGGCTGGGACGACAGCGGTGGCGGTCCGGGCGGCCGGCCGGCCGTGGCCGGGGCCACCGACCGCCCCGGCGGTCCGATCGGCACGACGCCTGCCGGCCAGCACTGAGCCAGCGGGCATGAGCGGACCGCGGCTCCGCTGCGGTGAGAAGTGGCTCGACCTCGGGTCGCCGGCCGTGATGGGTGTGGTCAACGTCACTCCCGATTCATTCTCCGATGGCGGTCGCTACGCCGATCCCGGGGCAGCGACTGCGCGCGGGCTCGAGCTCGCGGCCGAGGGCGCCGCGATCGTCGACGTGGGCGGCGAGTCGACGCGGCCGGGCGCCGAGCCGGTTACCGTGGATGAGGAGCTGCGGCGGGTCATTCCCGTGGTGCGGGGTCTGGTGCGCCAGTCGCCGGTGCTGGTGTCCGTCGACACCAGCCGCCCCGAGGTC
>JADZED010000063.1 GCA_020850715.1 Acidobacteriota bacterium
GCGCGATGTTCTGCAGCAGCATCGTCTTGCCGGTGCGCGGCGGCGCGACGATGAGGCAGCGCTGCCCCTTGCCGATCGGCACCATCAGATCGAGCACGCGCGCCGACAGGTTGTCGCCCTCGGTCTCGAGCGAGATTCGCGCCTGCGGGTAGAGCGGCGTGAGGTTCTCGAAGAATACCTTCTCGCGCGTCCGCTCGGGCGGCTCGAAGTTGACCGCTTCGACCTTGATCAGCGCGAAGTAGCGCTCGCCGTCCTTCGGCGGGCGGATCTGGCCCGAGACGGTGTCGCCGGTGTGGAGGTCGAACCTGCGGATCTGCGACGGGGAGACGTAGATATCGTCGGGTCCCGGCAGATAGTTGTAGTCGGGCGCGCGCAGGAACCCGAAGCCGTCCGGCAGCGTTTCCAGCACGCCCTCCGAGAAGATCAGGCCGCTCTTTTCGGCGCGCGCCTTGAGAATCTCGAAGATGAGCTCCTGCTTCCGCATGCCGGTCGCGCCCGGCACATCGAGCTGCTTGGCGATCTTGGTGAGGTCGCCGACGCTCAGGTCCTTGAGCGTCGAGAGCTCGATCTTCTCCAGTGTGCCGGTCCCTCGACCCTGTTCGGGGTCGACTCCGGACCGGGTCGGGGGGGCGGGCGCCGCGGTGGCGGCGTCGGTTGCGTGGTCGCCGGCAGTCGTTCGATCGTTCTCCACAGTGCGTCCATTCCTTCGCCCGTGACCGCCGACACCGGCAGCGCGGGAGCCTGAAACGCGGCTTCGAGGGCCTGCATCGCGCGGAGCCGCTGGCCGCGCGTGAGTTTGTCGATCTTGGTCGCCACCAGCGCGCAGCGCCCGAGGGTCTGCCGCAGCCATTGCCAGGCCTGGACGTCCTGCGGCAAGCCTGGATGCCGCGCGTCCACGAGCAGCAGCGCGCTCACGCGGGCGGGACGGCCAGCAGAGGCATGGCGGGCAGGACGGGTCGGCTCCTCCTGCCCCTCCGGCCTCTCCTGTCCGAAGTACGCCCGTACGACCGCTTCCAGTTCGCTCCGATCGCCGCGGGCGAAACCGTAACCCGGAAGGTCAATCAGGTACCGCGGGGCGCCGGCACCTCGCGCGACGCGGTAGATGTTGGCGAGCCGCGTCTTGCCCGGCGCGGCGCTCGTGCGCGCCACCGCGCGCCGGACCAGGGCATTGATCAGACTCGACTTGCCGACATTGGACCGTCCAACCAGCGCGATCTCGGCGAGTCCGTCTCGCGGAAGATCGCGTGCGGCCGCGGCGCTTCGGACGAAGCTCGCTTCTATTTCCACAGGGCTGGATGGACCGGAACGGCCGGACAAACAGGACGGGGCGTTACGACTTCCCGGTCCCGCCCGTCCTGCCCACCCCGCCCGTCCTGCCTGCAAGCATCAGTGAGTAATGGTGTCGTCGACGACGTCGACCGGTTCGGCCTGCGTTTCGGCCGCCAGGCGACCCGCCAGCGGTTCGGCGAGGGCGATCTTCAGCACCTCGTCCACCGCCTGGACCATGTAGACGTTCATCGTGTCCAGCACGTTCTTGGGAATATCGGCCAGATCCTTCTCGTTGTCCTTCGGCAGGATCAGGTTCTTGATCCCGGCGCGATGCGCCGCCAGCACCTTCTCCTTCACGCCGCCGATCGGCAGCACCTTGCCGCGCAGCGTGATCTCGCCGGTCATGGCGACGTCCTTGCGCACCGGCACGCGGGTGAGCGCCGACACCAGCGCGGTGGCGAGGGTGATGCCGGCCGACGGTCCGTCCTTCGGGATGGCTCCTTCGGGTACGTGCACGTGGACGTCGGTCTTCCGGTTGAACTCCTTCGGGATGCCGTACTCCTCGGCCTTCGCGCGCACGTAGCTCATGGCCGCCTGCGCCGACTCCTGCATGACGTCGCCGAGCTTGCCGGTGAGCGTGAGCACGCCCTTGCCGGGCATGAGCGACGCCTCGGTCACGAGGATCTCGCCGCCGACCTCGGTCCAGGCCAGACCGGTCGCGATGCCGATCTCGTTGTGCTCCTCGGCCATCGTGTTGCGGAACCGCGGCACGCCCAGATACTGTGTCACCTTCTCGGCCGTGATCTCCTCGGAAGACGCCGGGCCCTCGACGACCACCTTGCGGGCCACCTTGCGGCAGATCGACGAGATCTCCCGCTCGAGGTTGCGCACGCCGGCCTCGCGCGTATAGCGCTGGATGATGGTCGAGAACGCCTCCTCGGTGAAGGCGATGTTGGCCGCGGTCAGCCCGACGCCTTCGATGGCCTTGGGCGCGAGGAACTTGTTGGCGATCTGCACCTTCTCGATCTCGGTGTAGCCGGCCAGCTGGAGCACCTCCATGCGGTCGCGCAGGGCCTGCGGAATCGTGTGCAGCACGTTGGCGGTGCAGATGAACATCACGTTCGACAGGTCGTACTCGACGTCGAGGTAGTGGTCCAGGAAGGTCCCGTTCTGCTCGGGATCGAGGACCTCGAGCAGCGCCGCCGAGGGGTCGCCGCGGAAGTCCATCGACATCTTGTCGACTTCATCGAGCAGGAAGACCGGGTTGAGCGTGCCGGCCTGCTTCATCATCTGGACGATCTGGCGCGGGACCGCCCCGATGTAGGTGCGGCGGTGACCGCGGATCTCCGCCTCGTCGCGCACGCCGCCGAGCGACAGCCTGACGAACTTGCGGTTCATGGCGCGGGCAATCGACTTGGCGAGCGACGTCTTGCCGACGCCGGGCGGTCCGGAGAAGGTGAGGATCGTCGCCTTCGGCTTCTTCACGAGGGCCCGGACCGCGAGGAATTCGAGGATGCGCTCCTTGATCTTCTCCAGCCCGTGGTGATCCTCGTTGAGGATCTCCTCGGCGCGCTTGAGGTCGCGGCTCTCGCGCGTGCGCTTGTGCCACGGCACGGCGATGAGCCAGTCGAGGTAGTTCCGCGAGACGGTCGCCTCGGCCGACATGGGCGGCATCGCCTCGAGGCGCTTGAGCTCCTGGACGGCCTTCTCCTCGACCTCCTTGGGCATCCGGGCCGATTCGATCTTCTTCTTCAGCTCGTCGATCTCGTTGCCCTTCTCGTCCTTGCGCCCCAGCTCCTTCTGGATCGCCTTCATCTTCTCGTTGAGGTAGTACTCCTTCTGCGCCTTCTCCATCTGCTTCTTGACGCGCGACTGGATGCGGCGGTCCACCTGGAGCTTGTCGACCTCGATCTCGAGGATGCCGGCGATGCGGTTGAGGCGTTCGACGGGCGAGATGATCTCGAGCAGGTTCTGCTTCTCGTCGACCCCGACCAGCAGGTGGGCGGCGATGGTGTCGGCGAGCTTGCCCGGATCGTCCACGCGCACGGCGGCGATCATCGCGTCGTAGTGCAGGTTGTTCGACAGCTTCACGTACTGTTCGAACAGCGACACCACGCGGCTCATGGTGCTCTCGGCGTCGCTCCCGGCCTCGCGCGCCTTCGGCAGCACCTTCACGACGACGCGGTAGAAGCCCTTGTCTTCCTTCCATTCGACCGCGCGCGCGCGGTCGACTCCTTCGACGAGCACCTTGATGTTGCCGTCCGGCAGCTTCAGGCTCTGCACGACGTTGGCGACGCAGCCCATCGTGTAGATGTCCTCCGGCCGCGGGTCGTCGACCGAGGCGTCGTGCTGCGCCGCCAGGAAGATCCGTTTGTCCTTGACGAGCGCGTGATCCAGTGCCCGGGTGGACGACGGACGGCCGATCACGAACGGCATCATCATGTGCGGAAAGACGACGACGTCGCGCAGCGGCACGATCGGGAGGGTCTCGTACACTTCCAAGGAGGAATCCATGCTGATGTGGCGGCCTGCCGGAGGAGCCCCTATCCGGCCTTCTCGATCAGCGCGATCGGCTTGTCCTTGGCCATCACGACTTCGCGCGTGATGGCGACCTCGCGCACCTTCTTCTGGTTCGGCACCTGGTACATCAGGTCGAGCATCAGATCTTCGATGATCATCCGCAGGCCGCGCGCGCCGATCTTGCGCTCGAGTGCCGACTCCGCGATCGCCTCCAGGGCGTCGTCGGTGAACCGCAGCTTCACGTTCTCGTACTCGAACAGCTTCACGTACTGACGCGTGATGGCGTTGCGCGGCTGCGTCAGGATCTGGATGAGCGCCGGCTTGTCCAGCTCGTGGAGGGTGCCGACGACCGGCAGCCGTCCGACGAACTCCGGAATCAGGCCGTACTTGATCAGGTCCTGCGGCTCGAGCTGCTCGAGCGTCGCGCCGATGTCGCGGCCGCGCAGCGACTTGACGTCCGCCTTGAACCCGAGCGTCTTCTTGCCGACGCGCCGCTCGATCTGCCGGTCGAGCCCGACGAACGCGCCGCCGCAGATGAACAATATGTTGCTCGTGTCGACCTGGAAGAACTCCTGGTGCGGGTGCTTGCGCCCGCCCTGCGGCGGGACGTTGGCCACCGTGCCCTCGAGGATCTTGAGCAGCGCCTGCTGCACCCCCTCGCCCGAGACATCGCGCGTGATCGACGGATTCTCGTCCTTGCGGCAGATCTTGTCGACCTCGTCGATGTAGATGATCCCCTGCTGGCACTTCTCGATGTCGCCGCCGGCGGCCTGCAGCAGCTTGAGGATGATGTTCTCGACGTCCTCGCCGACGTAGCCGGCCTCGGTCAGCGTCGTCGCGTCGACGATCGTGAAGGGGACCGACAGCAGCTTGGCCAGCGTCTGCGCCAGCAGCGTCTTGCCGGTGCCGGTCGGGCCGATGAGCAGGATGTTGCTCTTGGTCAGCTCGATGTCGTTGCGGCTGCGCGGCTGCTTCTGGATCTCGATCCGCTTGTAGTGGTTGTAGACCGCGACGGCGAGCTTCTTCTTGGTCCGCTCCTGGCCGATGACGTACTCGTCCAGGAACTTCTTGATCTCCTGCGGGGTCGGCAGCGACGTGCGGGTGCCGCGGTTCTCGAAGCGGTTGTCGTCCGCGATGATGTCGTTGCAGACCTCGACGCATTCATCGCAGATGAACACGGTCGGTCCGGCAATCAACTTCCGGACGTCGTTCTGGTCCTTGTTGCAGAACGAGCAGCGCAGGACCTCGGTTTCGCCGGCTTTTTTCACCATGCTGCTTGCTGGCCCCGACGCGGTCCGATCGGCCCCGCCGGCCCGGCCCCCGGGAGCGCCGGTGCGCGGCGGACGGCGGTCGGCATCGCCGCTGGCTACCTACGCCCTCTTCCGGATGACATCGTCAATGATACCGTATTCCTTCCCCTGGTCCGCAGACATGATGTAATCGCGCTCGGTGTCGTCCTGAATGCGCTTGATCGGCTGCCCTGTATGGGTGACCAGGATCTCGTTCAGGCGCTCCCGCATGCGGAGGATTTCGCGCGCCGCAATATCAATATCGGTCGCTTGGCCGCCCAGTCCAGACATCAAGGGCTGGTGGATGACAATCCGGGAATTCGGCAGCGAGAACCGCTTTCCTTTCGCCCCCGCCGCCAGCAGCACCGCCGCCATCGACGCCGCCTGTCCGATGCAGTAGGTCTGCACGTCGGGCTTGATGAACTGCATCGTGTCGTAGATGGCCATCCCGGCCGTAATCGACCCGCCCGGGCTGTTGATGTACAGCAGGATGTCCTTGTCGGGATCTTCCGCCTCCAGGAACAGCATCTGCGCGATGACCAGGTTGGCGACCGCATCGTCAATTGGCGTGCCGATGAAGATGATGCTGTCCTTCAGGAGCCGGGAGAAGATGTCGTAGGCCCGCTCGCCGCGATTGGTCTGTTCGACCACCATCGGCACGAGCTGGCTGCGGGGAGTGAGGAGGTCGCGCATATGTACCCAGTCTACTCGGTGAAGGTCGCCTTGCTCAGGGTGAAGTCGACCGCCTGCTCACGCCGCAGCCCGGCGCGGACGTGCGACAGGCCGCCCTCCTTCTCGAGCCCGGCGCGCACGGCCGCCGCCGCGCGCCCGGTACGCTCGGCGTAGCGGGCGATTTCGCGTTCGATTTCCTCCTCGGTCGGGTCGAGCCGCTCGCG
Source organism: Acidobacteriota bacterium (assembly GCA_020850715.1). Lineage (GTDB taxonomy): Bacteria > Acidobacteriota > Vicinamibacteria > Vicinamibacterales > CAVVIG01 > JADZED01. The sequence goes on from JADZED010000063.1 coordinate 5,975, forward strand.
CCGCGCGATTTCGTCCAGCACGAGCGCCCCGGCCACCGCCTCGGCAGCCGCCGCCCGCTGGCTCTCGCGAAAGGCCTGCCAGTCGATTCCCGCGCCGCGCGGATCGATATTCTGCTCGATCAGCCGATGGGCGAACTCCTCGAGCCGGCGTTCGATCTCCCGCGCGACCAGCGACGCGGGCACCTCGAAGGGCAGGCGCGAGGCGAGCTGCTTCATGAGCTCCGCGCGCACCTCGCGCTCCGCCGCGTGACGCGCCTCGTGCTCGAGATCGGCGCGCACGCGCGCACGCAGCGCCTCGAGCGAGTCGAACTCGCCGATGTCCTTCGCGAGCTCATCGTCCAGGTCGGGAAGCACGCGGCGTTTCACGCCGTGAATCGTGACCGTGTAGCTGACGTCGGTGTTCGCCATTTCGGCGATGGCGTAATCGGGCGGGAAGTGGATCGTGAAGGTCCTGACCGCGCCAGATTCCAGGCCGAGCAGGTGCTCGTCGAAGCCCGGCGGGTTCGCCTTCCCGCCAAGCTCGACCGCGACGTCCCGGCTCGTCTCCGCCGGCTGCGCCGGCCGGCCCCCCGACGCCGGTGCCGCATGGCGCTCGAGATCGACAATGGCGGTGTCGCCGTGATCGATACCACGCCCCTCGACCGGCTCGAAGCGCGCCGCGCGGCTCCGCAGCCGCTCGAGCGCCTGCGCGATCGCGTCGTCTCCGACCGCGACCGGCGGACGCCGCAGCGAGATGGCTGCGTAGTCGCCCGGCTCGAACGGCGGCAGCGTGTCGAACGAGGCCGTGAAGGTCAGCGGCTGGCCGTCCTCCACCGTCACGTCGCGGATGTCCGGCGTGTCGACCGGCTCGACGCCCCGCTCGCGGAGCGCGTCGTCGATCGCCCGCGGGATCAGGTCGTGCGCGACGTCGTGGAGGATCTGATCCTTGAAGCGCTGCTTGATCACGCGCGCCGGCGCCTTGCCGGGGCGGAAGCCGGGCACGCGCGCGCGGCGCGAGTAGTCGCGCGCCACGCGCGCGATCTCGGCGCTCACGACCTCGGTCGGAATCTCGACCCGCACGTTCTTGCGCGTCTCGTTGACGTCGACGAATTCGGTTTTCATCTGGGAATCAGACCCTGCCGCCCGCCTTCGCGCACGGGCGCGCGCCCGGGACTCCGGAGCCCGCACGAGGCGGCGCCAGGGTGAGCAGGCGCCGCGATGCGCGAGGAACTGCGAAAGGAGGGAGTCGAACCCTCACGGGTTTCCCCACCGGCTCCTAAGGCCGGCGCGTCTGCCGGTTCCGCCACTTTCGCGCACCGCGCGCCGCTGTCTCCTATGCTACCTCAGGGACTCGTCGATTGTCCGGCGACGCGCCTACCGCGGGCGTGCCAGGTTCGAAATCAGGAATTCGTCGACCGGGCCGCGACGGGACGCCGAAGAACGGTTCGATATGGCGCCCAAAGAGGGGAGGGTAGACGCGCGGCGCTGCGGCAGGAGCTGCCGCTTGCCGCCGGCCCACTTCAGCGGCGGCGCGAGCGGGCGCGTGGCGCTCCGATTCCCGCGCGTTCGGGGCCGGCCCGCAGGCCTTCCCCATCAGGCCGCGGCATCGCGCTCCGCCCACCACCAGAACGCGAGCGCGCCGCCGAGCAGCAGCGCGGCGCCCGCGTAGAGCGGCAGCGCCGGCGCAACGCGCCGGGCCAGCGCCACCCCCGCCGTCCGGAACACCGCCACCGCATCGTCGCCGACCGACGCGAGACCCGAGCCGTTGAGCAGCATCCAAACCACGCTGGCGAGGCCGAACAAGATCAGGCCGAGGGCGAGATTGAAGCCGGCGTCGAGGACCCGTTCGCGCCGCCAGCGGTCCCCCCGCACGCGCGCCATCGTGCGGGAGGTGAACTGCGCGGGCACGCGCGGCGCGGGGCGCGCCCGCAGCAGCACGTCGATCGCGCGCGCGTCGGCGAGCGCGGCGGCGCACTGGCGGCACGTCGCGAGGTGATCGGCCGCACGCCGGTCGGGCGTCTCCTCGCCGGCGGCAATCCGCTCGACCGCATCGAGCACTTCGTCGCAGAACATCGGAATAGGGCTGGTTCAGACCGAACGAGGCCTCCCGAACCTCAACTGAGCTCGGTCTCCAGAATCCGTCGCAGCTGCTGCTTGGCCCGGAACAGCTGTGTCTTCACCGTTCCAAGCGGCAGCGCGAGGGCGTCGGCCAGCTCCTCGTACCGGACACCCTCGAGATAATGGGCGGCGATGAGCAGCCGGGCGCGCGCCGGCAGCCGCGCGATCGCTTTCTCGACGCGATCCCGCAGCTCCAATTCGGCGAAGCGCCGATCGATCGAGGCCGACGCGACCTGCGCGCCCGGGCTGTCGAGCGGAGTCTGACGAATCGAAACGGCCGGACGGCTGCGCTCCTGGAGGCAGACGTTCGCCACGATCCGGTAGATCCAGGTGGAGAGGCGCGCCTCCCCCCGGAAGTACGGCAGCCCGCGGTGTACCCGCAGGAACACGTCCTGGGCGAGATCTTCGGCGCGCGAGCGATCGAGCACCGTGCGCGCGATCAGCGCAAAGACGAGATCCTTGTATCGCTCGACCAGCGCCTGGAACGCAGTCTCGTCGCCGCGACGGCAGCGCTCGACGAGCTCGCGCTCGTGGCCAGCCTCCATCCGCCAGTGTATTAGAACACGCAGATCCTGGAATTGTTTCAGCCGATGCGTGAAACAATTGGGCCGGCGGGCCAGTCTAATCTGTTTCAGCCGGCACCCGCCGCCGGCAGACGCGGACCTCGAGGTGCGATGAATTCAACGGCCACGCTCGCGCTGATCATACCCATCGTGGCGATCGTGGGCGGCATCATCGCTGCCGTGGTCGCCACCGTGATGCGCGGACGCGTGCGCGAACTCGAGATTCGCGAGCGAATCGCGCTGATCGAGCGCGGGCTCGTCCCGGCACCCGAGAGCGATCCTCAGGGGTTCGAGCGGGCGATGGGCCGCTACGAGCAGGCGAGGGGGCGGGGCGGCCGGACGGGCCGCCGCCGCTACCGCAGCGGCGGCGTCACCCTGATGGGCGTCGGGTTCGGCCTGATGCTCCTGATCTCGGTCGCCGGAGACAGCCCGTCGGCCGGCATCGGCGTCGGGGGATTCCTCGTCATTCTCGGCGTCGCCTTCCTGATCAACAGCCGGCTCGACGGCGGACATGCCGGCACCGCCCCTGCCGCCGGCGCCAACAGCCCCTCCGCCCCTTCCGACACGTTCCCGCGTTCGTGATCCGCGTATCGCGGATACTCACGCACGATCCGTACTGATACATTCCGCCGAGCCGATATAGAGGAGCAGATCGCGGAAGACGGTTCAAGCCCTCGAGTCGGGCATCTTGTGCCTGGCGTCAGGTAGGGTTGACGACCATAGGCCGTATCTAAGTAACGTCTTGACCGTATCGAAGTTGACACAGTATGTATTTATGGTCATACTAAGTCGCTTCGAGCTCGCGATTCAGCATCCTGATATCGCCTCGTCGCGATCCGCACTGTAAGTCACGGGGCGGAGCTCTCTGTTCTTTCGCGCTTCTGGATGTCCCATGGCAGACTCAGTCACGTTGGTCCGACCGGTCCAGTTCGACGGCTCGCGGGCAGGCGCCGTCGAGCTCGCTGGACGCTCGCAGGCGATCTCCCGCGTTCAAGAGCTCGTCCGTCGCACGGCCGACGGAAGCGGCGGCGTGCTCCTGATGGCCGAGCGCGGGATCGACAGCGCCTCGGTCGCTCGCGACTTGCACGCGCGGGCGTATCCGCTCGATCGGCCGTTTGTGCAGATCGACTGCGCCGCGCGCGACGCCGCATCGCTCGAGCGGGAGCTGTTCGGCGTCCCGCCCGGCATCTCACCGCCGGATCTCGAGGCACTCGCCTCGGACTCCCGACTGGCGGCCGCGCGAGGCGGCACGCTGTTCCTGCACGAGGTCGGCGAGCTGCCCTCGGGGCTGCAGGCGCGTCTCGCGCGCGTGATGCGCGACCGCGAAGCGTTCATCGACGGCGCGCCCGTCGCCGTCGGCTTCCGGCCCGTCGCCAGCGCCGCGCCCGGCTTCGACGACGACGTGCATGCCCGCCGTTTCCGAACGGATCTCTACCGGCGGCTGGCCGCGACGCGGATCGATCTGCCGGCGCTCCGCGATCGTCCGGAAGACGTGCCTGCGCTGGCGGCGCGCGTCCTCGACGATCTCTCCGGCGTCGCCGGCGCCCCACGCCGCAGGTTCACGCAAACCGCGCTGGCGCTGCTCGGGGCGCTCAGCTGGCCGGGCAATCTCGCAGAGTTGCGGGCCGCAATCGAGCGGGCCGCGCGCCTGAGCGGCGACGACTCCATTCAGGTGGAGCACCTGCTGCCGGCGCTGCAGCTCGATCGCGCGCCGGCGCCCTTCGTGCCCGCCGGCAATCTGCGGGAGGCCCGGCTCAAGTTCGAGCGGGACTACATCGCATCGGTCCTGCAGCACTGCGGCTGGCGCATGGCCGAGGCCGCCCAGGCGCTGGGGATGCAGCGTCCTAACCTGTACAGAAAGGCGCGGCAGCTCGGCATTCCGGTCGTCCGAATCTCCGAGCCGCTCTCCTAGGGGCCGTGCGTATGAACATGTCCTTCTCCGCTCTCCTCCTTGCGGCGCTGCTCTCGTGGCCCGCTGGCGCGCAGGCCATCGCCCGAGACGAGGCGTCGCCTTCCCAGAGCGCGCCGGCGGCGCCGCCCACTCGTCCGGACGTGGCGGCGCCGGCAGGGCTGCAGGCCGCACCGCCGCAGGCCGAGCAGGCCAGCTACATCATCGGCCCCCAGGACTCGCTGACGATCAGCGTCCTGGGCGAGGACGACATCAGCGGGAAGTATCGCGTCGACGAAGGCGGAGGCATTGCGTTTCCCTACGTCGGGCGCGTGCAGGCCGCCGGCCTGACGATTGCCGACTTCCAGGCGCGGCTCGAGGCGCTGCTCGAGGCGGGCTACATCCGCCATCCGCAGATCCGGGTGGACATCGACCAGTACAAGAGCCAGCAGGTCTTCGTGATGGGCGAGGTCCGATCGCCCGGCAAGATCACGCTCACCGGCACGACGATGACGCTGCTGGAAGCGCTGGCGCAGGCCGGCTCGCTCACGCCGAGCGCGAGCAACGACGTCACCGTGATCCACCCGACGCGGCGCACCACCGCTGGCGTGCCGTCGGAGTCGGACATGGAAGGCGAACGGATTCACGTCAACATGAAGGACCTGGTGGCCGTGAACTCCGTGCTGCTGCGCGACGGCGACATCATCACCGTCGCCAAGGCGCAGCAGTTCTACATTCAGGGCTACGTGCGCAATGCGGGTTCCTTCATCCTCGACGGCAGCCTCACGCTCGAGCAGGCGGTCGCGCTCGCCGGCGGGCTGACCGACCGGGGCACGTTCCGCGGGGCTGCCGCGAGCCGTCTGGTGGACGGCAAGCTCACCGACGTGAAGCTGGACCGCACCGACAAGGTGCTGCCGGGCGACACGGTGACGATCAAGCAGCGGCTCTTCTAGTGTCCCGGACCACGGCCGACCCCCTGCCGCTCCGCGTCATCGAGCCGCGCGCCGGGTGGGCGCCGGTCGACTGGGCCGAGCTGTGGGAGTTCCGGGAGCTGCTCGGCTTCCTGGTATGGCGCGACGTCAAGCTGCGCTACAAGCAGACGGTGCTGGGCGCGGTCTGGGCCGTCCTGCAGCCGGCTGCGACCATGTTGATGTTCACGCTGCTGTTCGGGCGATGGGCGAAGATGCCGTCCGACGGCCTGCCATATTCGGTCTTCGCGTTCGCGGGGCTGATTCCCTGGACCTTCTTCGCCAACGGTCTCTCCGGCGCGGCCTTCAGCCTCTCGGGCAATACCCACCTGATCAGCAAGGTCTACTTCCCGCGCCTGCTGATTGCGCTGTCGTCGCTCGGGACGGGACTGCTCGATCTGCTCGTCGCGCTCTCGGTCATGCTGGCGATGATGGTGTGGTTCGGCATTGCGCCGACAGCGCACCTGGCGGCGCTGCCGATCTTCGTGGCGCTCACGGCGGCGATGGCGTTCGGCATCGGGTCGGCGCTGGCGGCGATGTGCGCCCTCTATCGCGACGTCCGCTACGTGATTCCGCTCGTGGTCCAGCTCTGGATGTTCGCGTCACCCGTCATCTATCCGCTGGGTTTCGTTCCCGAAGGGTGGCGGTGGGCGTTCTATCTGAACCCGCTGGTCGGCGCCATCGACGGCTTCCGCTCGGCGCTGCTCGGCCTGCCGTTCAACTGGCCGGCCATCGCGGCAGCGTGGGCGGTGGCGATTGCGATCTGCGGCGCGGGGCTGTCGTACTTCCGCCGGGTTGAACGGCGGCTCGCCGACTTCATCTAGGCCGTCTTCCCTTCGATCTCGTGCAGACCTCGAGGTCTGCACGAGAGGGCCTGAAGGCCCTGCACGGCACCCCGTTCGAAGCGTCGGAGCAATCGATCCCTGTGACGCCAGCCATTCGAGTCGTGGGCGTGTCCAAGCGCTATCAGCTCGGCCAGACCGACGCCGCCGACGGGTCGTTGCGCGAGAGGCTCGTCGATCTGGCGAAGGCGCCGGTGCGCCGGATGCGGCACCTGAGCGGCGGCGCCGGCGCGGCGGAATCCTTCTGGGCTCTGGACGACGTGGCGTTCGACGTGCAGCCGGGAGAGGTCGCCGGCGTCATCGGCCGCAACGGCGCCGGCAAGAGCACGCTGCTCAAGATCCTCAGCCGGATCACCGATCCGACCCGGGGGCGCATCGAACTGCGCGGCCGGGTCGCGAGTCTGCTCGAAGTAGGCACCGGCTTTCACCCGGATCTCACCGGCCGCGAGAACGTCTTCCTCAACGGCGCGATTCTCGGAATGGGACGCGCCGAGATCCGCCGGAAGTTCGACGCGATCGTCGACTTCGCCGAGGTCGCGAAATTCATCGAGACGCCCGTCAAACACTACTCGAGCGGCATGTACCTCCGGCTGGCGTTTGCCGTCGCGGCCCATCTCGACGGCGAAATCCTCCTGGTGGACGAGGTGCTGGCCGTCGGCGACGCCGCGTTTCAGCGCAAGTGCCTCGACAAGATGCAGGAGGTCAGCCGCGGCGGCCGGGCGGTCCTCTTCATCAGCCACAACATGGCGGCGGTTGCGGCCTTGTGCTCGCGCGCGATCGTCCTCGAGGGGGGGCGGGTGATGGCCGACGCGCCGGTGGCCGACGCGGTCCGATCGTATCTCGAGCACCACCTCGCCGAGGCCGCGGCAGGCTGGCAGCTCGGCGGCATCCGCCGCGCCGGCGACGATCTCGGCGACCGCGTCAGTCTCCGGCACGTCGCGGCGGTGATGGCCCGCCGCGACGGCTTCCTGTTCGGGGAGGCGCTGCACTTTCGCGTATGCGTGCACGCGCGCGCGCGGCTGGACCACGTCCGCTGCGCGATCGGCCTGGACAACATCTACGGCGGCCGCGTCGTGACGTTCACTTCGGACCCGGAGGAAGTGTCGGTGCTGCCGGGTCTCTGCTACGAATTCGACGTCAGCGTTCCGCCATTCGGCCTGCTGCCTGGGAAGTACCTGTTGTCGGCGAGCCTGCTGTCCGGCGAGCAGTATCACGACTACCTGGTGCACTTCGGCGCCATTCGCGTACTGCCGATCGACGTCGGCGGCGAGCCTCGCGACGAAGCGCGAATCGATCAGGGGCCCATCGCCGTTCGTTCCATCTGGCTCGCCTCCGAGCGTGAAGGGATGCCGGCGTGATGGGCCGCCGGCTCGCGTCGTGGGTCCCGCGCGCGCTCCAATCGGCGGAAGCGCGCGCGCACGCCCGCTGGATCGACCGGTGCGCCGCGGCCGATGCCGCGGATCGCGAGGCGTCGCCCTTCGTCTTTCCGCACCCGCTCGTCCGCTCGTTCGTGTACCACCCCGGAGACTATCTGTCGCGCCGGATCTTCCTCCACGACGACTTCGAGCGTGCCGAGCTGCGCTTCGCGATCGAATGGGCGCGGGACGGCGGGACGATCCTCGACGTCGGCGCCAACATCGGACTCTATACCGCCGCATGCGCCCAGGCCCCCGGCGCCCCCCGTCGCGTGATCGCGATCGAACCGGCACCCGAAACCTTCGCGCGGCTGCGTCTCACCTGCGAGCGCCTGGGCCTGCGCGACGTCGTGCTGGCGAATGTCGCCGCCGGCGCGCGCCGCGGAATCTCGCGGCTCATCTGCGAGCCGCACCGTCGAGACGTTCACCATCATCTTGCGGACGCTCGAGCGGGCGGGCCCGGCCAGGGGCTGCCGGTCGAAACGATGCCGCTCGACGAACTCTGCGGCGATCCCGCCGTGGTCGCTCTGGTGAAGATCGACGTCGAAGGGCACGAGCCCGAAGTGCTGGCCGGTGCGCCGCGCATTCTCGCGAACGGCCGTGCGAGATTGATCGTCGAGGTGTTCCCCGCGGGGCTCCAGGCCGCCGGCGCGTCGCCCGACGACCTGTGGACGCACCTCCAGGCCACGCACGAATGCGTGGGCGTGCTGGCATCGGACGGCACCGAGCGGCGGGCGGTGCGGGAGAGCCTCGACGCCGGCGGCCCCGAGGCGGTCGTCAACACGCTGTGGACGCCGCGGACGGCATGACGAGCGAGGCGCGCGAGACGCGCCGGCAGCGAGCCGATGCGCCATGAGCTGGCCCATCCTCGACAGGGCGTTGGTACGCACGGGGCTGCTGCCCAGCTGCTACATGTGGCCCAACCCTTTCAAGATCGTCGAATTCCAGGCGCTGCTCGACGGCGTCCGGATTGCGCCGACCGATGCGATTCTCGACGTCGGCTGCGGCGGCGGGCCTCAGGCGTTCGTGCTCGCCAGGCGTGCGGGCCGCATCGTCGGCATCGATCCGGCGCCGAGCCAGATTGAAAGGGCCCGCCGTCTGGCGCGGACGTGGGCGCCCGGCCGCGACCTCGAGCTGCGCTGCACGACGATCGAACGGGCCGGATTCGCGCCGCGCACATTCGACAAGGTCTTCAGCTTCTCTGTGCTCGAACACATCCCCAACCGCGACGAGACGCTCGCTGTCATCGCCGACGTCCTGAGGCCTGGCGGCGCGCTCATCTTCAGCTGTGACAGCATGGCCACGATGGCCGATCCCGCGCGGCGGGCGCGGCACCAGGCCGAGCACGCGGTGCTGACCTATTTCACGCCGCCCGAACTGCGGGGCATGCTCGAGGCTCGCGGGTTCGGCCAGATCCGGATCCGTCCGCTCTTCCGCAGCCCCTACGCGCTGCGGACGTTCGAGGCGGCGGTCGATCGCGGCCTTGGGTTTGGCCGCTACGCGAAGTTCCCGGCGCTTGCGCGCCTGAGGTTCGAGGAGTGGAGACACCGGCGCTGCGCCGACGGATTGTTCCTCCTCGTCCATGCGGTCAAGCAGCCCTAGCGATCCCGGCAATCGGCGCGCCCGGGATCGTTCACGAACCGTGTCTGCAACTGCACCGGCCGCGGCGTTCGTCATTCCGCACCCATACGTCGACGCGCTGGCGTGCTTCCGCGAGCCGATCAAGGCGATGGCGGATGCGGGCTGGCGCATCGACCTGTACACGCTCGTCACCCCGTCACATCCCGCGCCGTTCTTCGGCCGCGCGCGCGTCCGCCTGATTCCGCTGGAGATGACGCGTACGGGCACCTTGCGGCTGCTGTCGCAGTTGATCGCGCGGCGACCCAGGTACCGCTGGATCGTCAGCGTGCCGCAATGGGGACTCTACGTCTCGAGCATCGCGAGCCGGATCGCGCATGTGCCGATCGCGTGCATCTCGGACGAACTGAAGGTGGAGGCGGAGGCGGAGACCGAGGCGCAGCGCCGCTGGAAGATCCGCGAGCGCCGCGCCCACCGCCGTTGCCGCTGGACGATGGCGCTGACGGAGGCGCGCGCCGATTTCATCCGGGAGGAGAACCGGCTCGCCGCCGGCCATCCGATGGCCATCGTTCCCAACGCGCCGCCCGGTCCTGCCCGGCGGCTCAGGAGCCGCTACTACCACGACGCGCTCGATCTGCCCGATGGCGCGCGGATCCTGCTGCACGCCGGCAGCCTGTGGTGGGGAACCGCCAACGCCCTGATCGCCTCGGCCCGGGAATGGACGTTCGACGCCGTGGTCGTCTTTCAGGGACGTCTGCCGTCGCAGGCCGAGGGGTGGCGCGACTCGGCACGGGTGCGGCTCGCGCCCGGCGTTCTCCCGGCCGCGTTGCTCGACCACGCCGTGTCGTCTGCGTCGATCGGGCTGGCGATGTACGACACGACGATCGCCAACAACCGGCTGATGGGCGCCGCCTCCGGCAAGGTATGCCTGTATCTCAAGAACCGCCTGCCGGTGATCGCCACCCGGGGCTCGGACCTCGAGTGGATCGAGCGTGAGGGTTGCGGCGTGTGCGTGGCATCGGTCGCGGAGATCCCGGCGGCGGCCGCCCGGATCTGGGGCGCCTACGACACCTACGCCGATGCCGCGGCCCGCGTCTTCGACCGCGCGCTCGAATTCAACGGGCGGTTTCGCGCCGTCATGAACCTGTTGGAATCCGCCTAGCCCGATCGCACCCGACGCGTGCATCCGTCCGTCTCCATTCTCGTCCTGAACTACAACGGCCTGGCGCACCTGGACGACTGCCTGCGCTCGCTGCTGCGCGCCGCGTCGGCCTACGCCGGCCCTTGCGCCGTGGTCTGCGTCGACAACCGGAGCACCGACGGCAGCCGCGCCTTCGTGCGCGAGCGGTATCGGTCGGTGGAGGTGATCGAGGCGCCGGCGAACGACTTCCTCTTCTCGCTCAACGCGGTCGTCGCCGCGCGCGAGGAAGAGATAGTCATCGTCGTGAACAACGACATGCGCTTCGACGAGAACTTCGTCGGCCCGCTGGCGGCGCATTTCGCGAACCCGGAGGTCTTCGCCGCGGGCGCGGCGATCTTCGACTGGGCCGGCGCGTCCCACACGGTCGGGCCGCGCTGCGCGCGGCTCCGCCAGTTCTGGTTCCACAAGTGGTGGCGCTGCGACCGGCAGCAGACCGCTCTCACGCTGGAGGCGTGCGGGGGCGCCGCGGCCTACCGCCGCCCGATGTTCGTCGAGCTCGGCGGCTTCGATCCGCTGTTCCGCCCCGGCTACTACGAGGATCTCGATCTGTCCTACCGGGCCTGGGGCCGCGGCTGGTCGGTCGTCTACGAGCCGCGCAGCCGCGCGTACCACCGCGAGAGCGCGAGCATGCTCGCGCGCTTCGGCGACACGGCCAAGGCGCGCCTGCTGTACCGCAACCATCTGCTGTTCACGGTGAAGAACATCGGCGGCGCGGCGTTTCTCGCCGGCTTCTTTCTGTGCCTGCCTTACCGCGTCCTGAGCCCCCTGCTGCGCGGATACCAGGTACCGCTGCGCGGGTTCCTGCAGGCGCTGCCGAAGCTCCCCCTGGCGCTTCGCAAGCGGCTCGCGCGTGTCGATCCGCCTCCGGATCTGTCGCGGTTCGAGCAGGTGACGCCCCTTGCGGTCCCGCCCGTTGCCCGCGCATGACCGGGTCGACCGTGCCACCGCCCTCTCACGTCGCGCTGCTGACCACCGACTTCAGGCCGATGACCGGCGGCGTCGCCGACCACCTCCACCGTCTCGCCGAGGCCGTTGCCGCATCGGTCCCGCTGACGGTGTTGACGCCCGCAGCGCAGGCGCTCGGCGCAGGGACGCACCGGTACGGCGTGCAGCAGCTGCCCCAGGCGCCCGAACGCCGGCTGAACGGATCCGCCGCCGATCGCTGGCCTCCGCTGCGCCGCCTGCGGACCGGCGCCTATTTCCTGCAGCTCCACGGCTATGGCCGCAAGACCATCGCGCAAGTCGAATCACGGTGGGGGCCTGGCGCCGCCGTGCTGATCGGTCTCTGGGACATGGTCGCGCACGGGTGGTGCGCCGCCTGTCGCCGGGCGAACCTGCCGTATGTCCTGTTCGCGCACGGCGTCGAGATCACCGCGCCGCTCTACGGCGTTCTGCCGGCCTGGCGCACGGAGGATTTTCAGGCCGCGGCGCGTGTGGTCGGTAACAGCATTGCAACGGCGAAGCTGGCCGTCGAGCGGCTGTCGCTGCCGGCGCAGCCGGCCGTCGTGCATCCGTCGGTCGGCCCCCGTCCGGACGCGGATCGCATCGCGATGCGGGCAGCCGGGCTCCGGCGCGAGCTGGCGCTGGCCTCCGGCCCGGTGATCCTCAGCCTCGGGCGGCTCGTGCCGCGCAAGGGCTTCGATCTCGCGCTGCGCGCGGCGGCGGCGGTCGCCCCCGACCACCCGGACCTGACGTACGTGATCGGCGGCGACGGCCCGGAACGGCGGCGGCTGGAATCGCTGGCGCGCGATCTGGATCTGTCAGGTCGCGTGCGCTTTCCCGGCAACGTGGACGACCTGACGAAATGGGCCTTGTACGACCTCTGCGATCTCTTCGTGATGCCGAACCGGCTGCTCGGAGGCGCGGACTGGGAAGGCTTCGGCATCGTCTTTCTCGAGGCGGCCCTGGCGGGGCGTCCGTCGATTGCGGGGCAGACCGGGGGGGCTGCCGACGCCGTCGAGCACGGTGTCTCGGGGCTGCTCGTGGATCCGGAATCGCCGGAGGCGTTGGCGCGGGCGCTGCGGCAACTGCTGCAGGACCAACCGCTGCGAGATCGCCTCGGCCGTGCGGGCGCCGCGCGGGCGGCCAGCCGCTTCACGCCGTCGGCGTCGGCCGCGAGCCTGAGCCTGCAACTCGGGTGGAGCCGGTGAACCGTCCGGGTGATCTGTGAAGCGACGGCGGCAGGACCGGTCGGCGAACAGCCCCACGCGGCGCCCGGCGAACCTCACGCGCCGCGCGCGTTGCCTGCGCGGCGGGTGGAACGGCCCTCTTCGCGACCATCCGCCGTGTTTCACGAGCGGCGGCAGCAGGCCGCCAGCCGCGTCATGATCGCCCTGACGGCCTGCCCGGCGTGCGGGAGCAGAGCGTTCCGGCCATTTGCCTTCACGGTAGAACCAGAGCGAAACGGCGCCATGCATTTCGCCCAATCGCGCTGCCGCGCCTGCGATCTCGTCTTCAGCAATCCGATGGCGGACGACGAGGAGCTCGAACGCTACTACCGGACGAGGTACTACGAAGACCACGAGCGCGAGTACAACGCGCACAGCCCGGAGATTGCCCGTCTGATTCAGGAGCGGGTGGCTGCCGAGGTGCCGGGCCTGAGACGCTCGGTGCTGCCCTACGTGCAGGGCGGACGCTTCTTCGAGATTGGCGCCGGCTACGGGGCGCTGCTCGCTGCGGCCCGCGAGCTCGGCTTTTCGCCGGCCGGCATCGAGCCATCGGACGCAGCCGCGCGGATCGGGCGCGAGCTGCTCGGCCTCGACGACCTCCGGTCGGGCATGTTCAAGGCGAACGACTGGGCGGCCGCCTCCTGCGACGTGATCTACTCCTTCCAGGTGATCGAGCACGTGACGGATCTCCACGCATTCGCCGCCGGCACGTTTCGCATGCTGAAGCCCGGCGGACTGATGATCGTCGGCACCGAGAATCATCACAACATCTGGGTCGATGTGTGTCGCATGCGGAGCTGGCTCGAGGGACGGCGCCTGATGGAATTTCAGACCGCCGACCATCACACCTACTACTTCTCGGATCGGAGTCTCACCCGGCTCCTCGAGCAGCACGGCTTCCGGGTCGTGAAGTGCCTCGTGTACACACCGCCGCTGGCGGAGAAGCTGGCGCGTTCGCGCTTCCGCTCGGTCTTCTCGAAGCTGGCCTTCTACGCGCTGCACTATGCCGATGTCTGGACCGGCCGCGGCGGACGCGTCCTGGTGTGGTGCCGGAGACCCGCGTGAGCGTCGCCGCCCCGCTGAAGGCGGTCGCACGGGCGGTCGCGCCGACGCCGCTGCGCGCTGCCTGGGGGCGCTTCTACGGCGGCGTGAAGCTCGAACGCGCCCGGCGCGCATTCGATCGCGCCGGAGCCTCGCCGGCCGGCCCGCTCCCGGTGGCCGCGCTCGAGCAGCTCATGGCGCGTGCGTACCAGCCGCCCGATCCGGTCCGCTACGACCCGGAAGGGCTGGTGCTGCGATCGCGCGAGAAGATCGCGCAGATCGAACGGGTCGTCGACCTGGCGTCGATCGGTCGGGCGCTCGAGCTCGGGGCGTGGGACGGCATGGTGGCGGCGGCCTTGAAGATCCGCGGCGTCGCTGTCGCCGCGCTCGATGTGTCGATGGGGGGCGTCGACGCGCGCGCGCGCGCTGCAGGCGTCTCGTTCCTGCAGAGCGACGCCTGCGACATCGCACTGGCCAGCGGATCGATCGACCTCGTCTATTCGTTCGCCTCCTTCGAGCACTTTCCGCGCCCGGATCGCTGCCTGTCGGAGATCGAGCGCGTGCTGCGGCCCGGCGGCTACGCGTTCCTCAACTTCGGTCCCCTGTACTTCTCGCCGTACGGCCGCCACGCCTACCGGCAGATCCCCGTGCCGTTCTGCCATCTGCTGTTCGACGAGCAGACGCTTCGCGACTGCGCCGCGCGCCGCGGCCTGCCGCACGACTGGCCATACGTGAACGGGTGGGGTCTCAGGCGGTACCGCGAGCTGTTCCGGACGATGTCGTACCGGCTCGCCACGCTCCGCTACGTCGAGCACTCGACGGGCGGTGTGGGCGTGGAGCTGATCGCGGCGCACCCTGCTCTGTTCCGGCATCTCAGCAGCGACTTCGACGAATTCCTGGTTCCGACGATCGACATTGCCCTCCAGAAGCGTCGCTAGCGCGCCGTCGGCGCCGGATTGCCGCGCCGCACCCGCCGTTCCGCGAATGGGGCGCCTGCACCCGCGTGCGGTCGCCTGCCGGGTGCAGAATGCCGCGCTCGGTACGATCGAGCGGGTCCGCCGCTTCGACGCGCGCACCTGCCCGTGCTGCGGCTGGCACGGGTTGCGCTTCCGGAGCTTTGCCGTGCTCGAGCGGATGCGGACCGGGGCGATCTGTCCGCGATGCGGCTCGTTCGAGCGGCACCGCGCGCTCGCCTCGTTCTATCCGCACTTCTTTGCCCGCCGCGGCATCCGGCCGGCGCGCGTGATCCACCTGGCGCCGGAGCCCTGCCTCGGACGGATCGTGGCCGCGCAGTGCGAGTTGTACGAGACGAGCGCGTACGGCGAAGCGTCGCCGGCGAATCTGCGCCTCGACATCACCTGCATGGATCTGCCTGACGACTCGTGCGATGCGTTGCTGCTCAATCACGTGCTCGACTGCATTCCCGACGACACCCCGGCGATTGCCGAGATGTATCGCGTGCTGCGCCCGGGCGGCCTCGTGCTCGCGGTGGTGACGTTCGAGCATGGGGCGCGGACGCGCGCGGTGCCGGTCGCGAGCAACTCGCTGTACCGCGTGTACGGCTCGGAGGATCTGTCGGAGCATTTCGCGCCCTTTGATGCCTCGTCCGTGAACGCCGCTGCGCACCTGTCTGCCGCCGCCCGGCACGCGATGGGCATTCCGGAGGTCGTAACCGTCGTGGCCCTGGAGCGATGACCGGCCAGCTTGCCGTCCTCTCGTACCACGGCTGGGAGGTCGCTCCCTCCCGGCTGGCCGCCGATGTCGCGCGGCTGCGCGCCGATGGGTGGCGCGACTGCTCGCTCGCCGAAGTGGAGGCGATCGCGTCCGGCGATCGCGCCTGCGACCGCCGCTACTTTCACGTGACGCTCGACGATGGGGCGGAGCAGGACCTGGCCTGCGTCGACGCACTCGAAGGGATCGCGTGCCCGGCGACGCTGTTCATCTCCCTGGAGACGATGACCGCCGCCGCGCGGCAGGCCTACTCGACCCTCATCGACCGTGCGGACCCGTCCCGCATCGTCATTGCCGATCACAGCCTGCGGCACCAGCGCATCTTCACGTCGCGCCGTCTCGTCGGGTTCCATGCCGCGACGGCTCCGTTGATGTCGTCGCCAGAACGCCTCGGCCTGCAGACCGGCGACCCCGTCTGCGCCTACGGGGGCGAGCTGTCGCGTCCGCAGTTCACCCCGGACCCTCGCGCGACTGCGCGCTGCCGGCTTGTCGCTGCCGGCACCTCCGCGCCACCGAGCAGCGCCGCGTGGACCGCCGCGCTGGAGAATTCGCTGCTCGACGCGCGGCTCGCATTTCGTCGATTCGGACGACTGTGCCTGGAAGGCCGATACGAGACGCGGGAGGAGTTCCGGACACGGCTCGACAAACAACTGTGTGACGGCCGTGAGGCGCTGGCGGCCTTCCTCGGACGGGCGCCATGGGCGTTTGCGCACCCCTGGTGGCAGCCGAGTCCGGCCTCCGACCGCGTGCTGCGATCGCTCGGCTACAGGTTGACGTTTTCGGGCCTGGGGCTCTGGCGCGACGGCGGGGCGTACGGGATTCCGCGGCTGTTCGTGTCGAATGCGACGCCGCGTCCGCTCGCCCCGCAGCGCGCAACCGCCTTCCAGCGCATGCGCGAATCGTGGGCGGCGGTCCAGGAGGCCGGCCGCCGCGTGCTGTGGGCCTGACGTGCGGATCCTGGTGCTCGAGAACGAGCCATCGTCTCGCCGGGGAGGGCAGGAGCTCAGCCTCCTGGACGTCTGCCGCGGGCTCGCTTCGCGCGGCCACGCGATCGAGCTGCTGTATCGTGCCGGGGGCGATCTGCTGGGGGAGTATGCCGGGTTCACCGCCCGGCAGGATCGCGTCTCGGCCTACGCGATCGACCGATCGCGGGCGCTGGTGTCGGCGGCACGGCTCGCCGGCGATCTCGTCCAGGCGGGTCGCACCGCGCCGGACGTGATCTACGCCAATCAGTATCTCGACAGCCTGTTCGGGCGACTGCTGGCGTGGCGCTTCCAGCGGCCGTTCGTCTGCCACCTCCGGCTGCCGCCGCCCGATGTTTTTTGCGGGCAGTACCGGTGGGGCATGGCCGGACCGAGCCGGCTGATTGCGATCTCGCGGCAGACGCGCGAAGACTACGTGGCGCGCGGCTTTCGCCGCGACCGCATCGACGTCGTGCACAACGGCCTCGATGTCGCGCAATGGGTGCCGGCCTCGAGCGCCGGCGACGTCCGGGCGCGGTTCGGTCTGCCGCGCGAGGCCAGGCTGGTCGTATTCGCCGGGCGGCTGCACCCGGCGAAGGGGCTCGAGACCCTGATCGATGCCCTGGCGCTGCTGCCTGAAGACGTCCACGCCGCGATCGCGGGCCGTGAGATCGCCGACGGACGACGCGACGACTACGCGCCGCATCTGGCGGCGCGCGTCGCCGTCCGCGGTGTTGGCGCCCGCTGCCACTTCCTCGGGCACGTGCCCCGCATTGCCGATCTGTACGGTGCCGCCGAAGCGGTCGTGCTGCCGAGCGTCGTGTCGGAAGCGTTCGGCCGTTCGGTGGTCGAGGCGATGGCGTGCGGCGTTCCGGCGGTCGCCGCGAAGATCGGGGGCGTTCCGGAGGTTCTCACGGGCGAGTTTGCGTCGCTGCTGTTCACGCCCGGAGACGCAGCCGCGCTGGCGTCTCGGCTCGAGGCGATCGCCGGCTGGCGCGTGCGCGATCCCCAACTGGCGAGGCGCTGCCGCGAGCACGTGGCCCGGCATTTCTCGATCGCCCAGACGATCGACGGCGTCGAAGAGGTGCTGCGGCGCACCGTCGCCGAGTGGCGGAGCGGCACACGCACCCATGCCGCCGGGGAGATCGTGCGCAGTCCGAAGCCATGCGCGTCTGCCTGATCTCGTCGGTGCATCCGTGGGTGAACCCGCGGTTGGTGAAAGAAGCCGACGCGCTGGCCGGTCGCGGTCACGAGGTGTCGGTCGCGACCAAGCGGGTCGATCGCTGGTCCGACGAGCGTGACGCGCAAGTGCTCCATGGCAAGCCCTGGTCGGCGTGCCGCGTCGGGCTGATGCGCGATGATCCGGGGGACCGCTGGCGCTGGCTCTCCTCCGCGGTCCGCTCGGAGGTGGCCCTGCAAGCCTACCGCGCCTCCGGCCGCCTCCGGATGGCCGAGCACGCCTACTACCGGGGCCTGCCGCTGGTGCTGAGGGCGGCGATCGAGACGCGCGCCGACTTCTACATCGCCCATACCCAGGGGGCGCTGCCGATCGCGGCGCGGGCCGCGGCGGCCCGGGGCGCCGGCTTCGGCTTCGACTGCGAAGACCTGCTGGCCGAGGAGGCGGCCGACGGGCTTCGCGATCCGCTGGTCCGCCGGGCGATTCTCGACATCGAACGCATCCACCTGCCGAGAGCGGCGTACGTGACGGCCACGTCGAAGGCGATGTCCGGCTACCTGGCCGAGCGATACGAGATTCCCGCACCGATCGTCGTCTACAACACATTTCCGCGCGCGGAATTCGTGTCGCTCCAGCCGCCGGCGGCGCGGAAGCGGCGCGCCACGGTCGAACTGGCCTGGATCTCGGCAACCATCGGCCCTGGGCGCGGCCTCGAGGATGCGGTGCGCGCGCTGGCGCGCCTGCCGGCCGCCGTGCGGCTGACCGTCTTCGGACGGATGCTCCCGTCCTACGAGCAGGCATTCGCCCGGCTGATTGCCGACCTGCAACTCGGCGCGCGCGTGGCCGTGCGTTCCATTCCGCCGCCGCCGGAGGTGGCCGGGACGTTAGGCGCGTTCGATGTCGGTCTCTCGCTCGATCTCAACGACTGCGCGAACCGGAGCCTGACGATCTGCAACAAGGTGTTCGAGTACGTGCAGGCCGGGCTGGCCGTCGCGATGACCGACACGCCGGGGCAGCGCGAGGTGATCGAGGCGGCGCCGGGCATCGGGTTCGTGTACCCGCCGGGTGACGCCGGGACGCTGGCGGCGCGCCTGCAGGGCCTGGTCGACGACCGCGGCGCCCTGCTCGACGCGCAGACCGCCGCATGGACCTCCGGCCGCGATCGCTTCAACTGGGAGCACGACCGAGAGGCGTTCTTCGCGGCCTTCGATCGCGCGACTGCCGGAGTATCGTGCGCGCCGGAGACGGCGGTCGGCCGATGAAGCGCGTCGTGCTCGTCGCACCGGAGTTCCCGCCGTCGAACACGGCAGGTGCGCATCGTCCGCGGCTGTTCGCCCGGCATCTGCCGGCGTTCGGCTGGACGCCCACGGTGTTGACGGTCCGGCGCGAGCAGATCGAAGGGCCGCTCGATCCCTTGCTCGAGGAACTGATCGATCCCGGCCTCGACGTCGTGAGGACCGGCGCACTGCCCGTGCGGCCGGTCAGGATCGTCGGCGACCTCGGGCTCAGAACGCTCGGCCATCACCTGTCCGCCCTCGGCGCGATCGCGCGGCGCGGCACCCTCCAGGCGATGGTCCTCTTCGGGCCGCCATGGTTTTCGTTCGCGCTCGGCCCGTTGATGAAGCGCCGCTTCGATGTGCCGTACGTGGTCGACTACATCGATCCGTGGATCTCCGACTGGACGGCCTCGCACCGATTTCCCGGCAAGGGTTGGTTTCACCATCGTGCCGCTGCCGCCATCGAGCCCGGCGTCCTGCGTTCGGCATCGCACGTGACGGCCGTCTCCGAGGGCATTCTCCACGACCTGCGGGGCCGCCATCGGTGGCTGTCCCCTGCACGCATGTCGGCGATGCCCTACGGCGCCGAGCCGGCCGATCTCGCCGCGTCGGCCAGGCTGGGCGTCGAACCGCCGGACTTTCGCGCCGGCTCCGGCGAGGTGACGATCTGCTTCACGGGTGCGCTGCAGCCGAAAGGGCGGGACCTCGTGGGTGCCGTCCTCGCGGCGATGGCGGAGATTCGGGAGACGACGCCGGCGCTCGGCGCGCGCCTGCGGCTGCGTGCGTACGGCACCAGCAATCTCACGTGGGGCCACGGCCGGCATGCGGTGCGGCCGATGGCGGCCCGGCTCGGCCTCGATGCGGTCGTGTCGGAGATCCCTGAACGAATACCGTACCTTCAGGCCCTGGCGGTGCTGCGCGCCTCTGATGTCGTCCTGGTGACGGGATCGGCCGATCAGTACTACCATGCGTCGAAGCTGTACCCGGCGATAGTCTCCGGGCGGCCGGTGCTGGCGCTCTGTCATGCCGACAGCAGCATCGCCCCGGTGATGCGCGAGACCGGCGCGGGCGTGTGCGTGACCTTCCGCGATCCGGCCGAGCTCGCCGGCCGCGCGGGCGAGGTTCGCGCGGCGATCGAGACGCTGATCGGGCGGACGCCTCCGCCGGCCGACCCCGCACGCGTCGAGCGCTTCACGGCGCGCGCCTCGACGGCGGTGCTCGCGCGCGCGCTCGACGGCGCCATCGAGCGACCGGAACTGGCAGAGGCCATGTGATGGAGTCCAGGATGATCGGGATCGGCGTCGTGGGGCTCGGCCATTGGGGCCCGAATCACGTGCGCGTATTCAGCCAGTGCGCCGGCGCGCGGGTGGTCGTCGCCGCCGACCTCTCGGAGGCGCGGCGGCGGCACGTCAGCCAGTTGTATCGTGACGTGGCGGTCGTGGCCGACGCCGGCGACGTCTTCACGCGCGGTGACGTCGATGCCGTCGTGATCGCCACGCCGGCGCGCACGCACTTCGCGATGGCACGAGCGGCGCTCGAGGCGGGCAAGCACGTGCTCCTCGAAAAGCCCATGTGCACGTCGCTCGCCGAGGCCCGCGCGCTCCTCGCGCTCGCCGACCGGACCGAACGCGTGCTGATGCACGGGCACGTGTTCCTCTACAACGAGGGCATCCGCTACCTGCATGCCGGAATCGCCGCCGGCACCTTCGGAGCCGTTCAGTACGCCCACGCCACCCGTACCAACCTGGGCCCCATCCGCCGCGACGCCAACGTCGTCGAGGACCTCGCGACCCACGAGATCACGATCTTCGACTACCTCTTCGGCGGGCCGCCCAACTGGGTCTCGGCCGTCGGCAGCCGGCTGCTCGGGACCGATCGTGAGGACGTGTCGTTCGTGACGCTGCAGTACGGCGAGTCGTCGCTGGCCCACGCGCACGTGAGCTGGCTCAATCCCCAGAAGGTCCGCACGCTGACGATCGTCGGCACCCAGCGCATGGTCGTGTGGAACGACATGGAGCCGCTCGAGCCGGTGCGCGTCTTCGACAAGGGCCTGATGGAGGAGCCGTACTACGATTCGTTCGGCGAGTTCCAGCTGCGCCTGCGCGATGGGGACATCGTCATTCCGAAGCTGAATCTCCAGGAGCCGCTGAGAGTGCAGGCCGAGGCGTTCCTCAGACGCCTGACCTCGGGCGAGCGGACGATCAGCGAAGGGGCCGACGGCGTACGGCTGGTCGCCTGCCTCGAGGCCATCGAGCAGTCGATGCGGGAAGAGGGGCGGCGCGTCGCCGTCCCCGCCGAGGTCTGCCTGTGAACATCCCCGGCCGCCGCTTCGTGAACGTCGCCGAGGACGTGAAACTCGGGCGCGACGTGACGATCTTCGAGTTCGTGAATCTCTACGGCTGCGAGATCGGCGACGAGAGCCGCATCGGCGCGTTCGTCGAGATCCAGCGCGGCGCCGTGATCGGCCGGCGCGTGCGCGTGCAGAGCCACACCTTCATCTGTTCCGGCGTGTGCATCGAAGACGATGTGTTCATCGGACACGGCGTGACGTTCATCAACGACCGGCATCCGACCGCCGAAGGTGCGCGCACGGGGACGTGGACGCTGGAACCGACAATTGTCCGGGCCGGCGCCTCGATCGGCTCCGGCGCCGTCGTCCTGTGCGGGCTCACCATCGGCGCGGGCGCCCGCATCGGGGCCGGCGCGGTCGTCACCGCCGACGTGGCGCCGGGCGCGACGGTGGCCGGCGTGCCCGCGCGGCTCATCCACCAGAGGACGTAATCGTGCCGGCCATTCCGCTCGTCAACCTTCAACGCCAGTACCAGCGCCTCGCGCCGGAGATCGATCGGGCGATCCAGACGGTGTGCGCGCGCGGCGATTTCGTGCTCGGCCGCGCCGTCGAGGAGTTCGAGGCGGCGTTCGCGGAGGCGGCGGGTGCCCGGCACTGCATCGGCGTCGCCAGCGGCACCGACGCGCTTCACCTCATCCTGCGCGCCCTGCGCGTCGGCGCCGGCGACGAAGTGATCCTGCCCGCGAACACCTTCATCGCCACCGCCCAGGCGGTCTGGTGCGCGGGCGCGACGCCGGTGCTCGCCGACTGCGACCCGCGCCACGCGCTGCTCGACGTGGCCTCGGCGCGCGCCGCGATCACGCCGCGCACCAGGGCGCTGCTGCCCGTGCACCTGTACGGCCAGCCGGCCGACATGGAGCCGCTGCTCGCGCTCGGCCGCGAACGAGGGTTGCACGTCATCGAAGACGCGGCGCAGGCGCACGGCGCCGAGTACCGCGGGCGCCGTTGCGGTTCGCTCGGCATCGCCGCCGGCTTCAGCTTCTATCCGGGGAAGAACCTCGGCGCCTACGGCGACGGCGGCGCGATCACGACCAGCGACGACGCCCTGGCCGGCGAGATCCGGCTGCTTCGCAACTGGGGCTCGCGCGTGAAGTACGTCCACGACGTGATGGGCTTCAACTCGCGCCTCGATACCATCCAGGCGGCCGTGCTCGGCGTCAAGCTGCCGCATCTCGAGGCGTGGAACCAGCGCCGCCGCACGCTCGCCGCGCGCTATCGCACGGCCCTCCGAGCCCTCTCCCCCCACGTGCGCATCGTCGAGGAGGCGCCCTGGACCAGCCGGCACGCCTATCACCTCTTTGTTGTACGGGTGAGGGCGGGAGCGCGCGACCGGATCGTGAAGACCCTGCAGGCGCGCGGCATCGGCGCGGGCATCCACTATCCGATCGCCATCCACCGGCAAAAGGCGTTCGAAGGGCTGCTGGACGGATCCCACCGCTTCCCGGAAACCGAATTGCTCGCCTCGGAAGCTCTCACGCTGCCGCTCTGCCCCGACCTTGCCGACGAGGAGGCGGAGACGGTGATTGCCGGGCTGACGATGGCGCTCGACGCGGGTGCCTCTGAAGGGGCGCCGCACTGACATGCGACCGGCCGCCGACTCGGGGTTGGTGCTCGTCGCCGCCGCGGCGTGGCACGACGAGCACCCCGGCGGCGCCAACAAGCTGCCGACCGACTTCGCGCGCTTCCTTGCGCGCCGCGGCCGGCGCGTGGCCTACCTGGGAGCCTCGTCGAACGTGGCGTCGACCTCGAAGGACGCGGTCGACGGCGTCGAGGTCTGGCGGTACCCGTCGCCCCGCGCGACGTCGCCGAGCGTGGCGAACCTCCAGCGTCATTGGCGCGCCGCGCGCGCCATCGCCGGCGACATCCATCGCGAATCGCCCGTGGCGGCGCTGCTGGGGCACGCGCCGCTGCAATATCTGGCCGCGGCGCCCGTGTGCGGCGCGGCCCGCCGCTGCTACGCCGTGCACTCGCCGTTTGTCGAGGAGCTCAGGCAGGGCATGGCGGGATCGCTGACGCTCAGGCAGCGCGCCGCGCTGAAGGCCGCCGCCGTGGTGGAGCGGCGGGTGCTCGCGTCCTCGCAGATCGTGCACTACGACTCGGCCTTCACGGCGCACCTGGTGGAAGCGGCCTATCCGGGCGAGACGGCCGGCAAGGGGATCGTTCTTGCCGGGTGGGTCGACGCGACGCGTTTCCGGCCGCCCGCCGAAGCACGCGCCGCCGTGCGGCGCCGGCTCGGGCGGCCGTGGCAGCCGGGGACGCCCACCTTCTTCACGCTGCGCCGGCTCGTGCCGCGGATGGGGATCGACGCACTCGTCGAAGCGGCGGCGCTGTTGGCCGGGCGGGGCCTGGATTTCCGCGTCATCGTCGCCGGCGAGGGTCCATGTCGTGCCGCTCTGGAAGCCCAGGCCGCCTCGCTGTCGCTCGGCGGCCGGATCGCCTTCGCCGGCCGTCTCGCCGACGCACAGCTCGTCGATAGCTTTGGCGCCGCCGACTGCTTCGTGCTTCCGACGCGCGCGCTCGAGTGCTTCGGCCTCATCGTGCTCGAGTCGCTGGCTTGCGGCGTTCCGGTGATCGGCATGCCAGTCGGATCGATCCCCGAAGTGATGGGGCAAGAGCTGTCGTCGTGGCTGGCCGCCCGCAACGACGCCGCGTCGCTGGCGCGCCGCATGGAGGAGTTCCTCGCGGGCGCGCTGACGGCCGAACCTGCCACCTTGCGCGCGCGGGCGCTCGAATTCTCCTTCGAGGCCGTCGCCGCGCGGCACGAGGCGCTGCTGCTCGGCACGCTCGCGCGAGGAGCCGTGGCCTGATGCTGCTCGACAGCGCCCTGGTCCGGATCGGCCGCGTCATCGGCAAGCCGCGCGGCTGGGAGCGCGTCGTGCACACGCTGGCGCCACCGGTGCGCTTCGCCGGTGCGGCGTCGCGACCGGTGACGACGGAGGATGGCTACCAGTTCCCGGTGGACCCCGGAACGCTGCTCGGCTGGAACGTCCATTTCTTCGGCAGCTACGAGCCGGAAGTGCGGACGGCGATCAGGCAATGGCTGCGGCCGGGCGACACGGCCCTCGACGTCGGCGCCAACGTGGGCTGGCACACCCTGCTGATGGGCACGCTGGTCGGTCCGGCCGGCCGGGTGTGCGCCTTCGAGCCGAACGACTCGACACGCGGACGGTTGATCGGCGCGATCGAGGCGAACGGGCTGTCGAACGTGACGGTCGATCGCAGGGCCGTATCCGATCGGCCGGGCGAAGGCGCGTTCGACGCGCCGGCGGCCGGCGATCTCTGGGACGGCACGGGCCGGCTCGTGCGCGACGGCGCGCGCGGCCGGCCGATCGACTGCGTGACGCTCGACGACTACGCGGCCGCCCGTCGCCTCGACAGGGTGGATTTCATCAAGATCGATGTCGAGGGCTGGGAGCTGGCCGTGCTCCGCGGCGGACCGCGCACGCTGGCGCTCCACGCCCCGACGATCGTGTTCGAATACGATCCGGCCTACGTCGCGCGCTGCGGCGGCAGCGCGGATGAGCTCACCACCTGCCTCACCAATGCGGGGTACCGCCTGTTCGCTCTCGACCCGCGGCGTCCGGCCGGGCAGGTCACGCGCCTCGGCGATCGCGGCGGCAACTTCCTCGCCGTGCGCCGCACGGCGCACGGCGCTTGATGCGGCTCGCCGTCGTCGCGTCGCACCCGGTGCAGTACCAGGCGCCCTGGTACCGCGCGCTGTCGGCGCGGGTCGATCTCCGCGTCTTCTTCGCGCACCGCCTGCGGCCCTCCGAGCAGGCGGAGGCCGGGTTCGGCGTGCCGTTCGAATGGGATGTGCCCGTGCTCGACGGCTACGACTACGTCTGGCTGGAGAACAGGGCCGCGCGTCCAGGCGTCGGACATTTTCGCGGATGCGATACCCCCGGCATCGGCGCCGCGCTGGCGCGCGAGCGCTTCGATGCGGTCGTGGTGAACGGATGGCAGCTCCTGTCGTACTGGCAGGCGGCGCGCGCCGCACGCCGCGCCGGCGTGGCCGCGATGGTGCGGGGCGATTCACAGCTCGCCACGCCGCGATCGGTGGTCCGGCGCTCCGCCAAGCGGGTGGTGTATCCCAGGCTGCTGAAGGCGTTCGACGCCTTTCTCGCGGTGGGCCAGCGGAACGAGGCCTACTACCGGCACTACGGCGTGCCGGCCTCGCGGATCTTCCGGTCGCCCCACTGCGTCGACAACGCCTTCTTCGCGCGCACCGCCGGGGCCGCGCGCGCGCAATCCGGCGGCGCGCGTGCGGCGTTCGGCCTTCCGCCAGATGCGCTGGTCTTCCTGTTCGCGGGCAGGCTCGTCGACGGCAAGCGACCGCTCGACTTCCTTGCCGCCCTCGATGCCGTGCGGCGTACCGATCCGGCCGCCGTCGGGCTCGTCGCCGGCGACGGTCCGCTGCGGCCGGCCATGGAGGCGCACGCCGCGGCGCACGGCACCTCGTGCGTGATGGCCGGCTTCCTCAACCAGCGGCAGATCCCATCGGCCTATGCCGCATCGGATGCGCTCGTCCTGCCGTCGATCGACGAGACGTGGGGGCTCGTGGTCAACGAGGCGATGGCGACCGGACTCCCGGCCATCGTGAGCGACGCCGTCGGCTGCGCGCCGGATCTCGTCGGCGACGGCGCGACCGGCCATCGCTTCCCGCAGGGCGACGTTTCGGCGCTGGCCGACAGGATGCGGTGCGTCGCGCGCGCACCGGCTCGCGGAAAGGCCATGCGGCAGGCAGCCCTGGAACGGATTTCGGGATATTCACCCGAGGCGGCCGCCGAGGGCGTGGTCGCCGCGATGGAACAGGTGAGCATCAACCCATGGTGATGGCGAACGGACGGGCAGCGGGGTCGAGGTCGAGGTTCTTCGAGCTCACGTCCGAAGAATGGGCGGGCGTCGGCCTGGGATCGATTGCCTTCACCGCGATCGTCGCGCTCGTTCGCGCGGACGTCACCTTCTGGCCGGCCCTTGGACTCCTGTTCACGGCGGTCGTCTTCGGCCACATGTGCATGACCTGCGCGCGCTACGTGGCGTTCCCCGATCTGGTCACGCTGGCGGCGTGCATGCAGTGGGTGCTCGCGCCGTGGCTGGCCGACGCGTATCCGCCGGATCTTCCGATGTTCCGCAACGCCCTGCCGGTCGACGAGTACCTCTCTTACGCGCTGCCGGCGACGATCCTGCTGTGGACCGGGCTGCACCTGGTGCCGAACTGGTACCTCGCTCGCAGTTCGTGGGACACGGCTCTCGAGCCGCTCGAACCGCGCGTCCGCAAAGTGCTCGACGGCATCATCGTGCTCGGCGTGCTCGCCAGCAGCTTTTCGGCGAGCGTGCCGGTCTCGCTGTCCTTTCTGGTCTACCTGCTCGCGTCCTTCCGCTTCTTTGCCGCGCTCGGCTGGATGGTGACCGAGACTCCCGGCTGGCCGCTGCGCGTCGGCGTCGTGTTCGCCCTGCTGCTCATCGAGCAGACGACGACCGGCATCTTCTACCTGGTCGTCCACTGGGGCGGCTTCTTCACCCTCGTGTACGCGTTCATGCGCCGATGGCGGTGGCGGATCGGCGCGACGATCATGGCCGGACTGCTCCTGCTCGTCATGCTGCAGCAGATCAAGCCGGCGTACCGCGAACGGCTCGACCTGACGTGGGGCGACTCGGTCGCGTCGCTCCAGCTGTTCGGCAGCATGATGTGGGATCGCATCCGGGGCGTCGACGATCCGGGCGTGGAGCAGGACGTCGGCGATACGCTGGTGCGATTCAACCAGGGCTGGATCATCTCGAAGATCATGACGTACGTGCCCCGCGATCGGCCGTTCGCCGGAGGAGAAACGATCGCGGACGCCGTGCGGTTCTCGATCCTGCCGCGCTTCCTGTTCCCCGACAAGGGCACCGGCGCCTCGCAGGACATGTTCCTCCAGTACACCGGCGTGACCCTCCCGAAGGGCACGACGATGGGGCTCGGCATCATCGGGGAGATGTACGCCAACTTCGGCCGCGCCGGCGGCATTGCGGCCACCTTTGTCTATGCGCTGCTCCTTGGCGCCGGCTTCACGTTCTTCGCCAGGCGCGCCCTGTTGAACCCGCTGTGGTGGGCCGTGGGCTCGGTCGTCCTGCTGCCGGCCGTCGAACCGGGCATCAACCTCGAGGACATCAGCAACCACGTGGTCAAGGGCGCCGTGGTCCTCCTCGTTCTCTGGAAGCTGCTGCCGCCCATGCAGCGACTGCTCGCCCTCGCACCCTCGCCGGCCGGCGAGGGAGTCGCCGAACAGGACGACGATGGAGAGGACGGGGAGTACGCGCCCGGGTTCCACGACGGGTTTGCAGACCCTCCAGCGCGGCGCCTTTGATCATCGATCCGCCGCGCGTGCTCCATGTCACCGAGAGTCTGCGGGTGCAGTACGGCGGCCTGGCCGTGACGTGCGCGCGGCTGGCCAGTCATCTGGCGCAACGCGGTGTCGAGGTCTCGGTGGCGACGATCGACAATCGCGCTGCCGGCCCAACCGTCCCGCTGGATCCCGGCGTGGCCACCGTGAGGTGCACGCCAACGGGGCCACGGCGGCTGGGGTTTTCGCGCGAGCTGGATCGGGCGCTCGCCGTGGCGGACCCCGGGCTCCTCCACGTGCATGGACTGTGGCGCGGGTATCTCGCGCAGGCGGCCCGTTATTCACGATCAAGGGGGCGGCCGCTGATTGTCAGCGCTCACGGCATGCTCCATCGGTCGGCGCGGAGGCAGCGAAGCCTCATCAAGGCGGCCGTGCGGCGGCTCGGGCAGGACGCCCTGCTCGGGCGCGCGGCCTGTCTTCATGCCACCGCCGAAGAGGAAGCGGAGGAGATTCGGTCGCTGCGGCTCGATCTGCCCGTCGCGGTGATCCCATGGGGAGTCGATCCTCCCGCGCCGGCGCAGCGGAGGGCGCCGGCCGGGCGCGTCGTGCTGTTCCTGGGGCGTTTTCACGCGACGAAGGGAGTGTTCACGCTGCTGCGTGCCTGGGCGCGCGCCGCACGCGGCGCGGGCCAGGCGCGGCTCGTGCTCGCCGGCTACGACGGAGACGGCTATCGGGCACGGTGCGAAGCGCTCGCCGCATCGCTCGGCGTGGCGCCCTCGGTCTCGTTCCGGGATGCGGTCGCCGGCACCGAGCGCGAGCAGTTGTTCGCCGATGCGGACGTCCTCGTGCTGCCCTCGCCTTCGGAGAACTTCGGCCTGGTCGTTCCGGAAGCGCTCGTCCGCGGCATTCCGGTGATCGCCACCCACGGATCGCCCTGGCGATCGCTCACCGAGCAGCGATGCGGCTGGTGGGTCGCGGCCGGCGATGGGCCGCTGGCCGCCGCGCTGGACGAGGCGCTCGCGGCGGCCGGATCCGATCTTCGCGCGATGGGCGAACGCGGGCGCCGGTTCGCCGGCACGCGCTTCACCTGGCCGCAGGCCGCCGCGTCCATGTGCGATCTGTACGCGTGGGCCCTCGGTCTGGCGCCGATCCCAGGGTGCCTGCGCCCCACATGATCGTTCTCGGCATCAACGCGTATCACGGCGACGTGTCGGCCGCACTCGTCTGCGACGGCGCGCTCGTGGCGGCGGTGGAGGAGGAGCGCTTCCGGCGCGTCAAGCACTGGGCCGGCTTTCCGGAGGCCGCGATCAACGCGTGCCTCGCGATGGCCGGCGTCGAGCCGACGGATGTCGACGCCTTCGCGATCTCGCGGAACCCGCGCGCCAACTGGCTGCGCAAGGCGGCGTTCGTCCTCCGCCACCGTCCCGCGCGGCGGCTCGTGGCGGGGCGCGCGCGGAACCAGGCCCGTGTCGCGGGAGTAGCCTCGGAGATCGCGGGTGCGCTCGGGCTGGACGCGCGGGCGGTCCGTCGCCGCCTGCACTGGGTCGAGCATCATCCGGCGCACCTGGCGAGCAGCTTCTTCGTCTCACCTTTCGAGGAGGCGGCGGTCTGTGCGATCGACGGCTTCGGCGACTTCGTCAGCACGTCGGTCGCGCGTGGCGCCGGCGGCGCGATGACCATGCTCGATCGGGTGTTCTTCCCGCACTCGCTCGGGCTGTTGTACCTGGCGATCACGCAGTATCTCGGGTTTCCGAAGTACGGCGACGAGTTCAAGGTCATGGGGTTGGCGCCCTACGGCGAGCCGCGCTTCGCCGATCGGCTGCGGCAGCTCGTACGGCTGCACGAGGACGGCGGCTTCGAGCTCGACCTCTCCTACTTCGCGCACGCGCGCGGAGGCGTGGACATGACGTGGGACGGCGGGGAGCCGACCATCGGCCGCGTCTTCTCCCCGAAGCTCGAGGCGTTGCTCGGTCCCGCGCGCGCCGGCGGCGATGCGCCGCTCACCGGCGAGCACGACGACCTGGCCGCGTCGCTCCAGCAGGTGTTCGAGGAGGCCGTCTTCCACGTGCTCAATGCGGTCCACGCGCGCACCGGGCTGCGACGACTGTGCCTGGCCGGCGGCTGCGCGATGAACAGCGTCGCGAACGGCAAGATTCGCGAGCGCACCAGGTTCGAGGAGGTCTATATCCAGCCGGCGGCCGGGGACAACGGCACGGCGCTCGGTGCCGCGTTTCACGCCTGGCACGCGCTCTCGGGCAAACCGCGAAGCTTCGTGATGTCGCACGCGTACTGGGGTCCGGCGTTCGACGAGGCCGACATCGCTGGCGCCATTGGCGCGCGTGCCGCCGAAGTGCGCGAACGCTGCACGCAGGCGCGGATCGACGACCAGGCGGCGCTCTGCCGGATCGCGGCCGGTTTCCTCGCCGACGGCCGGATCGTCGGCTGGTTCCAGGGACGGATGGAGTGGGGCGCGCGGGCGCTCGGCGCACGCAGCATCCTCGCCGATCCGCGCCGCGCGGACATGCGCGACACGATCAACACGAAGATCAAGTTCCGCGAGCGGTTCAGACCGTTTGCACCCTCGACGCTCGTCGATGCCGCCGCCGCGTACTTCGTGGGCGCCGCCGCCGATCCCTTCATGCTGCAGGTCGTGCCGGTGCGGCCCGACAAGCGCACGGTGATTCCCGCCGTGACGCACGTGGACGGATCGGGGCGCCTCCACACGGTCGATCGACAGGCGAACCCGCTCTACTGGTCGCTGATCGGCGAATTCGGCCGGCTCACCGGCGTGCCGGTGCTGCTGAACACGTCGTTCAACGAGAACGAGCCGATCGTCCTGCGCCCTGAAGAAGCGCTCGACTGTTTTCTCCGCACCGGCATGGACGTGCTCGTGATGGGGTCGCACATCCTGCAGAAGGCATGAAGATCTGCTTCTTCAATCGCTCGTACTGGCCCGACCAGGCGGCCACCGGCCAGTTGCTGGCCGAGTTGGCCGAGGATCTCGTCTCGCGCCACGGCTGCGAGGTCACCGTTGTCGCCGGCCGCGCCGTGGCGGGCCGGGAGACGGTGCGGGCGCGCCTCCGCCCGGTTGGGCGCGAGACGCACAACGGCGTCCGGATCCTGCGGGCGGGCGGGACGACGCTGCGACCCCGGCGGTTTGCCGGACGGGTGGCGAACTACCTGAGCTACACCGCGTCGGCCGCGCTGGCCAGCCTCGACATCGGCCGGCCCGACGTGGTGGTTGCACTCACCGATCCGCCGGTCATCGGCCGCGTCGCACTGTGGGCGGCGCGCCGCGCCGGCGCCAGGTTCGTGTTCCTCTGCGAGGACGTCTTTCCCGAGGTGGCGGCGCTCATCGACGGCTTCCGCAGCACGGCCGTCGATCGCACGCTCGACCGGATCAACCGGCGGTTGCTGCGCGACGCGGACGCGATCGTGGCGCTCGGCGACCGGATGCGACGGCGGCTGATCGACGAGAAGGGCGCCGCGGCCGAACGCATCCAGGTCATCCACAACTGGGCCGACTGCGACGCCATCCAGCCGGGCTCCAAGGACAATCCGTTCTCGCGCGCCCACGGCCTCGCGGATCGCTTCGTCGTGATGCACTCGGGGAACGTCGGCCTCTCGCAGAACCTCGAGGTCGTCATCGACGCGGCGGATCGACTGCGCGCGAAAGAACGGCTCGTGTTCGCCGTTGTCGGCGACGGGGCGCGTCGGGAGCACCTCGAGCGGGCGGCGGCGGCGAGGTCGCTGTCCAACGTGCGTTTCTTCCCCTACCAGCCGAAGGAACGGCTCCGCGACTCGTTCGCCGCCGCCGACCTGTTCCTTGTCTCGCTCAAGGCGGGCATCGAAGGCTACATCGTGCCGAGCAAGGTGTACGGCATCCTGGCGGCCGGGCGCCCGTACGTGGCTGCGGTCGATCCCGCCTGCGAGGCGGCGCAGATTGCCAGGGCGTTCGACTGCGGCGTGTGGGCGGCGCCGGGCGAGGCCGGGGCGCTTGCGGCCGCCGTGGCGGGCCTGTACGACGATCCGGAGAGGGCTGCCGCCATGGGCGTGCGCGCCCGATCCGCGGCCTGGCAGTTCGACCGGCGCGCCGCCGTCGCGGCGTATCACGATCTCTTCACGCGCGTGGCCCGCATGGCGAGGGCCGCCTGATCGTGCCGGCCCGATGATCAAGCGTCTCCTCGACCTCGCGCTGTCATCGATCGGCCTGGTGCTGTCGTCGCCGCTGTGGATCGCGATTCCTGCGGCGATCAGGCTCGAGGACGGCGGGCCGGTCTTCTTCCGCCAGGAGCGCGTCGGCCGGCATGGGCGGGTGTTCCAGGCGCTGAAGTTCCGATCGATGATACCGAACGCGGAGGCGGCCACCGGACCCCTGCAGGCGACGGAGGACGATCCCCGCGTCACCGAGGTCGGCCGGCTGCTGCGCGCGACGGCGCTGGACGAACTGCCGCAGTTGCTGAACATCTTTCGCGGCGACATGAGCTTCGTCGGCCCGCGGCCGCTGCGCCCTGGCGAGATCGACGTCGGTAGCGACGGGGTGCTCCTACGGCTCGAAGACGTGCCCGGATACGAGATCCGTCACAGCGCGCGTCCGGGTCTGACCGGCCTGGCGCAGGTCTACGCGGCGCGCGACCTCCGGCGATCCGGCAAGTTCCGGCTGGATCGCCTGTACCTGCGGCGCGCCGGCTTCTGGCTCGATCTGAAGCTGCTGCTGATCTCGCTCTGGATCACGGCGCGGGGCGAGTGGGAACGGCGCGACCGCGCGGCGTTAGGGAAACGCAAACGGGACTGGCTATAATGCCTCGCACATGCTCAGCGATGCGTTGGTTGTAGGCGGCGGGCCGGCAGGTCTGTACGCCGCCTGGCGACTGGCGCAATCCGGACACGAGGTCGTCGTCTGCGAAGAGCACGAACGGATCGGCGACCCTCCGCATTGTACGGGCGTGGTGAGCGCCGGCATCTTCGACGAGTTCGCGCTGCCGCGCGACACGATTCTCAATCCTCTGAACGCGGTCGCCTTCGTGTCGCCCTCCGGGCTGCAGGTGCGCTACGCGCCGGCCCGGCTCGAGGCGGTGGCGATCGATCGTCCGGCCTTCGATCGTCGTCTCGCCGCGCAGGCGGCGGCGGCCGGCGCGCAGATCCGGCTGGGGACGCGCGTCGACAGCCTGTCGTTCTCCTCGACGGGCGTGCACGCCTGCACGAACACGGGCGCCGTTGCCGCGCGGCTCGTCGTGCTTGCCAGCGGCGCGGCTTATCGGTTGCACCGCGCGCTGGACCTCGGGGTGCCGTCGACCTACCTCCACACGGCGCAGCGTGAGCTGCCGGCCTCGGCGGTCGGCGACGTCGAGGTACATTTCGGGACCCGCGTGGCGCCGGGCGGCTTCGCCTGGGCGGTGCCGGTGGCGCGCGCGGAAGGGCCGGGCGTGCGCGTCGGCGTCATGGCGACGCACCAGGCGCCGGGCTGGTACCAGGCGATGCTCGACCGGCTCATGCCGCGGTGGGGCATCGAGCGGCGCGGCGAGGATCAGCCGCGGCTGAAGTTCCTGCCGCTGCGCGCGCTTCAGCGCACCTACGCAGACCGGCTGCTCGTGGTCGGCGATGCTGCGGGGCTGGTGAAGCCGACCACCGGCGGCGGCATCTATTACAGCGTCCTGAGCGCGGCGCTCGCCGCGGAGGTCGCCGCCCCGGCGCTGACCCTGAATCGGCTGCAGGCATCGGCGCTCCGTCAGTACCAGAGCCGGTGGCGGCGCCGGCTCGCGGGCGAATTCCAGGCGCAGCAGCTGCTGCGGCAGCTCGCGCAGCGGATGAGCGACCGCCAGATCGATGCGCTGTTCGAGCTCGCCTTGACCGACGGCGTCATGCCGATCGTGGCGCGGACGGCGAGCTTCAACCAGCATCGCCCGCTGATCAGCGCCCTGCTGCGGCACGCGCCTGCGCGCCGGATCTTCTGGCCGGCGAGGACCGCTCCGTGAGGACGATGGCCCGCCTGCTCGCGTTGCCCGGCGCCCGCCGCCGACTCGTGCTGTCGGCGGCTGCGGTCCAGCTTGGCGCCCGCGCGGCGCTCGCGGCATTCGGCCTGCCGGCGGCCGTGCGCCTCGCGCGATGGCTGGGCGCCCGGTCGAGCGAAGCCCCCGGCGTGCCCGCGCTCGCCTGGGCGTTGAGCGCGTCGGCATCGCGTGTGCGCGGCACGTGCCTGACGCAGGCGCTGGCCGCGCTTGCCCTGGGCGGACCTACGGCCGCTCACGCCCGTCTGATCGTCGGCGTGAAGCGGGTACCCGATGCAGCGCGGCGCATCGCCGGGACGCTCGAGTTTCACGCGTGGATCGAAATCGACGGGACCAGCCTGCCGCCGACCGGCGACGCCGGCTCGTTCGCGCAGCTGATGGTATGGAGCTGGTGATGGCCGATCCCGTCCTCACGATCGACAGCACGGTCCGGACGATGCCGGACGTCGTCTTCAAGGAGCTGCGCGGCGAAGGCGTGCTGCTGGACATGGCCAGCGGCATCTACTTCGGTCTCGACGAGGTGTCGACCCGCGTCTGGCAGTTGATCGCGCGGCACGGATCGTTGCGCGTCGTTTTCGCCGAGATGCTCGAGGAATTCGAGGTCGACGCGCAGCGCCTCGAAGAGGATCTGCTGGCGTTTGCCTCGGAGCTCGTCGAGTCTCATCTGGCGACTCGAGCGCCCACCTCGGATTGAGCGGGCTGATCGCGATCGTCGGCGGCGACGGCGCCCCCTGTGAACGCCGTCGTCTGATCGAGGGGATGCTCGCCGCGCAGGCGTACCGGGGCCCGGACGCGACGGGGGTGTGGATCGGCCGATCGGCCGGCCTGGGCCACGGCCAGCTCGCCGCGACGCCCGAAGATCTTCTCGAGCCGCAACCGCACGTCCGCGAGGGCGCCGGCCTCGCCGCCGTCCTCGACGGGCGGCTCGACAACCGCGACGATCTGACGCGCAGCTTGCGCTCGCGCGGCTGCGAGTGCCCGGGACAGGGGGACGCCGCCATCCTGTTGAGCGCCTACGAGACGTGGGGCGCGAGCGCCGCAGGGCGACTGCTCGGCGACTTCGCCTTTGCGATCTGGGACGAGCGGCGGCAGATGCTCGTCTGCGGCCGCGACATCCTCGGATGCCGCCCGCTCTACGTCCATCGCCGCGCCGGATTCCTTGCGATCGCCTCGGAACTGGCGCCGCTGCTCGCGTGTCCCGGGGTCAGCCGCGAACCGAACGAGGGGTTTGTCGGCGAGCTGCTCTCGGGTCTGGTCGTCCACCGCACCGATACGGTCTGGCGGGATATCGTCCGCCTCGAGCCCGGTCATCTCCTGATCTTCGATCATGGCGAGCTGTCCTCGAGGCCGTTCTGGCGGCTCGACCCGTCGGTCGAGATCCGTTATCGGCGCGACGAGGAGTACGGCGAGCACCTGCGGGAGCTGCTGACGCAATCAGTGCAGTGCCGCACGCGGAGCGCCGGCAGGTTCGGTGTGATGCTCAGCGGCGGCATCGATTCGAGCGCCGTGGCGTGGGCGGCACACGGGCTGCGCGGACCGGCGGGCGATCCGCTGCCGACCTACTCGATCGTGGGGCCGGGGCAGGAGTGGGACGAGAGCGAGTACATGGCAGCCGTTGCGGCGTCCCAGCCGATCACCGGCCGGCAGGTCGAGGCGTTCGTTCCCCCCGCCGGGCATTTCGCGGCCGCCGCCGTGCGCGTGCAGGACATCCCGCCGTATCCGAACGGCGAGATGGGCAACACGTTGTTCCGCACGGCTGCCGGCGACGGTGTGCGTGTGCTGCTCACCGGTTTCTGGAGCGACGAGTGGTTCACCGGGTCCGATCACCGCTACGCCGATCTGCTGGCGGACCTCCACTTGATCCGGCTCTGGCGTCATCTGCGGGCGCTTCCGGAAGAGCCCGATGGTTTTCGCCCGCCGTCGGTGTTCCGGGCGACAGTCTGGCCCCTGATACCGTCGCCCGTCCGCGAGGCCGTGAAGGGCCTGCTCGGCCGCGACGCCGTGGCACCCTGGATTGCCGCCCCGTTTGCCCGGCGGACGCGGCTCGCCGCCCGGCTCCGTCCCTGGGCCCCGGACCTTGCATTCAGCACCCGCGCGCTGGCCGACGCCTACACCATGGCCTTCGCCGGCCTCACGATCCAGACGATGGAGGCGCACGACCGCTCGGTGGCGCAGTTCGGCGTCGACACGCGCCATCCGTTCGGCGATCGACGCATCATCGAGTTCGCCTTCGCGCTGCCGGAAGACCAGCGATGGCGAGAGGGGATCACGAAGTTCGTCCTGCGAACGGCGACGCGCGACGTGCTGCCGCCGATGGTCGGCGGGCGCACGACGCACGCGACGGCGGGCGGAGCGGTTGCCGGAGCGATCGAGGGCTTGTGGAGCGCCGGTTTGTGGCACAATGCCGAAACGGTTCGTCGGGGCTGGGTCGACGGCGACGCGATGCGGGGCGCGATCGGCCGGATGACTTCGCTGCGCACGGCTGGCGACGAAGGGTACGAGAATCTCGCCAATCAGCTCTGGCTGGCCTGCGCCGTGGAATTGTGGGCTGCACATGTCCTCGGAGGTCGGCATGTCTCGAGAGAACCGGTCGGGTGTTGAGATTCCGCAGCCTCCGCGCAAGCGCTATTCGAGGCCGCGAGTGAAGCGATACGGCCATCTGGCGAAGCTCACGCGGAGCGGCGGCTCGACCCGGTTCGAGCCAGGCAATCCGATGATGCGGCGGCGCGGCAGGTGCCTCTGATGACGAACGGGCAACGATTCGACCTCGCTCCCGCCGGATCTTCCAGGCCATAGAAACAGGCAGTCATCACCGTGGGTAGCCGCTCCAAGTCCCCCGATGCTGCAGCGTCATCGCGCAAGCGGTACGCCACGCCGCGGCTGCAACGGTACGGGTCCCTTGCAAAGCTGACTCGAAGCGGCGGTTCGACGCGGAACGAAGCGGGCAACCCGATGATGCGGCGACGCGCGTGTCTGTGAGCTACTGCGCGCGCCGATTCCGATTGGCCGTGCGGGGCCGACGAATACGGCGCGGAGGACCATTGTCGTCATGAAGAGCTCGCCGAAGCCTGAGCCGGCCGGGTCTTCACCGCGCAGGCGATACACTGCGCCGCGGTTGCAGCGATACGGTCATCTCACCAAGCTGACGCAGAGCGGCGGCTCGACGAGGAGCGAAGCTGGCAATCCGATGATGAAGCGGATGTGTCTGTAGGATGTCCGACGAGCTGGACGAGCACCGTCTCTACCTTTCCGACCGGCACCGCCTGGATGCGTTCGAGCAGGGAATCGCCGCCGGTGTCCGGCCCGGCGACGTGGTCGTCGACCTCGGCTGCGGCACCGGCATCCTCGGTTTGCTGGCCTGCCGGGCCGGCGCCGCGCGCGTCTACGCGATCGACAGCGGCGGCATGGCGGAGGTCGCCGAGAGTGTGGCGGCGGCCAACGGCTTCGACGATCGGATCACCGTGATCCGCGGAAGCTCGCTCGACGTCTCCCTGCCCGAACCGGCCGACGTCGTTGTGGCGGATCAGATCGGCGGGTTCGGCTTCGAGGCGGGCATCTTCGAATATTTCGCGGATGCGCGCCGCAGGTTTCTCAAGCCTGACGGGCGGATGATTCCACACAGTGTGGCGCTCTTTGTGGCGCCGGTCGAGGCGCCGGCCATCCACCAGGAAGTGCTCTTCTGGAATTCGCGGCCCGCCGGGTTCGACATGTCCCCCGCGCAGTCGATCGCATCCAACAGCGGATACCCGCGCCATCTCGACGCCGGCAGCCTGCTCGCGCCAGGCTCGCTCGGTGCGACCCGGCGGCTTGCGGATGATCAAACGTCGTTCGGCTTTGCCATCGATACGCGCGTCCATCGCGGCGGCGTCGTTCATGGGATTGCCGGCTGGTTCACCGCGGCGCTGGCCGGTTCGGTCACCATGACGAATGCTCCGGACGCCGCCCGCCGGATTCAGCGCCGCCCCGAGTTCTTTCCGCTCCCGTGCGCGCTGCCGGTCGAGCCCGGACAGACAATCCGCATCGAGATGCAGATCCGGCCGCACGACTTGATTGTGAAGTGGATCGTGTCCTGCGGCGGCGCCCGCTTCGAGCACTGCACGTTCAAGGGCATGCTGTTCTCCCGCCAGGTGCTGCACCGTACGCGGCCGGAGTTCGTTCCCCGACTCAGCGACCGCGGGCGCGCGCGCAAGCTGGTGCTGGATCTCGCCGAGCGCGAGACGACGGTCGGCGAGATCGAGCACGCCCTCTTTGAATCCCACCGCCAGCTCTTTGCCGATCAAACGGACGCCGGCCGCTTCGTTGCCGAAGTCATCACGCGGTACGCCGAGTGACGTGCGGGCCTACCGCTACGCCGGCTTCACGCTGACGAGCAGCGTCGCGCTGCCCGAACTGCCGCCCGCACCTCGACGAACCGGCGACGTGCGGATCGTCATGAGCGGCCGCCGCTCCTGCGCCAGCCGCGGCGCATGGGAACACCGCTGGCGGTTCCCGAGCGGCCGCGTCAGGCTCAACCTCGCCTCAGCCGGCGGTCGTCGTCTCCTCCAGTTCCCGGGCCTCTGCGAGTTCGAGATCGAGCGCGATACGATCAGCTGCCATCCGGCGGCGGACGTTCCGCCGATCACGGTCCGCCATCTCCTGCTCGACCAGGTGCTGCCCGCACTCCTCGGCTCGGATCGCCGGCTCGTGCTGCACGCGAGCGCCGTCGTGCTCGACGGAAGCGCGGCGGCATTTCTCGGCGCGGCCGGGACGGGGAAGTCGACCATCGCGGCGGCGCTCGCGCTCGATGGCGCCTCGACGTTGACCGACGACGCGCTCGTGATCCGGTTCGCAGGGCGGCGGGCGCTCGCCGATCCGACCTACCCGGGGATCAGGCTGTGGCCGTCCAGCCGCCGGCTGCTGGGCGTCTGGGCCCGCGCGCGACATCGGCCGGTCGCCCACTACACGACCAAGCAACGCTGGTCCGGTTCACCCGTGCGCTTCTCGGGCACGCCGGCGAGGGTCCGGCACGTCTTTCTCCTGACGCCGGGGAAGGCCGCCGGGGTGCGACTGCTGTCCGGTCGTATGGCGATCATGGCGATGCTGCGGCACATGATGATGCTGGATGTTCACGACGGCGACGCAGGACGACGAGGCCTCGAACTGGCCGGGCGGGCTGCGAGCGGGATCGCCGTGTGCCGGCTCGTGCTGCCCCGGGGAGCGGCAGGGCTCGCCGCCGCCTGCGCGCAAGTTCGCGATTACGTGGGGCGTTCCACCGGCGTCCCGGCGGGTTGACCATCTGGCGCCAGGGGCTGTTCGTGCATGCGATATCGCAGGCCTTCGGTGCCTTCGCGGGCGGACTTGCGAGGCGTCGCTGGTGGGTCCTGTCCGCTCAGCGTCTCGACGATGCCCGGCGAGTTGCGTTCGTCGGCGCATTGCCCGCCACCGAGCAGGGTGAGCGTCGGTAGCCACTGGCGACGCGCGTCACGAAGGACCGCGAGCGCCCGGCCAGAAGGCGCGGTCTCATCGCCAGCCGTCGTCGCTGCGGCTGCCGCGGCCGCCGCCGTCCCCGCGACCACCGTCGTGCTGGCTGCCGTCGCGATCGCCGCCGTCGCGAGAGTTGCCCTGACCGCCCCCGCCGGTCTCCCCCCGGCCTCGATCGCGATCGTGGCCATAGCCGCCGGAGTCGCGGCCATCGCGACCGTCGCCATGGTCCGATCCGCCGCCGTCACGGTCGTCGCCATCGTCGTCGCCATGCGAGCCGCGGTCGTCGCCGTGCGAGCGGTCGTGGTCGGATCGATCGTGGTCGCAATTGTCGCCGTTGTAGTGGCCGTTGCGGTACTTGTCGTGATCGCATCCATCGCCGGGCGCGTGAGGTTTGACCTCCACCGTGATCGTCGCCGTGGCCGTCCCGCCGGCGCCGTTGCTCACCTGGTAGCCGAAGCTGACCGTGCCCGAGAAGCCAGGCGCCGGGCGGTAGAGAATCCTGCCGGAGGTGACGCTCGCCGATCCGCTCGAAGGCTGGCTGATCGATGCGATCGTGAGCCGGCGTCCGAGCGGATCCGCGTCGTTCGCGAGCACGTCGATCACGACCGGGATGCCGACTCTCGTCGACGTCGCGTCGTTGCCGGCGAGTGGAGGCGGCGCCTGCGTGGAATCGTAGCGCGGACCGTCGTCTATCGCCGGTCCGTGGCCCTGGCTCTTCGGCACGCCGACCGTCACCTCGCCAGTGCAGCTCCCACCGGCGGTCACGGCTCGATACCGGATGTGGTAGACCCGCCCGTTCCCCCCGCCCGCTCGCTCTGAGCGCACTCTCGCCACGCCCGTTCCGACGCCTGCGCCATCGATGGGCGTGTCGCCGTCGCCCAGTCCGGCGACCGGCTCATCCTGGAAGATCCCCAGGATCGTCACCGTGGCCGGCGTGCCATCGGCATTGGTGATGCCCGTCACGCGGATCTCCACCCATTTGTGATTCGGCGGCCAGAGGTTTGCCGGGCTCGCCGTCGCTGCGCTGCACACCGGGAGCGAACGCGTCACCTCGACGACGAAGCTGACCGTCCCGGTATTCCCGTGGCTGTCGGTCGCCGTGCAGTTGACCGTCGTCGCGCCGAGCGGGAAGACCGAGCCCGACGCGCGTGAACAGGCGACCGGCAGCATCGGGCCATCGACCAGATCGTCGACTGCGACCGCGAAGATCACCGCGGCGCCCGCGGGGCCCGTCGCGACCGCCGTGATGTTCGCCTGCGTCAGCAGCGGCGGCAGCGTATCCAGCACGGAGACCGTGAACGCCGCGCTCGCGGTCATCCCGCCGCTGTTGGTCGCCGTGCAGGTCGCCGTGGTGGTTCCGAGCGGGAAGGTCGAGCCCGATGCCGGGACGCAACTCACCGCCAGGGCGCCGTCGATGTCGTCGCTCGCCGTGGCGGAGTAGGAGACGACCGCGCCGGCCGGCCCGGCGGCCTCGACGACGATGCCGGCCGGCACGTGAATCGTCGGCGGGGCGCTCGCCAGCGTGACCGAGAACGTCCGGGTATCGCTGTTCCCGGACCCGTCCGTCGCCGTGCAGCTCACCAGCGTCTGTCCGAGCGGGAACGTGGAGCCTGACGCCGGCGTGCAGACGACGACGGGCGCCGGATCGAGGTTGTCGGCAGCCGTGGCCGTGAACTCGACGACGGCCGGCGCCATCGCCGCCTGGACCATCGCACCGGGGACGGTGAGCACCGGCCTGGTGCGATCCTCGACGGTCACCGTGAACGAACCGACGCTCGTGTTGCCGGCTGTGTCGGCTGCCGTGCAGTGCACCGTCGTGGTGCCGTACGGGAACGACGAGCCGGACGCCCAATCGCAGACGACGGCGGGCGCCGGATCGAGGGTGTCGACCGCCGACACCGGGAAGCTGACGAGCGCCGCGACCGGGCTCGCCGCCGGCACGCTCGCGGGAACGACGATGTCGCCAGGCAGCATCAGGGTGGGTGCGCCGCTGTCGATCACGAACGGCCCCGCCGTTGTCGTGGTCTGGTTGCCGACGAGATCGGCGAACGTCGTCGTCACCGAGCCGGGACCCGCGATCGGGACGATCTGCGTCGCGGTCGATTGCGCAGCATCACTCGAGAAGCCCGCGCCCGCGTCGGTTGCGGCGAAGAATGCGTCGACCGGTTCGCTGAACCAGATCGTGCCGTTCCGCGAAATGCCCGCGATCGGCAGGCCATCGCGGGTCCGGTAGGAGATGGCCACGACGGGGCCGTCGTTGTCGACGTGGAACGGCCCGACCGCCGCGATGGCGGCGTTGCCGAGCAGGTCGGCATAAGACCTGGTCTGCGCCTGGCCGTTCGACACGACCGTCTCGCTGATCTGCTGGCCCGTCGGGAAGCCCGAACCGCCGCGATCGTCCGCGTCGATACGGACGCTCACGGCACCGCGATACCAGGGCGTGCCGGCGACGAAGGCGTGCGGCGGATCCGGCGTCACCAGGAGCACCGGGGGATCCGCGTCGACGCCGAACGGCCCGGCTGTCGCGGTCGCGCTGTTGCCCACGAGGTCGCTGACAGTGGCGGTGGCGAATGGCCCGACGACCGGCGCCGTGACGGCCGTCGTGGCCCCGCTCGCGAAGCCGACCCCAGTATCGGCGAACACGAAGTCCACCCCGCCGGGTGGCGTTCTGTACCAGGTCGTCCCTCCGGCCTGCACGCCGCCAGCCGGCGCCGTCGCCGTGAAGGTCGGGGCCGTGGAATCGATGCTGAACGGGCCGGCCGTCGCCGTCGTGAAGTTGCCGGCATAGTCGGCAAGGTCGCAGGCCACCGAAAGGCCGACCCCCGAGGCCACCGTCCGCTGGCAGGTCGTCGTCCGGGTGCCGGCGTTGTCGAAACCGGAAAGGGCGTCGTGGGCGGTGAACACCGCCGTGATCGGCCCCGACGACCAGGTGCTGCCCGACGCCGCGACCAGCGGCGATCCGAGAATCGCCACCGGATCCACTGTCGGCGGCGTGACGTCGATGCCGATCGGCTCGTCGACCGCCGCGACGTTGCCGGCGCGATCCGTCGCCGTCACCTGGATCGCGCCGTAGCCTTCCTGATTGAACGTGACCGTGCCGGTGGCGGCGGGCACGTTCTGCTGCGACTGGAAGGACCAGACGGGATCCGCGCCCGTCGCCGTGACGTCCGCGCTGTCGAGCAGCGACTCGGTGTCGGTGAGGATCACCTCGACGGTCGCCGGCAACCGGTTGGACCAGCCGTTGCGCCCGTTCTGGATGCTGAGATACAACGTCGGCGCGCTGATGTCGAGCTTGACGTCGATCGACGTCCAGCCGGGCACCAGCGCGGACGGATCGACGGCGTCTGGCTGGAGCGTGTCGTACAGGCCCCGCGAGCTGAGCGCCCGGTACCAGAGCGTGGTCACGCCGCTCTTGTACACGGGGATCGAGCAGCTTGGATCCTCAGGATCGTTGGTGAAGACGTTGAAACAGACGTAGTAGTCGCCTTCTTCCGGGGGAACCGGACCGAAGTTGTACTCGATTTCCTGCACCACCCCGTCGTTCGCGTCGGCGACCGCGGCGGAGAGATCGACCAGGACCGGCTGCGCATTGAACCAGCCGTTGGCGGCCGGCGGATTGCCCGGATTGAACGACGCCGTCACGGTCGGCGGATTGGCGGCAGGTGTTCCGTCGACGGCAACCGCGTAGGTTCGCGCGGTATCGGACGAGATCGGAACGCCCGCGAGATCGAGGCCGCTCGCGTTCACGCTGAACCAGGCGGGTCCGACCGTGCCGGGGATTCTGTCGAATCGGAACGTGTAGGACAGCACCTGGCCTGGAACCAGCGACAGCGGGCTGAGCGGCTGGCAATCGACGGCCGACACCGACGACGGGGTGACGATACAACTCGGAACCGGGTCGATCACCCCCGTCCCCCCGCCGCCTGCCTGAGAGAAGCTGACGACAGGGATCGCCGGCAGGACGCCTGTGGCTCCGGCCTCTCCGCTGGGCAGCCACACGGACACGCGAACGTCGACCGTCGTGTCGGTCTCGGACACCGTTTGTGGAACCGCCAGGGCGCGCACCGTCAGATGCGCGCGATCGAACACCGTCACGCGGCCGTTGTCGGTATCCGCCACGAGCAGACGGCCGAACTGATCGACGCCGATGGAGGTCGGCTCCTGTACTTCGCCGGGCGGCCCCGCCGGGTTCGGCCCGTCCGGCAGGTTCAAGCCCCCGAGCGGCTGGCTGGCGCTGCCGATGCGCGCCGGGAGCGGCTGCAGCGACGCGGCGGGATCGGCTGGATCGAGCGGACTGAAGACGGCGATGCGATTGTTCCCGGTGTCGGTCACGAACAATCGCTGATCGGGTGCGATGGCGAGCGCCCAGGGAGAGGAGAGACCCTGCGAGATCACCTGCAGCGGATTGCCCGACGGGTCGAACACCTGGATTGTGACCACCGTGGTGTTGTTCGGGTCGCTGACGTAGATGTTCCCCGCGGCGTCGACCGCCAGGCCGGTCGGGAAGTTGAAGATGCCCGGGCCG
Organism: Acidobacteriota bacterium; assembly: GCA_020850715.1. Lineage (GTDB taxonomy): Bacteria > Acidobacteriota > Vicinamibacteria > Vicinamibacterales > CAVVIG01 > JADZED01. Next base: position 49,552 of record JADZED010000063.1, read on the forward strand.
GCGCAGCCGCACAGCAGTGCGCTGCTGCCGAAGGCGAGATCAGCGGGCCAGGCGGTCGAGCTCAGGACTCCCGTCGGACGAAGGCGCACGACCGTGTTGGCGTCGGAGTCGAGCACGAGGACCGCGCCAGTGCCGGTGCGCACACTCCGAACGCCGCTGGCGTCCGGCAGCAGGACCACGCGATACGGACGAAGAAACGGAGTGGTCGTATCGGACGCCTCATCGACATACGCGTCGATGGCATGGCCGGAATAACCGCTTCCCTCGTCGACGAAGATCTTGATCGTCTGCGATTCGTAATCGGCCAGCACAATCGTCCCATCGTCGTCGACGACGGGCCCGTAGGGCGCGCTCGCCTCGCCGGCGAGGGAAGTTGGAATCACGCCGATGAACGCGCCCGTTGCGAGCGTGGGATGATGGTCGGTGGCAAACCTCAGCAGGCGTCCGTGATAGGTGTCGGCGACGATCCACTCGTTGGCGATCGGGTTCTCGGCAAATCCGTTCGGGAAGAGGATGGCCGGATTGGGGAGATCCCAGGTCGAATAGATCGGAGAGGCCGGGGGGACGGGACCATTGATCAGCGGAGTGGTGATGCCGCCAATGACCGTGTTGACGCCGTCGAGCGTCGCAACCGGCGCCCATGTCTCCTGTGCCCGGGCCGGCCACGTTCCCGCGATCAGCAGGCCGACGATGAGTGAAGATCGCCGCGCCGCCTTGCGAAAGGCGGATTTCGGCATATGTCTTTGTGAGACTTTGTGAGGCAAGATAGATCATTATTGCTGCCGGGTTTAGCCCTGTCAAACACCTCCGTTCGACCTGACGTACTGGGATCCGGCAAGCCATCTGATGGATGAGACCGTCGTCTTCTGCCGCTCTCTCGAGCCGTGGCGGACCGCTGCCGGCCTGGGCGAGAGCGCCATGCCGGAGGCCAGGCGCTGGCGGCTCGCTCGCTCGCAGGGATTGGACCGGGTGCTGGCCTGGCAGATCATTGGGCGGAGCGGCGGATCGTGGTCGGAGCGCAGCCGGGCCCGGGCGCGGCGGCTGCTTGCCGCCGCGGCCGCGAGCGAGGAGGTCCAACGCCAGGCGTTGATCGAGCTGGTGGAGGCGCTGCGCACCAGTGGCGTCGACCTGCTGCTGATGAAGGGCGCCGCCTGGGCTTACCAGGCCTACGATTCCCCGGCGCTGCGCCCGAGGATGGACGCCGACGTGCTCATCCGCAGGTCGGATCGGCGGCGCGTGGCGGCTGCGCTCGCCGAGCTCGGCTACCAGGCGCAGCCGGAGAATCTCGCGGATCTCGCCACCGCGCAGGGCCACTTCGTCAAGCGCGATCGATGGCAGCGCGATCAGTTCCTGGATGTCCACTGGCGGGTGACCAATCCGCTGGTGTACGCCGACGCGCTGCCGTTCGAGCGGGTATGGGCGCGCAGCACCCGCATCGACGCGCTCGGCGGCGCGCGCGGCTTCTGCGCGATCGACGCGCTGCTGCACGCGTGTCTCCATCGGCTGGCGCATCATGGCGGCGGCTCGAGCGCGATCTGGGTCTACGACGTCCACCAGCTCTCGCGGCGGATGGATCGCGGCGGTTGGGACGAGGTGGTGCGGGAGGCGATCGTCAATCGGCTCTGCGGCGCCTGCTTTCACGGCCTGTCCCGCTCGGCCGAGCTTTTCGGCACCGAGGTGCCGGCATCGGTGCTGGAGCAGCTCGCCGCAGGGAAGCGTCCGGAGGAGGAGGCGTTCGCGGGGCGCCGGATCAGCGCGCTCGGCATGCTGGTGAGCGATTGGCGAGCGCTCGACACATGGAGCGCCCGCCTTCGACTGCTCGGGGCGCATCTGTTTCCCGGCCGCGAGTACATGCGTTCGAAGTACGGGACCGGGCACCCGCTGGCGTTGCCCCTGTTGTACGCCTACCGCACGCTCGCGGGCTTGCCTCGCTGGCTGGCCGGGCTTCGCCGGTAGACGGGACGTCCGGTTTCTCCTGGAGCCCGGCTGAAGAGGGGCTCTGCCACGTCGGGCGGCGAGGTGCGAAGTCCGGCAGGGCCCGCTTTCAGGCGGACGACTCGCGCGCGGCCCCGCCGTTGCGCTCGTGCACGACGATCCCGCACAGCACCGCGAACAGCATTCCGCTGGCCGGCATCTGCAGGCCGACGTCCCAGATGCTCTGCACGAGGACGCCGGCGATCCCCGCCAGCGCGCCGACGCGCATCCACAAGAGCGGGGACGCGTCCGCGGCGAGCCGCCTGCGCGCGGCTGCCCCGAAGGCGGCGGCCGCCGCCAGTAGCGGCACCACCAGCAGCAGTCCTCCTTCGGCGGCAATCTGGAGATACTGGTCGTGCGCCTGATTGAAGAAGATCGTGCGATCGCTCTGCTGATACACGAGCATGGCCGTGGAGTACCCGCCCAGGCCGGTGCCGGTCCACTTGAAGTCGCGGATGATGGGCAGCGTTTCACGCCAGATCTGCGGCCGGTCCCATGTGGCGGTCGCGCCCGACTGTTCGAAGCGATCGGCGAGCTGCACGGTCATCGGGATCGACAGCGTAATCGCTGCGGCGATCAGGATGGCGCCGCCGACGAGCCAGCGCGCCCCGCGGACGCGCCGCCGCAGCGCAATCGCGGAGCCGACCAGACCGCCGGCCGCAATGCCGACGACGGTCGATCGCGACAGCGACACGATCGAGGCGGCGAGCAGCACCGCGGCGGCGGCAATCAGCCAGATCGTGGTCGCATCGATCGCGGCGGCGCCCGACCGTTCGCGTCCGATCCGATCCACGCGCGCGGCGACATGGCCCACCACCAGGGGGAGCGCCATCACGAGCCACGTGCCCATGTGGTTGCGATTGAGAAACGGCCCGAAGGGCGGCACGTCGTAGCCGGTCGGCCAGAAGCCGTAGATCTTCAGCGTTCCGGACGCGCGCAGGACGATCGCCAGCAGCGAGACGGCGAGGCCCGTCCAGGCGACGCCGCGCGCGACCGTGCGGCTGCCTCGTTCGCCCATCGCTTCACGCGCCGTCCAGAACGCGAGCAGCACGAGCGCCAGGACGGCCGCGGCCTCGATCGTGGCGGCGGGCGCGATCGTGAGCGCGCGGCCGGGCACGCCGCCGAAGCGGAGCGTGGCGTCGACCTCGCCCGCGTGCGGCGAGATCGCCGCACGCCACGACGCGGGAACCGGCGCGAGCTGGACGAGAGGGCAGAGGAGGCAGCCGAGGAGCGCCGCATCGAGCCCGCGCCAGCCAGGCTGTCCGAGGCGCGGCCGGGCCAGCAGCGCGGCGACGGCCAGGAGCGCGCCTGCGACGACGAGCGTCCAGACATAGGCGCCGCCGAACGCGACGAGCGTCCAGACGAGCGCGGCGGCGAGGAGCGCGGCTGGACGTTCCGCGGACCCCTGACGCAGGTGGGCGGCGGAGGTCTCAGCTCGCCGCTTCCGCGTAGTAGTTCTTGTACTGGTGGCCGTAATATCGCGAATAGTAGTACTTGTTGCGGGCGAAATCGACCTTGTTCAGGACGACGCCGACCTGCTTCGGGTGGGTCGCCAGGATGGTCTCGAGGGCCCGCTCGGCCAGCCGCCGCCGGGTCATCTCGGCGCCGACGACGAAGGTGACGCCCGAGACCAGCGGCGCGAGCACCACGGCGTCGGTGACGGCGAGCACCGGCGGCGTATCGAGGATGATCCAGTCGAACGGTCCGTGGCTGAGATTCCGCAGCAGCGTCTTCATGCGCTCCGAGGTCAGCAGCTCGGACGGATTCGGCGGCGTCCGCCCTGCCGTGATGGCCAGCAGGTTCGGATCCACCGTGCGCTGAATCACGTCGCGCACGCGCGCCTGCCCGCTGAGGACCTGCGACAGGCCCCGCTCGTTGGCGAGCCGCAGCGGCCGGTGCAGGCCGGGGCGCCGCATGTCGGCGTCGATGACGAGCACGCGCGCGCCGCCGTAGGCCAGCGCCATCGCGATGTTCACCGCCGTGGTCGTCTTGCCCTCGAGCGGCTGCGCGCTGGTGAAGACCAGCAGCTTGGTTTCTGGCGTGTCGTAGCGGCCGATCAGCGCCGTCCGCAGCGATCGGAAGGATTCGCCGAAATCGTGAGGGACGTGCGCCGAGGCGAGCACGAGGTGCTTGTCGCCCCGCACCGACGGTACGAGCCCGAGGAACGGCAGCTTCAGCCGGCGGCTGACGTCTTCCGGCGTCTTGACGGTGTCGTTGATGTAGTCGAGGCCGAACGGCACCAGCGTGGCCAGCACGAAGCCGAGCGCCAGGGCGACCGGCCACGAGCGGCCGTTGGTCCCGGTCGGCCCCTTGGGTACTTCGGCGGTGTCGACGATCCGTACGTTGTTCGCCTGGCTGTTGCTCGCGACCCGCAGCTCGTTCTCGCGCTGCAGCAGCGCCTCGTAGACCTGGCGGTTGCTCTGCGTCTCGCGCTCCATCACGTTGTAGTCGACGCTCTTGTTGCTCAGATCCTGCGCGTCGGCCTTGGCTGCGTTGAGTGCCTGCACGAACGACTGCTCTTCGAGCGTCGTCGTCTCGTAGTCGTTGCGGATCGCCTGCACGGCGCGCCCGACCTCGAGCTGGTACTGCCGCTGCGCCTCCTGCAGGTCGGTCATGGCCTTCGCCATCTGCGGGTGCTTCTCGCCGTAGCGCTGGGAGAGCTGGGCCCGCACGCGCTGCGCGTCGAGCACCTTGGTCTTGGCGGCGGCGACGACCGGATTCTGCGCGATCACCGGCAGCTCCGGCAGATCGGCCGGCGCGGTCTCGCGGATCTGGTCGTAGAGGACCTGGTTGCGCGCCTTCCTGGTGCGCGCCATCATCACGTCCTCGTTCAGCTTGTTCACCCGTGAGACCACGATGTTCTGCTTCTCGTCGAGCGACATCGCATTCTCGCGGGCGCGGTATTCGGCCAGCGCCTGCTCGCTGTCCTGCACCTTCTTCTGCTGGTTGGCGACCTCCTTGTCGAGCCACTCGAGCATCGCGCGCGTCGTCTCGAGCTTGATCTGCAGGTTCTGATCGACGTATTCGCGCGCCAGGGCGTTCACGGCCTCGGCCGCGAACGCCGGATCCATCGCCGTGAACGAGACGTCGACCAGATGGCTGCCGCGCACCGGGTCGACCCGCAGCCGGTCGATGAAGCCGTCGACCCAGGCCGACTCCGATTCGGTTTCGTCCGGCTTGGGCGATTCTGCGGGCGCCGTCTTCGCCGCGCCGAGCCGCGCCATCACCCGGGCGCCGAGCTCGCGGGCGATCTGCGCCGGTGAGTCGGGCGCGGCAGCCGTCCCGTTGAATTCGGGGACGCTCGCGAGATCCAGCGTTGCCACCGCCCTCCGGACCAGATCGCGCCCCGTCAGGATGCGATACTGGGTCTGGTAGTACGGCTCGGGGTCTTCGTAGAACTGGTTGTCCTGATTGAGCCCTGGAATGGCGGTGGACCGCTCGTCATCGATGAGGATGCGCGTGCGCGCCTCGTACATCGGCACGGCCGTGTAGCCCTGGATGAGCATGGCCCCCGTCGTGAGCACGAAGACCGTGATCGCGATCGCGCGATAGCGGTAGAGCACCGCCAGGCGGTCCAGAAGATGAACCTCGCTCTCAATCTCGTAGTGCGGTCCAGCGGCTCCTGGCGCAGCCGGCTTCGGCCGCGCGGCCTCACGTTTGGGAGGCGCGGGGTTGGGTCCGTTGCTCATCGATCGGTCATCGCGGACCGGATCCCAGTTGCGGCGACGCCTCGTGCGTCGCGGTCACCGCAAGGATTTCGGCGGAGGCGGCGGCGGCGATCACCAGAGCCGCCGATTGCGCCGTATGGCCCAGGAAGCCTGCAAGCGGCGGAATCTTGAAGGGCAGCTTTACAACCGCCGAGATCGACTCGCCCGCGCTCACGTTGAGCAGCTGGCTCGCGGCCAGCACGCGCTGGTCCGCGCCGATCACTTCGACCACATAGGTGCCGGGATCGATGGAACGGAAGACGAAGCCGCCGGTATCGTCGGTCACCTGCGTGCCGACGATCCGGCCCGTGCGGGCGTCGCGCAGGCGGATGGCGCTGTTCGGCAGGCTGGCCCCGTTGGAGTCCAGCGCGTTGCCTCGAATCGTGCCGAGATTGGCCGCGTCGGTGCCTGGCAGGGCGTGCAGGTCGAGGGTCTGCGCGCCGGCGGGAGCAGCCGGCGGCGAACCAGCGGGCTGCTGGGCGGCAGCCGACAGCACTGCGACCGACAGCACGGCCGCGACGAAGAAGGTTCGGCAGACCATGGCGATGCTCGTATTATCGGTTACAAGGCTGCGACGCAGGAGTCGGGCTCCATACGACTTTAAGTGACATTATAGACATTTAACGTCATTCTAGCATGAGTCTACGATCTTTCAGCAAATCTTCGGCCGCAATTTCGGCAGATTCGTCGTGCTGCCTCCGAAACCACGCGGCTCGGTGGCCGCTCAGCCGGTGATTCCGACACGTTCTGGTCGGCTGTCGTCTCGTCTTCCCGAAGACCTGCCGTGAAGGCGCAGGGATGGTCCGTCGAGACGATACCTCGGCTCGCTCTCATTGCGCTTGCGGCTGCCGCCGCGCTGGTCCCGCTCCCGGCGGCGGAGGTCGAACAGCTCTATTCGTCGCATCTCTACCTGGACCTCCAGCCCTGGATGACGACCCTCTCGAACCAGGTGCCGGTCGCCTGCCTGGATCTGCTCACCGTGGCGCTGTCGTTCGTCTGGCTCACATTCGCCTTCCGCGACGTGGCCCGGCGACGCTCCTGGCCGGGTGCCCTCGGGCGCGTGGCGCTCCGCTCGGCGACCTGGACGGCCGCCCTGTATCTGGCCTTCCTCGCCGCCTGGGGGCTGAACTATCGCCGCGTGCCGCTGATCGAGAAGCTTGCGTTCGACGATGCCCGCGTGTCGGCCGGCGCGGCGCGCGATCTCGGGATGATCGCCGTCGGCGAGGTCAACGCGCTCCACGCGGGGGCGCACGCCGAGCTCGGGGCCGGCGGCACCGCGGCCGGGACGATCGATCCGAGGCTTGCGGCCGGTTTTGCGCGCGCCCAGCAGGAGCTCGGCGCCGGCCGGCTCGTGCAGCCGGCGCGTCCCAAGCGCACGATGTTCGATCCCTACCTGCAGCGCGCCGGCGTGAGCGGGATGACCGATCCCTTCTTCCTCGAGACGCTGGTGGCCGGCGATCTGCTGCCGATCGAGCGGCCGTTCGTCGTCGCTCATGAGTGGAGCCATCTGGCGGGCATTGCCGACGAGGGCGAGGCGAACTTCGTCGGCTGGCTCACGTGTCTCCGCGGTTCGCCGGCGGATCGGTACAGCGGGTGGTTGTTCCTGACCGGCGAGCTCGCGCGCGCGGTGCGCCAGGACGACCGCCAGACGATCCTGTCGGCATTGGCGCCTGGTCCGCGCGAGGATCTGCGCGCCATCGCCCGCCGCATGCAGCAGCACGTCGATCCCAGGATCTCGGCGGCGGGCTGGCGCGCGTACAACCAGTACCTCAGGGCCAATCGCGTGGAGCGCGGGACGGCGAGCTACGCCGAGGTCGTGAAGCTCGCGCTCGGCGTCTCGTTCGACGCCGACTGGGCGCCGGTGTTGAGAGAGAGACGCGGGAACTAGGGATGGCGGCGGCTGTCGATCTGGCGGACTTTCAGGAACAGCGCGACCACGAGCAGCAGAATCGCTCCGAGCGAGATCGCCAGGCCGCGCCGGCGGAACACCAGCTCTGAAGCGCCCCGCTCGCCGGCC
>JADZED010000064.1 GCA_020850715.1 Acidobacteriota bacterium
AGTCCTTCTTCGCGTGGTTGGGCAGGCGCGCTTCGGCGGCGATGCGGCGCACCTCGGACTTCGGCAGCTCGCCGACCGGGAACAGCACCCTCGAGAGTTGCGCCTGGTTCAGGCGGTGCAGGAAGTAGCTCTGGTCCTTCGACGGATCCAGCCCCCGATGAAGTTCGTAAAGATCGTTCTTCCGGACCACTCTCGCATAGTGACCTGTCGCGATGCGCGTCGCGCCGAGCCGCAGGGCGTGGTCGAGAAAGGCCTTGAACTTGATCTCGGCGTTGCACAGCACGTCCGGATTCGGCGTGCGGCCGGCCTGGTACTCGCGGAGGAACTCGGCGAACACACGGTCCTTGTACTCGGCGGCGAAGTTCACCGCCTCCAGGTCGACGCCGATCACGTCGGCCGCCGCCGCCGCGTCGATCAGGTCCTGGCGCGTCGAGCAGTATTCGTCGGTGTCGTCGTCCTCCCAGTTCTTCATGAACAGGCCGACCACGTCGTATCCCTGCCGCTTCAGCAGCAGCGCGGCCACGGAGGAATCCACCCCTCCGGACATGCCGACGACGACGCGCTCACCCATGGGTCTTCGAGAGAACCTCGATCGGGAAATTCCGCCCTGCGGCGTAGTCGTCGACGCACTGCTGCACCAGCGGCGAGCGGTGCATCGAGGCCCTGGCGCGCAGTTCCACCGGCGTGAGCCAGTGCAGGGCGAGGATCTCCTGGTCGAGCGCCTGCTCGACGGTGCCGAGCAGCTTCCCGGAGAAGCAGAAGCGGATGAACGTGACATCCGCCGGCGCGTACACCCAGCGGTAGATGCCGACGAGCGCCGTGGGCTGGAAGCGGTGCGCGGTCTCCTCCAGCACCTCGCGCACGCAAGCGTCGATGATCGTCTCGCCCGGGTCGAGGTGGCCGGCGGGCTGGTTGAGCACGCGCCGCCCGTCCTGCAGCTCCTCGACGAGCAGGAACCGCCCGTCGCGCTCGATGACCGCCGCGACCGTGGCGCTGGGACGCCAGACCGTCATGTCAGGCCGCCCGGCGGGTGTTCTTCCGGATGAAGTCCGCCATGCGCGCGATGCCCTGCTCGATGGCCTGCTTCGAGGCGGCATACGAGAAGCGCACGTGCTGCCCCTCTCCGGGCACGCGTGAGCCGAAGTGGATGTCGGCGAGCACCGCGACGCCGGCCTCGTTCAGCAGGCGCTTGCGGAACTCCTCCGAGTCGCCCGCGCCGATCATGCGGCAGGCCTCGGTGACGTTCGGCCAGGCGTAGAACGCGCCGCCAGGAAGCCTGCAGCTCACTCCGGGGGTCTTGTTCAAAAGCTCACAAATGAAATTCCGACGTTCAAGAAAGCTTTCCTTCATCGCCTCCGCGGCGTCCTGCGGGCCGTTGATGGCCTCGACCGCCGCCCACTGCGAGATCTGCGAGGCGCAGGAATCGGTGTTGGTGATCCAGCGCGTCAGCACCGGCGCCAGCGCCGGGTTGGCGGCAAAGCCGATGCGCCAGCCGGTCATCGCCCAGGTCTTCGAGGCGCCGTCGGAAATAATGGTGCGCTCATACATCCCGGGCAGCTGCGCGATGGAGAAGAACGCCTCCGTGTAGCACAGCCTCGAGTAGATCTCGTCGGCGTAGATCCAGACCTGCGGATGCTTGCGGAGAATTTCCGCAATCTGTTCGAGGGAAGAGCGATTCAGTATCCCCCCGGTCGGGTTGTGCGGCGTGTTCAGGATCAGCAGCCTGGTCTTCGACGTGATGAGCTTCTCGAGTTCGGCCGGGTCGAAGGCAAAGTCGCGGTCCTCCTTCAGGTGGATCGGCACGGGCTTCGCGCCGCAGGCCACGATCTGCGACTCGTAGATCGGGAACCCGGGGTTCGGGTAGATCACCTCGTCGCCCGCGCCATGGTCCGTGGTCGACAGGATGGCGTAGGCGATGAAGGGCGTGGCCCCGGCGCCGATGACGACGTCCTCGGCGCGGATCGGCAGGCCGCCGCGCATGCCCGCCATGTACGTTGCCGCCGCCGCGCGCAGCGGATCGATTCCCGCCGAGGGCGTGTAGCCGTGCTTGCCCTCGCGGATGGCGCGGATCGCCGCCTCCTGCACGTGCACGGGTGCGGGAAAGTCCGGCTGCCCGATGCAGAAGCTGACGATGTCCTTGCCCTGCGCGGCGAGCGCGTTGACTTCGGCCAGCACGACGAAGGCATTCTCGGTGCCGAGGGAGCGCGCGCGCTGGCTGAGGGAGGGCATGGGATTTCCGCTCTGTGCGTAAAGACCGTATTCTATCCAAGCGGCGTCCAGCACAGAGGGGGTGCAAGGCATGGAGGTCATCATCGTCGGCGCGGGAATCGGCGGCCTGGCCGCGGCGCTCTCGCTGCATGCGGCGGGCATCCGCAGCCGCGTCTTCGAGTCGGCAAGCGAGATCCGGCCGCTCGGCGTCGGCATCAACGTGCTGCCGCACGCCACCAAGGAACTCGAGGACCTCGGCCTGCTGCCGGCGCTGGAGCGCGCCGGCGTGCTCACGCGCGAAGTCGTCTACGTCACGCGCCGCGGCGAGGCGATCTGGAGCGAGCCGCGGGGGCGCTACGCGGGCTACCGCTGGCCCCAGGTGTCGATCCATCGGGGCGCGCTGCAGATGCTGCTGTACGACGCCGTGCGCGAGCGGCTCGGCGCCGAAGCGGTGGTGACGGACCACCAGGCGATCGACGTCGTCCAGTCGGCCGGCCGCGCGACCGTGCACTTCCAGCGGCGCAGCTCGGGGGTACCGCTGCCGCCCGCGACCGCGGACCTGGTGATCGCCGCCGACGGCATCCACTCGGCGCTGCGCGCGCGCTTCCACCCCGGCGAAGGCCCGCCGCGCTGGGGCGGCATGACGCTCTGGCGGGGAACCACCATCGCGCGACCGTTCCTCAGCGGCGCCACCATGGTGATCGCGGGCACTGCAAAGACGAAGTTCGTCTGCTACCCGAGCTACGGCTTCCCCGATGGCCGCCAGCTCATCAACTGGATCGCCGACGTCGCCACGAAGGAGAGCGACTTCAGGACCGTCGCCGACTGGAACCGGCGCGGCTCGCGCGACACCTTCCTGCCCTACTACGCCGGCTGGTCCGGAACACTGCTCGACATCCCGGCGCTGGTCGGCGCGGCCGAGGCGATCTACGAATACCCGATGAGCGACCGCGACCCGCTGCCCGCCTGGACCTTCGGCCGCGTCACCCTGCTCGGCGACGCCGCCCACGCCATGTACCCCATCGGATCGAACGGCGCGGCGCAGGCGATCCTCGACGCGCGCACGCTCGCTTTCGAGCTCGCGTCGCGCGCGACCGTCGAGGAGGCCCTCGCGGCGTACGAAGCGGCGCGCCGGCCGGCGATGGAAAGGCTCCTGCAGGCCCATCGCGCGGAAGGCGCGGACGTGGTGCTCGATCTCCTAGAATCGCGCGCCCCCGGAGGATACGCCGACCTCGAGGCCGTGCTGCCGTACCGAGAGCGCGAGGAAATCGCGCTGCGCTACAAGAAGATGGCCGGCTTCGACCTGCAGCGCCTGAACGAGTCCCCGCCGATGACGCCCGGCCGGCCCGGCTGAGCGCGCCGCCGGCGGTGATGCCCCGCTATCCCGCGCGCACCGCCCGGTAGCGCCCCTCGGCCAGCTGGAAGCGGCGGATCCGCCCGCCCAGCACGTCCGGCAGCGGGTGGCGCGGATCTCCCGGCAGGGAGATGTAGGCGTGTCCGCTTTCCTTGTCGTTCCACACGTGCGGCATGGCGAGGGGCGGCGGGCGGCTCGCCGCGGCGGCGAGCGCGGCCTCGACCGAGGCGAAGGCCGTCAGCAGCTCGATGCTCTTCGCCGTGGCCGGTGCGAGCTGCATGTCGCCCGCCTCCCACCGCGCCAGCGCCACCTCCGGCGTGACCCAGAGCCCCTCGGTGGCCTCGCGTCCGTCGACCACGGGCTCCTGGCCCTCGGGCGCGCGGGCGAGGAAGAAGCGCGCGTCGAAGCGCTTGGGCACGATCTCCGGCGTGACCCAGCGCAGCCAAGGCACCAGCGCCCCGGCATCGATGCTCTCGACCAGCGTGGCGAAGAGGGCGCCGGCGCCGGCGGCGCGACGGGCGTGCTCCACCGTCCAGCCGCCCGCCAGGCGAACGATCAGCAGGCCCGCCTCCTCGAAAGTCTCGCTCACGGCGGCGACGAAGA
>JADZED010000065.1 GCA_020850715.1 Acidobacteriota bacterium
CGATCACGTCCTTCGGATCGCCGTCGGCGATCTTCCGGCCGGCGTCCAGGCACACCACGCGCCCCGAGAAGCGCATCACCGCGTGCATGATGTGCTCGATCATGATGATCGTGATCCCCGACTCGTTCAGTTTGATCAGGATGTCGAGGATCTCGTCCACCTCGGACCCGGTCAGCCCCGCCATCGCCTCGTCGGAGACGAGCAGGCGCGGCCGCGCCGCCATCGCGCGCGCGAGCTCGAGCTTGCGCAAGTCGACCTGGGTCAGCTCGTTCGACTGCGTCGCCGCCTTATCGGCGAGCCCGATGCGCTCGAGCAGCGCCATCGCCTCGCCGCGCGTGTCGGCGGTGTGGAGCGACCCGCGGTGCGCCACGTACTCGAGCGGCACGACCAGGTTCTCGAGCACCGACATACTCGAGAACGGCCGCGGCACCTGGAAGCTGCGCGCGATGCCGCGCCGGGTGCGCTGGTAGGCGGGCAGCCGCGAGATCTCCTCGCCGTCGAACACGATCGAGCCGCCGTCGTTCCAGAGCGAGCCCGAGATGCAGTTGATGAGCGTGGTCTTGCCCGAGCCGTTCGGGCCGATCAGGCCGAAGCGCTCGCCGCGGGCGATCTCGATGTTCACGTCGGCGAGCGCCGCAAAGCCGCCGAAACGCTTCGACACGCCGTCGAGCTTCAGAAACGCGCTCATCTTTCCCTGGCCGCGGCGCGCTTCTTGCGGAAGAGCCCGAGGATCCCGTCGGGCGCAACCACCACGAACAGGACGAGCAGCACGCCGACCACCAGCACGTTGACCTCGCCCGAGATGGTGACGGTCACGATCTGCTGCATCGAGCCGAGGAGGATCGCGCCGATGATCGGCCCCAGCCAGTGCGACATGCCGCCGATGATCGCCCCGCCGAGGGCGCCAACCGTATAGTTCAGGTTGAACGTGGAGGCCGGCTCGATGAAGCTCAGGTACATCGGCATCGGCGCGCCGGCGGCGCCCATCAGGGCCCCGGAGGCCACGCAGGCCAAGAGCTTGAGCTTCAGCGTCGGCACGCCGGAGCACTCGGCCGCCTCCTCGCTGTCGCGGATGGCGCGCAGGCCGCGGCCGATCCAGGACTCCTGGACGTAGCGCGCGATCGACACCGCCGCGATCGCCATCGCCGCCATCACCACGAACAGCATGCGCGTATACGTGCCGAAGAGCTCCGGCGCGGGCGGGCGCAGGAGCTGCATGCCGGTGGCGCCGCCGACGTAGCGCCAGTTCACCATCAGCGTCTCCATGATGAAGATGACGGCGACGGTGGCGATGGCGAAGAAGATGCCGCGCAGGCGCAGCGTCAAGAGCCCGACCCCGAAGCCGAGCAGCCCGCCCATGACCGCGCCGGCGACGATCTGGAGCACGAGCGGTGCGCCCAGGGCCTTGAACAGCACGGCCGCCGAGTACGCGCCGAGCCCGAAGAAGGCGGGCGTGCCGAAGTTCACGTAGCCGGCGTAGCCGCCGAGGACGTTCCAGCCCGTCGCCAGCACCACGAACGTCAGCACGACGTAGCCGGCGAAGAAAACGTACTCGTTGATCCCGCTCAGCGCCAGGCCCAGGGCGGCGGCGAGGAGGATGGCGGAGACGATCCAGTACTTCACCGCGCGCTCATCGTCCGAAGAGGCCCTGCGGCCGGATGCCCAGCACGATCAGCAGCAGGCCGAAGGCGACCGCCGGCGCCCACGAAGCACCGAGCAGCGTCAGCACGATCGACTCCGCGATGCCGAGGATCAGGCCCGCGGCGAGCGTGCCGGTCATGCTGCCGAGCCCGGCGAGCACCACCACGCAGAACGTGCGGCCGATGTAGAGGCGGTCGATGCTCGGCTCCACCGGGCCGACGATGATCAGCATGGCGCCGGCGAGCGCGGAGACGCCGGTGGCGATGCCGAAGGCCCATTGCTTGATCCGCACCGGGTTCGCGCCCATCAGGCGCAGCGCCGGCTCGTCCTGCGCGACCGCCTTGATGGCCCGGCCGAGGACAGTCTTCGACAGGTAGAGCGTCAGGGCGGCGGTCAGGATCAGCGCCACGCCGAACGCCACCACCAGGCGGTAGGGAATACGGTAGCCGGCGATGGAGAGGCTGGTGCCGATGTAGGGCGCCTGCACCATGCGCTGGTCGACGCCGAAGACGAGGATCAGGCCGACCTCGATGATGAAGGCGATACCGAAGAAGAAGGCGAGGCCGCGCACGCCCGCCTCGGTCCCACGCTTCTCGAAGCTCTCGTAGTAGAAGCGGTACACGCCCACGCCGATCACGAAGAACACTGGCATCAGCACGATGCCGGCCACGATCGGATCGAACCCGTAGCTCGCGAGAAGATAGGTGCAGTAGGCGCCGAACACCATGATCGCCGGGTGCGCGACATGCGGGACGTCGAGCAATCCGAACGACACCGACAGGCCGATGCTCACCGCGGCATAGAAGCACCCCAGGAGGACGCCGAAGAGGATCGCCTCGAGCAGCAGTTCGACCGAGAACAATCGCAGTCCTCAAAAAAAGGGCGCGGGGTGCGCCCGCGCCGCTTGCGTCAGCTTCGCCGGGGTCGCCTACTTCCCGCGCGCTTTCTCGAACGGGGCGACGAGGTCGCCCGTCCTGTACTGCTCCGGGAACAGGATGACCTGCTTGCCCGGCTGGCGGAACTGCTCCATGTTCTTGTCGACGACGCCGCGGAACTGCGCCTGCACCACGCGCGGGTTCGCCCACTCGCCGTCCGGGCC
>JADZED010000066.1 GCA_020850715.1 Acidobacteriota bacterium
AGATCCTGCTCGGGTACGTAGGGACGATAGGTTTTCGCCATCGCCGGCAGTGTAGTACATCTGTGACCCCGGCGCGCAGCACGAGCAGACACATGTCACTGCCGATTACTCGGACACGCTCCTAGCGAACGAGCATGCGGCACCGGTCCTGATGGCCGGTACCGCACGGCGCCGCGCCGGTGGCACGCCCGCCTGCGCCGGCCCTACCGCGACGCCGCCATCCGCGGCCGCTGCGCGCGCGCCTCACGCCGCTGCACCGCGATCGAGAGGGCAATCGCGAATACTCCCAGCAGCGCCGAGTAGCAGAAGAAGGCGATGTAGCCGGCGCCGAGCGCCCCCGATGTCACGCCGGACTGCTCGAACGCCGCGGCGAAGTTCTGCGGGGCGCGCGCCGCGACGATCTGCTTCATCCCGGCCAGCACGCCGCCCGCATCGGCCATGCGCGCCGCCGCCTCGACGATCCGGCCGGATTGCGACGCGATCAAACGCCCCGGGATCGCGTAGAGCGACGCGAACAGCGCGTACTGCGTGGCGGTGAAGCTGGCCGACGTGAGGCTCGACATGTACGCGATCAGGCACGTGCCGGCGAACCCTCCGGCGACATTGTCGAGGCCAATCGCTCCGAACAGCGCCCAGGGGTCGTGCGGCTGCACGGCGAGCCAGATGAAGAGCAGGTTGCTCGCCGGACCAGCGAACGCGCCGATGACCAGCGCGCGCAGGAGTCCGTAGCGCGCGACCGCCACGCCGCCCGCAAACACCCCGAACATCGTCATCGGCACGCCGAAGATCTTGCGCACCTCGGCGATCTCGGCCAGGCTGTAGCCCAGATCGAGATAGAACGGGTTCATGATGTTCAGGACGAAGTCCGGGATGCGGTAGAGGCAGATCAACGCGAGAATCAGCGCGCCGGCGCCGCGGTGCCGCACGAGAAAGTCGCGGAGCGGATCACCGAGGGCGGAAGAAAGGTGGACGCCGGGCCGCGTGCGCACGCCGGGAATCGGCGAGGCGGCCACCGCGACCATCGCGAGTCCGAGCAGGACCGCCGCCAGCTGCACCAGGCCGCGCGCCCCGGATGCCCACGCCGCCAGAACCGCCTCGCCTGCGCCAGACGCTCCCACCGCGCCGAGCGCACCGGCCAGTGGGCCGGCGCTGGCCGCCAGCCCGGAGCCGAGCACGAGAGCGCCCGCGGCGAGGATCGCGAAGCGAACGATCCATTCGAGCGCCTCCCGGGCCGGCGCCGGCGCGATGTCGTCGGTCCTGATCGGTCGGATCGCGTGGCGCTCCTCGCGCGGCGCCAGCAGCACGGCCGCGATGCCGACCGCCATGAGCGCCGCCATCGCCGCATACGACACGTTCCAGCCGTACACCTCCGCGATGAGCAGCGGTGCCGCGCCGGCAACGATCATCCCGCCCCGATAGCCCCACTGGTACGCGGCCGCCATCGCGCCCTGCTTGGCGACGACCGCGGCTTCGATGCGCCACGCGTCGATGGCGATGTCCTGCGTGGCGGAGGCGAATCCGACCATGAACGCGAAGACCGCGATCGCCCCGAGGCTGCGGGATGGATCGGTCCCCGACACGAGCCAGAGGCCGAGCATGATGGCGAGCTGACACGTCAGCATCCAGGACCGGCGATGGCCCAGCCACGCCGTGAGCGCGGGCACCTCGGTACGGTCGACCAACGGCGCCCAGAGAAACTTGAACGACGAGACCAGCGTGACGAGGCTGAAGAAGCCGATGAGCTCGAGCGGGATGCCGGCCGCCCGCAGCCAGGCCGACAGCGTGTCGAAGACCAGGAAATACGGCAGCGCCGCCGAGAAGCCGAGCGCCAGCATCACGAGCGCCGGCCGCTCGAGGTAGACCGCCAGCGCCGACCGCACGTTGACGGCGGGCGCATCCGTCCTGGTGCCTGTGTTCATCCCTACCCGCGTGTCCGCGCCGGCTGGTCTTCGCGACCTGCCACCTCGAGCGCACGTGCCGATTCACCGTCCGATGGCCGCGCGATGCCGAGACGCGACATGAGCTTGGCGAGCCCTTGCCGCGACAGTCCGAGCTCTGCGGCCGCCTGCGCGCAGCGGCCGCCGGTACGGGTGAGCGCCGCCCGCACGTACTGCTCCTCGAAGCCGCGGCGCGCCGCGTCGAGCCGCCACGCGGGCTGCGGAACAGCCTCCGCAAACAACGGCGGCAGGGCCGAGGGCGGCACGAGGCCCCGCTTCGCGGCTCGTACGGCAAGCGCCGCGAGCACATTCTGCAGCTCGCGCACGTTGCCCGGCCAATCATAGCGCGCCAACGCGGCAATCGTCCCCGCCGCCAGGGTTGCGCTCGAGCCGACGCGGGCGGCAGCGTCGGCCCAGATGTGTTCGGCCAGCACCGCCACGTCTTCGCGACGTTCGCGCAGCGGCGCGACGGCGACACGGATGACGTCGAGCCGGTACAGCAGATCGAGCCGGAATCGGCCGGCCGTCGCCTCAGCGCGCAGATCCCGGTTGGTCGCCGAGACAATCCGAACGTCGGCGCGGCGGGCCAGATTCTCGCCGACCCGGCGGAACTCCCCGTCCTGGACGAGCCGCAGCAGCTTGGCCTGCGCACGAGGCGAGAGTTCGCCGACCTCGTCGAGGAATACCGTGCCGCCGCTCGCTTCTTCGAAGATGCCAGAGCGCTCGGCCACCGCACCGGTGAACGCCCCGCGCGCATGGCCGAACAGCTCCGACTCGACCAGTTCGTCGGGCAGGGCAGCGCAGTTGAGCGCACAGAAGGGACGCGCGCGGCGCGGGCTGCCGCGGTGCAAGGCCCGAGCGACCAATTCCTTGCCGCTGCCGCTCTCGCCCTGGACGAGGACGGGGAACGGAGCGGCCGCCGCGCAAGCCACCGCGTGCCGCAAGTCGGCGGCGACGGCGCTGACGCCGAGGATCCCGATGGGCTCGCTCGAGACCGCCACGGCGCGCCGCGCCAGCAGCGCCGCGGCGACAGGCGCCGTCGCCGCCGCCGCCAGCGCGAGCAGGTCGCCCGCGGCGGCGAGCTCGTGCGCGCTCCCGAGCGTCCAGCGCACCGCGATGGCTGCAATCGGCGCCCCGGCCCAGCACACCGGAACAGCCGCCTCGATGCGGTCGTCAAGGCGATGTGGTGCGATGAGCATGCGCGCCGCAGCGGCGCGACGGGCGATCTCGTGGTCGATCCGGGCTCCATCGGATGCCAGCGCCGGGACATCGGCGCGGCCCGCGGCAAAGATGGCCACCGCCGCGGCGCGCAGGTCGCCGCGCAGCAACGCGCAGACGCGCGCGAGCACCGGCTGCTCGTCGGCGGCGCTCTGGCACTGCTCGAGGATCGGCAGCACCCGTGCAATCGCAGGCGCAGCGTGCGGAAGCGCGGACGGCGCCGATCCAACGTCCGGCGCAAACAGCGCCAGGGCGACCAGGCCGGTTGCACCGACGGTCTGCGCCACAGCCTCGCGCGGCGACATCCCCGGCCGCGCCAGCGCGCCGAGCAGCGCGGCGCGCGCGCCCACGACGGGCGGCCACTGCGAGGCGCCCACCCGCGCAAGGCGCCGCAGGAGCAGATGCGGCGCCCCGCGCCGGTTCTGCCGGCGCTCCGCTTCCGCCAGCAGCAGGCGCGCCCGCGCTGCCCGCAGCGGCGCCCGTGCTGCCCGCGCGAGTCCGATCGCTGCTTCGGCATCGCGCGCAACCGCCGCAAAGTCGCTGACCGAGAGGTGCGCCAACGCCGCGGCCGCCGCCGCCGAGGACGCCAGGGCGGCGTCACCAATGGCCGCAGCCCGACGGCCGCCCTCGGCCGCCAGGGCGAGCGCCCGCCCGACATCGCGCAGGCCCACGGCGTTTCGCGCGGACGCAACGATGGCCGCAATGCCGGCTGGGTTCCCGTCGCTCCGTTCGAGCGCCCGCGCAACGACATCGGCGTCTGCATAGCGTCCGCGCCAGAACAGGCAGCGCGCGAGCGCAAGCGCGAGGTCGTCGCCCGCCGCCTCGCCGCCGACGCCGGCGCCGACGGCTGCCCGCCCAGCCACCAGGACGCTCTCGGCCTCGTCGAGGCATGCGAGGTCGATCCAGGCCTGCCCCGCCAGCGCCGCCGCTTCCAGGAGCCGCGTCGCATCGTCCGCGCGGGCCGCGTACAGCCGGCAGTTCTCGAGCGACGCCTGCGCCTCGCGCGGACGCCCTCGTTCGAGCAGCGCGCCCGCCAGATCGAGCGCCGCGCGACCCGCCGGCGTCCATGCCTCCCTCCGCGCGAGGGCGCCAATCGCCTGCCGCAGCTGGCGCTCGCCCGGCGCATGCCGCCCGCACGCCATCAGCCGCCGGGCCTCGGCCGCCCGGCGCTCCAGCAATCCGATGTCGCCTGAATGCCGGGCGGAACCGGGCGCCGGCGCTGGCGCCGCCCGCGGGAGATCGGCAGCAGCCTGATAGACGGCCGGCTGCTCGGCCACCCGCCGGTCCACGACGCCGGTTGCCCGGCAGCCCGCCGCGCCGCGGCGATCGCTCTCGAGCACGATGCAGTCCACGCCCGCCACTTCCTCCTTCCCCGACAACACGAGCACGTGCGGACGGGGAGCGCTGATGGCGGTGCTCACCAGCGCCGGCCAGGTCCGCGTCGCTCCCGCCTCGGCGATGAGCAGCATCGTCTGGCCGCCGATTGCCGTGCGCAGGGCGTCGGTCAGGAGTCTCAGCGCGACCGGCACCAGTCCTGCAGCCCGCGCCAGCCGCGCCAGCTCGAGAATCGCCTCCGCCCGGTCGGCGGGCGAACCGCCGACGAGCGCCACCACCCGCGGCCGGCAGTCGTCCAGCCGATCGAAGAGCTCTTCGATCGCAGAGACGGCTCGCCGGCCGGCGCCGATCTTCCCGCCAGCAGAGGAATCAGCCGACCACGCCTCGAAACGCCGGGTCGACCCGAGCCGCCCGTAGTCGATCAGTCGAGGGACAGACCCCGGCGTGCGCCGTCTCGATTCGCAGCCGTCGGCCCACCGCGCCTGCTCGCCGCGATCGCCGACGGCGGTCACTACGAGGCGCACAGGCAGGCCGGTGGCGAGATCGATCGAGCCTCGCCCGTCCACGAGGGCGAAGCGGCTCGCAACGATCGTGGCGTCGCTCACGCCCCGCTTGCTGCAAGAACATCGCCTCGCGCCATCAGCCGCTATTCGGCGCGCCGCGCGGCAGGCGTGGCAGGAATTTCACGATAGAATGCTCGACGAATGTTGCGATTTCTGACCGCCGGCGAATCACACGGCGAAGCCCTGGTCGCGATCCTCGAGGGGATCCCTGCGGGTCTCGCCATCGACTTCGACGCGGTCACCGCGCAGCTCCACCGCCGCCAGGGCGGCTACGGCCGCGGCCGCCGGAGGGCCATCGAGTCCGATCGCGCCCGGGCGCTCGGCGGCATCCGCCGCGGCATGACGACCGGCGCGCCGATCGCGCTGCTCGTTCCCAACAGGGACTGGGAGAACTGGCAGAAGACGATGCACGTGGAATCCGGGATGCCGCCGGACGCCACCGGCGCCGACCGTCCCGCGGTGACGCGGCCGCGGCCGGGCCATGCGGACCTCGCCGGCGCGGTGAAGTACCGCCACGACGACATCCGCGACGTCCTCGAACGGGCAAGCGCACGCGAGACCGCCGCGCGCGTCGCGGTCGGCGCCGTGGCCCGCCAGCTGCTCGCCCTGGTCGGCGCCGAGCTCGGCAGCCACGTCTTCTCCATCGGCGCGGCCGCGCTTGCCGATCCGCTGGAGGTCACCTTCGCGCAGGTACGAGCCCTCGCCGACGACGCGCCCCTGCACTGCGTCGACCCTGACGTCGAACGGCAGATGATCGCGCAGATCGACGCCGCGCGTGACGCCGGCGACACGATGGGCGGCGGCTTCGAGGTCATCGTCCACGGGGCGCCGCCGGGCCTCGGCAGCTACGCGCAGTGGGACCGCAAGCTCGACGGCCGGCTCGCGCAGGCGCTCATGTCGATCCCCGCCATCAAGAGCGTCGGCATCGGCATGGGTGCGGCCGTGGCGGCAACGCCCGGCTCGCGCGTCCACGACGAGATCCTGACGGCGGCCGATCCCGCTGCCGCGCCGGCCGGCGTCGTCCGGCCGACCAACCACGCCGGAGGGCTCGAAGGGGGCGTCACCAACGGCGAGGACCTCCGGGTATCGGCCTTCATGAAGCCGATTGCCACGCTGATGCGGCCGCTGCGCTCGGTCGATCTGGCGACCATGGCCGAGAGCCCCGCCGCAATCGAACGCAGCGACGTGTGCGCCGTGCCGGCCGCCGCCGTCGTCGGCGAGGCGATGGTGGCCATCGTGCTGGCCGACGCGCTGCTGGAGAAGTTCGGCGGCGACACGACGGTCGAGCTGGAGCGGGCCTGCCGCGCGTTTCGCGCCGATGTCGCCGCCCGCTTCGATCGACGCAGATGACGCGCGCGGCGACGCCGGCATCGCTCACCGCCTCGGCACGGAAGACGCGACACATCCGGGGCGCACGCGCTGCTCGCTCTTTGCGGCGCCGCGCAGCATCGCGCCCGGCGCGTCCCGGCGAAGAACGCGTGCGCGGCAGGCTGCCGCCCGCGGCACGATGCTTCGAGCGATGATCCGGCCGATCCTCAAGTACGGCGACGACACGCTGCACGGCCGCGCCCGCCCGGTCGAGGCGATCACGGCGGAGATCGAACGGCTCGTCGTCGACATGATCCAGACGATGTACGCGGCCCCGGGCGTGGGGCTCGCGGCGCCGCAGGTCGGCGTGCCGCTGCGTGTGTTTGTCGTCGATCTGTCGCTCGGGCGCGATCCCGGCGGTCTGATCGTCATGATCAATCCCGAATTCGTCGAGCGCACCGGCATGCAGCTCGAGGAGGAAGGCTGCCTGAGCGTGCCCGGCTTCAACGCCACCGTCGTGCGCCCGGAGCGCGCGGTCGTGAGGGGACTCGACCGCAGCGGCGCCGAGCACCAGCGCGAGGGCACCGGACTGCTCGCCCGCGCGTTCCAGCACGAGATGGATCATCTCGACGGCACGCTCTTCGTCGATCGCCTGCGCGGCATCAAGCGCGACGTGATCGTCCGCAAGATCAGGAAGCTGGCCCGCGCCGGCAAGTGGTGAGCCGCCCATGCCTGCTCCGCCGCTGCGCGTCGTCTTCTTCGGCACCCCGGAGTTCGCGGTGCCGTCGCTCGATGCGCTGCTCCGATCGCGGCACACGGTCGCCGCCGTCGTCACGCAGCCCGATCGGCCGCGCGGGCGCGGCCACCAGATCAGCGCCTCGCCGGTGAAGGTGCGCGCCCTGGCGTCGTCCATCCCGGTGCTGCAGCCCGCGCGCCTGCGCGACGAGGTGTTCCTCGCCGCGCTGCGCGCGCTCGGCGCCGATCTCGGCGTCGTGGCGGCATACGGCCGCATTCTCACCGAGGACGTCCTGCGGACGCCGCGGCTCGGGATGGTCAACGTGCACGCATCGCTCCTGCCCCGCCACCGCGGTGCGGCCCCCGTGCACCGCGCCATCATCGCGGGCGATCGCGAGACTGGCGTGACGATCATGCGCGTGGTCCTCGCCCTCGACGCCGGGCCGATGCTGGCGGCCGTGCGCCGCCCGATCGGGCCCGAGGAGACCAGCAGCGAAGTTGAGCGCGATCTCGCCCTGCTCGGCGCGCCGCTGCTGGCGGGCGCCGTCGACGCCCTGGCGGCCGGCACCGCGGTCGAAACGCTGCAGGACGAGGCGCGCGCCACCTATGCCGCGCGCCTCTCGAAGGAAGACGGGGACATCGACTGGTCGCAGCCGGCGCCGCGCATCCACGACCTCGTGCGCGGCCTGCACCCGTGGCCCCACGCGCAGACGCGCGTCCACGGTGCGCGTCTGATCGTGCTGCGCTCGTCGCCGGCGCCCGATTCGGCCATGCCGCCGGCATCCGCGCCCCCGGGCACCGTCGTCTCGGCCGCCCCCGACGATCTCCGCGTGGCCGCCGGCCAGGGCGTGCTGCGGCTGCTCGAGATCCAGCGTGAGGGCCGACGGCCGATGAACGCCAGGGAATTCCTCGCCGGCCATCGGCTCGTGCCAGGCGATCGCCTGGGGCCATGATCGCGCCGGCGCGCGCGGCTGCCTACGACGTGCTGCGCGAGGTCTCCACCGGCGCCGCCGATCTCCCGGCCGCGCTCGCGCTGGTTCGGGAGCGGCTCGTCGATGATCGCGATCGCGCGCTCGCCGCCGAGATCGCCGCCGGCGTGCTGCGGTGGCGCGCGGCGCTCGATCACCTCATCGTCCATTATGCGAAGCGGCCGCTCGAGCGTCTCGATCCGGAGATTGTGGAGATCCTCCGCCTCGGCGGCTATCAGCTCCTGCACCTCACGCGGGTGCCGGCATCCGCGGCGGTCGACGATGCGGTGTCGATGGCGCGGCGCGCGAAGAAGGCGAGCGCGGCCGGGCTGGTCAACGCCGTGCTGTGCGCCGTCTCCCGTGCGCGGCCGGCGCTTCCGCTGCCTCCCCGGCCGGCCGATCCGTCGAATCGCCGCGCCGCGCTCGCCTATCTCGCCGTCTCGCTGTCGCATCCACGCTGGCTCGTGGAGCGCTGGCTCGACCGCCTCGGGTTCGAGCGGACCGAGCGCTGGCTGCAGTTCGACAACGCGGCGGGGCCCCTGACGCTTCGCGCCAACCGCTTGCGCGCGACCCGCCACGAGGTGGCCGCGCGCCTCGCCGACGAGGGTGTGGCGACCGAGCCGGGGCGGTTCGGGCCCGACGCCCTGCTCGTGCTGCAGGGGGCGGCGCTGCGCAGCCGCGCGTTCCGGGAAGGATTGTTCGTCGTACAGGACGAGGCGTCGCAGCTCGTGCCCCTGCTGGCCGGACCGGCGCCGGGACCGCGCGTGCTCGATGCCTGCGCCTCGCCAGGCGGCAAGACGACGGCGCTGGCCGCGTTGATGGGCGATGCCGGCCTGCTCGTGGCCTGCGATGTGCGCGTGCGCCGCATCGACTTGCTGCGGCGCACGCTGGCGGCGAGCGGCGCGGCGGGCGTCCGCGTCGTCCAGGCCGATCTGCGCAGATCGCTTCCTTTCCCGACCCTCTTCGACACCGTGCTCGTCGATGCCCCCTGTTCCGGTCTGGGCACGCTGCGGCGGGATCCCGATATCCGGTGGCGGCGCGCCGAGGGCGACCTCCCGTCGCTCGCCGCGGCCCAGCTCGTGATGTTGCAGCAGGCGGCGGGCGTCGTCCGGCCGGGAGGGCGCCTGATCTATGCGACCTGCTCGAGCGAGCCTGAAGAGAACGAGGGGGTGGCCGGCGCGTTTCTCGCCGGGCATCCGACGTTTCGCCATGTCGATGCGCGCCTGGCGGCGCCGGCGCTTGCGCCCGGGCTCGCCGACGCCCGCGGGCACCTGCGCACGGCGCCGGACGAGCATTCCCTGGAAGCGTTCTTCGGGGCGATCTTCGAGCGCACCCGGTAGGGAGCGGGTTCGAACACCTGCGCGGCGGCGGCCGAGGGCCTGCCTTGTGGTACGATCGCGTACCCCATGGCACTCAAGACCCGCGTCTGGAGCGCGGGCAAGCTTCTCATCCTCGGCGCGGCCCTCCTCGCGACCTACATCCTCTTCGCGGGCGCTTCGATGCGTCTGGCGTTGAAGGCGCGCGAGGTGCAGGCGCCCGACCTCACCAACCGCACGGTCGCGGAGGCCACCGCCCTCTCCGGCCGTCTGGGCCTGACGCTCAAGATTGACGAGACCCATCGCATCGATCCCGCGATTGCCGCCGGCCGGATCGTCGAACAGGATCCGCCGGCCGGCGCCACCACCCGCCGGCAGCGCAGCCTCAAGGTGTGGCTGAGCGCCGGGCCGCGCGTCACCACCGTGCCGGCGCTCGCCGGCGAGCCGGCGCGCAGCGCCCAGATGCGCCTCGCCGAGGACGGGATCGATCTCGTCGACCTCGCCGAGATCCGCACCGCCGACGCCCCGGCCGGCGTGGTGCTCGCGCAGTCGCCCCCGGCCAACGCCACCGCCACGCACGTCTCGCTGCTCGTCAATCGCGGCGAGGAGGGGGCGACCTATGTGATGCCCGATCTGATCGGCGTCAGCGGCGACCGGGTCGCCGAGATGCTGCGCAGCCGCGGCTTCCGCGTCGCCGTGGTGGCTTCGGCGCCTTACCCGGGCGTCGCGCCCGGGATCGTGATCCGGCAGAGCCCGCAGGGCGGCTTCAAGATCGCGCCCGGCGAGCCGGTCTCTCTCGAGGTGAGCCGGTGAGCCTGCGCATCGCACCGTCGATCCTCTCGGCCGACTTCGCGGCGCTGGGGCACGCCATCGCCGCCGTCGAGCGCGGCGGCGCCGATCTGATCCACGTCGACGTGATGGACGGCCACTTCGTGCCCAACATCACGATCGGCCCGCCCGTGGTGTCGGCGATCAAGCGCGTAGCCAGGGCGCCGCTGGACGTGCACCTCATGATCAGCGACCCCGACCGCTACATCGAGGCGTTCGCCCAGGCCGGCGCGTCCATGATGTCGG
The DNA here is from genome assembly GCA_020850715.1 of Acidobacteriota bacterium. Classification (GTDB taxonomy): domain Bacteria; phylum Acidobacteriota; class Vicinamibacteria; order Vicinamibacterales; family CAVVIG01; genus JADZED01. The sequence goes on from JADZED010000066.1 coordinate 10,455, forward strand.
TGCACCGCGAGGTGCTGCCGCACCTGCACCGGACGATTCACGCGATCAAGGCGCTCGGCGTGAAGGCGGGCGTGGTGCTCAACCCGGCGACGCCGATCGCCTCGCTCGAGGACATCGCGGCGGATGTCGACTACGTCCTGATCATGTCGGTGAATCCCGGCTTCGGCGGACAGACCTTCATCCCGCACAGCGAGGCGAAGCTCCGCGAGACGCGCGCGCTGCTCGATCGCGCCCGCAGCCGGGCGGTCATCGAAGTCGACGGCGGCATCAGCCTGCACAACGCCGCCCGCGTGGTCGCCGCGGGCGCGCAGGTCCTCGTGGCCGGCGCGGCAATCTTCGGCACTTCCGATCCCGAGCGCGCGACGCTCGATCTCAGGGCCGCCGCGACGGGCGGCATCGCAGCGCCGCGGTGAGCGTCTCTCCATCGTTCTCCCGCGTCCGCGTCCGCTACGCCGAGACCGACCAGATGGGCGTCGTCTACTACGCGAACTTCTTCGTCTGGTTCGAGATCGGGCGCACCGACCTGCTGCGCGCCGCCGGTTGGACCTACCGGGAGATGGAGGCCGGCGGCGTCCGCCTGCCCGTGCTCGAGGCGCACTGCGACTACCGCCTGCCCGCCCGCTACGACGACGAGATCGAGGTCCGCACGTCCGGCGTGCTGCTGTCGCCGGTGCGCGTGGCGTTCGCCTACGAGGTTCTCAGACCCGCCGACGGCGCCGCGCTGGCGACCGGCCGCACGGTGCACGCCGCGCTCGATCCCGCCGGACGGGCGTGCCGCCTGCCCGAGCGCGTGAGGACGCTCTTCGCATGATGAACGCGCTGGTGACCGGCGCCGCCGGTTTCGTCGGATCGACCCTGGCCGAACGCCTCGTGCAGGACGGTGCGCACGTCGTCGGGCTCGACTGCTTCACCGACTACTATCCGCGCGAGCGCAAGGAAGCCAACCTGGCGCTGCTGCGCGGCCAGGCGGCCTTCCGTTTCGTCGAGTCGCGCATCCAGGATGCCGACCTCGCCGCGCTGCTCGCCGACCGCACGCACGTCTTCCATCTCGCCGCCCAGGCCGGGGTGCGGAAGAGCTGGGGGCGCGACTTCGACGTCTATACGATCAACAACGTCCAGGCGACGCAGGTGCTGCTCGAGGCCGTGGCGGCGGCGCCGCGGATCAGCCGCTTCGTCTACGCGTCGAGCTCGTCGGTGTACGGGGACAACGTGGAGCTGCCGATGCGTGAAGAGGCGCTTCCGCAGCCGGTGTCGCCGTACGGCGTGACGAAGCTGGCGGCCGAGCAGCTCTGTCATCTCTACTACGTGAACCACCAGGTGCCTGCGGTCTCGCTCCGCTATTTCACCGTCTACGGCCCGCGCCAGCGGCCGGACATGGGGTTCCACCGGTTTCTGCGCGCAACGATGAAGGGAGAGCGGCTGGTGCTGTATGGCGACGGCGATCAGACCCGCGACTTCACGTTCGTGTCGGATGCGGTGGCGGCCACCGTCGCCGCCGCCACGCGCGGCGTCCCCGGACGCGTATACAATATCGGTGGCGGCTCGCGCGTGTCGATCAACGACGTGCTGGCGCGCATCGGCCGCATCGTCGGCCGCACGCCGCTCATCCAGGCGGACCCGGCGCAGAAGGGGGACATGCGGCACACGTTCGCCGACACGAGCCGGGCGCAGGCCGATCTCGGTTTCTCGCCCCGCGTCGCTCTCGACGAAGGCCTTGCGGCCCAGTACCAGTGGCTCACGAGCATCCTTTGAGGTTCCTGCGCGCGCTCGCCGTCGCCCTCGCGCTTGCCGCGACCGCCGCCTGCGCGGCGCGCAGCGGCCGCGTGCCCCCCCAGGGCTCCAGCGAGCCCGACAAGTTCCTGTTCGATCGCGGGACGGCGGAGCTGAAGGAGGAGCACTGGCTCACGGCGCGCGAATTCCTGCGGCAGCTCACCGACACCTACACGCAGAGCCCCTATCGCCCCGACGCCAAGCTCGCGATCGGCGACAGCTATCTCGGCGAGAACACGGCCGAATCGCTCGTCTACGCGATCAACGAGTTTCGCGAGTTCCTGCAGTACTACCCGACGAACCCGCGCGCCGACTACGCGCAGTACAAGCTCGGCATGGCGCACTTCCAGCAGATGCGCGCGCCGCAGCGCGATCAGACCGAGACCCGCAGCGCGATTGCCGAGTTCGAGACCTTCGTCCAGCGGTATCCCAACAGCGCGTTGATGCCCGACGTGCGCCAGAAGCTGCGCGAGGCGAAGGATCGGCTCAGCGACGCGAGCTATCTCGTCGGCTTCTTCTATTACCGCATCCGCTGGTACCCGGGCGCGATCGACCGCCTGAAGTCGGTCATCGAGCAGGATCCCGGGTACTCGCGCCGCGATGCCGCCTACTTCTACCTCGCCGAATCGCTGCTGAAGAGCGACCGGCGGGCCGAGGCGCTACCCTACTACGAGCGGCTCGTCGCCGATTTCGAGCAGAGCGACCATCTCGCGGAGGCGCGCACGCGGATCGCCGAGCTCAAGACCCAGGTTCAAGCCCAGACGCCCTGACGCCGATAGGCCGGGTGCGCGCCCTGCGCATCTGGAGGTATCGACCCATGCGATTCGGCGGTTTCAGCCTCATGACCCTGCTGGCCGGCCTGGCGGCCCTGGCCGCCCCGGCCGTCGAAGCGCAGGCGCCGGGCGCGGGCGCACGCCTCTCGGCCCTCCAGATCGGCATCGCCTGCGCACCGCCGCCGGTGGCCGTGGCCGTTCCGCGCGACGCCGTGCGGGTCCTCGGCGCCCAGGCCCCGGAACCCAGGACGGTGCTCGGCGCCACCGACCGCGTCGTCCTGAGCGGCGGCACTGCGAACGGCCTCGCCGTCGGTCAGCGGTTCTTCGTGCGCCGGCCGATGGTCGATCCGCTGCTGCACGCCGGACGCGATCACCCCTGGCCGCAGCAGACGACCGGGTGGGTGACCATCGCGGCGGCCGACGCAACGACCGCGATCGCGACCGTCGACAACGCCTGCGGCCCGATCGAGGCCGGCGATCACATCCAGCCGTTTGTCGCCCCGGCCCCGCCGCCCGGCATCGACCAGGTCGAGCCATCGGGCGGGCTCGACTTCCTGTCGGCTGCGCACGTGCTGTCCGGCAGCGATCGGCACGGGAACTCCTCGGCCGGCGACTACGTGCTCGTCGATGTGGGCGCCGATCGCGGACTCGCGCCGGGTGCCGCGGTCGCGTTCTATCGCGATCCTGGCGTGGACGGAATGCCGCTCGTGTCGATTGCGGAAGGCGCGGTCGTGTCGGTGGGTCCGTCGATGTCGCTCGTCCGCGTGAACCAGGGGCGGACCGAGGTGCGACGCGGAGACTACCTCGTGCCCGGGAAGTAGCCCGGGCCGGCACGCCGCGACGCTACCCGGCCCTCCGCCCCGATCGCTGCGCGCGCGCGGCGGTGAAGTCGGCCACGCTCGGGCTCGGGAGCCGGTTGAAGCGGCGGAAGTAGCCGGCCGCCGAGACCAGTGCGGTGACGAGCACCGTCCAGAGCGCGGCGTGGCCGACGAGCAGGAAGGGCCACCGCCCCCCGTGCGCGAGGATGAGGGCAAGGATCGCGACCACCTGCGCGGCCATCTTGATCTTGCCCAGCGGCGACGCGGCCATCACCACCCCGCGCGAGTACGCAAGGCTGCGGAGCGCGGTGACGGCGAACTCGCGGCCGATGATTACCGCGACCATCCAGGCGGGCGCCACTTCCATCTGGACCAGCGAGATGAGCGCGGCCGAGGTGAGCAGCTTGTCGGCGAGCGGATCGATGACCTGCCCGAACGGGGTGATCTGCTTGCGGCGCCGCGCCAGGTAGCCGTCGGCCCAGTCGGTGAGCGACGCCAGGCCGAAGATCGCCGCGCCCACCAGCTCCTTGGGCACGCCGAGGATCAGGCGCCCCTCGAACTTCGTGAGCAGCACCACCACCAGCAGCGGCACCAGGAAGATCCGCGTGACCGACAGCGAGTTGGGCAGGTTCATCTGGCGCGTACGCACATGATAACATCGGTGGTTGCCTATGAAGGCCATCCTGCTGGCAGGGGGCAAGGGCACGCGCCTGCGTCCGCTCACCATCCACACGCCCAAGCCGATCGTCCCGATCTTCGATCGCCCCTTCCTGCACTATCAGCTCGACCTGCTCAAGCAGGTCCCCGAAATCGACGAGGCGATCCTCAGCCTCAACTATCAGCCGCGCCGGATCGAGGAGCTCTTCGGCGACGGCGGCGACAGCGGGCTCGGGATCAAGTACGTGGTTGAACCGTCGCCGCTCGGCACCGCCGGCGCCATCCGCTATGCCGGCGAGTCGCTGCGCGAGTCGGTGGTCGTCTTCAACGGCGACGTCCTCACGCAGCTCGATCTCGGAGCGGTCATCCGCCTGCACCGCGAACGGCAGGCGAAGGCGACCATCGTGCTCACGCCGGTCGACAATCCCGCCGCCTACGGGCTCGTGGAGACCGACGCGCTGGGCAACGTCCTGCGGTTTCTCGAGAAGCCCAATCCCGACGAGATCACGAGCAACACGATCAATGCCGGCATCTACGTGCTCGAGCCCGATACGTTCGACCGGATCCCGAAGGACCGTCCCTGGTCGATCGAGCGCAGCTTCTTCCCTTCGCTGATCGAGCGCGGCGAGACCTTCGTCGCGTACGTCGACCGCGGCTACTGGATCGACATCGGCACGCCGGAGAAATACATGCAGGTGCACCGCGACGTGATGGACGGCAGGTACACCGTGCCCGCGTTCGCCGGCCACGCCGCCTCGGCCTGGGTCTCGCCCGAGGCGCGCGTCGAGGAGGGCGCGGCGATCGAGGGGCCCTGTTTCGTCGACGCGGGCGCGATCGTCAAGGCCGGCGCCCGCATCGGCGCCTACGCGGTGATCGGCCGGCAGTGCCACATCGAGGAGCACGCGGTCGTCGAGCAGGCGATCGTCTGGGCGAACACGCGGATCAGCCAGGAGGCCGTCGTGCGCGGATCGATCGTCGGCCGCCACTGCCACATCGGCCGATCGACGCTGGTGGATTGCGGCGCGGTCCTGGGCGACAAGTCGGTCCTGACCGATTTCAGCCGGTCCTGAGGCGCGCCATGAATCCCGACATCTTCAAGGCATACGACATTCGCGGCGTGTATCCGGCCGATCTGGACGAGGCGGCGGCGCGGGACATCGGCGCCGCCTTCGCCGGCTACCTGAACGCGGAGCGGATCGGCGTCGGGCGGGACATGCGGCTGTCGTCGCCGGCGCTGGCGGCGGCGTTCGTCGACGGCGCGACCTCCCGCGGCGCCGACGTCGTCGACTACGGGATGATCGCGACCGACATGCTGTACTTCGGCGTCGTGCGCGACGGCCTCGACGGCGGCGTGCAGATCACGGCGTCGCACAACCCGAAGCAGTACAACGGCGTGAAGATGGTCCGGCGCGGCGCCGTCCCGCTGAGCGGCGACGAGGGCATCGGCGAGATCCGCGAGATGATCGCCACCGGCCGGCTGCCGCGCGAGGCGGCACGCCGCGGCGCCGTCAGCACGCGCTCCATGCTCGACGCCTACGTCGGCCACGTCCTCTCGTTCATCGACGCGTCGGCCGTCGCTCCGTTCGACGTCGTGCTCGACGCCGGCAGCGGCATGGGCGGCCTGGTGGCGCCGCCGCTGTTCGATCGGCTTCCCTGCCGCACGACGCGGCTCTGCTTCGAGATCGACGGCCGCTTCCCGCACCACGAGGCGAACCCGCTCATCGAGGAGAACCGGCGCGACATCACCGACGCGGTCGTGCGCGGGAAGGCGGACGTCGGGATCGCATGGGATGGCGACGCCGACCGGTGCTTCTTCATCGACGGCGCCGGCGGCTTCGTGCCGGGCGACTTCGTCACCGCCCTGCTCGCCGAGGCGTTCCTGCTGAAGCATCCCGGCGCGACGATCATCTACGACCTGCGCGCCAGCCACGCCGTGCGCGATACCGTCGCCCGGCACGGCGGCCAGGCGCTGATGAACCGCGTGGGGCACGCCTTCTTCAAGCAGAGGATGCGCGAGACCAACGGCATCTTCGGCGGCGAGGTGACCGGGCACTACTACTTCCGCGACAATTTCTTCGCCGACAACGGATTCATTCCGGCGCTGCTGATGCTGGAGCTGATGTCGAAGAAGGGCCAGAGCCTGCAGGAGATGCTGGCGCCGCTGCGCGCGAAGTACTTCATCTCCGGCGAGATCAACACGAAGCTGCCCAGTCTCGCCATGGTCCCGCACAAGCTGGCGCAGATCGCCGCCAGGTACGCCGACGCGACGCAGTACACCCTGGATGGCGTGTCGGTCGAATATCCGGACTGGCACTTCAACGTCCGGCCGTCGAACACCGAACCGCTCCTGCGGCTGAACCTCGAGGCGCGCACCCGGCAGCAGATGGAGGCCAGGCGGGACGAGGTGATTGCGCTGATTCGCGCGTGAACGCTAGAATCGGACCGGCGTCCGAAGCGGGCTTAGTACAATGGTAGTACAGAGGCTTCCCAAGCCTCGGACACGGGTTCGATCCCCGTAGCCCGCTCCACAGCCCTCGCCCGCGATCGCCCGGCCGCGCTCGCACCTTCGCCGTGCACGAGGCGACACCCGTCCTGATCGCGGATGGCCGGGAAATTGCCTTCATGGGGGGAGGCGCCGATTCGGCCGCCTGGAGGGCTGTCGCATGCACTGTCGCTCCTGGTTCCTTCCTGCCGCGTTCGCCGGCCTGACGCTGCTCGGCGCGGCCCCGTCCGCCTCGGCTCAGAACCTCGGCGTCCTTGCGGGCCTGAGCTCGGCGAACGTGGAGTTCGAGGCGCACGGGCTCACCATCGGCGCCGACGCCAAGACCGGCTTCATCGGCGGGCTCACGCTCGACTATCCGGTCGCCGGCCTGTTCGCGATCGAGGTGGACGGTCTTCTCTCGATGAAGGGGACCAAGTTCGACTTCGGGCGCGGCGAAGCGGGATCGCTGACCTTGACCTACCTCGACATGCCCGTTCTCGGACGCCTGACCGTGCCGGCCGGCGCCACGCGCCGCCTCTACCTGATGGCCGGGCCGTCGTTCGACGTGAAGTTACACGAGAGCTCCGATCCCGAATCGAGCGACGAGGGTTCCACCATCAGAGCCGGCGAGGCGGCGGTGACCTTCGGCGGCGGGGTGATCGTGCACCGCTTCCGCGTGGACGCCCGCTACGCGCTCGGACTCACGAGCATCGTCGACGAGAGCGCCGAAGGCTTCACGGCGAAGAACCGGGTCCTCAGCATCCTCGTCGGCGTCGAGCTCCGATAATCCTGCGCGTCCGCCGGCCGATCCGCGCGTGCCTTGCCCGGGCCTGCTGCAGGGCGCGGCACGCCCGACGCGCGTCGGGCCGGGCGCAGGCAGGATCGAACGTCTGCGCCGACGCGGCTCACTGCTTCATCATCATGCCGTTCATCATCTGCGAGTCCATCTGGCCCATGTGCTGGTGCATGGCTTCCTGCTGCCGCACCAGCTCGGTGACGACGGCCGCGATGGCGTTCACCTTCGCCTCGCCCGATGCCGCATTCATCTGCTGCACGAGCTGATCGAGCCGGGCATCGGCCGCCTTCATGTCGGCCATCATCTGCTGGTGCATCTTCATCATGCCCTGCATGTTCGGCGCGGCGGCCGGCGCGGCGGCTGGCGTCTGCGCGTGTTCGTGCTGGGGCGCTGGCGCGGGGCTCTGCTGGCCGTTCGCCCGGAGGTCGGCAACCTCTGCAGGGAGCACGAAGGTCAGCAGCGCACCAATCGAGACGGCCACGATCATCTGTCGCATGGGATCCTCCTCGGGTCTTGCGCTCCGCCGGCGCCTGCAATTCGGCTGCCGGCCGGAAGCTGGCGGCGCGTCGCGGGCGACGCGCCGGGGAACCGCACGCAGACCGCCCCTGTCCCTCGGCCCTCAGCCCCGGGGATTGAACCGATAGCCGACCCATGGCTCGGTCACCAGGTAGCGGGGGTTGGAGGGATCGGGCTCGAGCTTCTTGCGCAGCTGCCCCATGAACACGCGCAGATACTCGGGCTGCTCCTGCGAAGCCTCCCCCCACACTGCCTCGAGCAGCGTCTTGTGCGAGATGACGCGACTCGGATGACGCGCCATGTAGAGGAACAGATCGAACTCCTTCGGCGTCAGACGCACCCCGTGCCCGTGCGCGAGGATCCGCCGGCTGTCGAGATCCACCTTGAAATCGCCGGCGTCGATCGGCGCCAGCGCCGCGTCCGGCGCGACCGCCCGCCGCAGCGTCGCGCGCACCCGTGCCAGCAGTTCGTCGGTTCCGAACGGCTTGGTCACGTAATCGTCGGCGCCGGCATCGAGCGCCTCCACTTTCGTGCGCTCCTCGCCCTTCACCGACAAGACGATGATCGGCACGTTCGACTGCGATCGGATTCGCCGGCACAGCTCGACGCCGTCCATGTGCGGCATGTAGAGGTCGGTGATCACCAGCTCGGGCTTCCACTCGCTGAAGCTCGAGAGCGCGGACTCCCCTTCGCCGGCCGTCCGCACCTGGTACCCCTGGCTGGTCAGCACCGTTCTGAGCACCCGCGTAATCTGCGGCTCGTCGTCGACGACGAGCACGCGCGACGTGTCGCCGGATGTCGTCCCTGGTTCGGTCATGTGCCTTTCACCCTGCCGTCCGGCCGCAGCGTGCACGCGGCCTGAACCCTTGCTGGCGCTCTCACGCCGCGCCGCTCATCGCCTGGGTCCCCTCCGCTTCGGCCTGCTCCAGCGATACCGGCAGCCGCATCGCCACCGTGGTGCCGCGGCCCGACGCCGGCTCGTCCACCCAGATGCGGCCGGCCTGCGCCTCGACCAGCCGCCGCGCAATCGACAGCCCGAGCCCGACGCTGCCGCGGCTCGGATCGATCGGCTCGCGATGCGGCACGCGGAAGAACTTCTCGAACACGCGCTCCCGCAGTTCGGGCGCGATGCCAGGCCCCTCGTCGGCGATGCTGACGAACACGTGGCGATCGCCGTCAGGCCTGGCGGAGATCGCGATGGCCGATCCCACCGGGGCGTACTTGCTGGCGTTGTCGACCAGGATGTAGAGCACTTCGGCGATCGACCGGGCGTCGACCGACAGCGTCGGCAGCGCGTCGCTCACGTCGGCGCGCACGCGATGGTTGCGCAGCACGGTCTCCGCGCGCGCGAGCGCGGCGCCGACGATCGCCGCCAGGTTCGCCGCCCGCAGGTGCAGCGGCGGCGCCTGCTCCTGGCGCTCGGGCGTCGACAGACCCTCGATGAACCGGTTCAGGCGGTCCGACTCCTCGTCGATCACCGAGAGCAACTCGTACTGGCCGTCCGGCTGCAGCGCCGTGGCCGGGCTCCAGGCACGCGCGCCGATGAGCGCGGTCACCGACGCCTTGATCGCGGTGAGCGGCGTCCGCAGGTTGTGCGTGAGCGCGTCCAGCAGCGCCGACTTCAGCTGCGCGTTCCGCCGCGCGGCTTCGGCCTCGCTGGCCCGATCGAAGGCCGTCTGCAACTCGCGGTAGAGCCGCTCGATCTCCTGCCGGCCGGCCTGCGCCTCGGCCGCGCGGCGCTCGGCGCGCGATGCGAGCTCCCCGGCGACGACCGCGGTCACGATGAAGGTGACAAACGCGATCCAGTCGTCGCGCTCCTCGATGCCGAAGCCGAGCGGCGGAAGGAAGTAGTAGGAGTAGTTCGCCGACGCCGCCGCCGCGGCGAGCAGCGCCGGCCCCGCGCCCCAGAAGCGCGCCACCACGACCACGTCGAAGAGCAGCAGCGGCGCCGCGATGCCGGCATCCTCGATGTGCAACAGCCGCAGCGCGGCGATCAGCGCGGCGAGCGACAGCGCCGCCGAGCCGTACCGCCTGAGCGTCGTCCCCGCGCGCGACATCGGTCGATTATAGGCCGCGCCCCCCGCCGCCGCTCCGTAAGGAATCGGTAACCTGCAGCACGATCCGCACACCGGCGCTCGAGCCGATGCGCGTCGCCCCCGCCTCCACCATGGCGCGCAGCGTCTCGAGATCGCGAATGCCGCCGGCCGCCTTCACGCCCATCTCCTCGCCCACGACCCGGCGCATGAGCGCCACGTCGGCCACCGTCGCACCGCCGGGGCCGAAGCCCGTCGAGGTCTTCACGAAGTCGGCGCCGGCCGCCCTGGCCAGCACGCACGCCGCGACCTTCTCCTCCTGGCTCAGCAGGGCCGCCTCGATGATCACCTTGCTCAGCGCGCCCCCTTCGCGGCAGACCGCCGTCACCCCCTCGATGTCGTCCGCCGTGAGCCCGAGTTCCCCCGACTTGAGCAAGCCGAGGTTGAGCGCCATGTCGATCTCCCGGGCGCCGTCGAGAATCGCCCGCCGCGCCTCGGCGGCCTTCACGCCCGCCGTGCTCGCCCCGAACGGAAAGCCGACAACGGAACAGACGCGCACGCTGGTGCCCGCCAGCAGGCGGACGCAGACCGGAACCCAGACGGGATTCACGCATACGGTGGCAAATCCGAACTGGCCGGCCTCGCCGCACAATTTCTCGACCTTGCGCCGCGTGGCGCCCGGCTCGAGCAGCGTGTGATCGATCAGCGCGGCCACCTCGAGGGGCGTGCCTCTGGCCGCGCGGACGGCGCGGCGCCAGGCACCTGTCTCGACGGCGTCAGGCGGCCGTGCCGGACTCGCAGCGGACGGGGCCGGCCGGCCGCCGCAGCCGCCGGCCGCGGCGGCCATCTCCTGCACGACGATATCGACGAGGCGGCGCCGATCGTCGCCGGTCATGGCTTCTGAACCGGGGTGAGCTGGACCATTGCGCTAAGATGGGCGGCGGCCGATGGAGCCAGGAGAAATCCTACTCTCGGAAGAGCAGATCCAGAAGCGCGTGCGGGAGATGGCGTATGAGATTCGTCGCGATTTCCCCGACGACCTGCACCTGGTCGCGGTCTTGAAGGGCTCCTTCGTCTTCCTCTCGGACCTCGCGCGGAACCTCGATGGCCGGGTGTCGCTCGACTTCATGGCCGTGTCGAGCTACGGCCGGGGCACGACCTCCGGAGAGGTCCGCCTGATGAAGGATCTCGATGCCGCCCTCGACGGCCGTCACGTGCTCATCGTGGAAGACATCGTCGACTCCGGGCTGACGCTCGCCCGTCTGCAGGAGATCCTCCGCGCGCGCGCGCCGCGCACGCTGCGAACCGCCTGCCTGCTCAGCAAGCCGGCCAGGCGCCGCGTCCCGGTGCCGGTCGACTACGTCGGGTTCGAGATCCCCGATACCTTCGTGGTCGGCTACGGCCTCGACTACGGGGATCGCTATCGGAACCTGCGATACATCGCCGCGATGCGTTCGTGTCCGGGCGACTTGTGAAGCGCCGCACGGGTTCCCTCCACGGTGCCGCCCGCTCGCCGCCCGCAACCCGCTTCGCGAACGAGTGACGCCAGCCCTGCAGGGCCTGCCAGCCCCTCCTCCTGAGATCTGACACGCGCGTCGATCGCCGGCCGGCACGCCGGCGCCCGCCAACTCACCAATTTCCGCCGGTATATAGTTCTCCCGTGCCGCTCCACATCGTCGCGCATCCGCTCGCGCAGGAAGCGCTGGCCCTGCTGCGGGATCGGCAGACACCGCCGGAGCGATTCCGGCGCGCCGCCTCGCGGCTCAGCGTGCTGCTCGCGGTCGAGGCGACGCGCGATCTGCCGACCTGCGAACACACCGTGCAGAGTCCGCTGGGCGTGGCCGTCGCCCACCGCCTCGCCGTCGATCTCGTGATCGTGCCGGTGCTGCGGGCCGGCCTCGGCATGCTCGACGCCCTCCTCGCGCTCGTGCCGCAGGCGCGCGTCGGCCACATCGGCCTGCAGCGCGACGAGGCCACGGCCATCGCCTCGCAGTACTATGCGAGGCTGCCGTCCGGACTGGCGCGCAGCCAGGTGCTGATGATCGATCCGATGCTCGCGACCGGCGGCAGCGCCTCGGCCGCCGTCGGCATCCTGAAGGCGGCCGGCGCCCGCGACATCCGCATCATCTGCATCGTCGCCGCCCCGGAAGGCGTGGCGGCGATCGAGCGCGCCCATCCCGACGTCGTCGTCTATGCCCCGGTGGTCGACAGCCACCTGAACGCGCAGAAGTTCATCGTCCCCGGTCTGGGCGACTTTGGCGACAGGCTCTACGGAACCGTATGATCGAGGAACGCCGCGCGCAGCCGCGCATCCCGTCCGATCGCTGGCAGACGGCGCTGACCGACATTGCGCCGAACCGCATCCTGATCCGCGGCTTCCCCGTGGACGAACTGATGGGCCGCCTGTCGTTCGCGGAGGCGGTGTACCTGCTCCTGATGGGCGAGCTGCCGTCGCCCGCGATCGGGCGGATGCTGAACGCCGTGCTCGTCTCCTCGATCGATCACGGCGTGACGCCGCCGTCGACGCTCGCCGCGCGCAACGTGGCGACGACGGGCGCCCCGCTCAAGGACTCGGTGGCGGCCGGCGTGCTCGCGTTCGGGCCGCATCACGGCGGCGATATCGAGTCGTGCATGCGGTTCCTCGACAGCGGCCTTTCCCTGATGCGCGACGGCCGGACGCAGCAGGAGGCGGCGGTCGCGGTCGTCGACTCGCTGCTCCGGCAGCCTGGCGCGCCCCCCGGCTTCGGGCACCGGTTCCACACGCGCGATCCGCGCGCCGCGCGGCTGCTCCAGATGGCGCTCGAGCTGGAGCTCGAGGGCGAGCACGTCCGGCTGCTGCGCGGCATCGAGCACGCAATGGCCGAGCGCGCGGCCGAATTCGGCCGCGCGCTGCCGGTGAACGTCGACGGCGCCATCGCCGCCGTCTGCGCCGACCTCGGCTTCGCCTACGAGCTCGGCAACGCGATCTTCCTCATCTCGCGGCTGCCCGGGCTGATCGCGCACGCGCACGAGGAGCGGACCCGGCAGGCACCGATGCGCCAGATCGATCCCAAGGACCACGATTACGACGGGGCGCGCGAGCGCCGGTTGCCAGAAGGCCGCAAGTAGGCGCAGGATCAGATATGTCGATCCGTCCCATCAAACGCGTGCTCACGCCCAAGGACACGACCGAAGGTGCGGGCGTCCGTCTCAAGCGCGCCTTCGGTTTCGGCGACACCGCCGACTTCGATCCGTTCCTGCTCTTCGACGACTTCCGCAACGAGCGTCCGGAAGATTTCCTCGCCGGCTTTCCGTGGCATCCCCATCGCGGCATCGAGACGATCACCTACGTGCTCGCCGGCAGCGTCGAGCACGGCGACAGCCTCGGCAACAAGGGGAACCTGCGTTCGGGCGACGTGCAGTGGATGACGGCCGGCAGCGGCATCATGCACCAGGAGATGCCGAAGGGCGATCCGCGCGGGCGCATGCACGGCTTCCAGCTCTGGGCGAATCTCCCCGCCTCGCTGAAGATGACGACCCCGCGGTATCAGGACGTCGCGTCGGCCGACATCCCCGAGATCGTGGACGACGATGCGACGCGGGTGCGCGTGGTCTGCGGCACGTTCTGGGGCAGGCGAGGACCGGTGGACGGCGTCGCGGCCGATCCCCGCTACCTGGACGTGTCGGTCCCGCCGGGCGTGAAGAAGCACCTGCCGATCGAGACGACGCGCCATGCGTTTGCGTACGTGTTCGCCGGGGGCGGCACGTTCCGCGATGGATCGGCGCCGCAGGGAGTGCTGACCGAGTCGGTAGGCCCCCCGGCGGTTGCACCCGGCGCGTCCGCTCCCGTGCGCGCCGAGGTCGGGGATCGTTCGCTGGTGCTGTTCGATCGCGGCGACGAAGTGGTGGTGCAGGCGGGTCCCGAGGGCATTCGGTTCCTCCTGGTGTCGGGGCAGCCGCTCGAGGAGCCGGTCGCATGGTACGGGCCGATCGTGATGAACACGAGAGAGGAGCTGCAGCAGGCGTGGGCGGAGCTCAGGGACGGAACGTTCATCCGCCATCGCTGAGGCCGGTCTGCGAACCGACTTCGTGCCGCTTGCCCCGGGCCCGGGGACCGCGAAGATGCTCATGCGGCGGCCCCGCGAACCATGGACTGGTCAGCGCCGTCCGTTCGCGGTACACTTCCAGGCTCCGCCCGGGCGCTTAGCTCAGTTGGTTAGAGCGCGTGCTTCACACGCACGAGGTCACTGGTTCGAGTCCAGTAGCGCCCACCATCCTGGTATCTCTGAACTTTCTGTCGACGATCCCGGCCGCCTGCACCTCGGCGATGCGCTGAATCTGGCGTGCCGCGAGAACCGTCTCGCCGCGCCGGCGGCGCGATTCGAGGATTTCAATCCCATGCCGCCGGTGTAATGTTGGGCGCATGCGCAACGTCACATGGCTGTTCCTCGCCGTGGCCCTCTCCCCTCTTTCGCCTCTTTCGGCGTCTCCTTCCACGGGCGCCTCTACCCAGGCCGGGCCCGCCGAGACGCCGGCCTGCACGACCGCGGCTGCCGCCTGCACCGAATGGGTCGCGCTCGGGTCGTCCGGCGCACGGTCGCTGATCTATCGCACGCGATCGCTCGACGCGCCGAACCAGAACGTCCGCCGGGCGTTGATCATGGTGCACGGCACCAACCGCAACGCCGATCACTACTTCGCGACCGCGACGGCAGCGGCCTTTCTCGCCGGCGCGCTCGACGACACGGTCGTCATCGCGCCGCGGATCGCGTCGGCGGCCGGGAGTTGCAGAGATGCGCTCGCCCCGGACGAGGTGAGCTGGAGCTGCACGGGCGACAGCTGGCGCTCCGGCGGCGCCGCCGCGAGCCACCCGGATCTGACCTCGTTCGACTTCCTCGATCAGATTCTGCGGAAGCTGGCCGACAAGCGCATCTTTCCGAACATGCGCGCCATCGTCGTGGCCGGGCATTCGGCCGGCGGGCAGGTCGTCGCGCGGTATCAGATGTCGAACCGCGTTCACGAGACGCTTGGCGTGCCCGTCCACTACGTCGTCGCGAACCCGTCGAGCTACGCCTGGCCCGACGCGACGCGGCCGCAGGCGGTGGACGATGCGCGGCCGGCAGAGGCGAAGGAGGCATGGCAGACCGAGGAGGTTCACACGAAGTTCTCGTACGGACCGTTTGAGGCCTCCGCGTGCGCGAACTACGACAACTGGCCTGCCGGCCTCGCGAGCCGGTCGAGCGGGTACACCAGAGGAATGAGCGACGAGCAGTTGCTCAGGCAGCTCGTGTCGCGCCAGGCGACGTTCCTGCTGGGGCACGTGGACGTGCTGCCGCTCGGCGGTTTCGACTCGTCGTGCCCGGCGATGGCGCAGGGACCGACGCGGCGGGCGCGGGGCGAGGCCTATGTGAAGTACGTGAACGAGCGCCTCGGCGCGCGCCACGACATCCGCATCGTGTCGGAGTGCGGCCACAACGATCGGTGCGTGTATACGGCCGACGCGGTGCTGCCGATCATCTTTCCGAAGGTGCCCTAGCCGCGTCACGAAGTTCGACATGACGCGGCTCGAGCGCGCCAGCAGCGTCGTCCCGGCGAGCTGCCTGGGAAGCCTGGCGAGAATCGGCTGCAACTTGCCGACAAACGTCGAAAAGAGCCCGATCCGCTCGCTCGATCAGCTCTTCGATGCACTTCGCGGTCTGCTAACGTGCCAAAGTTTGTGTACCACAGCGCCTTCCCGGAGCCTCGGATTCGATTCCCGCCCGTGATGAACGTCGAGCGGCGCTTCGCAGATCCCGGACTGGGCCTCGTCGATGGCAGGCCATTCGACCTTGTCGTGCTGCCGACGGCGCCCGACATGTCCTGTCCGAATACTGCGCGGGAAGCGTTCCAGGACGACCCAGGCTCCCATGGCATGGGCCCCATCGATCACCTGCACGACCTGCGCAAACGGCGATCGGCCGTCTGATCATCTGAAGGCGGACCCTCCGCAGCCAGCCTCTCCCAGGTTCGTCTGAAGGCGGACCCTCCCGCAGCCAGCCGCCCGACCCGGTAGCGTCCGGCTTCAGCCGGACGGCTCCGGCATGGCCTGCGGGATCAGGCGGGCGGGGCGTAGACACTCAGCCAGACCGGGTACCAGACCCCGAACGTGTCCTCGATCGCCCTGGCCAGCTTCGATCGGTCGCCCAGAACCGCGGCATCGTCGGGCTTCTCGAGAAACAGCCACCGCCCGCAGAACACCCGCCCGAGCGCCGCGCCATTCCGAGCGGCCAGCAGGCGATCGATCGCCTGCTCGGGAACGAGATCGACGAGCGGCGGATCTTCGCCGAACTGGATGAATCCGGCCGCCGCCGCCATCCACTGGACCAACGCCGGCTCCCAGCGGCCGGCCACGACCTGCTGAAAGCGCTCGAAGCACGCGAGGACGCGCTCCTGCCCTTCGGCGTTGTTCGGATCGCGCGTGGACCCGGAGAGATTGAAGCCGATACCCGCGCAGAAGCAGGCCTCTGGCAGCGGCGGGCTCGCGAACCACCCCATCTTGAACTGCGGCTCCCAGCGGCCGCCGTACTGGACCGCATAGATGTGTCCCGCGCCGCCGGGAAAGAGGCTGTTCGCCTGAAACAGCACCGAGTTCCGCGCCCCGAGCGTCTGCCGCGCCTCGACGATGCGGTGGGCGATCGAGGTGGCGTTCAGGCTGTCGAACAGCGCGTCGACGCGCGTCTTCAGCGCGCGACATGCTTCGACAGGAGGAAGGGTTTCGAGCAGCGTGAACTCGCGGACGCCGAAGCCGGTCTGCGCGCGGGCCACGCTCGGCGGCGCCAGCGCGCGCTGCCGCCGCACCTCGTCGAGGAGATTCGCCGCAATGCGGTTGTGCGGGTTGAGCGCGAGCGCCCTGCGCAGCGCCACGATCGCATCGTCGAAGGCGCGCTGCTCCAGGTGGCTGCGGCCCAGCCGGGTCCACGCGAGCTCGTGCTCGGGCGCGAGCTCGAGGATCGCGGTGTTGACCTGCACGGCTTCCCGCCCGAAGTCCCTGTTCTTCGCCAGCGCGAGGGCGCGCGCCTCGAGCGCTTTCAGATTCGCCGTCGGCATCTTGGTAACTCTATGCCGAATGGCGATCACCGGCTCGAAGCGCCACCCGCGAGCCGCGGCAAGCAACGCCGACCCGGCCCTATTGGAAGCCTGCGCGACAACGGCACCGGGAAGGGATCGCTCAGGAGGCCGGCGTGATGTCGGTGGCGCGGAAGTCGTCGCCGACAAAGAGCAGCGAATCGCCGGCCACGGACGCGGCCGCGTAGGCGAGGCAGTCGCCGAAGTTGAGCGCGGCGGCGTGGCGTCCGCGGCCGAAGCGCAGGAAGGCCGCCACGGCGGCCCGCCATTCGGCCTCGGCGAACGGCACGATCGTGACGTCCAGCTCTTTCACCAGCATCTCCACTTCGCCGGCGGCTTTCGAGCGCCGGCGGCCTGCCAGCACCAGGCTCGTCTCCACCAGCGTCGGCGCCGACACGCGGACGCGCTCCGCCATCAGAATGCGATCGACGAGTTCCAGGTACCCCGGCTCCGCGAAGAGAATCGCGATGAGCGCCGAGGAATCGAGCGTCATACGCCGGCCGATCCGTAGCCGAGGATGTCGTCCTCCTCGGCGCGCGTCAGGCGGCGTCCCCGCTCGCCCTTGGGCAACGTCGGCCACACCTTCCGTTCCAGGAGACCCAGCACGCGGGCGCGGCGCAGATCCGGCGAGCGGCGTTCGAGGCGGCGGCGGCGCTCGTCGAGCGCGCGGCGGATCGCTTCGGTCTTCGATTCCCCGGTCAGCCGAGCGACCTCGGCGGCGAGCCGCTCCACGTCGGGGTTCTTGATATTGAGGGGCATTACACCAAGGTATATCACAGATGGTGCAATGGTGTAGTCCGCCAGCCTACTTCTCTGGCGTTGTGCCATCACCTCAGCCGCGCCAGCTCCGGGAGCGCCCGGTCCAGTTGCGCCTGGAGCTGCGCAATCCGTTTGAGCTGAATCTCTGCCTCCGCACGCAGCTTGGCCATGTCGTCGTGCAGGCTGTTGATCGCAGCCGGGGACATACCGGCTTGCCCCCGCGGTCCGCGGGCGCCGGCTACCCCTCGCGCGCCGGTCGCGCCTCGCGCGCGGACGGCCCCTTTCGGGCCCGCCGCGCCGCTCGCACCTGCGCCCCTTACGCTTTTCGCACCCGGTTCACTCTCATGGTTCGCCATCGCGCCCCCCAAGACTTCCCACCGGCCTACAGTGGCCCGCCGTCTCTTCGTCAGACCTTGATGACGTCGACCAGTTCCTTGACCGCGGCGGCCGACTTGTTGAACGCCGCCTGCTCCTCGGGCGTCAGCGTGATCTGGACAATCTGCTCGACCCCGCGGGCGCCGAGCTTCACCGGCACGCCCACGAAGAGGTCGCGCACGCCGTATTCTCCCTGAAGGAAGACCGAGCACGGCATGATCTTCTTCTTGTCGAGCAGGATCGCCTCGATCATCTCGACCACCGATGCCCCCGGCGCGTACCACGCGCTGGTGCCGACCAGTTCGGTGATCTCGAGCCCGCCGCGGGCGGTGCGCGCCACGATCCGCTCGATCGTCACCTTGTCCATCAGGTCGGTGATCGGGATGCCGGCCACGGTCGAATACCTGGGCAGCGGCACCATAGTGTCACCGTGTCCGCCGAGCACGAACGCATGGACATTCTCGACCGAGACGTCCAGCTCCTTCGCGATGAAGGTGCGCATGCGGGCCGAATCGAGCACGCCGGCCATGCCGATGACCCGCTCCCGCGGGAACTTCGACAGCCGCAGCACCGCCTGCGCCATGGCGTCGAGCGGGTTGGACACCGGCACGAGGATGCAATCGGGCGAGTGCTTCACGACCTGCTCGGTCACCTGCTGCATGATCTTGTAGTTCACGTTCAGCAGATCGTCGCGGCTCATGCCCGGCTTGCGCGGCATGCCCGAGGTGATCACGACCAGATCGGAGCCGGCGCTCTCGGCGTAGTCGCCGGTCCCCAGCACGCGCGCATCCGATCCGTACACCGGGCACGCCTCGAACATGTCGAGCGCCACGCCGGCCGCCTTCTTCTCGGCGATGTCGACGATGACGACATCGGCAAGCTGCTTTTCGGCGATACCACGCGCCACGGTGGCGCCGACGTTGCCCGCGCCGCCCACTACGGTCACTTTGCGATTCATGTCAGCTCCTGACGATAGACAAACGGTCGAGCGGCGCACGTCCGGGAAGAAGTGCCGGAGGCGACCGTCACATGTGTTGGATGATCGCGTCCCCGAACTCCGACGTCTTCAGCTCGGTCGCGCCGTCCATGAGCCGGGCGAAGTCGTAGGTGACGCGCCTGGCCCCAATCGCGCCGTCCATCCCCTTCACGACGAGATCGGCCGCTTCCGCCCACCCGAGATGACGCAGCATCATCTCGCCGGAAAGCACGACCGAGCCCGGGTTCACCCGGTCCTGGTCGGCGTACTTGGGCGCCGTGCCGTGCGTCGCCTCGAACACGGCATGGCCGGTTACATAATTGATATTGCCGCCCGGGGCGATACCGATGCCGCCGACCTGGGCCGCCAGCGCGTCCGACAGGTAATCGCCGTTCAGGTTCAGCGTCGCGATGACGTCGAACTCGTCGGGGCGCGTGAGCACCTGCTGGAGCGTGATGTCCGCAATGGCGTCCTTGATCACGAGACCGGCGCCCGGCCTGCCATCGGGAATCCGGCACCACGGTCCACCGTCGATCTCCACCGCGCCGAAGACCTCCTTCGCCAGCTGATATCCCCAGTCGCGGAACGCGCCTTCGGTGAACTTCATGATGTTGCCTTTGTGCACGAGCGTCACGTTCCGGCGTCCCGCCGAGATCGCATAGGCGATGGCGCTGTGGACCAGTCGCTCGGTGCCCGCACGGCTCACCGGCTTGATGCCGATGCCGACCTCCACACCCGCGCTGCGCGCCGGCAGCCCGGCCGCCTCTAGCTGCACCTGCCAGGCGAGGGTCGCGGCCTCGGTGCCAAAGCGGATCTTCTTGAATTCCCGCGGGAACTCGCGGGCGAGAAACTCGAGCACCTTCTTCGCGTCCGGCGCACCCGCCACATACTCGATGCCGGCATAGATGTCTTCGGTGTTCTCCCGGAAGATCACCATGTCGATCTTCTCGGGGTGCTTCACCGGCGACGGCACGCCCCGGTACCAGCGCACCGGGCGCAGGCAGACATAGAGATCCAGCATCTGCCTGAGCGCCACGTTGAGCGACCGGATCCCGCCGCCGACCGGCGTCGTGAGCGGGCCCTTGATGCCGACGTAATACTCGCGAAACGCTTCGACGGTGTCGTCGGGCAGCCAGGTATCGAACTGCCTGAAGCTCTTTTCGCCGGCGTACACTTCGAACCACACGATCTTGCGCCCGCCGCCGTACGCCTTCGCGACGGCGGCGTCGAGCACGCGGACGCTCGCGCGCCAGATGTCGCGGCCGGTGCCGTCCCCCTCGATGAACGGAATGATCGGCCGATCGGGCACGACGAGCTGTCCGCAGCTGCGGGTGATGGCGGTGCCGCTGGCCGGCGGCGTCAGGGCGGTGAAGTTGGGCATGGTTTCTTTAGGTCAGGCTACCTGCGGTCGGCCGAAAGTTTTCCGCGGACTCTGTGCAAAAGTCTGTGGAAAACAGCCGGCTGTTGCGCAATGGCGGCATCGCTGCCGAATGTTTTTGCGGTTTGCACCACGACAGGGCGAGCGCGTCGGCAGGCGTTGCCGACATGATTCGGAGCCGAATTATACTGTATGGCCAGGAGTACGCATGATGCACTTCACTGTCCGCTCGTCGCTTGTCGGCGTCACCTTCGTTGCGGTACTCGGTTGGACGGCGGCAGCGGCCTCCCCTGCCGCTCAGCAGAAGCCCGCCGCGGAGCAGCAGGAGCACGATGAAGGCCATGAGGCCGGCGCGCATCACCATGCCGACGCGGCCGCCCTCGCGAATCCAGAGTCGTCGACCCCCGCCTCGATTGCCTCGGGCCAGAAACTCTATGCGGCCAATTGCACCAACTGCCATGGCACGGGCGGCCTGGGCGACGGCAAGATGGGCGCCTCGATGAAGGTCAAGCCGGCCAACCTCACCGATGCCAGCTGGAAGCACGGCGACACCGACGGCGAGATCTTCACGGTCATCAAGACCGGGATCAAGCCGGCCGGCATGCGGGCCTTCAGCCCCAAGCTGACCGACAAGCAGATCTGGGACGTCGTCAACTACGTCCGCTCGATCGGCCCCGCGAAGTCGCACTGAGCGCGCAACGCGCTACACCACCACCTTCAGCACTCCGGGCAGCACGCGCACCTGCGCCGTGCTGCCCCTGTTCAGCGGCTCCCCGTCGACATGAAGCGCCATCGGCGTATCCGCCGTGATACGTGCCTCCGTGATTGTCTGTAGCCGCCAGTCCGGGCTTCGCCCGATGCCGCCGCAGACGAGACGCGGCAGCTGCCGCATCGTCGCGGCCCGCGAGCGTTCCTCCACAATCACCATGTCGAGCCGTCCATCGTCCACCCGCGCATCAGGCGCGATCCGGATGCCGTTGCCGTACTGAGGGCCGTTGGCGAAGGCGACAAGAAGCGGCCGCGCCTGCCGCTCGGCGCCGCCGGCGTCGATGGTGCAGCGGATCGTCTTGCAGGCGAGCAGCGCCCGCGCGACGATGCGCACGTATCCGCCCAGGCCGCGCCTGACATTGCGGGGATCGTTGAAGCGCTCGGCCACCTCGGCGTCCAGGCCGAGGCCGGCGATATTGACGAACAGCCGGCCGTTCATCTCGCCCATGTCGATTGCCCGAGGCGTCCCGCGAAGGGCGGTCGACAGCGCGTCCTCCGGTGCGCGCGGCAGGTTCAGCGTACGCGCCAGCCCGTTGCCGGAGCCGGACGGCACGATGCCGAGAGCGGCCGGCGTGGACGCCAGCACCGAGGCGACTTCGTTGACCGTCCCGTCCCCGCCCCAGGCGACGATCCGGCGCACGCCGTCCGCCAGGGCGGCGCGCGCCAGGTCGCGCGCATGCCCTGGCCGTTCTGTCAGCGCGATCACCGCCGGTTCGGCGTGATCGGCGAGCACCCGGCGCGCCAATTCCACCCGGCCGCCGGCCGCTCCGGCACGGCCGGCGGCGGGATTGACGATCAGGAGCACGCGAGACCGGACGTCACAAGAGCTTTCACGAATCGTAAAGAAGCGCGTTGCGCTGAGGACCGGCTGAGCTTACGATTCCGCCACACATGCCGAAGACGCCCAAGCCCGCCCGCCGGTCGCCCCGCCGTTCACCCCGACCAGTCACCCGCGCAGACCTCGTCCGGCTGGAGCGGCAGCTGCACGGCTGCTCGGAGGACGTCGCACGGCTGAAGCTCGAAATCGAGATCAACATCCGCCGCATGGGCGCGATGCAGACGGCCATCGACCGGCTGCGGACGCGGCAGACGTAGCCGGCGCCGTGCCTGTCGCGCGGCACGAGGAGGGCGTCACGGCAGCGCGAGGCGGATCGTCTCGCCGGTGCCGGCGCCGACGAGTTCCACGACGTCGGCCGAGATCGCCGCGACGCGGTAGCGGCCGGCGATCGTCTCGCCGACCCTGGCGAGGAACAGCTCGCGCGGCGTCGAGATGATGGCGGTCCGAATCGGGCCGTCTGGCCCGGCATCCTCCGCGATGCCGGCCAGCGTGAACGGCGGCGGGGGGGGCGGCAGCGCGGCGGCCTCGTGGACGACGCGTGACGGGTCGATGGCGGGCGATGCAGCGGCGGCCGCGGGCGAGGCGCCGAACCGGAACAGGTTGCGGCCATCGGAGCGTGGCGACGCGGCCGGGCGCAGACGCTCGTGCAGCCGCGCGATCTCGGTCGCGAGCTCGGCGCCGCTCTTCTCGACGCGCGCCTTCCGGACCGGCGCCGGCGGCACGCGCAGCGGCGACGTGCCGGCCGCCGCGAGCCACGCGGCCAGCGCGCCGCCGACGACGCCGAACGTCGCGGTCCGCTTGAAGCGCATCTGAACGCCCTCGATCGTAGCACGGCTGTGCTATGATTCGATGTGCGCCCTGCATCGGCTGGCCTTCTGGGCGATCCCCTCTCAGCGCTGCACATCGCCGCAATCATCCCGGCCCGATTCGCGTCGTCGCGGCTGCCGGGCAAGCCGCTTGCCGAGATCGGCGGCCGGCCGATGATCGAGCACGTGTACCGCCGCGTGGCGGCGTCGACGATCGTCTCGGAGGTGATTGTCGCCACCGACGACCTGCGGATCGCGACGCGCGTCCACGATTTCGGCGGCAAGGTCCGCCTCACGCGGCTCCACGAGACCGGCACCGATCGGCTGGCGGAGGTGGCCGCGTCGCTCGACTGCGACCTCGTGGTCAACGTGCAGGGCGACGAACCGCTGATCGATCCGCGCGCGCTCGAGGAGGCCGTGCGGCCGTTCGTCGAGGATCAGTCGGTGGTGATGTCGACGCTGTTCAAGCGGATCCACGATCCGGCCGAGCTCGCCAATCCGAACGTCGTCAAGCTGGTGGTCGACCGCGCCGGGTTCGCGCTGTATTTCTCGCGCGCGGCGATTCCCCACATGCGCGATCCGCGGGGCGGCTGGCCTCCGCTCTACCGGCACGTCGGCCTGTACGCCTACCGCCGCAGCACGCTGCTGGTGCTCGCGTCGCTCGAGCCGACGCCGCTCGAGCGGGCCGAATCGCTCGAGCAGCTGCGGGCGCTCGAGCACGGCATCCGGATCAGGGCGGTTGAAACGAAGTACGACTCCTTCGGCGTCGACACGCTGGAGGATCTCGAGCAGGTGCGCCGCCTCATCGCGGCGCCGGCAGGCTTCGCCTGAATTCCGCATCCCATGACCAACACCGACGGACGGACAGTCAAGTTCATCTTCGTGACCGGCGGCGTCGTCTCGTCGCTGGGGAAGGGGCTGGCGGCCGCCTCGATCGGCTGCCTGCTCGAGGGGCACGGCTACAGGGTCACGCTCCAGAAGTTCGACCCGTACATCAACGTCGACCCCGGCACCATGAGCCCCTACCAGCACGGCGAGGTCTACGTGACCGACGATGGCGCCGAGACCGACCTCGATCTCGGCCACTACGAGCGGTTCACGAACACCCTCACGACGAAGAACTCGAACTGGACCACCGGCAAGATCTACCTGAGCGTCATCCAGAAGGAGCGGCGCGGCGACTATCTGGGCCGGACGGTCCAGGTGATTCCGCACATCACCAACGAGATCAAGGACGCGATCCGCACGGTCGCCCGCGACGTCGACATCGTCCTGGTGGAGATCGGCGGGACGGTGGGCGACATCGAGAGCCTGCCGTTCCTCGAGGCGATCCGGCAGCTGCGGCAGGACGTCGGGCGCGACAACTCGCTCTACATCCATCTCACGCTGGTGCCGTTCATCGGGGCGGCCGGCGAGTTGAAGACCAAGCCGACGCAGCACAGCGTCCGCGATCTGCGATCGATCGGCATCCAGCCCGACATCCTGCTCTGCCGCACCGACCGCTACCTCGATCCCGACATCAAGCGCAAGATCGCGCTCTTCTGCGACGTCGCCGAGGAGGCCGTCATCACCGCCAAGGACGTGCCGACGATCTACGAGGTGCCCCTCGTCCTGGCGGCCGAGGGGCTCGACACGATCGTGCTGAAGTACCTGCACCTGCCGCAGACCGAACGCCGGATGCAGGCGTGGGAGGAGCTGATCGCGCGCATCAAGAACCCGCTCGACGAGATCACGATTCACGTGGTCGGCAAGTACGTCGGCTACGAAGACTCGTACAAGAGCCTGAACGAGGCGCTCTACCACGGCGGCTTCCCGCACCAGTTGAAGGTGAACATCAAGTGGGTGGAGGCCGAAGCGCTCGAGGAGGCCAACGGCGACGCCCTGCTCGACGGCGCCAACGGCATCCTGGTGCCCGGCGGCTTCGGCAACCGGGGCACGCGCGGCATGATGCGGGCCGCCCAGATCGCCCGCGAACGCTCGATCCCCTACTTCGGCATCTGCTACGGCTTCCAGTGGGCCGCCGTCGAGTACGCGCGCCACGTGGCGGGGCTGCCGCAGGCAGATTCCACCGAGTGCAATCCCGACACGCCGGTCAAGATGATCTACAAGCTGCGCGATCTGCTCGGCGTCGACGATCTCGGCGGCACGATGCGTCTGGGCGCCTATGCCTGCGAGCTCGCGCCCGGCTCGCTCGCGCGGCAGCTGTACGGCGAGGCGACGGTGCGCGAGCGCCATCGCCATCGCTACGAGTTCAACTGCCTCTACGAGCCCCAGCTCGCCGAGAGCGGCTTCCGCATCTCGGGGCGATCGCCGGACGGCAAGTTCGTCGAGATCGCCGAACTGCCCGGCCATCCCTGGTTCGTCGCCGTGCAGTTCCATCCGGAATTCACGTCGAAGCCGACGCGCCCGCATCCGCTGTTCGCCGGCTTCGTCGCCGCGAGCCATCGGCACAAGGCTGCACGGCGGATCCAGCGGACCGCCGAGTCGGTAGCTTGATACAATTGCGGGCGTGGCCCCCGTCCAGCTTGGCGCGATCGCGATCGGAAACGGCGGCCCGTTCGTCCTGATCGCCGGGCCGTGCGTCATCGAGAGCGCGGCCGACGCCGCGGATCTGGCCGGTGAACTGGCCGCGATTGCCGGGCGGGCCGGCGTCCCCTTCGTCTTCAAGGCGTCGTTCGACAAGGCGAACCGCACCTCGCTCGCGTCCTTCCGCGGACCCGGGCTCGCCGAAGGCCTGCGGACGCTTGCGGCGATCAAGGCGCGCCACGACGTGCCGGTCCTCACCGACATCCACGAGCCCGCGCAGGCCGCGCGCGCGGCGGAGGTCGCCGATATCCTGCAGATTCCCGCGTTCCTCTGCCGCCAGACCGACCTCCTCGTCGCCGCGGCGGGCACCGGGCGCATCGTCAACATCAAGAAGGGGCAGTTCCTCGCCCCAGACGACGTGCGACACGCGGTGGCGAAGGTTCACGCGGCCGGCAATCCGCGCGCGATCGTGACCGAGCGCGGCACCTCTTTCGGGTACCACAATCTGGTCGTCGACATGCGCGCCTTTCCGATCATGCGGGCGCAGGGCACGCCGGTGGTCTTCGACGTCACCCACAGCCTGCAGCTCCCGGGCGGCGGCGACGGCGTCACCGCGGGGCAGGCGGAGTACATCGAACCGCTCGCCTCGGCGGGCGTCGCGGCGGGCGTCGACGGCGTCTTCCTCGAGGTTCATCCGGATCCGCGCCGCGCGAAGAGCGACGCGCAGAATGCCCTCCGGCTCGACGCGCTCGCACCGCTGCTCCGCCGCCTCACCGCGATCGACCGGATCGTCAAGCCGCCGCACGCCGCCGGAGCGCGCGCCGATGGCTGATCTGACGCTCGCGCGCAAGGTCCTCGAAACAGAGGCCGGCGCCATCCTCGCGCTGGTCGCGCGGCTCGACGGCCGTTTCGACCGGGCCATTCAGCTCCTCCGCGGCTGCCGCGGCCACGTCATCCTCACCGGGATGGGCAAGTCCGGCATCATCTGCCGGAAGATCGCGGCCACGCTCACCAGCACCGGCACGGCGGCGGTCTTCCTCCACCCGGCCGAGGCGATCCACGGCGATCTCGGCGTCGTCCGGGCCGAGGATGTCGTGGTGGCGCTGTCCTACAGCGGCGAGACCGACGAGATCCTGCGCCTGCTGGAGCGGATACGACGACTCGGGTCGAAGCTCATCGCCATCACCGGCTCCCCCTCGTCGACGCTGGCGCAGGCCGCTGACGTCACGCTCGACTGCAGCGTGACCGAGGAGGCCTGCCCGATGAATCTCGTGCCGACCGCCAGCACGACGGCGGCGCTCGCCATCGGCGACGCTCTCGCGATGACGCTGCTCGTCGAGAAGGGATTTCGCCAGGAGGACTTCGCGAACCTGCACCCGGGCGGCAAGCTCGGCAAGCGGCTGATGCAGGTCGACGGCCTGATGCACGAAGGAAGCGCGTGTCCGATCGTGAGGACCGACACGCCCATGCGCGACGTGATCTACGAGATGTCGAGCAAGAAGCTCGGCATGACCTGCGTGGTCGACGACGCCGGGGCGCTCGTGGGCATCATCACCGACGGCGATCTGCGGCGGCACATGGAGCGGCACGGCAACCTGCTCGATCTCGACGCGGGCCGCCTCATGACGCGCGAACCGGTCTCGGTCGCGCCGTCGACGCTGGCGGCCGAGGCCCTGAACATCATGGAACGGCGGAAGATCACGGCGCTGGCCGTGGTGGACGCCAACCGCGTCACCGGAGTCGTGCACCTGCACGATCTGTGGCGGACGCAGATGATCTAGCCGGGGTTCGATGAGTTCACGGGGTTCACAGGGTCGATGAGTCCAATCCTGAACGCCGGACGCGGGCCTTCGTGCGCGTCGGGGCTTCCTCATGCGCGGCGCCAGCGAAGCGCCCGGGCCGGTCGGCGCTCGTGCTGACGAGCGAGGTCCAGCAGCGGGCGGCGCGCATCAAGCTGCTGCTGCTCGACGTCGACGGCGTGCTCACCGACGGCAAGGTGGTGATCCATGGCGACGCGACCGAGAGCAAGCACTTCGACATCAAGGACGGCATCGCCATGGTGTGGGCGCAGCGCGCCGGATTGAAAGTCGGCATGCTGTCGGCCCGTTCGTCCCCGACCACGGTCCATCGCGCCGCCCAGCTGGGCATCACCCTGATGTATCAGGGCGTCCAGCGCAAGATCGACACCTTCGACCACATCGTCGGCGACGTCTGCGTCGACGATGACGAGGTCGCCTACATGGGCGACGACATCGTGGACCTGGCGGTGCTCGAACGGGTGGGGCTGGCGGCAGCGCCGGCCGACGCGGTGGACGAAGTGCGGGCCCGCGTGCA
This sequence comes from Acidobacteriota bacterium, assembly GCA_020850715.1. Lineage (GTDB taxonomy): Bacteria > Acidobacteriota > Vicinamibacteria > Vicinamibacterales > CAVVIG01 > JADZED01. Next base: position 38,143 of record JADZED010000066.1, read on the forward strand.
TTGGGTCAGCCGGCGCAACGGCGGCGACGGCGCGGTCCGCGAGCTCATCGAGCTCATCCTGCGAGCCCAGGGCCGCTGGGACGAAATCGTCGCGTCGTACCGCCAGGCGACGCCGGCCGGCGAGCCATGAGCACGTACGCGCCGATGCTGGCGGCCCTGCTCGCGCTGCTCGCGGGCCTGGCCATCGGCAAGGCCTGGGAACGCTACAAGCTGCACGACGGCCGCTGGATCGATCGGCGCCGCGCCCGCGAGTCGCCGCATTACATCCTCGGCCTGAACTTCCTGGTCGCCAACCAGATCGACCTCGCCATCGAGGAACTGAGCCGGGCCGCGGGCCTCGACGGCGAGGGGCTCGAGGTGCACATGATTCTCGGCAACCTGTACCGGGAGAAGGGACAGGTCGGCAAGGCGATCACGGTGCACCAGACGCTGCTGCAGCGTCCGAAGCTGAGCCGGCTGGAGCATGCGCACGTCCTGCTCTGCCTGGGCCTCGACTACAAGCGCGGCGGCTTCGTCGACCGGGCGCTCGAGGCATTCAACGAGGTCCTGCGGCTGGATCCGAAGAACGAGTACGCCCTGATCAACCTGCAGAAGCTGCACGAAGAACAGCACCAGTGGACCGAGGCCTACGACACCCGCCAGCGGCTGTCGGTGCTGACCGGCGTCGCCGCGCGGCCGCAGAGCCAGGCGATCCTCGCGTTCCTGGAGAACGAGATCGGACTCGAAGCGATGCGACGGCGGGACGGCCTCGAAGCGGCACGCCGCTTCGAGGCGGCCATCGATCTCGACGCCCGCGCCGTGCCGGCCTATCTGAATCTGGGAGACCTGCGCGTTGCCGGCGGCCAGGCGCAGGAGGCGGCCGCCATCTGGGAGAAGATGATCGAGGTCGCGCCCGACCGCGCGTATCTGGCGTTCGACCGGCTCGAGGCGCTCGCGAGGCAGACCGGATCGCCGGAGCGCTTCACGCGCCTGTGCCGGCGCTTGATCGACGCCAACCCGCAGGACTGGCGCGCACGGCTGGCCTTGTCGCGCCACCTGGCAGCGAGCGGACACCCGAAGGACGCCCTCGACCTGCTCTTCGCCGCGCTCGTCCAGAACCCGCACGCGCTGGGCCTCCACCAGGCGATCTGGCGGGCGCTCGGCCAACTGCACCATCCAGAAGCGCTGGTCGATCGCTACAGCGAGCTGACCGAGCACGCAGTGTTCTACCTCGACCCCCACGTCTGCATGCGCTGTCGCTACCGCAGCACGGAACTGCTGTGGCAGTGCCCCCACTGCCACGACTGGAACACGTTTGTCGAGGAGCGCATCGCGCCGGCGCAGGACGCGACGGAGGTCGAGGGCTAGAACCCATCCCATAAATAGGGCCGGCATTCGGCCGGCGATGCATCCCGCCTGGCGGCGTTGCTCCTCCCTCAAATATTCCCGATATTCTCGGTCGTCGCGCCTGGCCAGCCGGGCGCCTCGCC
>JADZED010000067.1 GCA_020850715.1 Acidobacteriota bacterium
GCGGACAGCGTCAACGACGTCAACGCACAGGTCGAAGCGATCCTCGGCATCGACTACGACACCTTGGTGAAAACGATCATCCTGCCGCAGGGTGAGTTCTCCGCCTTCCTGAGCGGCGACCCGAAGGACAAGAAGACGGTCCTCTCGAAGCTGCTCGGCCTGGATGTCTACAAGGCCATGATGCAGTCCGCCAACAACCGTGCCGGCGGCGCGCGCAGCGCTGCCGAGGCGCTGCAGCAGCAGCACGACCAGCTCGACTATCGTGCGCCAGATGCCCTCGCTCTCCTCAAGGCCCAGCTGCGCGACGCCCAGGCACGCCAGGGCCAGCTCGCCGCGCGTCAGTCCGCTCTCAAGCGGCTCGAGGCCGTCGCCGCGCTGTACCTCGCCCGCGCGAAGGACGCCGTCACGGCGGCCGCCACGCACGAACAGACGCGCGTCCGTGCCATCGCGGCGCAGGCCGCCGCCACCGAGGCACGCGCTGCCCTCGAGGCCGCATCGGCCGCCCTCGCCCGGGCGGCAGAGCAGCTCGGCGCGCTCCACTACGACCCCGAGGCCCACCAGCAGGCACGCGAGCGCCTTGCCGCTGCCGAACGTCTCGAAGCAGCCCGTGCCCGGCTGCGGCTCTCCGCGATCTCGCTGGACACCGCCCGCGCGGCCGAAGCCGCCGCCGGCCTGCAGCGCGTGCACGCCGAAGCGGCTCGCGACGACGCCGAGACGGCCCTCGCCAGCGGCACTCGCGACCTCGTGGCCGCCGCCTCCCTGGCGGCCGCGTGTGCCAGCCACCTCGAGGCGGAGGCCGCGGCCGCAACGAGCGACAGCGCCGAGGCCGGCCGCAAGAGCCACGAGGCCGAGCTGCGAGCGAAACAGCTCCAGCACCTTGCGGAGGCCGCCCACGCCCTCCGCCGCGCCGTCGAAGCCGCGGACGCCGAGGCCCAGCGCGCGACCGCCACCGCCGCCACCGCCGAAGCAACACGCCATCAAGCGGCCCAGGCCGAGACCGCCGCAGGCGAGGAATTGACGTGCCGCGAGCAGGCCCTCGACGCCGCCCGCATCGCCGACGCCGCCGCCGCCATCCTCGCGACGCTGTCCGTCGGCGACCCGTGCCCCGTCTGCGGTGAGCCCATCACTGACCTCCGCGAACACGCCGCCCCCGACCTCGACGCCGCGGCCCAGGCCGTCGAGGCGGCCCGCAAGGCGCACGCTCGCGCGCGCGAAGCCGCCGGCCGCGCCGGCAACGAAACCGCAGCCGCCCACGCACGTGCCGCGGAGGCGCGCAAGGCCCTCGAAGCCGCCCTCGCCCGCCAGTCCGCCCACGACGGCCAGCTCACCGCTGCGGCCACCACCCGCACCAGCGTCGACCGTGCGGCAAAGCGAGCCGCCGCCGTCGCCGCGGCCGAACGAGGACGCGCCGGCGAACACGAGGTGCGCGCCGCCACGCTCGCTGCGGACGCCCGCCGTCTCCGTGAGCTGCTCGCCCGTCTCCCCCACGACCCCGCCATCGAGGCCAGCTCGGGTGCCGCCGCCCCGGCAGCGGACGTCGACGAGGCCGCAGCCCGCCTCGCTGCAGCCCTCGACGCCCACGCCGTGGCCGCGAGCTGTGTCACGGAAGCCCGCGACGTCGTCGCCACTGCCGAGGCCGCCGTCGCGAATGCCGCCGCCGAGGTCCGCACCGCCGCCGCGCTCTACGAACACCAGGCGACGGCCGTCGAAGAGGCCGAGCGCATCCTCGCAGCCGCTGGTGAGCAGCCCGCAACCCCCGACTCACTCCGCGATGCACTCGCCGTGCTCGACCGCGCGGCCGAGGAAGACGCCAGCCTCCGCACCGCCCTCGCCGACCACGAGCGTGCGCGCGCTGCTGCCTCCGCCGTCCTGACCGAACGCGAGGCCGCCTGCGAGGGCGCCGCCCGTGCGGCCAGCGAGGCCGAAACGGCCGCCGCCGCCGCACGCGACGCCGCCTCCGCCGCGTGCACGGACTTCGAAGCTGAATGGCGCCGCCAGCTCCCCCCCAACCTCCCACCGGACGCCGCCGCCGTGCCCGAGCTCATCCAGGCGGCGCATTCCAGGGCCACCGAACTCGCCACCGAGGTCGGCCGTATCGGGGCCACGCTGGAGGCTGCCCGCGCGCAGGTCCATCAGGCAACCAGGCTCCTCGACGACGCTCGCTCCTTCCGTCGCACCGCGGAGGTCGCCTCCGAGCTCGGCCTCGAGCTGCAGGCGAACCGATTCGTCGCGTACATCCAGCGCGAGGCGATGCACGTCCTCGCCGCCGACGCCGGCGACCGCATGCTCCAGCTCTCCCGCGACCGCTACCGCCTCGAGGCGGGGGGCGACGAATTCGTTGTCATCGACCGGCTGAACGGCGATGAGCGCCGCTCCGTCCGCACCCTCTCCGGCGGCGAGACCTTCCTTGCCAGTCTGGCGCTCGCGCTCGCCCTCTCCGAACGCCTCCCGGAGCTGTCCGGCCACGGCGGCGCGCTCGCCCTCGACTCCCTCTTCCTCGACGAGGGCTTTGGCTCCCTCGACGCCGAGTCGCTCGATGTCGCTATCCAGGGCCTCGAGCTGCTCGCCAGCGGCTCCCGCATGATCGGCGTCATCTCC
>JADZED010000068.1 GCA_020850715.1 Acidobacteriota bacterium
ACTCGAAATGTCCCTCCTGGCGTCAGAGCTTCTGGTGGGCCGCCGTGAAACTCTGCTCTGAGGTACGGACATTTCGAGTGTTTTGTTTACCCGCCGAGCCGCAAACGCGCTTGTACTGGGACTAGTGTCCCGTCCCAGTGGTTCGCGACACAATTGGCGGGCGGCGCATCCCCGCGGGCGGCGTGGCTCGTCGCTCAGATATCCCCAATATCCTCACTCCTCGCGCCTGGCCATCGGGGCGCGGCGCTCCGCGACTTATGCCCACGATCCACTGGGACGGGACACCAGGAATTCGAGGTCATGAGACTCTACTCATTCCTCATGCCGGTCCCAGCGTCCGAAGCTCGGCGGCGACGCCGGCTTTGTAGGCCTCGTCGGCCAGGAAGTTCAGATTGATCTCCACGCACACGCGCGCCCCCTTCAGGCCTGCGCGCAGCAGCGTCGTCGCCACGCCGATCTCGCCCGAGGCGGCGCGATGGCCGTTGGCGCCGACCACTGAGGCGTGCCGCAGGCCGTCGGCCGCGAGCCGCACGATCTCGAGCGGCGTGTCGGTGGCGCGTCGCATCGCCGCCTGGATCGCGGCCCGCCGCGCTTCGCGCTCCGCTTCGGTCGATGCCGGCCGTTTTCGCGCCGCAATCACGGCATCGTAGGCGGCGGCGTCGGCATCCATCGCGGCCAGCAGCGCGGTGCGAATCGGCGGCAGCCGGGCCGCGGTCTCGTTCAGCGCCGCCCGCTCGCCCGGCTCATCCGCGCGGGTCTTGGGCAGCGCCGACACCATCTGCAGCAGCGCGACGCCCACGGCGGCGGTGGCGGCGGCGGCGGGACCCGCGCCCGGCGTGGGTGTGGGAGCGGCGAAGCGATCGAGGAGATCGACGAAAGAGGCATCGGCGAGCATGGTGTCCACCGTTATACAACAGCGTCCGCATTGATTAGACTATGCGCCATGCCAACTGACATCGAAATCGCACAAAGCGTCAAACCGCGCCCCATCGTCGATGTGGCCGCCGACCTGGGACTCTCGGCCGACGACCTCGACCTCTACGGCAAGTACAAGGCGAAGATTCCGCTGGAGATTTGCAGCCGTCCGGCGAAGGGCCGTCTGGTCCTCGTGACGGCGATCAGCCCGACGCCCGCAGGCGAGGGCAAGAGCACCGTGTCGGTCGGCCTGACGCAGGCGCTCCGCCGCATCAACGTGAAGTCGGTCCTGTGCATGCGCGAACCGAGCCTGGGGCCCGTGTTCGGCGTCAAGGGCGGCGCGGCCGGCGGCGGCTACTCGCAGGTCATCCCGATGGACGACATCAACCTGCACTTCACCGGCGACTTCCACGCGATCTCGAGCGCGCATGCGCTGCTCTCCGCGCTCCTGGACAACCACCTGCAGCAGGGCAACCCCCTCAACATCGATCCCGGCCGCATCACCTGGCCGCGTACCATCGACATGAACGACCGTGCGCTGCGGCACGCCGTGATCGGGCTCGGCGCCGGCAACGGCGTCGTCCGTGAGGAACGCTGGGTGATCATCCCGGCCAGCGAGATCATGGCGATCGTCGCGCTCGCGACCAGCCGCGAGGATCTCGAGAAGCGCCTCGGCCAGATCATCGTCGGCGCCGCGCGCGGCGCCTCGAAGACGCCGGTGCGCGCCGGCGAACTGAAGGCGGCCGGCGCCATGGCCATGCTGCTCAAGGACGCGCTCGCGCCGAACCTGGTGCAGACGCTCGAAGGCGGTCCCGCCTTCGTCCACGCCGGCCCGTTCGGGAACATCGCGCACGGCTGCAACAGCATCCTCGCAACGAAGGCCGGTCTCGCGCTCGCCGATGTGGTGGTCACGGAGGCCGGCTTCGGATCGGATCTCGGCGCCGAGAAGTTCTTCGACATCAAGTGCCGCTTCGGCGGGCTGAACCCGGAGGCGGCCGTGCTCGTCGCCACCGTGCGATCGCTGAAGATGCAGGGCGGGGCCGATAAGAAGGCGCTCGCCACCGAGAACCTGCCGGCGCTCGAGAAGGGCCTCGTGCACCTCGAGCACCATCTCGGCAACGTCCGCCAGTTCGGCCTGCCCGTGGTGGTCGCGATCAATCGCTTCACCGCCGATACCGACGCGGAACTCAAGCGGGTGAACGACTACGCGGCGAGCCTCGGCGTGAAAGTGGTGCTCTGCGAGGTGTGGGGGAAGGGAGGGGCCGGCGGCGAGGACCTCGCGCGCGAGGTGATGGCGCTGCTCGCCTCCAAGTCGGCGAAGTACGCGCCGCTCTACGACACGGCGCTGCCGATCCGGGACAAGATCGAGACGATCGTGAAGAAGGTCTACGGCGGCGACGGCGCCGATTTCGCGCCGGCGGCGGCGCGCGCGATCGACTATCTGGAATCGATCGGCCTTGGCCAGACGCCGGTCTGCATCGCCAAGACGCAGTACTCGCTCACCGCCGACCCGACGAAGCTGGGCAGGCCGACCGGCTTCCGCATCCCGATCAGCGAGGTCTATGGCTCGGCAGGCGCCGGCTTTGTCGTCGCCAAGGCGGGCGACATCATGACGATGCCAGGGTTGCCGAAGGCGCCGGCGGCCGAGGGGATGTCGGTGAGGCCCAACGGGGAGATCGTCGGACTCAGCTAGACACTTCAAGAGGGGAAGCGGGAGCCGAGGGGCTCGGGCGGGCTGGGCGTCGACGCCGCGGCGCCCGGCAGCCAGCCACGAGCTGAAGCCCCGGCCCCGCGGTCCGCAACCATCCCACCGGGAGTCCCGACAAGGAGGTCTGCAATGACGCGTCGTCGCTGGGCGTGGTTTTCGTTCGGCACCCTCGGAGCGATCCTGCTCGCGACCGCCGGCGGGCGGATCGGCGCGCAGGCGCCGGCCTACGATCTCGTGATCGCCAATGCCCGCATCGTCGACGGCACGGGCAACCCGTGGTACCGGGGCGAGGTGGCGATCAAGGGCGACACGATTGCCGCGATTGCGCCCAAGATTGCCGGCACGGCCGGGCGCGTCATCGACGCGCGCGGCCAGGTCGTGTCTCCGGGCTTCATCGATCCGCACACGCACGCCAGCCGCGGCATCTTCGACGTGCCGACGGCAGAGAACTACGTCCGCCAGGGGGTCACCACGCTGACCGAAGGCCCGGACGGCGGATCGCCGGTGCCGCTCGGACCGTTCCTCGACCGAATCGCCGCGCTGAAGATCTCGCCGAACTGGGCGATGTTCATCGGGCAGGGATCCGTCCGCAGCGCGGTGCTGGGCGATGTCGACCGCGACCCGTCGCCGGCCGAGCTCGAGCGGATGGAAGGGATCGTGCGCCAGGGAATGCGCGACGGCGCGCTCGGCTTGAGCTCGGGTCTGTTCTACGTGCCGGGTAATTTCACCGGGACCGAGGAGGTGATCGCGCTCGCGAAGATCGCCGGCGAGATGGGCGGCATCTACATCTCGCACATGCGCGACGAGGCGTCGAAGGTGACCGACAGCGTCGCCGAGACGATCCGCATCGGCGAGGATGGACACCTGCCGACGCAGGTGACGCACCACAAGATCATCGGCACGGCGAACTGGGGCAAGAGCGTCGACACGCTGCGCATGGTCGACGAAGCGCGGGCGCGCGGTGTCGACGTCACGCTCGACCAGTACCCCTACACCGCTTCGGCGACGAGCATTCAGGCGGCGCTCACGCCGCAGTGGTTCCAGGAAGGCGGGCGCCAGCAGGTGCTCGCCCGGCTCGCCGATCCGGACACGCGCGCGAGGGTCAAGGCCGCCAGCGTCCTGCTGCTGACCAACGAGCGCGGCGGCGGCAATCCGGCCAACGTCGTCATCTCACGCTGCGCCTGGGACGAGTCGCTCGCGGGCAAGAACCTCGGCGAGATCACGCGGCAGCGCGGCATGGAGCCGACGATGGAAAATGCCGCCGAGACCGTGCTGTGGATCATCGAGCAGGGAGGCTGCGGCGGGATCTTTCACGCCATAGACGAGGCGGATCTCATCCGGATCATGCAGCATCCGGCGACGATGATCGGCTCGGACGGGGAAGTGCCGATCTTCGGGCGGGCGAACCCGCACCCGCGCAGCTACGGCACCTTCGCGCGCGTGCTCGGCGTCTACGTGCGCGAGAAGCACGCGCTGCGGCTCGAGGAGGCGGTGCGCAAGATGTCGTCGCTGACGGCGCAGCGCATCGGCCTCTACGATCGCGGCGTGCTGCGGCCCGGCATGAAAGCCGACATCGCAGTCTTCGATCCGGCGACGGTTGCCGATACGGCAACATTCGAGAAGCCGCATTCCTACGCGGTCGGCGTGTCGACCGTCGTCGTCAACGGCGTCGTGGCGTTCGAGAACGGCAAGATGACGGCCGCGCGTCCGGGCCGCGTCCTGTACGGGCCGGCAAAGCAGTAGGGCATGAGCCGTTCCGGGGCATCGCCGCGCGCGTTCTGTAATGCCTGCGCGCAGCAGCCAGGTCGGATGGGTGAGGCCCGATCTGGCGTAAGTCCAGAAGTGCCATGAAGTTGGCGCCTGCTTGCCGCCGCCGCCGCCCGCCCCGGCGCGTTGGCCCGGAATTGGCAGCGGCGGCCGCATGTCCGCACCGATTCATGTTGCCGCCGGGGAGACGGTCGCGCTCTGCGACGACCCGGCCTTCACGGCGGCATTGGCGGAGCTCGAGATCGGCGAACCCGAGGCGGGCGGGGAAGAGGCTGGTCCGCGCCGTACGCTGGCGGAGTGGGCGGAGGCCGAAGGGATCGCGCTCTCCCCGCCCGATGACTCGATCGACGAAGTCACGCCTGCCGAGGCTCGCCCGCCCGCGATGAGCGCCGTCGCGTTTCTCGGTTTGATGGGGGTCGGCGCCGCGGCGGCGGTGATGCTCTTCCATGCCGAGGTGCTGCGAATCGTGACGGCGTTCTGAGGTCTGCGCCAACCGACCGCGGTGCCAGGGCGCTGGGTGCCCCGGTGCGTCGCCGGTGCGCCGCGCCCGGGGTGCAGGCCGGTCCGCGTCGCGCATCCCCGCGACGCGGGACATGGCAGTCTCCGGCATCCCGGCACCCCTTCCGACCCGGTTGCCATCCCCCGGCGGATTCCGTACAGTAGGAGAGCCTTGTTCGCGCTCCCGCTCCTCGCCGCCGAACGCTGTTGCTGCGGACCCACCGTCTGTAGGTAGGGTTCGGTCGTCTCCCGGTCCGGCGCCTGCCGGCCGGCGGCCGGATCCGGCGGTTCATTTTCGCACGCGCAGTCGGTTCGTCTCGGGGAGGTCGGGGATGACAGCGCTTCGGGCGGCCGCAGGCCTTGCGGCCGCGACGCTTCTTGCGGGATCGGTTTCAGCTCAAACCATATCCGGCGCTCCGGGCGCCGCGCTGGAGGCCGGCTACGACGGCGGATTCTTCATCCAGTCGGCCGGCGGCGGCTATCGGCTGGTCATCGGCGCGCTCGCGCAGGTCGACGGTCGCTTCTCGCCCGACGATCCGGCGCCGGCCGTCGACACCTTCACGCTCCGCAAGCTGCGACCCTCGCTGTCTGGGCGGGTCGCCCGGTTCTTCGATTTCAAGCTGATGCCCGACCTGGCCGGCGGCGGCAGCGTCGTCCAGGATGCCTACCTCGACCTGCGGATCTCGCCGACACTGCGGGTGCGCACCGGCAAGGACAAGACGCCGGTCGGCTACGAGATGCTCATCGGGGATGCGTACGTGCTGTTTCCGGAGCGGTCGCTCGCCAACAGCCTCGTGCCCAACCGCGATCTCGGCGTGGCGCTGCAGGGGGATCTCGGGACGGGGTTCCACTACGCGGCGGGGCTGTACAACGGCGTGCCCGACGGCGGCAGCAGCACCGACGATCGCGACACCAACGACGGCAAGGAGCTCGCCGGCCGCGTCGTGATCCGTCCGTTCCGTCTGGCTGGGAGCGCGGCGCGCGCGCTGGGGGGCCTCGGGTTCCAGCTCGGCGCGTCGCGAGGCGCCCAGGAGGGGGCGCTGCCGGGGCTCAAGACCTCCCTCGGGCAGACCTACTTCGCGTACGCGCCCGGCATCGCCGCCCGCGGCCAGCACTCGCGATTCACGCCGGCGGCCTTCTACTATCGAGGGCCCTTCGGTGCGTTCTTCGAATGGGTGCGGTCGGCCCAGCGCCTCTCTGCGCCGGGGGGCAGGCGTGCGGCGGCCGCCAACACCGCCTGGGACGTCACCGGCTCCTACGTGCTGACCGGAGAGACCGGCGCCGATCGCGGCGTGCAGCCGGATGCGCCGTTCGATCCGGAGACGGGCGCCCCTGGAGCGCTGCAGGCGATGGCGCGGTACGCCGGACTGCGCGTGGACGAGGCGGTGTTCGCCGCCGGCCTGGCGGCGCCGGATGCCAGCCGCACCGCATCGCAATTCAGTGTCGGCCTGAACTGGTACCCGAACGCACAGGTCAAGTACACCGCCGCCTTCGAGCGGGTCGGCTTCGGCGGCGGCGCGGCGCCCCGCCCGGTCGAGCATTCGCTGATCCTGCGGGCGCAGCTCGCCTTCTGACGGACATGGAGATCTTCCGCATGCCGGCCGGTACGTTGATATGCTCTAAGGCTCTGTCGTCCGCGGACCCGTCGGTCCGACCTGCGACGGAAGGAGCCGCCCGTGAACGCCACAGTCCTCAACGCCATCAACGTGCAGATCAACTCGGAGTTCGACGCGTCGTACCGGTATCTCGCGATGGCCGCCTTCTGCGAGCACCAGAAGTTTGCCGGCGCCGCCAGCTGGCTGCGGTTCCAGGCCGAAGAGGAGCGGCAGCACGGCCTCAAGCTGTTCAACTTCGTGCTGGCGCGCGACGGCGTCGTCGCGCTCGAGGCGGTCGAGCAGCCGAAGGGGAGCTTCGCCTCGCTGCGCCACGTGTTCGAAGAAGCGCTGGCCCACGAGCAGCGGGTCACGCAGGAGATCAACGCGCTGTACGAGCTGTGCTTCGGGCAGAAGGCGTTCGCCGAGATGGCGGAGCTCCAGTGGTTCCTCACCGAGCAGGTCGAGGAGGAGAAGATCGCGCGCGAGATCGTCGCCAAGTTCCAGCTGATTCGCGACGACCCGGCGGCGGTGCTCGACATGGATCGCGAGCTCGGCCGGCGCAGCTCGGCGACGACTGGGTCGGCGCACTAGCACCGCAGGGCGGGCGGGCGGTCGCCTGCGCGCATGACGCCGGGAGGCGGACGCGTCGATGATCCCGCTCCAGGCGCTCGCGCTCGCCGGCATCACGCTGTTCGCCGCCATCGTCAACGGCGCGCTCGGCTACGGCTTCTCCTCGCTCACCGTCCCGCTCGCCCTCCTCTTTCTCACCAATCGCGTTCTCAATCCCGCGATGGTGCCGATCGAGGTGGTGCTCAATGCGTACGTGCTCTGGGTCAGCCGCCGTGCGCTCGGGCCGGTCTGGCGGCGCATGCTCCCGATCATCGCGGGCCTCGCGCCGGGGATCGTCGCGGGCACGGCCATCGTGGCGCACGTGAATCCCTCGCATCTGCGGCTCTACACCTTCGTGCTCCTGCTGCCGCTGATCCTGCTGCAGGCGGCCGGCTTCCGCCGGCCAATCCGCTCGGAAAAGTCGGCCAGCGCCGGCTTCGGCGCCGGCCTCGGCGTGCTCTACGCGGTCACGACGATCTCGGGCCCCCCGCTCGCGATGATGCTGAACAACCAGGGATTCGCGAAGCAGGAGTTCCGCGCCGGGCTCGCCTTCGTGCGCCTGGCGGAGTCTTCGTTCACGGCGGTTGCCTACGCGTATGCGGGGCTGTACAGCCTGGAGAGCGCGAGGCTCGTCCCCTGGATCCTTCCGAGCGTGATCATCGGGGTTCCGCTGGGCGTGCGCGCGCTCAAACACCTGAAGCCGGAGGCGTTTCGCCGCGTCTGCATGAGCTTCGACGCCTGGGTGGTGGCTTTCGGCATCTCCTCGCTGCTGCGCGAGCTGGGGTGGATCCCCGGCGCCGAGGCCTACCTGGTCCTGCTGGGCGTCGCCCTTCTGGACGGCGTCCTCCTGTATCGTTATTTCGCGGTGCACGCAGCGGAGCGGCCCGGCGCGGCGCCCGTGCTCAGGTGATCGCCGGTTTGACATGAGAACCCGAGCAGGTAAGATATCTGGACAGATGCTGAAGGTGGGCCGGTGCGCCTGTTGTTGTACGTGGACCCTCTGGTCCCTGCGCCATCGGTCTGGCCGTCCGAAGACGGAACGCCGCTGACAGCCTTCAGCGCGGTAGATCGAAAGCCTGGGACCTGAAAATCCCGGGCTTTGCTGTTTTCAGGGGACGATTCGACATGGCCATCGCCGCAGCTTCCAACGTCGCCCGCTTCACGGGCCGCCTGCAGCCGACCGCGCCGCGGCTGGACCACCTGCAGGCGCTCGAGGCCGAGAGCATCCACATCATGCGCGAGGTGGTCGCCGAGTTCGAGCGGCCGGTGATGCTGTACTCGATCGGCAAGGACTCCTCGGTGCTGCTGCGGCTGGCGCAGAAGGCGTTCCATCCGGCGCCCATCCCGTTCCCGCTGCTCCACGTCGACACCACCTACAAGTTCAAGGAGATGATCGAGTTCCGCGACCGGTACACGGCCGAAGTCGGGGCGCGGCTCATCGTCCACACCAACGAGCAGGCGATCGCCGAGGGCACGCAGCCCTACCTCGTCGGGACGCAGCGCTGCTGCGGCCTGCTCAAGACCAAGGCGCTGCTCGACGCGCTGGACGCCGGCGGCTTCGACGCGGCGTTCGGCGGCGCGCGGCGCGACGAGGAGCGGTCGCGCGCGAAGGAGCGGATCGTCTCGCTTCGCGACGCGAAAGGGCAGTGGGATCCGAAGCGCCAGCGGCCGGAGCTCTGGAACCTGTTGAACGGCCGGATCCGGCCCGGCGAGAGCATCCGCGTGTTTCCGCTGTCGAACTGGACCGAGCTCGACGTCTGGCAGTACATCCACGTCGAGCGCATTCCGATCGTGCCGCTCTATTTCGCCAGGGACCGCGAGGTGATTGTCCGCGGCAACTCGCTCATCATGCTCGAGCAGCCCTTCGTGCCGCTGCTGCCGGGCGAGATGCCCCAGCGCGTGCGGTGCCGCATGCGTTCGCTCGGCTGCTCGCCCTGCACCGGCGCGGTCAGATCCGACGCCGACACGGTGCCGAAGATCATCGAGGAACTGGTCGTCACCAGGCACTCCGAGCGCCAGCTCCGCGTCATCGATCACGACCAGGACGGCTCGATGGAGCTGAAGAAGCGCGAAGGCTACTTCTGATGTCCGGCCTGCTGCGCGTCTGCACGGCCGGCAGCGTCGACGACGGGAAGAGCACGCTCATCGGGCGGCTGCTGCACGATTCGAAGTCGGTCTACGAGGACCAGATCCACTCGGTGCAGTCGGCGTCGAAGAACCGCACGGCCGGCCCGATCGATTTCTCGCTGTTCACCGACGGCCTCAAGGCCGAGCGCGAGCAGGGGATCACCATCGACGTCGCATACCGCTACTTCGCGACCGCGCGGCGCAAGTTCATCCTGGCCGACACGCCGGGGCACGAGCAGTACACGCGCAACATGGCCACCGGCGCGTCGACGGCCGATCTCGCCATCCTGCTCGTCGACGCGCGCAACGGCGTGCGCGTGCAGTCGAAGCGGCACGCGCGGATCGCGCGGCTGCTGGGGATCTCCAACTTCGTGCTGGCGATCAACAAGATGGATCTCGTCGACTTCGACCGCGGCGTGTTCGAGGGGATCTGCGACGACTTCGAGGATCTGCTGCAGGGCGCCACGCGGCACGCGATCCCGCTCAGCGCGCTGCACGGCGACAACGTGATTGCGGTCAGCGACCGCACGCCGTGGTTCGAAGGGCCCAGCCTGCTCGAGTACCTCGAGACCACGACGGTGGAACGCGATCTCGCCGCGCGGCCGTTCCGCTTCCCGGTGCAGATGGTGATCCGGCCGGACCAGGACTTCCGCGGCTATGCCGGCCAGATCGTGTCGGGCGCGATCGGCATCGGCGACGCGGTCACGGTCTTCCCGTCGGGTCGCAGCTCGCGCGTCGCGCGGATTGCGACGTGGGACGGCGATCTGGAGCGGGCGTTCGCGCCGATGTCGGTGACGCTCACGCTCGAGGACGAGCTCGACGTCAGCCGTGGCGACCTGCTGGCGGTCGGCGAACCCGAGGTCGCTCCGCGCTTCGAAGCCGAAGTCGTCTGGATGGACGAGCGACCGCTCGACCCGGCCCGGGTGTACCGGCTGAAGCACACGTCGCGATGGCTCAATGCCGAGGTCGATCACGGTCTCGTGATGAACCAGATCCGCACGGTGGCGATCCAGGCGGCGCGCCCGCTGGTCTTCGATCGCTACGAAGCCGACCGCGCGACCGGCAGCTTCATCCTGGTGGACCCGGCGACCAACTTCACCGCCGGGGCCGGGATGATCGTCAACCCGCTGCGCGCGCGCGGCGGTCTCGCGGCAAGGCCGACCGCCGCCGAACAGCTCGCGCGCGCCGCGCGGTCGGCAGCGACCGAGGAAGAGGCGATCGCGGCGGTGCGCCGTGCGCTGGAGGACATTCTGGAATGAAGCCAGCCGCCGGCCGCCAGTCGTCGGTCATCGGTCCGGAATCATCCGCCAGGCCTCTGGAGCCGTCCGTCTCCGGCGCCGACGCGGCGGCCATCGTGGCGCAGGCGCTCGACGCGGCGGCGAGGCCCTGCATCACCTGCAGCTTCCAGGCCGAGGACATGGTCGTCCTGCACATGCTTCGCCGGATCCAGCCCGACATACCGGTGCTGTTCCTCGATACCGTGCACCATTTCGCGCAGACCTGCGCCTACCGGGACGACATGGCCGCGCGCTGGGGGCTCAACCTGATCAACCTGCGGGCGGCGGAGCCGGCGCCGGGGCTGTGGCGGACGAGCACCGACGAGTGCTGCGCGCGCCACAAGATCCAGCCGCTGTTCTCCGCGCTCGAAGCCTACGACGCCTGGTTCACCGGCCTGCGCCGACAGCAATCGGCGTCGCGCGCCGCGCTCGCAGAATCCGAGCCGTTCCGGCTGCCGTCGGGGCGGTCCATCGCGAAGCTGAGCCCGCTGGCGGCCTGGACCACGAAGGACGTGTGGGCATACACGACTGCCCACCAGATCCCGCTCCTGCCGCTCTACGAGGCGGGCTACACGAGCATCGGCTGTGAGCCCTGCACCGCGGTTCCCTTCGACCCCGAGAATCCGCGCTCGGGGCGATGGCAGGGACAGAAGCTCGAATGCGGCATCCACATCCAACCACCCGAGTAGGTGCTCCGGCGTCCGGCTGAAGCAGCCGAGGTCGCGGTTCACCGCGCGCCGGCCGAGGCGTCGGACCGCCGCACCTCGACCCCGCGGCGGCAAGTGCCATGGGAACGTTGTTTGCTGACGTTTCTCTACTGGCATGACGCGCACTCGCATCAATGACGACATCCTCAACAGACTCAAAGGCACCTTTCTGGAAGTGCCGGGCACCACGTTGACCGTTGACGAGGCGGCGAGGCTGTGCGGCCTCGGCGTGCCCGAGAGCGGGGCGCTCCTCGACCGGCTCAAGGAATCGGGCTTCCTCATCGCGCGGCCCGATGGTTCTTTCGTGCGTGCCGGCTGACACGTGCGCCGTTCGCCGGACGTTCACGCCGCGGCGCGTGCTGCATCCGTCTCGTGTCGGCCGCCCTGCACCGGCGCGTTCGAGACGTCTTCCGCGCGTTCGCTCGTCTGTTGCGGTTGGCGCGACATGAAGCTGTCGAAGCTGGCCGAGTCGATGATCAATCGCGAGGCGCTTGAAGCGGGCGGCGGGGAAGCGGCAGGCGGACTGGCCCGCGCCGGCTCGCGCTCGAACCGCGGTCGCGCGCACCAGCCCGCATCACCCGCGACTGAACGTCGGCGCCCGCCCCCTCGGCGTCCGGGCGCGTGCGCGCAGCCTTCCTGTCGCGTGCTTGCGAACCTGGCGCGGCCGTGAGGGGGCGCGGGCCGGCGGGAACGCGGCCCCGCCGGCATGCGAACCACGACCACCACGGTTACTTGCCCACGGTCAGCTCGTTGTCGACGCGCGTCACGTTGGGCACCTTGCCGGCGACCTCGGCCGCCTTGGTCTTCTGCGCCTCGCTGCTCACCTTGCCGCTCAGCGTGACGACGCCGTTGGCGGTCGCGACGGTGATCTGGTCGGCTTTGATCGACGGCTCCCCGGTCAACGCCGCCTTGACCTGGCTGTCGATCTCGCTGTCGGCGGGCGCGGCGCCCACCTCCGGCGCAGCCTCGGCGCCGGTCGTCGGCGCGGCGCCCTGTTCGCCGGCGGGCGCGACGTTGATGTCGTCGACGACATTGGCGACACCCCTGGTGTTGCGCGCGATCTCGAGCGCTTTGGCCTCCTCCGCCTCGTTCTGCACGGTGCCGCTCAGCGTCACCACGCGATCCTTGGTGTTGACGTCGATCTGCTGCGACTTCACGGTCTCGTCCGCCGCGAGCTTCGACACGATGTTGGTCGTGATGGCCGCGTCCGACCGCGAGCACCCGGCGGCCAGCGCGGCCGCCGCGATAATGCCGAGTACACTGCGAGCTCTCATCTTCTCCCTCCTGCCACGGCGTTATGCAAGCGCCGCCCCATCGGGAGCTCAGGCGGCGGCCGGGGCAGGTCGGCAGGTCGGCTAGACTGAGCGGATGGACCTGCTCGAAGCCGTCCGCGGCTGCACATTCGACGATTTCCTGCTCGCGCCCCAGCGCGGCGTCGTGCTCCGGCGCGATCCCCGGGCCATCGACCTGCGCACGTTGTTCTCGCGGCATCTGCCGCTGAGCCGCCCGCTGGTCTCGGCGAACATGGACACGATCACGCGGGCCGCGATGGCCATCGTGCTCGCCGAAGAGGGCGGCCTCGGCGTCATCGATCGCGGCTATCGCTCCGGCGACATCCAGCCGCAGGTCCAGGAGGTCGCGGCAGTCAAGCGCACGCAGCACGGCATCATCTCGGACCCGCACACGATCGGACCATCCCAGACGATCGGCGAAGCCATCCGGAAGATGCGCGCCACGCGCGTCGGCTCGCTCGCCGTGGTCGACGATCGGCGCCGCCTGGCCGGCCTGCTCACCGAGCGCGACGTGCGCTTCGTCGGCGTCGATCTCACGGTCGCCGACAGGATGACGCCGCGCGAGCGTCTCGTCGTGCACGTCGGACCGATCGCGCTGCCGGATGCCGCGCAGCTGATGGCGCGCGAGAAGGTGAAGAAGCTCCCGCTCGTCGACGCCGACGGCGGTCTCGCCGGCCTGGTGACCGCCAGGGATCTGATCCAGCACCAGCGGCACCCCTTCGCGACGCGCGACGGCCGCGGGCGCCTGCGGGTCGGCGCCGCGATCGGCGCGGCGGGCGACTACCTGGAGCGCGCCGCCGAGGCGATCCGGGCAGGCGCGGACGTGCTCGTGATCGACATCGCGCACGGCCACTCGGCCGTGATGGAACGCGCGATCGAGGCGGTCCGGAAGCGGTTCGGCGAGGTGGAGCTGGTCGCCGGCAACGTGGCGACCGGGGAGGGCGCCGCGTTCCTCGCAGATCGCGGCGTCGACGCCGTCAAGGTCGGCATCGGCCCTGGCGGCGGCTGCGCCACGCGGCTGACGACGAGCTTCGGCATCCCGCAGGTGGAGGCGCTCGTGCAGTGCCGGCTGGCGGTCGGAGACCGGGTGCCGCTCATCGCCGACGGCGGCGTGAAGCGCGACGGCAGCATCGCCCAGGCGCTGCTGTTCGGCGCCGACACGGTGATGCTCGGCAGCGCGTTGGCCGGGACCGAAGAGACGCCGGGCGAGATCGTGATGAAGCCGCTGCTGATGGGGGATGCCCAGAAGGTCGTGCAGGTGCCCTTCAAGGTGTTCCGCGGGATGGCCTCGATCGGCGCGATCCGCGACCGCCTGGACCTCGAGGAGGCGGAGCCGCAGGAGCTGGAAGCGTTCGGTGCGGAAGGGATCGAGGTGAGCGTGCCGGCGCGCGGGTCGGTCCGCGGCGTGATTGCCGACATGCTGAAGCACCTCTGCTCGTCGATCAGCTACGGCGGGGCGGAGAGCCTGGCCGACCTGCGGCAGCGGTTCTGGAACGCCCCGGACCGCTACCTCGTGAAGCTCACTCCCGCGTCGCGGGCCGAATCGTTCCAGCGATAGCTGGGCGGGATCCGGGCGTCCGGCGCTAGCGTCCGACGTCCTTCACGATGAACACCTTTTCGCCTGGCCGGATGAGGCCGAGATCGCGCCGGGCGATCTCCTCGATGGCGGCCGGATCGCTCGTCAGCCGTTCGACCTCCGCACGCAGCCTCGCATTCTCGGCGCGCTGCTGCGCAATGGCGGCCGCGAGCCGATCGTACTGCTCGCGTGCGCGCAGCATGGCGAGCAGCCCGCGATCGCCGACGAGGCTGTCTGCGATGAACAGCGCCGCGCCGAACAGGAGCAGCCAGACGACCAGCCGGCGCTTGCGGGTGCCGGCGCGGCCGGTCGTGGGGCGGCGGGCCGTGGGCCGGGCTCGTTCTCTGGACACGCGGTGCTGACGGTACCTCAATCGGCGCGAAAGTACAAGCGGGATCGCTCGCGCCGGGCCGTCGATGGTGGCATACTGCAGAGCCGCTCATGACCGACGTCGTCGTCGTGCTCACCACCGTCCCGGACGACGCACGCGGCGAAGCGCTCGCGCGGCAGCTCGTTGCCGAGCGGCTGGCCGCCTGCGCGAGCTTGTACCCGCCGATGATTTCGTTTTACCGCTGGAAGGGGCAGATCGCGCGCGAACCCGAGCGCCAGCTGGTTGTCAAGACCACCCAGGCATCGCTGCCCGCGCTGAAGACGCGGCTGGCGCAGCTGCACCCTTACGAGTTGCCGGAGCTGCTGGCGTTGCCGGCCGAGGCGGGCGCGGAGTACCTGGCCTGGGTGAACGAGGAGACCGGCGGCCTCTGAAGCGCAGGGGGCGGAGCACCTCGACGGCGGCGCCGCTCAGATCGACGCCCGCCCCATCCGGCCGCGCACGAGCTCGATCAGCATCGGCAGGATCGACACGAGCACGATGCCGATCGTCACGAGCGAGAAGTTGTTCCGCACGGCCGGCACGTTGCCGAACATCCAGCCCGCGCCCAGACACAACCCGACCCAGGCAATCGCGCCGGTCACGTTGTAGAAGACGAAGGTCGCATAGTGCATGCCCGCGGCGCCGGCCACGAACGGCACGAACGTGCGGACGATCGGCACGAAGCGACCGAGCACGACCGCCTTGCCGCCGTACTGCTCGAAGAAGGCGTGCGCCCGATCGAGGTGCCGCTGATTCAGCAGCCGGTGCCATGGCGCCGACCGATCGGCCCCGCTGATGGCCTTCGGGCCGACGAAGCGGCCGGCCGCGTAGTTCACCCCGTCGCCGGCGATGGCGGCGAGCGTCAGCAGGGTGGCTGCCAGAGGCGTGCTGAGCGCCCCGGTGGCGCAGACCGCTCCGGTCGCGAACAGCAGCGAATCGCCCGGCAGGAACGGGGCGACGACCACGCCGGTCTCGGCGAACACGATGCCGAACAGGATGGCGTACACCCACGCGCCGTAGCTGGCGATGAAGTCGAGCAGGTGCCGGTCGAAATGGAGGAGGAAGTCGACGACGGTCATCGAACCTGATCGAGCGCCTGCGCGAGGTCGTCCTTGAGATCGTCGATGTCCTCGATTCCCGCCGAGATGCGCACCAGCCCGTCCGTGATCCCCAGCGCCGCCCGCCGCGCCGCCGGCACCGACGCATGCGTCATGGTGGCGGGATGCGAAATGAGCGTCTCGACGCCTCCGAGGCTTTCGGCGAGCGCGCAGAGCCGGACGTGGTTCAGCATCGTCTCGGCCGCGCCGAGCGAGCCCATGTCGAACGACAGCATGCCTCCGAATCCGCGCATCTGCCGGCTGGCGAGCTCATGCTGCGGATGGGAGGGGAGCCCGGGATAGTAGACCCGGCGCACCTTCGGGTGCCGGCTCAGATACTGGGCGAGCGCCAGGCCGTTGGCGTTGTGCTGCGCCATCCGGATCGCGAGCGTCTTGGTGCCGCGCAGCACCAGCCACGCGTCGAAGGGCCCGAGGATGGCGCCCTCGGCGTTCTGCACGAACCGCAGCCACTCGATGTCGTCGGGCCGGATCGCCACGACGACCCCGCCGATGCTGTCGCTGTGGCCGTTGAGATACTTGGTCGTGCTGTGCACGACGAGGTCCGCGCCAAGCTCGAGCGGGCGCTGCACGTAGGGGCTCGCGAACGTATTGTCGACGACGAGGCGGACGTCGCGCCGCCGCGCCAGCGCGGAGGCCGCCTGCAGGTCGGTGAGCCCGCACATCGGGTTGGTCGGCGTTTCGACAAACAGCATCCGCGTCCGCTCGGTGCACGCGCGATCGACCTCGTCCAGGTTCGCCGTATCGACATACGAGAACGAGAGCTGATACCGGCGCAGCACCTTTTCGAACAGCCGGAACGTCCCGCCGTAGGTGTTGTCCGAGACGACGACGTGGTCGCCGGACTGGAGGAGCGTCGCGACGGCGCCGATGGCCGCCATGCCAGAGGCGAACGCGAACGCCGCCTGGCCCCGTTCGATCGCGGCGATGTTGCGCTCGAGCGCGAGGCGCGTCGGATTCTGCGTCCGCCCGTACTCGAAGCCCTTGTGCCGGCCGAGCGCCTCCTGGACGTAGGTGGAGGTCTGGTAGATCGGCGTGATGATCGCACCGGTCGCGGGATCGGGATCCTGGCCTGCGTGGAGGCAGATCGTGCTGAAGCGGGCGTTGGCTCTGAGCGTCACCGGCCCGGTACGATACATCTGATAACATCGCGAAGTCCACGCTCATGGCTCTCTTTCGCCGCGGACCCGCTGCGCTCCCGTCGCCGGTCGGCGGCTCGCAGCGGCGCGTGCGGACGGCGCTGCTGAAGACGCTGCCCGGCCGCGCGATCGTCATCGGCGCGGCCATCAAGCTCGTCGACCTCGTCGTCGTGAGCGCCGCCGGCGGCCTGCCGGCGTTCCTGGCCGTTGTCGACACGGTGGCGGGCATCGCGATCGCGCTGGGCGCCGGCGCGTTCCTGCTGCGCCTGTTCGTGCTCGCCAAGCGGCGCCTGCTCTGGCGCGTGCGGCGCAAGCTGATCCTGTCGTACGTCTTCATCGGGTTCGTGCCTGCGATCCTGATTGTCGGCTTCTTCCTGCTGTGCGGGTTCCTGCTCTTCTACAACTTCAGCTCGTTCCTGATCCAGAGCCGCGTCCGCGCGCTGGGCGATCAGGCGCGCTTCCTGGCACAGAGCGCCGCCGTCGAGATCGAGCGCGCCGGCGCCGGCAGCGCGGCCGCCATCGTCGAGCGCCGCCAGGAGATGGCGTCGCGGGAGATCCCCGGGGTATCGATGGCCGTGGTGCCGGCCGCGCGGCGGTGCGCGGCGGCGGCGGGCGGGCCGGCCGCCGCGGCAGCCGGGACGACGGCCAGCGTGGCGCGGGCCGCGGCGGAGGCGCCGATCACGGCCGGCGCCTGGGATCACGTCGCGCCGCCCTCCGGGGTGCCGGCCTGGATCGGCTGCGACGGCTTCGCGGGCGTGCTCGCCTATGCGCATCGCAGCGCAGCCCCCGCCGGCGCGTCGGCCGGCGACACGCACATGCTGGTGCGGGCGGTTGCGTTTCCCGATGTGCCGGATCCGGCGTACGCCGTCGTCGTCGACGTCCTGCTGACCGATGCCCTGCGCCGCCACCTCCAGGACGACACCGGCGTCGAGCTGAGGAGCGTGAGCGCCGTGCCGAACGCGCGCGGCGTGGCGCCGATGCCCGGGCTGGCGGCGGGGCCCGAGGCGCCGGCGGGCGCCCCGGGCGGCGGGCTGCTGAACAACCTGGTCAGCCTGATGGAGTACCGCGACTGGACGACCGGCGAGACCGGCACGCTGCTGATGTCGGCGCGCCTGAGCGTGACGGAGCTGTACGACCGGATCTCGTCGTCGGAGGGGATGGCCGGCCGCTCGTTCGGCCAGGGGCTGCTGCTCGCGCTGTTCCTGATCGGCGCGCTCTTCCTGGTGATCGAGGTCATCGCCCTCATCGTCGGCTTCGCGCTCGCGAGATCGATCACGGGGTCGGTGCACGAGCTGTTTGCCGGCACCGAGCGCGTCCGGCTCGGCGACTTCACGCACAAGATCGCCGTCCGGAGCGAGGATCAGCTGGGCGAGCTGGCGGGATCGTTCAACCAGATGACCGCCAGCATCGAGGATCTGCTGCAGCAGGCCGCCGAGAAGAAGCGGCTCGAAGAGGAGCTGCGCATCGCGCGGGAGATCCAGATGTCGCTGCTGCCGCAGGGGCCGCTGGACATGAAGGGGCTGTCGCTCACCGCGCTGTGCGTTCCCGCGCGCGAGGTGGGCGGCGACTACTACGACTTCTTCCGGCTGTCCGGCAACCGCCTGGGCGTGCTGATTGCCGACGTCTCGGGCAAGGGGACGTCGGCCGCCTTCTACATGGCGGAGCTGAAAGGTCTGGTGCTGTCGCTCAGCCAGATTCATCCGTCGCCGCGCGATCTCTTGATTGCCGCGAACCGGATCATCGCCGACAACCTCGACGCGCGGAGCTTCATCACGATGACCTACGCGGTGATCGATCTGGACGCCGGGCGCATGACCTACGCGCGGGCCGGACACACTCCGATGATGTACCTGCCGGGCGCCTGTGCCGACGAACCGCGCCAGGTGCGGGTGCTCGCGCCCGACGGCCTCGTGCTCGGGCTGAAGATCGACGGCGGGGAGCTGTTCGAGCGCCTCCTGACGGAAGAATCGGTGATGATGCAGCCAGGCGACGTCTACGTGCTGTTCACCGACGGGATCACCGAGGCGATGAACGATCGCGACGACTGCTTCGGCGAGGCACGACTCGCCGACATCGTCGCCCGGCACGCCGATCTGCCGCCAGATCGCCTTCGCGAGCACGTGCTGCGGAGCATAGAGGCGTTCGTCGGCGGCGCGCCGCAGCACGACGACATGACGATGATCGTGCTGAAGGTGAGCGAGTCGTGGACCCTCGCCCCGTCCGCCGCGGTCGTGGCCGGGGTGGCGGGGGAGTGATGCGGCCCCGCCGCTCGTCTTCCCGGGCGCTTCGTGGTAAAGGGTGGGCATTGTGAACCGGACGAGCGTGTCGTGAGCGACCTGGTCGTCATCTTCCGCACCCCATCGGACGTCGAAGCCCGCGTCGTCCGCGGCCTGTTGGAGGCGCACGGCGTGCCGTCCGTCGTCGTCTCGGACCTGCCGCAGGCGATCTTCCCTTTCAGCGTGAGCGGCCTGAGCGACGTCCGCATCTCGGTGAACGCGGCCGATGCCGAGGAGGCCAAGGGGATCATCGACAGCCACCGGACGGAACTGCGAAACGGGCGCGTCGTCCGGCTGCGCGACGAATTCGAGGAGCTGCAGCGGGCCATCGGCTACCGCTTCCGCGACCGCGGCCTCGTCGAGCACGCCATGACGCACGCCTCGCGCGCCAACGAGGACGTGACCGGCGGTGTCCGCGACAACGAGTCGATGGAGTTCCTCGGCGACGCCGTGCTCGGCTTCGTCGTCGCCGACGCGCTGTTCCGCGAGCTCCCCGATTCGAGCGAAGGCGAGAAGTCGAAGCTCAAGGCGACGCTGGTGTCGGCGGCGACGCTCGCGCGCCAGGCCGAACGGCTGCGCCTGGGCGATCATCTGCTGCTCGGACGCGGCGAGGAGAAGACCGGCGGTCGACGCAAGCAGGCGCTGCTGGCCGACGGCTACGAGGCGCTGATTGCGGCGATCTACCTGGACGGCGGCATCGAGCACGTGCAGGCGTTCATTCTCCGCGAGTTCGCGCCGCTGCTCGCCGCGGCGCGCGCGCGCGGCGCCGCCGGCGACGACTACAAGTCGGCGCTGCAGGAGCTCGTCCAGGCGCGCGAGCAGCCGCTCCCCGAGTACCGCGTCGCCGGCTCGGCCGGCCCCGACCACGACAAGCGGTTCGATGTCGAGGTGATGCTCGGCGGCGAACCGCTCGCGCGAGGCAGCGGCGCCACCAAGAAGGAGGCCGAGCAGGAGGCCGCCCGCGCGGCGCTCGAGATCCTGAGGTCGAGAATCGGGAGCTAGCGGGAGATCAGTCGATCTCGATGATCCCCCAGGCTTTCTTGTCTTCCTCCACCGGCACGCCGCCCGCCGCGGCCATCGCCATCGCCGGTTCGCGCAGTTGCGGCAGGCGCGGGAGCGCGTAGCGGTGGATTTCTCGCGCGACGTCGTCCTCGGTGGGCGGCGTCGCGCGGCAGTGCAGCCGCACCCAGAGCCGGAGCACGGGATCGGCAAAGCTGTAGCGCTTCTGCCGCGCCGTGACGAGGTCGACGTCCTCCAGCCACGACAGGTAATCCTTGGTCGAGCCGGGCGTGCGCTGGAGACGGAGCGAGATCTCGGTGAGCGTGAGATCCTCCTGTTCGGCGAGGATCTCCAGGATCGCCTTCAGTGCGCCGTAGCCGCGGGCGCGGTGCAGCCGCAGTTCGTAGGAGAAGCCGCAGAGGCGCGCGAGGTGGCCGCCGGGACCGAGCAGCGCCGCCAGCGCGCTGATCGGGTCGTCGCCGCCCGCCGGAGGGCCACCGTCCTGCGCCCCCACGCCGTGGTCGCGGAGCAGGCTCAACTCGTCGGCCAGCGCCCTGACGTACGCCGGCCGGCCGTCGGCCAGCGCCTGCACCGCCCTGGCGAGGTAGTCCGCCTCGTGCGCCGCGCCCGCACCCGCCGTCGGGCCGAGGATGTCGAGTGCGTCCTCGGCGCTCAGCGGCGGGATGTGAATCACCTCGAATCGCGCCGAGCGGTCGCGCAGCAGCCTGAGCGCACGGGCCACATACCGGCTCGTCAGGACGAAGCGATTGGGGCTCGCGGCCAGCATGTCCGTGAGCGCGTGCAGCGCGCGGCGCAGGCCGGGGAAGCTCTCGAAGGTCCGGAGCTCGAGGAACTCGTCCAGCAGGAACGTGACCGGCTCGCCGGCGGCGGTCCGCGCGGTATCCAACAGCCGGAGCGTGGCCTCGAAGGCGCACCGCGCGCCCTGGTCGGCGGCGGGTGGAAACGGCGACGTGGCGGCGACGGCGCGCAGGAAGCGCTCGGGCGTCGTCGCCACCCGCTCGACGTCGACGAACTGGACCGCGCCGCGGCCGATCCGCTCCCGCAGTTGATGCAGCAGCGTCGTCCGGCCGCTGCCGCAGCCGCCGAGCAGCACCGGAATGCGCGACGGCGACGCGTCGAGCGCGGCGGCGACGCGGCGCGTGAGGGTCGAGCGTGGCGTCAGCATCGTGGAGCACTCGGCATGGACTGCGTGGCCGCGATCATGAGGTCGTCGCCGTGTGAAAGACAGACATTAAGAAGCGGCGCGGATGTTGTCAAATCGAAAACGAGAAATTATTTTCTTGACTCGCTGCCGCAAGGCTCTCCGCGATCGCGCCAGCCGACCGGCGGCGCAATCGCGCGGGAATTTCCCGCCTGACGCACGATTGGACGCGTCTCGGATAGAATCATTCGCGCTCATGAACCTGGCCATTCTCGGCGCGCAGTGGGGCGATGAGGGCAAGGGCAAGATCGTCGACCTCCTGACGCCGCAGTTCTCGATCGTCGCGCGGTATCAGGGCGGCCACAATGCCGGCCACACCGTCTACGTCAACCGCAAGAAGTTCATCCTGCGCCTGATCCCGTCGGGCATCCTGCATCCGGGCGTCACGTGCGTCATCGGCAACGGCGTCGTCGTCGACCCGCAGGCCCTGCTCGCCGAAATCGACGAACTGGCGGCGAGCGGCGTCGACGTGGACGGCCGCGTCGTCGTCAGCGACAAGGCGCACCTGATCCTGCCGTATCACCGCGATCTCGATCTGCTGTCGGAAGCCCGGCGCGGCGAACGGAAGATCGGCACCACCTCGCGCGGGATCGGCCCCGCATACGAGGACAAGATTGCGCGGCGCGGCATCCGCGTCGGCGACCTCGCCGATCCGATCGGGCTCGAGGAGGCCATCCGCGTCAACGTCGCCGCCAGGAACCGGGTGGTCCAGGACACGACGATGGACTGGCGCCCCGTGTTCGAGCAGCTCGTGCGCCAGGCCGAGCGGCTCCGGCCGTGGGTGCGCGACGTGTCGCTGCTGCTCGACCAGGCGATGCGCGGCGGCCGCTCGATCCTGTTCGAAGGCGCCCAGGGCACGCTGCTCGATATCGATCACGGCACCTACCCGTATGTGACTTCGTCGAACGCGTCGGTCGGCGGCATTTGCACCGGCCTGGGGCTCGGACCGCGGGCGATCCATGGCGTCCTGGGGGTCGTGAAGGCCTACACGACGCGCGTGGGCGAGGGGCCGCTGCCGACCGAGCTCACCGGCGCGATGGGGAACCGGTTGAGGGACAGCGGCAACGAGTACGGCGCGGTGACCGGCCGGCCGCGCCGCTGCGGCTGGTTCGACGCTGTGGTGGCGCGCTACAGCGTGCGGATCAACGGCTTGGATGCGCTGGCGCTCACCAAGCTCGACGTTCTCGACGGCCTCGAGACCATCCCGATCTGCACCGCCTACCGGTGCAGCGGCCGTACACTCACGGAGTTCCCGTCCGATCTCGCGCAGCTCGCGAAGTGCGAACCGGTCTACGAATCGCTGCCGGGCTGGCAGGCGGGCACCGCCGGCGTCCGCCGCTTCGACGCGCTGCCCGACAACGCGCGCCGCTACATCGCCCGGCTGGAAGAAGTGTCGGGCGTCCCGGCCGCCATCGTCTCGACTGGCAGCGAGCGCGACGATACGATCGTGCGGCGCGACACGCTGCAGGCCGTGAACCTCCGGCTGGCTCTCTGACGCGGCACCACGGGGACAACCGCCAGGCCGCTGCGATCGGTCTTCCGGTCGTCCGGCGGGTTCTTCGTGACGTCGAGGGGCGGGGCCGCTCTGTACCGGTGGGCGTTCAGGCCCGGTGCCGGATGCCGAACGCATCGACGGCGGGGCCGTCTGCGCCTTCGAAGTCGATTCCCGACCGATAACGCGGGCCGTCGCCGGGCGGGATCTCGAACGAGGTCCAGACGACCTTTGCCCTGAAGGTCACGGTCGCCTGCCCATCCGCCAAGGTCATCGCCACGCGCTGATCGGGAGCCAGTTTCGCCGCGGACAGTACCTGCGCGCCGACGGCGGACAGATCGACGAGCGTCGCGCGGCCGGCGTCGACCTGCACGAGCACCGCGGCCGCCATCTTGTGCCGCGGAGCGCGGCGCGTGCCGCGTTGATCCAGCGCCGGCGCCGGCGCCGGCGCCCGACGCCGGGGCGAGACGCGCGAGTAATCCGAGTCGTGCGCGACGACGCGGATCTCCGCGCCATCGAGCTTGGGATCGGCCTTGATGCGGTTGATGAGCGCGGCGCCGCGCGGGCTGGCGGCGAAGAGCCGTTCGACCGACACGACCTCCGGCTTGCGCCGGATAATCGCGTCGAGGGCCTTCAGCGCTTCGGTGTCCGCAAAGGCCAGCACTTCGACCGAGGCTGCAGCCACCTTCTCCCGCAGCGATGCCAGGCGGTCGTCGGGGCCGATCAGGACGGTGCAGCGTGCGGCGTCGGCGGACACGCGATCAGAAGATCCTCGCGTCCTGCAGCGGCCACCAGCGCACTTTCACCTTGCCGACGATGTACTTCTTCGGCACCGAGCCCCAGTGGCGGCTGTCGGAGCTGTTGTTCCGGTGATCCCCCATCACGAAGTAGTAACCCTGCTGGATGACCTGCGGGCCCCAATCCTCGTGGCTCCGGAACTCGGCCGGCACGTAGTCGTCGTGCAGCGGCAGGTCATTCACGTACACCTTGCCGTCGACGATCCGCACCGTGTCGCCCTCGCGCGCGATGACGCGCTTGACGAACATCTTCTCGGGGTTGAGCGGATAGTAGAGCATCACGATATCGCCCGGCCGGGGATCGCCGATCTCGTACACGAGCTTGTTCACGATGAGGCGATCGTGATCTTCGAGGGTCGGCGCCATGCTGAGCCCGTCGACGCGTGCGACCTGGAAGCCGAATGTCACGATGAGCGTCGCGTAGACCGCCGCGGAGATCAGCGTCTGCACGCCGGCGACCACCTCGTGCCAGGCGCGCGTGGCGGCCGCGCGCCAGTCGATCGGAGGTCTCCCTGGACTTGCGGCCCCGGGCGGCTCGGCGCCGACCGTGGCCGGCGGCTCCGCCGTTCGAACTGCCGGCTCGAGATGGGTTCCCACCGGCACATCGGCCGCGCCCGCCGCCAGTCCGCTCTCCGGCCGCTCGTCGCCGGCCGGCACACCGGGCGCGGCCCCGTCGGAGGCCGCCAGGGCTGCCGATGCCGGACCGGACGGGCGCTGCTCGCCCCCAGGGGGAGCGGCGGGCGCATCCGCCTGAAGTGGCTGATCTTCGCGCATCGACCGGAACCAGAATACCAGCCGCCGCAGCCACCAGTAAAGCGAGGCGGTCGCACGGGCCATTTCCATTGCGCCCATCGTCAACCGGGCGGTATACTCAGCTCCTCTTCACGTCTGCGGTAGGATCCCAGCCCTTTACCGCAATCGGTACCAAGGCTTCTGCAAGTGAGCGTCGAGAGCGGCCGCCCGTGCACGGCACCGCATGCGTGCGTCCGCCCAACGGAGGAATGTTCGATGATGCGTCTTGTCCGCTCCGCGATGATCTTCGTCCCGCTCGGCGCGCTGTTGGCGGCGCCGGCCGCCGCACAGCCGCCGGCCGTCGAGGCGCCTTTCTACGTCGAAGGCGCCGTCGCGGCCACGCTCGGCCATGCCTCCGGGTCGCTGTTCGGCGCCGAGCTCGGCTATCGCATGAATGACACCTGGGAGCTCTTCGTCGAGGGCGGGCACATGGGCAATATCACCACGGCCGACGCCGAACGCCGGGCCGGCCTCATCGGCGCCGCGCTCGGCGGCACCGCCAATGTCGTGCAGAAGGGGAACTACGGCGACATCGGCGTGCGCTATCGCCTGTTGGCTGGACGGCGGTGGCACCCGTACGCCACCGCCGGCCTCGGTGTGATCTCGGTGGATACCGAGACCGAGCTCTCGGGATCGGCCGTTGAGGTCGTCCTGGGCGCGGATCTGTCGGGCCACGTGACAAAGACGTTCCTCGTGCTGGGTGCGGGTGTGACGACGCCGGTGAGCGGGCGCTGGTTTGCCGATCTGAGCTACCGCTACGGCCGCATCTTCCCGAACTCGGGCGCCATCGACGAAGACCAGGGCGTCAATACCCAGCGGGTGCAGGCGGCCATCGGCCTGGCGTTCTGAGCCGGTCCGTGCGCGTTGGTCCCGCTCTTGCTCTGGTTGCGCCGCGGCAACCTCGTTGCCGTGTGCAGGAGGACTTCATGATTCGTCGGTTGATATCGGTGGCGGCGCTCATGGGCTGTGCCGTCGCATCTGTTGCCGTCCTTGCGGCAGCGCCCGAGCACGCGACCTTCATTCTCACGACGGGCGAGCGCAAGTCCGGCCCCGTTGTATTCCACGGCGCTCGTTCGGAGAACCTGATCGACGGGTATCTGAACCTGGGAGTCGAAGGCGGCGGCCCGGAGTACACCGTTCCGGTGGAGCAGGTGGCCGTGATCGACTTCGTCGGCGGCCAGCCGTCCGCCGCGGAGCTCGATCAGGTGTCGGCGTCCGGGCAGTCGATCGCGCTGCGCGACGGCAAGGTGGAGCAGGGCAAGTTCGTGAACATCCTGCGCGGCGACACCGTGCGCTGGCAGGACCAGAACGGCAGCACGCACGACATCCCGGTGTCGCAGGTGAGCCGCATCTACCTGAACCCGCCGAGCGCGTTCGCGGCGTTCAATTACACGCCGGCGAACCGGGCCGCGGTCGGGACGGCCGGATCGCAGACGGCCCAGCCAGGCGTGGTCCAGGTGATGGCCAACCAGCCTTGGACGTCGACCAACGTGATCGTACAGCGCGGCGACCGGGTGATGTTCCGGACGACCGGCCAGATCAAGTTTGGCACCGGCGCGAGTCAGGTCGCGCCGGCCGACGGCAACGATTCGGTGTGGAACCCGGCATTTCCGGTGAGGGCGATGCCGGTCGGGGGCCTGATCGGCCGCGTCGGCAACAGCGCGCCGTTTCCCATCGGCTCCAACCGCCAGTGGATCACGATGCCGGCGACGGGCATGCTGATGCTCGGCGTGAACGACAACGAGTTGAACGACAATTCCGGCTACTTCTCGGTCGACGTGATCAAGCGGTAGGCCGCGGGCCTCGCCGGCGGGCGCATGCAACCTACCGGCGTTCTTCCTTCTCCAGGTCGGCGCTGACGATGTAGCGGCGCGGTGCGCGTCCGATGTAGACGAACGGGTAGCAGGTGACGAGCGTCAGCGTCGGTCGAGAGGCGGGATCGAGCACCCACACGTCCTGCGGATCGACGACCATCGTCTTGGTGACGCGGTAGTGGAAGATGCCGTCCTGCGTGGTCACTACCAGGGGATCGCCGACCTTCAGACGCCGCACGGGTCGGAACGTCGTGTCGCGATGGCCCGCCACGCCGAAGTTGCCCGGCTCCCCGGGCAGGGGCGTCTCCTCGATGTGCCCAGCCCCGCGCGCCAGGGTCTCGTCGCTGGAGCCTTCGAGGATTGTCGCCGTCATGCCGACCGACGGCGCTTCGAGGCGGCCGACCCAGGTCCCTGCTGCGAGGACGACGAGGTGCCGTGCGGCCGCCGCCGAGCGGTCCGGTGGCGGTTGCGCATCGGCCGGGAGCGCAGTTCGATGGGGCGGCGGCACCGGCATGCGCTGGACGTAGCGTGCGTCGAGGACCTGCGCGGCGCACCAGAGGCCGAGCGCGACGCCGGCGGCGAGCAGGAGCCTCTCGATCGACAACAGGGCGGTGCGGGCGGTCATGGCATCACTTCGCCGTAGAAACGGGCGGGGCGGCGGCGACGTAGCCTGGCCGCGTGCGCACGGTGAGCCTCCGGCCCTCTTCATCTGACACCGCCACGCGCACGCGATGGAAGCGGCCGTCGCGGTCGGGCGGAACGTAGCCGAGCGTATAGCCCGCACGAATCTCGTGCGCGATCCTGCGGCAATCGGCGAGCAGCCTTCCGGCCGACTTCGGCAGGAAGCGCCGGCCGCCGGTCGCCTTCGCGATCTCCTCGAGGACGCCAGGGTTTGCATCGGGGTCGTCGGGGCCGAACAGGCCGATCGTGTAGATTGTCACATCGGATGCGCGTGCGAGGCGCATGACCTGCCGCAGCGTGCCGGTGCTGGCGTTGTCGCCGCCGTCGCTGATGAGCACGAGCACGCGACGGGATCCGGCGCCCGGCGCCATGCGGTCGAGGCCGGCGAGCAGCGCATCGTAGAGCGCGGTCCGGCCTTCGGGGCGGAGTGCCGTCAGCGTCCTTTCCAGCTCGCCGAGGTGCTCTGCGGAGATCTCCCGTCCGGGCAGCGCGTCGGTCACCGTGTCGTTGAACTCGAGCACGAACACTTCATCGTCGGGGTTGCTCGCGCGCGCGAACGCCAGCGCGCCGGCCACGATCTCGCCCAGTTTCGGGCCGACGCTGCCGCTGCTGTCGACGATGAGGCCGACGACCACCGGCTGATCCTGGCCGGTCGAGAACGCGATCGGCTGCGGGCGCCCGTCGTCGAACACCGCGAAGCGCTCGCGAGGCAGATCCGCGACGAGCGCGCCGTCTTCGTCGGTGACGGTGACGGGGAGCACGACGAGCTCGCTCGTCGCACTCCGGAAGCTGGGTTCGGCGCGCTGCCGCTGCCCGGATGCCGCGAATGGAACGAGGGCGATCGAGGCGAGGGCGATCATCGCGGTACGCACGCGGGATCCTGACACGGTGTCCAGAGACGGCGGGGAAGGGCGCTTCCCCGCCGCAGATCGGCGACGGTTACAGTCCGCGGCTCCGGCGTGCCACGCGCACGCCGACATAGCCGGCCAGCAGGAACACGCTCAGCAGTTCCAGCAGCACGAGGTCGCTTGCGGTGTGAGGCAGTTCCGCACGGCGCGCGGGCGAGGCGGCGGCGGCCGGCGCGGGGGCCTGTCCGCTCGTGCCCACGCTCGCTGGTGGAGCCGATGACGCGGGCGCCTGGCGCGCCGCGGCCGCCGGCGCCGCACCGCTGCCGGCAGGTGCCGCATTCGCGGCGGCCGTCTTCTGTTCGACGTTCTCGTCGACGATCTGGCCGGTCTCGCCGACGCGGGACACCTGCGCGCTCTTCATCTGTTCGTTCGATGCGCTCTCGTCGCTGGTCGACAGCACCGTCTGGTGCGTCGCCTTCGCGATCTGCACCGCCTGCTGGTGAGGATAGACGAACTCGTTGCCAATCCGTTCGCCGGGATAGTACCAGGTCTTCACCGCGGGGGCGGCGCCGGCCGGCCGTTCGCTGAACATCACCACGTTCTGCGGCGGAACGTTCTCGACGGTCTGCGAGAGCGTCATCACCGTGGCAAACATGTGGGTGCCGTCCTTGTCGAGAATCTGCACCACGTGCCGCGAGCCGATGAGGTCGGCCACCCGGAACAGGTAGGTCCCCGGCGCGAGCGTCTTGCCCGGAATCTGCACAGGCCCGCTGAAGGTCAAGTACGTCTTCTTCGTCCACTCGGTGTTCTGGGCCATCGCCAGCGGCGCGCTCAGCGCCGCGATCACCGCCGCGCAGCCAAGAATCTTCATCGTCCGCATGAGTTGCTCCTCCACTGCGGTTCACGTCCACCGCACGCGGATGACTCGTGCACGTTGTATGCCCGAGCGCAGCAGACGAGGTGGGGAGCGCGGCTGTCGCCGCTGCGATCTACGGCCGAGGCGCGCGCGCGAGTGCGACCATGAACGGAGCCGCGGCCTCGGGCGGCGCGATCTTGCCGCCGAACAGCACGTCGCGCGCGGTCACGTCAGGTCCGTACAGGTCGGTGTTGTCATCGTTGTCGCTCTGCACGACGCCGCCAGACAGATTGATGCCGGCGAACAGCCCCTGCGTTCGCGAGTACGAGAGGATCTCCGCCTTCAACTGCACATCGGTCGCCGCGCGTGCGTCGCGGCCGACGGGGCCGGCTGCGACCGACGCCTCGGCGCCCAGGGTCACCTTGTTCCCCAGCAGTTTGTCGACCCCGGTCCGGTTCATCACGAGCAGCACCAGATCGATCGACTGCGCGCCGACTTGCAGGCCCCAGCTGCCCTTGCTGATGCGCATGAAGATCGGCGGGCTCCAGGCGCCGTTTTCGCGGCAGCTCATCAGGCCCTTGCCGTACTCGCCGCCGAACACGAACGCGGCCTTCTTCAGGCCAGGCACGACGAACACGCAGTCGGCCTGATCCCAGAGATCCTGCGGAATATCCTTGTCTGGAATCGCATGAATGTCGGTCAGCACGGTCGCGGCTTCCTTGATCCGCTTCACCTCGGCGGTCGAGAGATCCGCTGCCTGCAGCGCCACGGCGCAGAGGGCGCACGCCGCCATCGATCCGATCAGTGTCCGCATGGGAACTCCTCCGTCGCGCGAAGCCTGAGCCCACCTTATCACGCGGCCGCCCCTTCGTGCGGCCGGCGCACCAGGCGGTCGCCCCCTGTCGCGCGGTGCGCCAGGACGCCGCGGGTGCTCAGGGCGCTGGGGAGGCACGGCACGCGACCGCGAACGTCAGGTGCTATCGTGTTGCGGTGACCGGCGTTCTCGATCGCTTTCTCCGATACGTCACCTACGATACGCGGGCCGACGAGCAGTCGACCACCTGCCCGAGCACCGAGGGGCAGCGCGTCCTGCTGGGCGATCTCGTTGTCGAACTCCGTGCCGCCGGCGTGGCGGATGCCGCGATGGACGAGCGCGGGTACGTCATGGCGACCATCCCCGCGACCTCGCGGAAGCCGCGCGTGCCCGTGATCGGGTTCATTGCCCACGTGGACACGTCGCCGGAGATGCCCGGCGCCGGCATCGTCCCGATCGTCCACCGGAACTACGATGGCCGCGATCTCGTGCTGCCCGATGATCCGTCGGCGGTCCTGACGCTGGCTGCCAACCCGGCGCTGGCCGAGCAGATGGGCCACGACATCGTGACCGCGTCGGGCACCACGCTGCTCGGGGCCGACGACAAGGCCGGGGTCGCCGAGATCGTGGCGGCGGCCGCCCACCTCGTTGCCCATCCGGAGATTCCGCACGGCGCCATCCGGATCGCGTTCACGCCCGACGAGGAGATCGGCCGCGGCACCGCGCACTTCGATGTCGCCGCCTTCGGCGCCCGCTGCGCGTACACGATGGACGGCGGGGGCCGCGGCGAGGTCGAGGTGGAGAGCTTTTCGGCCGATGCGATGACGCTCACCTTTCATGGCTTCAACACGCACCCGGGGTAC
Source organism: Acidobacteriota bacterium (assembly GCA_020850715.1). Taxonomy (GTDB): domain Bacteria; phylum Acidobacteriota; class Vicinamibacteria; order Vicinamibacterales; family CAVVIG01; genus JADZED01. The sequence continues at coordinate 30,150 of JADZED010000068.1, forward strand.
GCCAGGGGGCGCATGATCAACGCCATCAAGGTCGCCGCCGATTTCATCCACCGGCTGCCCCGCGAGGCGGCGCCCGAGACGACCGGGGACGATCAGGGCTTCGTGCATCCGTACGTCCTGCACGCGGGCGTCGAACGCACTTCGGTGAAGGTGCTGCTGCGCGATTTCCGGACCGAGCGCCTGCAGGCGCAGGCGGCGCTGCTGGAGCGGCTCGCCGCGGCCGCGACCGCGGCGCACCCCGGGGCCCGGGTGACCGTGGACGTCGAAGAGTCCTATCGCAACATGCGCGAGGTGCTCGACCGCCACCCGGAGGTGGCGGCGCACGCGCGCGCGGCGGTGCGGCAGGCGGGCCTCGAGGTCCGCGAACGCCGCATCCGCGGGGGGACCGACGGATCGAAGCTGTCCTTCATGGGGCTGCCGACGCCCAATCTGTTCGCCGGCGAGCAGAACTTCCATTCCCGCCTGGAGTGGGTGTCGGCGCAGGACATGGAGAAAGCCGTCGAGGTGATCGTCAACCTGTGCCGAATCTGGCACGATGCGGCAGACCCATCCCAGGCCTACCCGAACGTGGCGACCACCGGCGCGTGATCGCTGGTGCCGACATCCTTCTGTACCGGGCAGGAGGCGGCGCGCGCCGCCAGGCGCTCGCTCGCGAGGATGTAATCGAGGCGCCAGCCGATGTTGCGCGCGCGGAGGTCGCGCCAGGGCGCCCACCAGCTGAAGAGCCGATCGTTGTCCGGATCGAGCGCGCGTCCGACGTCCACGAGGCCGCGGCTGATGATGCGCTCCAGCAGCGCGCGCTCTTCCGGAAGCTGGCCGATAGCGCGCGGCTTGCGCTCCTTCGGGTGGACGTCCATGTCGGTGCGGGCGACGTTCAGATCGCCGCACAGGACGAGGAGGCGGCCGGCGTGCTGGAACGATGCCGCCCATCGATCGAGCGCCTCGAGGAACCGCATCTTGGCGGGAAAGTCCTTGCCGCCGTTGGGCGCGTAGATCGAGGCAATGGTCATCGGGCCGTCGGGCGAGGGGAGCTCCGCCGCGACGATGCGGTGTTCGTAGTCGAAGTCGGGGTGCGAGAAGGCGGGGCGATCGGGGGCGCGCGCGCGGCGGATATGGAGGCCGACTCCGGAATAGCCCTTGCCGCCGTGCCAGCAGCACCAGTAGCCCTCCAGCTCACAGAGCGAGAGCGGGACCTGGTCGGTGGCCGCCTTCAGCTCCTGGAGGCAGACGACATCCGGGCGCTCGTGCTCGATCCAGTCCTGGACCTGCGCGCCGCGCGCCCGGATGCCGTTGACGTTCCAGGTGGCGATGTTCAGGAGAAATTCGGGTGCGCCGCCGCGCGCTCGGCCGCCGGAATCGCCATGATGTCGGGATGCGCGGCGATGTGTGCCTGGACAATGGCTTCCGCCTGCGCCATCGCGTCGGCGTCGCCGTTGCGGTAGACGTCGTTGGCCGGGATGAGATCCTTCTGGTGCGACGGGGTCGCGTCGTGGCTCTCGTAGATCGCTGCGACGGGGCACGCCGGCACGCACGCGCCGCAGTCGATGCACTCTTCCGGGTGGATGTAGAGCATCGTCGCCTGCGCGAACTCCGCCTCGTCTTTGCGCGGATGGATGCAGTCGACAGGGCACACGTCCACGCAGGCCGTGTCCTTGGTCTCAATGCACGGGTCGGTGATTACAAAAGGCATCGTTGTGCGTCTCCAGACGGTCGGGGCCCCGGCGCGCCCCGAGGTCCCTGATGAAGTGCTGTCCGAGCACGAAATAGTATCGAAAATGCCGCCGCCGCGCCAGTCGAACCCCCCGGGATCCGGGGGATCCTTCCGGCGAAGGGGGCCGGGCGCAGGCCGCTCGTCTGCGCCCGGCGTCGATCATCGCGGCGATTGCCAGACGGCCCGCCCGACGAAGAACGGCCCGAGCCGATCGAGATAGAGCGCGGTCTGCTGCGTCCTGCGCATCGCCTGCACGACGGCCGACAGGGGATACAGGTCCTTGCCGATCAGGCCGACGATGAAATCGTTGTCGGCCCGATCGAGGCCGTGGCAGGCGAGCCGGATGTCGTGCGCGTAATCGCCGGCGCCGAATGACATGCCGATGGCGCCGTGCTCGGCGAGGATCACGCGCTGTTCCTCGGGCGGGAGCTGTGCGAAGCGGCCGTTGCGGCGCAGCGGATACCACACGCTCCATCGCCAGTCCGGATTGAGCACCGTGCGCCGCGGGCGATGAATCAGCACGTCCTGGAGATCCGGCTCGTAGCCGAGCGCGTAGGTCCGGCCGAGGAGGGTGAGCTCCGGCTTCTGCGTCAGCGCGGCGAACGGCGGCGAGTTGAGCAGCGGCCGAACCTGGTCGACGAAGTACGACGGCGTGGGGCTGAAGGTGAGCAGGCCGACGCCGCGCGGATCGTTGACGTCCTCGTAGAGCACGCCGTCGAGCCGCGCGCGGCGCAAGGCGTCGGCGATCGGCGGGACGTCGGCGCATCCGCCGAATGCGAGGAACTGCATGAACAGCCGGTCGTCGGATCGCTGCGGCTGGCCATCCTTCATTCCGCCCTTCTCGCTCAAATCGGGCGGTTCGGGTCCCCGGCGCGTCATGGAGAAAGTATATCGGGAATGGCAGGGCTGCAGGACGGCCGCAACGCAGGGATGGCCCGAACCGTCCCACCCGGTCAGGTCGCGCTCGCGACGAAGCGCTCGATGTCTTCCGCCGGGCGCGCGCCAACCGTCCGCGTCACTTCGCGGCCGCCTGAAAATACGGCCAGCATCGGGATCGAGCGGATGCCGAATCGCTCGCCGAGGTCGGCGAGGGCGTCGGTATTCACCTTGACCACGAGCCATTGTCCGGCGTGCCGCTTCGCGACCTTCTCGAGCTCTGGCGCCACCATCCGGCACGGGCCGCACCAGGGCGCCCAGTAGTCGACGACGATCGGAATGGACGCTCTGCCGGTCAGACGATCGAAATCCGCCGACGAGGCGAGCTCGATCGGCGCAGCGGGCGCGCTGAGCTCCGCCTTGCAGCGGGCACAGCGCACGCTGTGTCCGAGCCGTTCGTACAGCATGCGGTTCTTCTGTCCGCACGTGTCGCACGTCACGATGAGTCCGCGGTCGTCCAGCGCGGTGTCAGCGGTCATCCCCCGATTCTACAGGGAGACGGGCGACGGCGGACCGGGGCGAGGCGCCGACGAGGTGGAGCTGGCATCCCGGCACCCTCGACCGTGGCGTGAGTCCCGGGCGCGGCGCCCAGATGCGGCGACCGAGAATACCGCGAGTAACTGAGGGATGAGCCACGCTGCCGGATGGAAGGCCCCGCCAGGGAATGGTGTCGCGCACCACGGTGCCGGGAGACTCTCTAGGGCGCGGCCGCAACCGCATCGCCGAGAAGCCCGACGGCGAGCGCGTAGGCGTGCGCGCAGTTGTACTCGAGGAGCGCATCGTAGTTGCGGTAGACGAGGAAATGGCGCCGGCTTCCCGAGACCAGCGCCGCCTCGAGCGTCGACGAGGGAAGGCGCTCGCCGCCGGGCAGCGTCACGCCCAGATCGGTCCAGCGTGCCAGCGGGAGCCGGATGGTCATGTCGCGCGCGGCCTGGCACGTCCCGTCGCGCCGCGGGACGTCCGCTGCAATCCGGGTCGCGGCGGCATTCGACACCCGCACCTCCCGCCCCCATCGCTCGCCGGCGACCCACCCGTGGCCCCGGAGGTAATTGGCAATCGAGGCGAACACATCGGCCGGCGTGCCCCAGATGTCGCGCCGGCCGTCGCCGTCGAAATCCTCGGCGTACTGCAGGTAGCTCGACGGCATGAACTGCACCTGTCCCATCGCGCCGGCCCATGAGCCGCGCATCTTCGCCAGTTCGATGTCGCCGCGGTTCACGATCTCGAGCGCGCTGAACAGTTCGTTGCGGAAGAAGGCCGCCCGCCGCGGATCCCACGCCAGCGTCGCCAGCGCCGCCACCGTCGGCCGAACGCCGCTGAAGCGGCCGTAGTTCGACTCGATGCCCCAGATGCTCACGAGCAGCGGCGCGGGGACGCCGTAGCGGCGACTGACCTTCGCCAGCAGCGCCCGATGCCGTATCAGGTGCGTCCGCCCGGCGGCGGCGGTCCGCCGCGAGGCCCGGCGCGCGATGTACTGCTCGAGGGTCTCGACGACTTCGGCCTGCGCGCGGTCGCGCTCGATCACCGACGGCAGCGGTTCGGGAAGATTCCCCAGGGCGGCTTCGACGACGGCCGGCGCGATGCCGCGCGCGAGCGCTTCGGCGCGGACGCCGGCGAGCCATTCGGAAGAAGGGGGCGGAGCGGCGCTCTGCGCACCGAGGATCGCCACGACCCCTCCGGAGCGAAGGCCGGCCGTCCCGGTGCCGACATTCGGATCCGCGATGGCGGCGACCAGCGCCAGCACGAGTACCAGGGGGAACCGCCGCACGGCGCCAGTGTACAACCGGTCGGGCGGTCGGCGCGGCGAAGGCGCGGAGCCCGGTGCTTCGCGAAAGGCGGCGGCCGGCGTTCCAGTGGTCCGTCCACGTTCAGCGCGGACGGACCACTAATGCGCGCCGACCGGCCCGCCGCCGGCGCGCGGTCGCTTCATCAGCAGCACCAGCGGAACGAACACGATGAAGAGCGCCGCCAGCAGATGGAAGATGCTCACGAAGGCGATCATCGCGGCCTGCCGCTGCACCATGGCGGCCATCGCCGCGTACGCGCGCTGGGCGGCGGTGGCCGGATCGGCGCCGGCGGCCATGAAGGCGTCGCGCATCCGCTCGAGCATCGCCTGCGCGGCGTGATCGTACGACGTCACGTTGGCTCCGAGCACCACGGCGGTCGCCTGGCTGTCGCGCGCCAGCATCGTGTTGGTCGTCGCGATGCCGACGCTGCCGCCGATGTTGCGCATGAGGTTGAACAGGCTCGTCGCGTTGCCCATCCGCTCGCGCGGAATCGGGTCCATCGACACGGTGGTGAGCGGCACGAAGAGCAGCGACATGCCGACGCCCTGCACCAGCTGCGGCCAGAAGATGTCCCAGTAGCCCGCCTGCAGGTTGAGGTCGCCGAGCCAGATGAGCGTGATGCCGCCGATCAGCAGGCCGGCGGTGAGCAGCTTCCGCGAATCGATCCGGCCGATCAGCAGACCGGTAATCGGCATCATGAAGAACGATCCGATGCCGCGCGGCGCCATCGCGATTCCGGCCTGCAGCGGCGGATAGCCGAGCAGCGTCTGCAGCATGATCGGCAGCAGCACCATGCTGCCGTAGAGGACGAAGCCGACGATGGCCATCAGGAACACGCCGACGGCATAGGTCCGCGCCTTGAACACCCGCAGGTCGACGATCGGATCGTCGGTCATGAGCTCGTGCACCACGAGCGCCAGGAGCGCCACGACACTGACCGCGGCCAGCGAGGTGATGAAGCGCGAGGAGAACCAGTCCTCCTGCTGCCCCTTGTCGAGCAGGATCTGCAGCGCCCCGATCCCGACGGCGAGCATTCCGATGCCCCAGTAGTCGATGCTGCGCCGCCCGGCGCGCAGGTAGGGCGGATCGAAGATGTAGAGCTTGGTCATGACGATCGACGCGATGCCGACCGGAATGTTGACGTAGAAGACCCAGCGCCAGCTGTAGTTGTCGGTGAGCCATCCGCCGAGCACCGGCCCGAGGATCGGCGCGACGACAATGCCGAGGCCCCAGAACGCCATAGCCTTGCCGCGATCCTCGGGCGCGAACGCCTCGAGCAGCACCGCCTGCGATAGCGGCTGGAGGCAGCCGCCGGTGGCGCCCTGCAAGACGCGGAAGAACACGAGCGCGCCGAGACTGGGCGCAAGCCCGCACAGGAACGAGGAAGCGGTGAAGCCGACGACCGACAGCATCAGCAGCCGCTTGCGGCCGAAAGTGGTCGCCAGCCATCCTGTCATCGGGAGCACAATCGCGTTGGCGACGAGGTACGAGGTCAGCGCCCAGGTCGCCTCCTCGATGCTCGCCGAGAGGCTGCCGGCGATGTGCGGCAGCGAGACGTTCACCACGGTGGTGTCGAGCACCTCCATGAAGGTGGCGAACATCACCGAGACGGCGACGATCCAGGGATTCACCGCGGGAACGTGAGGGCTCGAGGATTCTGGGACTCGCGAATTGTCAGGCATCGATCGCGCTACTCAGGGCCGCTCATTGCTCGAGTCCTCAGGTCCTCGAATCCATTCACGTTCCTCATCGCAGATGGATGGTCGGCTCGGCCGACATGCCGGGCCGCAGCTGATGCTCCGGGTCCTGTCCCGGCTCCAGCACGATCTTCACCGGCACACGCTGCACGACCTTGACGAAGTTGCCGGTCGCGTTCTCCGGCGGCAGCAGGCTGAACCGTGCGCCGGTGGCCGGGGCGACGCTGTCGACGTGTCCCTCGAAGGTGCGGCCGCCGAAGGCGTCCACCTTCACCGTCGCGCGCTGGCCAGGATGGATGTCCGCCACCTGCGTCTCCTTGAAGTTCGCGGTCACCCAGACATCCTCGATCGCAACCAGCGCGAGCAGCGGCTGGCCGGGCTGGACGACCTGGCCGACCTCCACCGAGCGGTGGCTCACGACGCCGGCCGACGGTGCGCGTATGGTCGTGTACCCGAGGTTCAGCTCCGCCTGCTGGAGCGCCGCCTTGGCCAGCGAGACCCCCGCCTCGGCCGCCTGCGCGCGCGCCTGCATGGCCGTGACCTGCTCCGGGCCCGTCTGCGCGGTCCGCAGGCCGGCGAGCGCCTGTTGTTCGCCGGCCTGGGCCTGCACCAGGTGGCTCTCGGCCACACGCAGCTCCGCTTCCGCCTCGGTGACCTGGGCTCTGGCCGAATCGACGGCCGCCCGCTGGGCGTCGGCGGTCGTCGCGGCGGCATCGAACTGCTGCTGCGAGACCTCGTCCTTCGCCAGCAGACCGCGCAGTCGCTCGACGTTCTTCGCTGCGTTGGCCGCGTCGGCCTCCGCCTCGCGCTCCTTCGCGCGTGCGGTGGCGACGCGCGCCTGGGCCGCCTCGATCTCCTTCTGCGCTTCGTCGACGCCGCTGCGCGCCTGGATCAGCGAGCCCTGCGCCGTCGTGACGTTGGCCGCCGTCGTGGTGGTCGAGATCGGGACCCCGCTGCGGGCGGCCTGCGCCGTCGCTTCCGCGTCGGCAAGCTCGGCGCGCGCCTTCGCGACGGCGACCTCGAAGTCGCGCGGGTCGAGCTCGACCAGCACCTGACCGGCGTCGACGCGCTGGTTGTCCTCGGCGGCCACCTTCGCCACCGTGCCTGCGACGCGTGCGGCGATTGGGGTCACGTGCGCGTCGATCTGCGCATCGTCTGTACTCTCGCGGCCCGAGGCAATCCACATCCACACGAGCACGACGACCACCGCGACGACGGCGAGCCCGGCCACCAGACGGAAGCGGGGATGCCTGGCAAAGGCGGGCATCTAGCGTGATCCTCCCATGATGGCGCGCAGCGTCTCCTCCGAGTCACCCATTCCCCGGAGGAGCGCCGCCTTGGCCAGGTCGTAGCCATACAAGGCGCTGATGTACTGCTCGTTGCTGGCGGCGACTGCCTCCTGCGCCTGGACGACCTCGATGTTGCTGGCGACGCCGGCGGCGAAACGATCGCGCGCCTGCACTATCTGCTGCGCCGCAAGATCGCGCCCCTTGGTCGCCGTTTCGAGCTCCTGGGCGGTCGCCCGCAGATCAAGAAGGGCGTTCTGGATCTCGTAGTAGATCGAGGCTCTGAGGTCTTCGGCCTCGGCATTCAGCCGGCGCAACGCGGCGTCGGCCTCGAGCAGCCGCCCGTGCGTCCGGCCGCCGCTGAAGATCGGCACGCTCACGGCACCGCTGATGCTGTAGGTGCCGAGCGCGTCGCGCGCTCGGAGGCCGATGGCGCCGTAATCGGCGTCGACGCGCAGCGAAGGGAGGGCTTCGCCGATTACGGCCCTCCGCGCGGCCTCCGCAGACGTGATGCGTTCGAGCGCCGCGCGATAATCGTTGCGCGTCGCATAGGCCCGAGCGACCGCGTCCTCGAGATCGACCTCTGGTGCGGGCAGATCCGGCAGCGCGGGATCGAGGGTGAATGCCTGGCCGAGCGGCAGGCCGATGGCGCGCGCGAGCTGCAGCCTGGCCTTCGCCGCGTCGTTGGCCGCCGCGGTCGCTCGCTGGCTCTCGGTGGCGAGCTGGACCTCGGCCCGGAGGACGTCGATACCGGCGACCAGGCCGGCGGCTTTCATGTCGACCGCCTGCTGATGCAGCGCGCTCGCCGTCGTTTCCTGGGCCTGCGCCGAGGCGGCGCGCGCCTGCGCCGCGAGCGCCTGCAGATACAGCGTGCCGGCGACGTGGATGACAAGTCCGCGCGCGTCCTGATAGGTGTAGCGCGCCGCGGCGACAGCGTGGGTCTCGGCGCGCATCTCGTTGAGCTGCTGCAGATCGAGAACCGATTGCGTCACCGAGATCCGCGCGTCGAACACGTTGAACGGTCCCACGAGGTCCGAGACGGCCGGAAACGAAGGCCCGCCCGAAGATGAACCGAAGCCGAACGCGGCGAGATTGATCTTCTGCCGCGTCTCGGCGATGCGCGCGCTCACGTCGGGCAGCAGGTCGCTCAGCGCCGTCCAGCGCGTGCCGCGCGCGCCGCCAAGGGCATGCTCGGCGGTGAGCACGCCGAGATTGTGCTCGAGCGCGCGGGTGATCGCGTCGACGATCGTGATGACCGGTGCCTCCGCCGTCCGCGCGCCCGAGGGAACGCCGCCGAGAAACACCGGAGCGGCCGGGGGCGACACCTGCGCCGCCGACGGACGGGCAAGTGCAAGAACGGCGAACATGGGCGGCAGCAGTGATGTGAGCTTCACGAGATCCCCATTCACCCCAGTTACGCCAGGGGCGCTCGACGGGAACAGGTTGCGCGCAAGGTCGAGGCGCCGGCAGGCATCGCGGTCGGGCTGGACCGGAATCGCCAAGGGTACTACGAAAGGTTCGCGGGGTTCACGAGGTTCATGAGGTTCACGTGGTTCGGAGCGCGCCGTCGATTCAGCGATCGACCACGCCGTGATCGATCGCATGGCGCATCGGTTCGGCGTTGCCGCGCGCTTGCCGCTTCAGAAGCCGCCGCGTGCGATACGTGATCGTCTTCACGCTCAGCGCAGGCGCGGCGGCGAATGGCGAGACCGTGCGGCCCGATCCCGATCATCCGCAGCACCCGGCCCCCGGGAGCCAACAGCCGATCGCGCGGCCGCCGCCGGCCGGATTCCGGAGGCGTAGGCGTCGTTCCCGCCCTGATCGGCCGACCCTGCCGGAATCTGCTGGATATCGGCGATCGGGCCGGGCGGCGCGCCTCCTTGGTGGAGTCGCCCGCGGCGCCGGCGGCCAGGACGCTTCAGCGGAAGCGCGGGCGGACGCATGCTCGACGCGAACGCCGGCAGTCTCGCCGCATGATGCCGGATGCCCTGCATCAGCCGCGGCGTCAGCCGATATCTCGGACATGGACGTGCCCCGCTCCGCCAACCGCCAACGACCGGCACCGCCGGAAGGGCGGCACGGCCGGCGGACCGACGCCGGTCCGGTGCGAATCCGAGGTGCTGCGCCTCCTGAGCAAGTCGCCGATCGTCGTCGACTTCTCGAATCTGCTCACATCGGCGCCACCCGCCGGGACCCGAAGTGTGTCGACCCGCTCGAAGTCTGGAAGACCCGGTGGGCTCGAGGTGCTCCATGTGGCTGGGAACATCGACCATCTGCTCGACAGGCGGCTCCGGCGGGAGGGCGAGGCCTTCCTCGAGACACCGTTCACGGCCGACGGCCTCGTCCAGGCGGCTTCGCTCCTGCCGGCCGGCAGCCTTCACGAGGTTCAGCGACAATCTCCTCCGCCGGCGGGGCGGGGGCTCAGAGGAGGTGGGCTTGAGCGCGGTTCTCATCGTCGATGACGAGTCCAGGATTCGCGAATTGCTGGCGCGTTGGCTGGTGCCGGCCGGCTACACGGTCCACGAAGCAGACAGCGCGGAGAGCGCGCTCGCGTTGCTGGCGGAGCACGCCTTCGCGGTCGCACTATGCGACGTGCAGATGCCCGGCAAGGGGGGCTGCTGGCTGATCGATCGCCTGCGCGAGCAGGTTCCGGCGACAGCCATCGTGCTCGCCACGGCCGACGATGCGGTACCGCCGTTTGTGAGCCTGCGGGGCGGCGTGGTCGACTACCTGGTCAAGCCGTTCGCGCGCGAGCGCGTGCTGGACGCGGTCGCGCGCGCCATCGAGTGGCACCGCAGCACGGCCACCCGCGGCTTGCCGGCCGTCCCTGCGTCCGACCCGCTGGAACAATGGATCCGTCCGGGACATTGACTTGCGCTCACGGCTTTGTCTGAGTCTGTCGCTCGCGGTCGCGTATGGCATCGTCGCCGTGCTCGCCGCCGCGCGCCCGGCCGGCGCGCAGGAACGGCAGGCCGACAGCCAGAGGTCTCCGGCCGCAGCGGCCGTGGCGCCGGTCCCCGCCCCGGTCGTCCCGCCGGCGACTGCGGTCCAGGCGCCGATGGACCGCAGCCTGCTGAAGGACGGCACGCTCAACGCCCGAATGCTCGACATCCCGCCGTTCGCGATCGGCCCGAGTCGGGCGCGACGGCCCGCGGCGCTGCCCGCCCTGTACGCCGGCTTCATTGCGCTCGAGGCCTACGACGGGTATTCGACCTCGCGCGGGCTTGCGCACGGTGCGGCCGAATCGAACCCATTGGTTCGCTGGGCGATCGGCCATCCCGCGAAGCTCTGGGCGGTGAAGGCCTCGGCGGCCGCCGTGTCGATCATCTTCGCGGAGCGCCTGTGGAGAGGCAACCGCCGCGCGAAGGCGGTGACCGTCATGGTGCTGTCGAACGCGGTGATGGGCTTTGTGGCCGTCCGGAACGCCCGTGCCGTCCAGGCCAGCCGCTGACCTCCGCCGGTTCGCGCGCACGTGCGCGGGTACACTAGGAGCGTGCGCGCGCTTGTCGTTGAAGATGACGCCGCCATTGCGGAGTTCGTCGCGCGCGGGCTGCGCGAGGCCGGCTTCGCCGTCGACCATGCGTCTGGCGGAGAGGAGGGACTCGAAGCGGCGCGCAGCGGCCTTTACGACGTCGCCGTCGTCGACCTGATGCTGCCGGGACGCGACGGCCTCTCGGTGATCGAGACCATGCGCGCTGCGGGCATCCTGACGCCGGTGCTGATCCTCAGCGCCCGGCGATCAGTTGACGATCGGGTCCGGGGACTCCAGGCGGGCGGCGACGACTACCTGACCAAGCCCTTCGCGTTCGCCGAGTTGCTGGCCCGCATCCAGGCGCTCGTGCGGCGCGCGTCGCGCACGCCGGAGCCCACCACACTCACCGTCGGCGACCTGACGCTCGATCTGCTGTCGCGCCGCGTCGTCCGCCGCGGCGTTCCCATCGATCTGAGGCCGCGGGAGTTCGCGCTGCTCGAGTACCTGATGCGGCACACCGGCACGGTGCTCTCCAAGACGATGATCCTGTCGCACGTCTGGGATTACAGCTTCGATCCGCAGACCAACGTCGTCGACGTGCTGGTGAGCCGTCTGCGCGAGAGAATCGACCGGCCATTCGAGAAGAAACTGCTGCAGACGGTTCGCGGCGTCGGGTACGTGATCCGGTGAAGGGCCTCTTTGCGCGCGCGTTCGGCCTCCGGCTGGCGCTCTGGTACGCGACGCTGTTTGTGGCCGGATGGATCGCGATCGTCTCGTTCACCTACGTCTACACGGCGACATCGCTGGCGCAGCGCGATCGCCAGATCATCGCGGAGAAGCTCGGCCAGTACTCCGCTGTGTACGCGCGCGGCGGCCTGGGCGCGCTCACGGCGACGGTGAGCGCCGAGCAGCAGGTGGCGCCCGAGCGGCTGTACGTCCGGGTGGCGAATCGCGGTTCAGAGGCGGTCGTCCTGAGCAATCCGGAAGGGTGGGCGCGCACCTCGCTCGAGACGGCTTCCGCCTACCTGCCGGACGGCACGCTGGTCGAGGTCGGCAAGAGCACCGAGGCGCGCGAGGCGCTGCTGGCCCGGTTCCGGGCGGCCATCGGCCTGGTAACGCTGCTCACGTTCCTGGTCGCCGCGGTCGGCGGACTGCTCGCCACACGCAGCGCCGTGCAGCCGATTCGCCGCCTCACCGATGCGGTCCGGCGGATCACGCGCACCGGCCGGACCGACGCCCGCGTCCCCGAGGCCGGCAGCGGCGACGCCCTCGACGAGCTGACGCGGCTGTTCAATGCGATGCTCGATCGCATCGAGGGGCTGGTGGCCGCCATGCGCGGCGCGCTCGACAACGTGTCGCACGATCTGCGCACACCGCTCACGCGACTCCGCGGCACCGCCGAGCTGGCGCTGGCCGGTCCGGCCGAATCCGAGCGCTACCGCGACGCGCTCGCCGATTGCGTCGAAGAATGCGACCGGGTGCTCGTCATGCTCGACACGCTCATGGACATTTCCGAGGCCGAGAGCGGTACCATGCGCCTGCAACTCGAGCCGGTGCGGCTCGCCGACATCATCGAGCGGGCGGTCGATCTCTACCGCGACGTCGCCGAGGCCAAGGGCGTCGCCCTCGCGGCAGGCGTGCTGGAGAGAGATGTGGTCGTCTCGGCCGATCGGCCGCGGCTGGAACAGGTCGCCGCCAACCTGCTGGACAACGCGCTGAAGTACACCCTGCCAGGCGGGCGCGTCGACGTCGAGGTCCGCGGCGGCGCCGGTGAAGCGCGTTTCAGCGTGGCCGACACCGGCCCGGGCATTCCGGCGCACGACCTGCCGCGGATCTGGGATCGCCTGTATCGGGGCGACAGCAGCCGCGCCGAGCGCGGCCTCGGGCTCGGGCTGAGCCTCGTGAAGGCGGTGATCGAGGCGCACGGCGGCCGGGTCGACGTCGAGAGCGAGCCGGGCCGCGGCGCCCGCTTCATCGTCCGTCTTCCAAACCTTTCACGTTTGTAACGATCACGTCACGGCCCTGAAAGGCGTCCGGCCGTCTAATCGGTTCGAGAGGGGGATGACTCCAATGAACATCCGTGAATCCCTGTTCGGACGACTGAGCGGGCGAGCCCGGACCGCCGTCGCGGCGGTAGTGGCGGCGTTGGCGCTGCTCGCCGGCGGCGCGTGGTACGCCGTCGACGCGCTGGCGTCGGCGCCGTCAGCGCGGACGGCCGCGGCGGCGGCGCCCGCGCCAGCCTCGGCCGTGGTCGCGGCCGCGCCAGATCCGCAGCAGCCGGCGGCCGGCCGCCGCGATTCCTACGCCGACGTCGTGAAGGTCGTCGCACCGGCCGTCGTGACAATCCGGGTCGAAGGCAAGGAGCGTGCGACACCGACCGACTTCCAGGGCGACGACTTCTTCCGGCGCTTCTTCGGCGATCCGTCCGACACGCCGGGTCGCGGCGGACAGACGCCGCGCGCGCCGCGCATGCGGGGGATGGGCTCCGGCGTGATCGTCAGCCCGGACGGCTACATCCTGACGAACAACCACGTGATCGACAACGCCGACAGCATCCGCGTGGAGATGACCGACGGCCGGAGCTACACGGCGCGAGTGGTCGGCGCCGACGCGCCGACCGACCTCGCGCTGCTGAAGATCGATGCCTCCGGCCTGCGCCCGCTCGCGCTCGGCAACTCCGACGCCGTCAGCGTCGGCGACGTCGTCCTCGCCGTGGGCAATCCGCTCGGCGTTGGTCAGACGGTGACCATGGGGATCATCAGCGCGAAGGGGCGATCGACCTCGGTCGGTGACGGCAGCTACGAAGACTTCCTGCAGACCGACGCGCCGATCAACCACGGCAATTCGGGCGGCGCGCTGGTCGATGTGCGCGGCGAGCTGATCGGCATCAACTCGCAGATCCTGTCGACGTCGGATGGCAACATCGGCATCGGCTTCGCGATTCCGGCCAACATGGCGCGACGTGTGATGGAGCAGTTGCGCACGACCGGCAAGGTGACGCGCGCCCAGCTCGGGGTGACCGTGCAGCAGGTGACCGAGGACATGGCGCAGAGCCTCGGCCTGAAGGAGGCCGGCGGGGCCATCGTGTCGGCGGTCACGCCGGGCAGCGCGGCGGCGCACGCCGGGATCCGGCAGGGCGACGTCATCACGGCGTTCAACGGCGAGCCGGTGCGCGATTCCAACGGCCTCCGCAACGAGGTGGCGGCATCGACGCCCGGCTCGAACGCCACACTCACGGTCATCCGCGACGGACGCGAGCAGTCGCTCGGCGTCAAGCTGGACGAGGCGGCGCCCCGCATGAGCGCCCGCGGCGAGAGCCGCGACGGCGGGACGAAGGATACCGTCGCCCTGGGTATCGCCGTCACGCCGCTGACGCCGGAACTTGCCCGCCGGCTGGACCTGGACGGCGAGGCCAAGGGGCTCGTGGTCCAGCAGGTCGACCCCGACGGCCGTGCGGCCGATGCCGGGCTCCGGCCGGGCGACGTGATTGAACAGGCGAACCGAGCGCCGGTCGACTCGGTCGACGCACTGCGCGCGGCCGTCCAGCGATCGGGCGACAGGCCGGTGCTCCTGCTGATTCGCCGCGACGGGACGAGCCTGTTCGTCACGGTCGATCCCGCCGCCTAGTCGACACACGCCGCGGAGCAGACCGTTGTCGGCTCCGCGGCCCGCCCGCCCCTACAATGGGGCGTGGATCTCCATCTCACCGGCCGGATCGCGATGGTCGGCGGGGCGAGTCGCGGGCTGGGCCTCGCCGTTGCGCGCTGGCCCGCGAGGGAGCGCGCGTCTCGATTGCCTCGCGCGACCGGAGGGCGCTTGCGGATGCCGCGGCCGGCATCGAACGCGAGACGGGCGCGCCGGTGCTCGCCGTCGCGGCCGACCTCGCGATCGCGGATGCGGCCGCCGCCTGGCACCGCGCCACCATCGACACTCTTGGCGGCGTCGATCTGGTCTTCGCCAACACCGGCGGGCCGCCGGCCGGCGCCGCGCTCGCCTTCGACGACGACGCGTGGCGCCAGGCGTTCGACTCGCTCGTGCTCGGCGCCGTGCGGATCGTGCGGCTCGCGGCGCCGTCGATGCGCAGCCGCGGCGGCGGCGCGATCGTCATGAGCACCTCCTCGTCGGTGAAGCAGCCGATCGCCAATCTCGCGCTCTCGAACGTGCTGCGGCCGTCGGTGGCGGCGCTGGCCAAGACGCTCTCTGCGGAGCTCGCCCCCGACCGCATCCGGGTGAATCATCTGGTTCCCGGACGGATCGATACCGCCCGGCTGCGCGCGCTCGACGCCGCCAACGCGGCGCGCGCCGGCGTGGCGGTCGAGGTCGAGCGGAGCCGATCGGCGGCCGCGATTCCGCTCGGCCGCTACGGTGCGCCGGAGGAATTCGGGCGCGCCGCGGCCTTTCTCCTCTCGGATGCAGCCTCGTACATCACGGGCGCCACGCTGCAGGTCGATGGCGGCCTCATCCTGGCGGCGCTGTAGCGCGGCCGTGTGACGCGCGGCCGCGTGGCGGGTCGGAGCCCGCGAGAGATCATTCGGCCCGAAGGCATCCTTACGGTATGATTCGGGGAATGGCGCCGTCTCTCCGGCGCCATTCCATTGATTGAAGGAGGATCTGCGCTCATGACGTTCAACTTCCGCATCGGGCTCGCCGGGCTCGCCGCGCTGCTTCTGGTGCTCCCGGCGCCGGTACGCGGTCAGGAGGTGCCCGAGAACCTGAAAGGCAACGGGACGCTTCGGGGCAAGGTGGTCGACGAGAATGGCAAGAACGTGCCGAAGCCGAAGATCACGCTCGTCAACCCCGCGGCCAACGCGAGCCTCACCGTCGAGGGGAAGGGCAACGGCGACTTCGAGGCGAAGAACATCAAGTCCGGCGCGTGGAAGATGGTCGTCGAGACGCCGAACTACGTCACGGTGCGGCAGGACGTGAACGTGGCCGAGGGCAAATCGGACAAGATCTCGGTCGTCTCGAAGAACGACGCCAGCCCCGAACTGCTGGAGAAGGCGACCGCGCTGGCGCAGGCCGGCGATCTTGCGGGCGCCCGCACCGAGTACCTGCAGGTGCTCGAGGCGCATCCCGAGTTGACCTCGATCAACCGCTACGTCGCGTTCACCTATGGCCGTGAAGGCAACACCGCGGAGGCCCTCAAGTACCTCGACGCCGCACTGGTCGGCACGCCCGACGACACGGCGATGCTGCAACTCGCCGCCGACAGTGCCATCAAGCTCGGCCAGTTCCCGAAGGCCTCCGGCTACCTGCAGAAGGTCGACTACACGACGCTCACCGATTCGGCGCCGTTCGTGAACATGGCGATCCAATTCATCAACGGCAAGCGGCAGGCCGACGCCATTCCGCTGCTCGACAAGCTCATCGGCCGGTGGCCCGACACCGCGGATCTCTATTTCTTCCGCGGCTACGCGAACATGGGACTGCAGAAGCAGCAGGAGGCGAAGCCCGACCTCGAGAAGTACCTGCAGCTTGCGCCGGAGGGCTCGCACGCCGCGGACGTCAAGAAGATCCTGCAAGAAAACATCAAGTAGAAGCACGCCAGCGGCCGTCCTCCGACGAGGACGGCCGTCTTCGTTCCGGCCTCGGGCAGGTGGCTACCGCCCGAGCGGGACGCCCTTCACCGAACGCAGCAGCACCGGCTGCGTGTCGTAATTCTCGAGCGTCACAATCTTGCTCTCTTCGTCGCCGGTGATGCGAGTCGCCAGCGACAGCTTGCCTTCGCCTTCCCCTTGGGCGTTCAGGTGGAGCTCGATCACGGTGAACGGGTACTGGATCGAGCGGGGACTGTTGGCCGCTTCCCAGAAGTCGATGGGCCGGTTGGTCGCAAGAACGACACGCTCGCCGCCGTCGGGTTCCGCCGTTCTCTGGGCATAGTGCAGGTCGTACCCGAGACCGCCGGCGGAGCGGATGTAGCCGACGCGCGGCATCTCCTCGAGGACGTCGAGCAGCTTCTCCGGTCCCTGCTTCATGAGGACCGAGACGAGCCGGTCGCGCTCCGCTTCGGTCGACCACCGGTTCACGACCATCTCGACCGTGCCGGAACCTCCGTTGGTCATGTTCACCGCCAGGGCGGTGAACCGTTCGCCGGCGACGTTGGTCTGCGCGCCGACGGTGAGGCTCAGTGCCGCCACCGCCGCAATCGCCAGGGCGCCCGCCTGCTTCATCGCTGCCTCCAGTCTGTGGTTCCCGCTTCGTCCGGGCGGAGGTTCCGCCGGAGCCGCGAGGTCCCGCGCCGGTCCGGGGGCTGCAAGACGCCTACCGTGGGTCGGTCGGTCCGTCCTTCCGCGTGCGCGACGGAAGATCGGCGAGAAGAAGAACGAACCTCTCTCTCAGGTCGAATCAGCTGTTGAATTGTCATAAGACAACAACGAACAATATAGAACTATATGTTCATGAACGATCTTCATGTGTTCAACTCTGACACTGGACCGCAAAACATTGTAAATATATACTGTAAAAGGCTTTCTACGATAAGGAGGTTTCGATGATGAGCTAAATCAGTACACAATCTGGCGTTTCACCAACAAAATCAAAATCGTGCAATAACTGTCGGTAAACAAAGATGTTAAGTGGATTAGATCGTTGTTGGCTGGAAGATTGCTGTTGCGTCAATATATGACTTTATCGTCGCTTGTGCGTCGCAAGGCGGTCTGGGGACTCCGTCCCATCGGCACCGCGCTGCTTCTCCTGGCCCTTGGCATCTCTGGCGCCGTCGATGCCGCCCCGCGGCGGGCGGGACGCGCGCGCGCCGGCGTCCCGGGAGCTCCCGCCAAAGCCTACAAGCTGGATCGCGCGCTCGCCAGACGCGCCCGGGAAGCCAATCCCGTTCTCACTACCCGCGTCATCGTTACGCTCATGCCCGGCGCGCAGGTGCCGGCGCGCTTCCGCAGGTTCGCGCGCGGCGGGCGTCTCGACGTCATCGCCGGCCAGGTGCTCGATCTGCCCAATGGGCTGCTGAAGAAGCTCGAGGCCGAGCCCGACATCTTCCGCATCCACTACGACCGCCCGATCCAGACGACCAACTTCCGCACCGGCGTCGCGGTTGGCGCGCGCGCCGTCCGGAACGGCCTTGGATATACCGGCGAGGGTATCGGCGTCGCTGTGGTCGATTCCGGGATCACGGCCTGGCACGACGACCTGACCAGCACCTCGTCGCGTCTCTACCCCTACGGCAACCAGCGCGTCGCAAAGTTCGTGGACTTCGTGAACGGACGCCCCCTGCCGTACGACGACAACGGACACGGCACGCACGTGGCCGGCATTGCCGCAGGCAACGGCTACGACTCGGGCGGTGAAAAGGCGGGAATTGCGCCCGGCGCCTCGCTCGTATCGCTGAAGGTGCTCGATCAGGACGGGGCCGGCACCATCAGCAGCATCATCGCGGCGCTGAACTGGGTGGCGCAGCACCATGCCGCCTACAACATCCGCGTCGTCAACCTGTCGGTGGGCGCCGGCGTCTACGAGTCCTACTGGACCGATCCGCTCACGCTTGCGGCCAAGGCGCTGACCGATCGCGGCATCACGGTCGTGGCGGCTGCCGGCAACATGGGACGCAACGCGGCGGGCGACCTGCAGTACGGCGCCATCACGGCGCCGGGCAACGCGCCGTGGGTGCTCACCGTCGGCGCATCGAGCACCATGGGCACGCTGACGCGTTATGACGACACGATGGCGGCCTACAGTTCCTCGGGGCCGACCGGCATCGACTACCTCGCAAAGCCGGACCTGGTGGCGCCCGGCACCGGAACGGTGTCGCTCGCGTCGCCCGGCAGCACGTTCTACGAGACCAAGAGCGCGTACCTGCTCGACGGCAGGCCGCTCCTCGGATCGAAGCCCTACCTCACGCTCAGCGGCACGAGCATGGCGGCCCCGGTCGTGTCGGGCACCGTTGCGCTGATGCTCCAGGCGAACCCCGCGCTGACGCCGAATCTGATCAAGGCGATCCTGCAGTTCACGGCTCAGGAGTACCCGGGCTACAGCGCGCTGCGCCAGGGCGCCGGCTTCCTCAATACGCTCGGGGCGGTGCGCCTGGCGAAGTTCTTCGCGAACACGCCTGCGGGCGCGCGCATGCCGGCGCAGCGCGTGTGGGGCCGCAAGATCATCTGGGGCACTCACCGGATCGCCGGCGGAGTCATCCGGCCGGCAGCCAACGCATGGGGCAACGGCATCGTCTGGGGCTCCGCAAAGACGCTGGGCGATGAGGGCGACAACATCGTCTGGGGGACGGCCGACGCGGGCGACAACATTGTCTGGGGGACGGCCGATAGCGGCGACAACGTCGTATGGGGCACCGACTGCGGCGGCGCCGACTGCGACAACGTCGTGTGGGGCACCACCGACGAGGGCGACAACATCGTCTGGGGCACGGCCGACGAGGGCGACAACATCGTCTGGGGCACGGCCGACGAGGGCGACAACATCGTCTGGGGCACCGGTACGGACGAGGACGTCACGTGGGGCAGTTCGAGCGGCGACCAGATCGTGTATCCGGACGATGTCGACCTGGCACCCGGGCCGAGCGTCGACGACGAGTTCGGCGAGCCGGCATCGCCGGTCGGGGAGGACGCGGCAGTCACCGATCCGATCGAGGGCTTCTAGTCATGGAGAAGATGCCCTACCGGGCGGACCTGGACGGCATCGCGGAGACGCTCGCGGCGTCCGTGACAACGGTTGCCGCTGCCGGCTGGCGCGGTGCGCTGCCGGTGCTGCGCGGGCGACAGGTGATCCTGCGCGAGATGCGGGTGTCGGATGCGCCTTCGCTCTTTGCGATGCTGACCACGGAGGACGTGTCGCGGTTCATCTCACCGCCGCCGGCGACGGTCGAGGGCTTCGAGCGATTCATCGTATGGGCGGAGCGCCAGCGGCTGGCGGGCGCGTATGTGTGCTTCGCGGTGACGCTGGAAGGGTCGGACGGCGCGATCGGCATCTTTCAGCTGCGCGAGCTGGAGCCCGGTTTCGGCACTGCGGAGTGGGGCTTCGCGATCGGCTCGCCCTACTGGGGGAGCGGCGCGTTTCAGGAAGGAGCGGAACTGATGGCGACTTTCGCGTTCGATGTCGTCGGCGTGCATCGGCTGGAGGCGCGGGCCGCGGTGCGGAACGGCCGCGGCAACGGCGCACTCCGGAAGTTCGGCGCGGTGCAGGAGGGCGTGCTGCGCAGATCGTTCCTGAAGAACGGCGAGTACCTCGATCAGGTGCTGTGGACGATCCTGAAGGAACAGTGGCGGGAAGCCAAGGTCGTCTGGAGCGAGCGGCTGCACTGAGCGTCCAACCCGTGGGCGGCGGGGCGAAGCCTGCCGCGCCCCGCCGCCTCCCGCGCGGGTTGCGAAGCGACCCGTGCGATCCGATTCCCGGGTAAGATCCGCGTGACGTGCGGGCGGCGGTCCTCTACATCGCGTTGACGCTGTATCTGGCCTTCCCGCTCAGCGTCCATCCGGGCAGCCGCGTGATGTCGGCCAGCCCCGATGCCAACCTCTTCATGTGGACGCTGGCATGGGACGCGCACGCGTTCGTCAGCCAGCCGCTGCGGATCTTCGACGCGAACATCTACTATCCGGAGCCGCGCACGCTCGCCTATTCCGAGAATCTGATTGGCAGTGCGTTCTTCGCAGCGCCGATCCTCTGGATGACCGGCAACATGGTGCTCGCCATGAACCTGGTGGCGCTGCTGTCGTGCGTGCTCTGCGCGTCCGGCGCGTACCTGCTCGCGCGGCGGATCGGAGTCAGCGCGACCGGCGCGCTGATCGCCGGCGTCGTCTTCGGCTTCTCGCCGCCGCGCTTCTTCCGCCTCGAGCAGTTGCACCTCGGCACGATCCAATGGGTGCCCTTCGCGCTCGCCTCGGCGCACGCCTATCTGTCGCACGGGCGCCGGCGCGACCTCCACTGGACGCTCGGCCTCTTCACGCTGCAGGCGTTGACGAGCGGACATGGCGCCGTCTTCCTGCTCCTGTCGCTGCTTGGCCTCACGATCTACGCGGTTGCGAGAGGCGAGCCGATCGCGGCCGGCCGGCGCCTGCGCGATGCCGGCATCGCCGGCGTCCTTCTGCTGCTGCCGACGGCGCTGATGCTGATTCCGTACCTTCTGGTGCAGCGCGAGATGGGGCTCCGGCGGACGCTGGAGAACTGGGCGTCGAGCTGGGCGAGCTTCGGCGCATCACCGTCGTACGTGCACGGGTGGATCCTCGAACGTTTCGAGTCGACCGTGAACGCCCGGGCGGACGCGTACTTGTTTCCGGGGTATCTGCCCGTTCTGCTGGCGGTGGTCGCGGTGCTCGGGGTGATCGTGCGGCGGAGGCCGGCTTCTGACGCCCGCCTGCGGCCGGACAAGCCCGGAACGGCGGTCGAGGCGGCCTGGGCCACGATCTTCTACGCGCTCGTCACGCTTGTCGCCGTCTGGCTTTCGCTCGGGCCGCCGCTCGGACTCTGGCCGCTGGTGTACTGGCTGCCCGGGCTGAACTTCATCCGTGTGCCGTCGCGCTTCATGCTGCTGGCCATCCTCGGTCTCGCCGTCCTCGCAGGGCTCGGCTTCGACCGCCTCGCCGCGGCGACCGGCCGCCCGCGGCGGGCGGTGCTCGCCGCGGCGATCGTGCTGCTGATGGCGGCCGAGTTCGCTTCGCCGCTCGAGACCGAGGAGTACCGCGTCGACATCCCGCCCGTCGACCGCTGGCTCGCCACGCAGCCGGCGCCCATGGTCGTCGCCGAATTGCCCCTCGCCAGCCCGCGCAGCCTCGGCGCATGGGAGCGGCGCCATACGACCTTCATGCTGCACTCGACCGCACACTGGCAGAAGACGATCGAAGGCTACAGCGGAATCCGGCCGCCGTGGCACGCGGAACTGTACGAGACGCTCGCCTCGTTCCCCGAACGCCGGAGCATCGACGCGCTCGTCGCGGCCGGCGTCACGCGGCTCGTGGTTCACGCCGACTACTACGGGCAGGAAGAGTGGCAGGCGGTGGAGGCGCGCCTCGCCACGTACGGCGACCATCTGGCGCTCGTGCACACGGAAGGCGAGGGGCGTGTGTACGCGATCCGGCCGTGACGCTGCCGCTCCTGTTCAACCTCGCGATCGCCGCCGTGCTGCGGGCGGCCATACCCTACACCATCGCGGAAGGAGGCGAACGGTATCGGTACTACCTCATGCACGCCTTCTTCCCGATCCGGGACTGCGGCGCCTTCCACTGTTTCCGGATCCTGCCGCCGATGCTCGCGTCGGTGCTGCCGCTCGGAACGCTCGACGCGTTCCTGGTGTCGGGCGCGCTGTTTCATGCCGGGGCGGCCACCGCGCTGTGGCTCGTCGCCGAACATCTGCACCATTCGCGCCGGGTGGCCGCGATCGCCTCGTGCGCCTACTGGCTCACGTGGGGCGCGCTCCAGAGCCTCGCCGATCCGCTGCTCGTCGCCGATCCCGTGCAGGCGTTCTGGTCGATCTCGGCGCTCTATCTGCTGCTGACCGGCCGCCGTGCGGCGGCCCTGCCGTGGCTGGTCGCGGGCGCGGCGGTGAAGGAGAGCGTGCTGCTGGTGCCCGCGATCCACGCGCTGTACACGTGGCTCGGCTCGCCGCGCACGCTCAGACTGGCGGTGCGGCACCTCCTGCTCGTTGCGGCTCCGGCGGCAGCATGGCTCGCTCTGCGGCTCGCCCTGCACACCTGGTTCGGCTACGCGACGAGCGATGCCGCGTATCTCACGCGCTTCTCGTTGCTCCGCGAGTGGATTCCCGGTCTCGGACCGGCGCCTTGGGCGGCCGTGCTCGCGGCCGCGCAGATCTACGGCAGCTTCGGCGCCTTCTGGATCTTCGCCGCGTTCGGCCTGCGCGCCGGCGACCGCGCGGACCGCGCGCTCACGCTGGCCTCCGCGCCGGCGATGATCTTTCTGAGTCTGTATCAGTCGCCCGAACGTGCGCTGCCGGTCTTTCCCTACGCCGTGCTGATCCCGGCGGCGGCCTATCTCCGCCGGCTGCCTGCGCCCGCGATCGCGGCCGTGCTCTTCTCGAACGCGGCCCTGCTCGTCGCGCTCCGCCGCGGCGCCAGCTTCTGGTGGCTGCCGCGGGGGCCGGCTATCGCCGTCGGCTTCGCGGTGCTGGCCGCCGCCCTGAGCTGGGCCGAGCGACTGGGCAGGCGTGGCCGCGGGTCGGCCGCGGTCGCGCCGGTCGCGGCGCGAGGAGGCCGGCTGCC
Source organism: Acidobacteriota bacterium (assembly GCA_020850715.1). GTDB lineage: Bacteria > Acidobacteriota > Vicinamibacteria > Vicinamibacterales > CAVVIG01 > JADZED01. The sequence continues at coordinate 53,212 of JADZED010000068.1, forward strand.
GCTGCCCGGGCCGAGCCGGGCGCGCCGCGCGACCCGCGAGCGCGCGATCGTCGCCGTGTGCACGGCCGCGGCGCTGCTGGTGGCGGCGATGGTCGGATCGCGCATCGCTGCCGCCGGGAGCATCGTCACCTGGGCGCCGGAGCCTGGCGTCATGCCCGCCCTCGCCGACGACGAAGGAGGCGTGCCGTCGGTGGCGGCTTCGCCCGACGGCAGCCGGATCGCGTTTGTGGCTGTCTCCGATGGCGTCCGATCGCTGTGGCTGCGTCCGATCGACGGCGCGCCCGCACGGCGGCTGGCCGGCACCGAGCAGGCGAGCGAGCCGTTCTGGTCGGCCGACGGCGCCGAGCTCGCCTTCTTTGCCGGCGGCACGCTCAACGCCGCATCGCTCGAGAGCGGCCGTGTCCGGACGATCGCGGCCGCTCCAGCGCCGCGCGGCGGCGCGTGGGGAGCGAAGGGCGACATCATCTATGCGCCCGATGCACGCGGCGGGCTGTTCCGCGTTCCTCCAGGCGGCGCGCCCGTGCCGCTGACCACCGTGGATCCCGCGCGTGGCGAGGTCGGGCACGCTTGGCCGGCGTTCATGCCCGACGGCGACCGCTTTCTGTTCCTGGCGCTGGGGCGATCATCCGCGGAGACCGGGTTGCAGGCCGGATCGATCGCCGTCGGCACCCGCACGCCGATTGCCGACCGCGCCGATCCGCCGGCGCATGCGATCTTCAACGCGGTCTACGCGCCGCCGGGTCTCTTGTTCTTCGCACGGCCCGACGGCGTCTGGGTCCAGCCATTCGACGGCCGGCGGATGACGGCGCTCGCCTCGCGCGTGCAGTTCACCGACGCGGTGGCGACCGGCTCGGCCGGGCGCGGCGCCTTCGCGGTGGGCGGCGGCGCGATCGTCTTCGCGGTCCGCGAGAACAACGGCGCCGTCCGGATCGCCGCGCGGCGGGGTGGACTGCTGGTCGATCGGCTCCCGCCCGCACTCTACCTGCGATAACCGCACCGTCGCCTGAAGCGACGGAATCTCGCGAACATCGCGTCGTGTTCCCGACATCGTCGCCCCTGTGACGTATTCGCCATTTGCGACGTTAATTGAATGATGCGAGGCATGCATATGCCCCAAAGCACGGTAGCACCCGCCGGTTGCCGAGGTAACGGGAGCCGCCTCGAGCGGGACGGCGGGGAAGGGCTCCAGCGCCAGAGAGTTGCGCTCGATTTTCGCAAGGATTTCGAAAATGTCACCATCGGGAAAAGTCGGGATTGGACGCATGAGACGGCGCGTGAGCACGGTGCGCGGACTTGCGGACAAAATCGTGTTTGCAGGCCCGTAACTCGTGTAATATTCGCCCTTAAGCGCCGTGCCGAGAGGTTCTTCACGAGCATCTCACATGAAAAGATCTCACTTCGTTTCCCCCTTCTTCGCGCTTCTCGGGGTTTCGCTTGCGTCCGCGGTCGGCGTCGCACAGCAGGGGCCGGCTGTGAGGCCGGCAGTGCAGGCGCCAGTCGCCGCTCCAGCCGCGCCAGTGCCGGCCGCCGTTACGAGCGCGGTCGAGACGAGCCCGACGCCCGCGGTGTCGCACCGCATGGGTGCCGACGATTATTCGGCGATCGTGAAACGGTATTGCGCCACGTGCCACAACGAGCGTAATAAGCAACCGCACGGCGAACTGACTCTCACCGACTTCGATGTCGCGCAGGCGCCGCAGCACGTGGAGACCGCCGAGAAGATGATTCGCAAGCTGCGAGCCGGCCTGATGCCGCCGCCGCGCGCGTCGCGGCCGGCGCCCGACGTGCTCGACGGCCTGGTCGGCTACCTCGAGACCTCGATCGATACGGGCGCTGCGGCCAGGCCGAATCCGGGCAACCGGAGCTTCCAGCGTCTGAACCGCGCCGAGTACGAGATGGCGATCTTCAACCTGCTCGACCTCGACGTCAGCGCGGGCGACTGGCTGCCGAACGACACCTTGAGCGCGAACTTCGACAACATTGCCGACGCGCAGGCGCTCTCGCCCACGCTCCTCGATTCCTATCTGAACGCTGCCGCGGCCGTGAGCCGCATGGCCGTGGGCGATCGCAACGCCTCGACGCTCGATACCACCTACACCGCGCCGAACTTCGACTCGCAGCATCCGTGGGACCACGTCGAGGGCACACCCTACGGCACCCGTGGCGGCATCGTCGCCGACCACGTATTTCCGGCCGATGGTGAGTACGTGCTCGAGGCGACCGTATCGTCGGGGTCTGGTGCGCGCTTCGAGGACGTCGACGTCTCGATCGATGGCGAGCGCGTGGGGCTGCTGGCCTACGAGGTGGCGCCGTCTGGCGGCGCCGACGACCGGCGATTCGATCCGGTGGATACGCCGCGCATCTTCGTGCGCGCCGGGCAGCACCGCGTGACCGCCGCATGGGTGCGCCGCACCGACGGCCCCTACGAGGACCTGATCCGCCCGCACGACTGGTCGCAGGCCGGCGGTCCCTCCGGCGGTCCCGGCATCACGACGCTGCCGCACGTCCGCACCCTGGTGATCAAGGGGCCGTACAAGATTACCGGGATCTCGGAGACGCCGAGCCGGGCGAAGATCTTCAGCTGCCGGCCGACAACGCAGGCCGAGGAGCGCCCCTGCGCCGAGCAGATCCTCACGCGGCTCGGCACGCAGGCCTACCGCCGGCCGATGACGAAGGAAGAAGTCGATCGGCTGATGCCGCTGTACGAGGCCGGCGCCAGGGCGGACGGCTTCGAGGGCGGTGTACGGACGGCGCTCGAAGCGCTGCTCGCCAGCCCGTTCTTCATCTTCCGTCTCGAGCAGGCGCCCGACACCGTGCGGGCGTCGGCGACTGGCACCTACCGCGTGGCGGATCTCGACATCGCCTCGCGGCTCTCCTTCTTCCTATGGGGCGCGCCGCCCGATCGGGAGCTGCTCGATCTGGCGACCCGCGGCAGGCTGTCGGCGCCGGGGGTGCTCGAGAAGCAGGCGCGCCGGATGCTGGCCGACCCGCGTGCCGACGCGCTCGGGCGCCGGTTCGCCTACCAGTGGCTCCGCCTGCAGGACGTGAGCAAGCTCCATCCCGATGTCGTCGCCTATCCGAACTTCGATCTCGAGCTGGCGGCCGACATGATCGAAGAGACCGAGCGCTTCTTCAACGATGCCGTGCGCGAGAACAGGAGCTTTCTCGACCTGCTCACTGCCGACTACACGTTCGTCAACGAGCGGCTCGCGCGCCACTACGGAATTCCCGGCGTGGCGGGCGAGGAGTTCCGCAAGGTGACGTACCCCGATGCCCGCCGCCGCGGCCTGCTGGGCCAGGGCAGCATCCTGGTGCAGACCTCGCTGGCGACGCGTACCTCGCCGGTGCTGCGCGGCAAGTGGGTGATGGAAGTGCTGATGGGCACGCCGCCGCCGCCGCCGCCGCCCAACGTGCCGGCGCTCGAACAGACCGCCGGCACCAAGGACGGCAAGCAGTTGACGACGCGCGAGCGGATGGAGATGCACCGGGCCAACCCGACGTGCAACGCCTGCCACCGGTTCATGGACCCGATCGGCCTGTCGCTCGACAATTTCGATGCAACGGGGAGATGGCGCGAGCGCGAGTTCGGCTCGCCGCTCGACACGCGCGGCGACTTCTACGACGGCACCTCGATTACCTCGCCGTCCGAGCTGACCGCCGCGCTGCTGAAGCGGCCGATTCCGCTGGTGCGGACGTTCACGGAGAACCTGATGGCCTATGCCGTCGGACGCCGCATGGAAGTGGCGGACCAGCCGGCGATCCGCGCCATCGCGGCCAGTGCGGCCAAGGACGGCTACACGCTGTCGTCCTTCATCCTCGGCGTCGTGAACAGCGGCGCGTTCCGCCTGCGGAAGGTGCAGCCGGTCTCGACCACGGAAGACACGGGCGCGGTCGCGAGGCGCTAGGGAGCGGCCAAGAGTAGGGAGCAGCCAAGAGCAGTCGATCAACCCACACACAGACGAGGCACACGTGCACTTCATTACGCAACGACATATGCCGCGGCGGACGTTCCTGCGGGGGGTGGGTGCGACGGTGGCGCTGCCGTTCCTGGACGCCATGGTCCCCGCCCGCCATGGCGGGCGCGTTCTGCACGCGGCGGCGATGGAGCGGACCCGGCTGGTCTGCGTCGAGGAGGTTCACGGGCTGGCCGGGTGCAACAACCTGGCGGCGACCAGGTTCCTCTACGCGCCCGAGCAGACGGGCAGGGGCTTCACCCTGGTGCCCGACAACCCGCTGACCGCCTTCGAGCCGTATCGCGACTATCTGACCGTCGTCAGCAACACCGACGCCCGGATGGCCGAGGCGCAGTCGATCCCCGAGATCGGCGCCGATCACTTCCGGTCGGCCGCGGTGTTCCTGACCCAGTCGCACTGCAAGCAGACGGTCGGCTCCGACGTGCACGCCGGCACCTCGTTCGATCAGATCTACGCGAAGAAGTTCGGCCAGGACACGCCGCTGCCCTCGATGCAGCTGTGCATCGAGAACCTCGATCAGGCGGGCGGCTGCCAGTACAACTACTCCTGCTCCTACACCGACTGCATCAGCTGGGCGTCGCCTAGCGAGCCGCTGCCCAGCATCCGCGACCCGCGCGTGGCGTTCGAGATGCTGTTCGGCGCCGGCGGGACCGCCGAGGAGCGCGCGCGGCGCCGCCAGACGCGCAGCAGCATCCTCGACTGGATTGCCGGCGAAGTGACGCGCGTCTCGAAGGAGGTCGGCGCCGCCGATCGCCAGCGTCTCGACAAGTACATGACCGACGTGCGCGAGCTGGAGCGCCGCATCGAGGCGGTCGAGGCGCACAACCGCAGCGGCGAGGCGCGCGAACTGCCCGATGCGCCGATTGGCGTGCCAGACAGCTTCCACGAGCACATGCAGATGATGTTCGATCTGCAGGTGCTCGCCCTGCAGACCAACACGACGCGCGTCATCTCGTTCAAGACCGGCCGCGATTCTATCAATCGCGTCTTCCCTGGCAGCGGTTCGACGCAGCCGTTCCACCCGGCCTCGCACCACGGCAACTCGATGGACAAGATCCTCGAGTTCAACAAGATCAACCACTACCGTCTGGGCCAGATGGCGTACTTCCTGGAGAAGATGAAGAACACCATGGAGGGGGAGAAGAGCCTCCTCGACAAGACGCTGATCCTGTGGGGCTCCGCGATGGCCGACGCGAACATCCACAGCCACCGCCGCTGTCCGCTGATCCTGTTCGGCAAGGCGAACGGTCTGCTCGAGGGCAACGTGCACCTCAAGGCGGCCGACGAGACGCCGATGGCCAACATGATGCTGACGCTCCTGCACGGCATCGGCGTGGAGGACCTGCAGAGCTTCGGCAATTCGTCGGGCGAGATGTCGCTGTCGGCGCCGGCCTCCACGGCGACCGCCGGCCTCTAGACGGGAGAGGGCGTATGAAACTCCGCACTCCGCTGACGGCGCTGGCTGCCGTGTGCAGCTTGACCGTGTCGCTGTCGGCCGCGCCGGCGCCGGCGCCGGTGGCGGACGCCGTCATGAAGGGCGAGCCCGACACCCTGAAGGCGCTGCTCAAGCAGGGCGCCGACGTGAACGCCGCGCAGCCCGATGGCATGACGGCGCTGCACTGGGCTGCCGACCGCGGCGACGCCGCGCTGGCCGACATGCTGCTCTACGCCGGCGCCGATGCATCGGCGGTCACCCGCGTCGGGCATTACACGCCGCTCCATATCGCCGCGCGCAACGGCAACGCGGCTGTGGGCAAGCGCCTGATCGAGGCCGGCGCGGATGTCTCCGCGCGCACCAGCCCCGGCGGCGCCACCCCGCTGCACCTGGCGGCCGAGGGCGGCAGCGTCGAGTTGATCGACGCCCTCGTCGCGGCCGGCGCCGACGTGAACGCGAAAGAGCACGAGTGGGGCCAGACGCCGCTCATCTTCGCCGCCTCGCAGAACCGCGCCGACGCGATCCGGACGCTCATCGCGCACGGCGCCGACCCGTCGATCGCCTCGACCATCGTCGACGTCCCGGAGCGATCGGCGCTGGACCGCGCGGCCCTTCAGCTCCAGACCAGGATGAAAGACCAGGTGCCGATGCAGGCGATCTACCAGGCCGAACGGGAGATGTTCGTCTCCGGCAAAGTGCCCGAGGAGGCCGTCCGTGAGTTCCGCGGCGTCGCGCAGCGCAACGGCGAGGAAGTGAACCCGTCGGTGCTCAGCAAGGGCGGCCTCACGCCGCTGATGCACGCGGCAAGACAGGGCTATGTCGAATCGGTGAAGGCGCTGCTCGACGGCGGCGCATCCATCGATCAGGCCGACGGTGGCGACGGCACCACGCCGCTGCTCATCGCCATCATCAACGGCCAGTTCGACACCGCGCTGGAGCTCATCGATCGCGGCGCCGATCCGAGCCACGCGGCCATCAACGCCGACGGTCTCGGCAACGGCGTCTTCCCGCTCTGGGCCGTGATCAACACCAAGTGGCAGCCGAAGACCCGCTTCCCGCAGCCGCAGCAGATGGACCAGCAGAAGGCCACCTATCTCGACGTGCTGCAGGCGCTGCTCGAGAAGGGCGCCGACGTGAATGCCCGGACGATCTCCCACCCGTGGTATCTGGTCTACAACGGCTGCGGCAACAGCAATTGCGGCCTGGCAATCACGGATGGATCGACCGCATTCTGGCGGGCGGCCTACGGCGTCGACGTCGAGGCCATGAAACTGCTCGTCAAGTACGGCGCCGACCCGAATATTCCCAACATCGCTCCGGCCCAGATCAACCGCGTCGAGCGGCCGCAGGGCAACGGCGGCGGCGGAACCGGCCGCCAGCCCGAGCCGAACGGCGGCGGCAGCCAGTCGCTGTCGGAGCCGCAGTCGGGTGTCGGGTACGGCGTGCCGGTCGGGCGCGACGGCAGGCCGTATGAGGACGCGGGTCGGGCGGAGAGCAAGCTCCCGCCGATCCCCTACGGTGGTCCGGGGGCGCTGCCGATTCATGCGGCCACCGGCCTCGAGTACGGAGAGGGCTTCGCGGGCAATGCGCATCAGCACGCGCCGGATGCGTGGATGGCGGCCGCCAAGTACCTGGTCGAGGAACTGGGCGCCGACGTCAACGCGCGCGACAGCGACGGCTACACGCCGCTGCATCACGCGGCGGCGCGCGGCGACAACGAGCTGATCAAGTATCTGGTCTCGAAGGGCGCCGACGTCACCGCCGTCGCGCGCAGCGGCCAGACCGTCGCCGACATGGCCAACGGTCCGGTGCAGCGCGTATCGCCCTTCGTCGACACGGTGGAACTGCTCGAGAAGCTCGGCTCGAAGAACAGCCATCGCTGCGTGAACTGCGAGTAGCAGGATCGGCTCCGGGCGCCTGCGAGCCTCGGGCCGATTCGACGCCTGCGGCTCGTCCGTTGTGTATACTCACTGAAACGTCACCGTTCCAGGGAGATACCGATGCGGACGAAACTGCCGATCCCCGCCTTCCTCGTGAGCGCCGCCCTTGCCGGTGCGGCATGCTCGTCGGGCCCTGAACAGGCCGCGGCCCCGCCGCCACCCGCGCCGGTCCAGCCGGCGAGGCCGGCGTTGAACATCAAGCCGTTCGGCACCGCCGACCCGAACTTCAAGCCCGACTACAGCAAGCTGCCGCCGGAGTTGCAGCAGGCCTTCGCCTACGTCGACGAACACATCGACGAGCACGTCGGGAACCTCCAGGAGTGGATCCGGCAGCCGAGCATCTCCAACAGCGGCGAGGGTATTCCGGAGAGCGCTGAAATGGTCAAGGGCTTCTACGAGGAGCTCGGATGCCAGACCTCGCGCATCTACGACACCGGCATCACCGAATACGGCACGCCGGGGAACCCGGTGGTCTTCGCCAAGTGCGACGAGGGCGCGCCGAAGACGCTGGTGTTCTATGTGATGTACGACACGATGCCGGTGACGCAGCCCGACAACTGGATTGCCCCGCCGTTCGAGGCGCGGATCCTCAGTGGGGAGGAGGCGGTCGTTCCCGGCGCGTCGCGCGTGATCGTGGCGCGCGGCTCGGTCAACTCCAAGGGCGCCGCGATGGCGCAGCTGAACGCGCTGCGGACGATGCGGGCCGTGTGGGGCAAGCTGCCGGTGAACGTCATCTACGTGGCCGAGGGCGACGAGGAGCGGATGGACATCGGCCTGCGCAAGTTCATGACCGATCACTCCGACCTGCTGAGCGAGGCGGACGCGCTCTTCAGCGGCGGGCCGTCTGAAGGCTGCGTGTACGTGGAGCTGACGACGAGCGGCAAGAGCTGGGGGCGCGGACCGACGATCTCCGACATCCACGGCTCGAACATGCGGACGGTCGACAGCGTCGGCTGGCGCCACATGCACATGCTGGCGTCGCTCACCTCCGAGGACGGCAACACGCCGCTCATCAAGGGCTTCTTCG
>JADZED010000069.1 GCA_020850715.1 Acidobacteriota bacterium
CACCAGATGCACGACAATCGAGCGAGACTGCGACCGGACATCGAGCCGGCGGGCAAGGTTCGCGCCGCGCGCGCATCGCGATTCGCGTCGTCAGCCGAGCCGCAAACGCGCTTATTTTGGGACTAGGGCGGAACTCCGGCACCCCGGCACGCCGGGCACCTTCAGCGTCCCGTCCAGGCGGGCTTTCTCTTCTCAAGGAATGCGCGAACCCCTTCCCGGAAGTCCTCGCTCGTGTAACACAGCTCGATGAGGTCGGCGCAGGCGCCGGGCGCCAGCCGCCGCTGGACGGCGAGCCGCCGCAGCGTCTCCTTCGTCGCGCGGAGCGTGAGCGGCGCGTTCGCGGCGATGAGAGAGGCGAGCGCGCGAACCGCCGCCTCGATCCCGCCGGCCGGTGCGACGCGGCCGATCATCCGTGCGGCGAGCGCTTCGGCGGCCGGCACCAGCCGGCCGGTGAACAGGATGTCCTTCACCAGCGAGGGCCCGATGAGATCGACCAGCCGCGCGCAGGTCGCGGCCGACAGACAGTTGCCCAGCGTGCGCGCGATCGGCACGCCAAAGGCCGACTCCGGCGTGGCGACGCAGAGATCGCAGGTGAGCGCGATCGCGCAGCCGCCGCCGGCCGCGACGCCCTCCACCTGCGCGATCGTCGGCTTCCCCACCCGCTCGAGCCGATCGAGCACGCCGTCGAGCCGCGCTTCGTAGCGCAGGCCATCCTCGCGGGTGCGGAACCCGCTGAACTGCGAGATGTCGGTGCCGGCGACGAAGGCCTTGCCGCCCGCGCCCCGCAGGATCAGCACGCGCAGCGCCTCGTCTCGATCCACCCGTTCGCACGCCGCCGCGAGCGCGTCGTACATGGCCCACGTCATCGCGTTGCGCGCCTCGGGGCGGTCGAACGTCAGGATGGCGATCGGTCCGTCGATGTCGAATCGGGCCGACTGGTCATCTGATACTCTGGTCGTCATCGTGGCTCAGTCCCGCGCCGCCGCCCTCGACGGCCTCCGCGTGCTCGACATCACGCAGGTCATGGCCGGACCCTTCTGCGCGATGCAGCTTGCCGACCTGGGCGCCGACGTGATCAAGATCGAGCCGCCCGGCGGCGACTCGACACGGCAGATGCCGGGTGCCGCCGGCGCCGACAGCCCGAGCTTCAACGCCGTCAACCGCGGCAAACGGTCGATCGTCGTCAACCTGAAGAGCATCGACGGGCGCGGCATCGTCGAGCGGCTCGCGCGCTCGAGTGACATCCTAATCGAGAATTACCGGCCGGGAGCGATGGAGCAGCTCGGGCTCGGATACGACGCGCTGCGCGCGCGAAATCCGCACCTGATCTACGCGTCGATCTCGGGCTACGGCCGGACCGGGCCGTCCCGCCGCAAGGGTGGATTCGACCTGATCGCGCAGGGGGCCGCGGGGATCATGTCGGTCACCGGCGAGCCGGGCGCGCCACCCGTGAAGGCCGGCATTCCCGTGACCGATCTCGGCGCAGGCCTGTTCGCGCTCGTCGGCATCCTGGCCGCGCTCGAGTACCGGCGCCGCACCGGCCTGGGCCAGCTCGTCGACACGTCGCTGCTCGACGCCGGCGTCGCGCTGTCGGTGTGGGAAGCAACGGAGTACTTCGCGGGGGCCGGCGTGCCCGGGCCGCTCGGATCCGCGCACCGGATGAACGCGCCATATCAGGCCGTCCGCTGCGCCGACGGCTACATCACGCTCGGCGCGGCCAACGAGCGGATCTTCCGGCGGCTCTGCGAGCTGCTGGATCGGCGCGACTGGCTGGCATCGCCCGCGTACGGCGACAACGCGAGCCGCGTGGGACACCGCGAGCAGCTGGCTGCCGAGATCGAGGCGGTGCTGTCGCAGCATCCGCGCCGCTACTGGCTCGACCTCCTGGAGGCCAACGACATCCCGTGCGGACCCATCAACGACTACGCGCAGGTGTTCGCCGACCCGCAGGTCGCCGCGCGCCAGCTGGTGGTGGAGACCGACCATCCCTCGCTCGGGCGCATCCGCTCGCTCGGATCGCCGATCAAGCTGAGCGAGACGCCGCCAGTGGCCGACCGGCGCGCGCCGATGCTCGGCGAGCACACCGATCAGATTCTCGGCGAGGCCGGCTTCGCCCCGGCCGAGATTGCGCGGCTGCGCGAGACGTCGATCGTGGCGTGACGGCGGCTCAGACCGCCACCGGCGCCGCCGCCAGGTACTCGAGCGCGGCGTTCACTCCGCCCCGACGGAACGGCACGTCCGCCGCGGCCAGCGCCATCTCGACGCCGCACAACGTCCCGGCGAGCATCAGGTCGTTCAGATCGCCGAGATGGCCGATGCGAAAGACGCGCCCTTTCAGCCTGCCGAGCCCCGCGCCGAGCGAGAGATCGAACCGATCGAGCGCGACGGCGCGGAAGGCGTCGGCATCGCAGCCATCGGGTACGACCACCGCCGTCAGCGCGCTGCTGTACTCTTCGGGAACGGCGCACAGGATCTCGAGGCCCCACCCGCGGACGGCGCGGCGCGTCGCCTCGGCATGCCGAGCGTGCCGGGCCAACACGTTTGCGAGGCCCTCCTCGAGGAGCATGTCGACCGCCTCGCACAACCCGTAGAGCAGGTTGGTCGCGGGGGTATGGGGAAAGAAGCCGGCCTGGCTGTCGCGGATCATCGGCGCCCAGTCCCAGTACGACCGCGGCATCCGCGCGTTCGCCGATGCCGCGAGCGCCTTCGCGCTGATCGCGTTGAAGCCGAGGCCCGGCGGCAGCATCAGCCCCTTCTGCGAGCAGCCGACCGTGACGTCCACGCCCCACTCGTCGTGACGGTAGTCGATCGATCCGAGCGACGAGATCGTGTCGACCAGCAGCAGCGAGGGATGACCTGCCCGATCGATCGCACGCCGGATGGCGGGGATCCGGCTCGTCACGCCGGTCGACGTCTCGTTGTGGACGACGGCGACCGCCTTGATCGCGCCGCGGCCGTCGTCGGCCAGCCTCTGCCCGACCACCTCCGGATCGACCCCCCGGCGCCAGTCGCCCGGCACGTAGTCCACCTCCAGGCCCAGACGGACGGCGAGGTCGCGCCAGAGCGTCGAGAAGTGGCCGGTCTCGCACATCAGCACCCGATCGCCGGGCGACAGCGTGTTGACGAGCGCGGCTTCCCACGCGCCGGTGCCGGACGACGCGTAGATGACGACGGGGCCGGAGGTCTGGAAGATGCGCTGCGTGAGGTCGAAGGCCCGGCGCGCGAGGCGCGCGAACGCGGGACCGCGATGATCGATGGTCGGCCGCGCGATCGCGACGAGCACCCGATCGGGCACGTTGGTCGGTCCCGGAATCTGCAGGAAATGCCGGCCGCGTTTCACGCTCACGGGTACCTCCGCTTGCCGTGGATATGATACCCTGGCCGCGGCTCGCCCTCCCTTCCGAGGCTGAAAGATGCGATCACGTGTGGTGCGGCTGGCGATCGGCGCGATGGCGCTCGTCGCGGCCGGCGCGTCCGGCTACCTCCTCTTCACGGCTGAAGCGCAGATGGCCGCCGCGCGGACGCGGGTGCGCGCCTTCGACCTGCACGCGCGCGAGGTGCGCGACCGGCTCGCCGATCTCCGCGCCGCCCAGCAGGCGTGCGTCGCCGCCGGCCAGGGGCGCGACTTCTGGATGCCGAAGGTCGAGGCGCACCGCGAGGCCGCGGCCAGCGGGACGTCGGCGCTCGGCGGGGAAGCGACGAGCGCCGAGGCGAAGGGCGCGATCGGCGAGGCGGCGAGCGCGATCGGCGAGTTCACCGCGATCGACACGCGGGTGCGCGACTACCTGGGCGGGGGGCAGGAGCTGATGGCCGCCGACATGGTCTTCACCGAGGGGGCGGCGGCGATCGCCAACGCGTCGAGCGGCATCGAGAAGGCGCGTGCCGCCGAGCAGCAGGCATTCGACGCGCTCGAGGCGCGGCTGCGCCGCCAGGAGACGATCGCCCTCGCCGGCGCGGCGGCGCTCGGCGCGCTGGCCATCCTGGTGCTGGCGCTCAGCGGATCGCGCGGGACCGCCGAGCCGATCGCCAGCCTCGAAGCCGGTGACGCGGCCCAGAGCCTGTCGCTGTCGCGCGTCGCCGTGGCGTCGGGATCGGCGCGGCGCGAAGCGACTTACCTCCAGGCGGCGGCCGAGATCTGCACCGATTTCGGGCGGGCGCGCGATATCGAGGATGTGACGAACCTGCTGGGCCGGGCGGCCGCGGCAATGGAGGCCAGCGGGCTCGTCGTGTGGATCGGCAACGCCGCCGGCGGCGATCTGCGGCCGGCGCTCGCGCACGGCTACCCGGCCGCGACGCTCGCCCGCCTGCCCGCGGTGCCGAAGGCGGCCGACAACGCCGCCGCCGCCGCCTACCGCACCGGCAGCCTGCAGATCGTGATGGCGAAGCCGGGCGTTGCGGCCGGCGCGATCGTCGCGCCCATTGTCTGCGCCCAGGGCTGCATCGGCGCGCTGTCGATCGAGGTCAAGGGGGGCATCGAGACCTCCAATGCCATCCAGGGGATGGCGGCGGTGTTCGCCGCCCAGCTCGCCGGCGTGCTGGCCTCCTCGAGCAGCAGCGCCCCGGCCGCCGACGCCGGCGTCGGCGATCGCCGCGCCGCCGCGCAGGCTTGAGGCGGCCACCGGCGCGAGCCCCTCGCAGAGGGCCGCCCATCACAGGCTCGGGATCCGCGCGTGGTCGTGGAGCAGAGGCTGCTCGCCGTCGGCCGGCCTGGGCGTCCCCATCACCGCCTGCGCACCCGAACCGCCGGATGCATCGTCGGCGCCCGCCGTCACATGACCGCTCACGAGGAGTGAGACGGCCTGCCGCAGACCTTTGAGGCTGCACGGCTTTTCGAGAAACGCCTCGTCGGTCCAGAGCACCGACCTTTCGCTGAATAGATTGTCCGCGTAGCCGGTGAGATACAGGACCTTGAGATCCGGCTGGTCGCGGCGGAGCCGCTCGGCCAGCTCCCGCCCGTTCATCTCCGGCATCATCAGGTCGGTGACAAGGGCGTCGAACGCCCCCAGCCGCGCCGCCACCTGCAGCGCCTCATGGCCGCTCCCTGCCGTCGCCGTCCGATATCCGGCATCGCGCAGGACGCGATCGATCAACTCGCGAATCGCGTCCTCGTCGTCGACCACCAGGACCGACAGCGGCGCGGCCGGAGGACGCGCCGCCGCAAGTCTTGCCCTCAGGCCGCTCCAGATTCGATGTGTCATGGATATCCCCTGTCAGCCAACCGTCCCGGTCGGGGCGATCGGCGGGATTCGGGATGCCCCGCCGGCGTCGTCGACCGTCGCGCTCGAGCGGCGGGACGGCGGCTCGTCGAGCGCCCGCCTCACGCGGGCGACGGCCGCATCGGTCGAGAACGGCTTCCGGATGAACGTCCGATCGTCGATCGTCGCGTGCTGCATCACGGCGTGATCCGCGTAGCCCGACATGAACAGCGTCCGGATGCCGGGCCGCTGGGCCGCGACCGCGTCCGCGATCTCGGCGCCGTTCATGCCCGGCATGATCAAGTCGGTCATCAGCAGGTCGATGTCGGCCGCGTATCGCTGCGAGAACAGCAGCGCTTCGTCGCCGTTCCTCGACTCGATCACCCGGTAGCCGTAGCGACGGAGGGCGTCGCGCAGCAGCCCGCGGACATCGTCGTCGTCTTCGACGAGGAGCACCGTCTCGGTCCCGGCGACCGCGCGCGCCTCCTCGTCGTCGCGCACCGCGTCGCTGCAGGAATCGGTGCACGGCAGGTACACCTTGAATGTCGTGCCCTCCCCGGGCTCGCTGTACACCTCGACCTGGCCGCCGTGCTGCGTCGCGATGCCGTAGACCGTCGAGAGGCCCAGTCCGGTGCCCTTGCCCGTTTCCTTCGTCGTGTAGAACGGTTCGAAGATCCGCTCCTGGATCGCGTACGGGATGCCCTGGCCGGTGTCGCTGACCGCGAGCAGGACGTAGTCGCCGGCCGGGAGAAGACCCTGCCGGACGGTGTGCGCCGATCGAAACGCCAGCCGCAGCGTTTCGATCGTGAGCGCGCCCCCCGAGGGCATGGCATCGCGGGCATTGACCGCCAGGTTCATGACGATCTGTTCGATCTGGCTCGCGTCGGCGATGACGGGGGCGTCGTCTCGGGCGGTCGCGACCAGGACCTCGATGTCCTCGCCGACCAGGCTCCGCACCATCGGCTCGATGCGGCGGACGATGTCGTTCACGTCGATCCGATGCGCGGCCGCCGGCTTCTCACGACTGAAGGCGAGGAGCTGACGCGTCAGCCGGGCTGCCCGATCGCTCGCGTCCTCAATCGCGCGCGCGCTCGCACGCACCTCCGGCGCGGTCGTCTCGATTGCCGTCAGCAGGTCGGCGTGGCCCTGGATGACCATCAGGATGTTGTTGAAGTCGTGAACGATGCCGCCGGCGAGGCGCGCGACCGCCTCCATCTTCTGCGCCTGCCGGAACTGCGCCTCGAGGGCGCGTTGTGACGACACGTCTTCTCCGAACACGAAGAATCCGGGCACGCGACCGTCTTCGTCGTCGAGGGGGATCGCCTCCAACCGCCAGACGCGCCGGCCGCCGCCGTTTTCCCGTCCCCGGGTCCTGATCTCGCCCTGCCACGTCGTTCCCCGCCTCACCGCGGCGAACATCGCGTCGAACGCGGAGGGGTCCTCGGCCCGGTCCCGGAACATCGACAGCGGTGAGCCGACGGCCGACGCGATGCCGGTGGCGCGCCCGAACGTCCGGTTCGCGTAGCTGATCGTTCCGTCGGCCCTGCACAGCACCAGGGCCTGCGACAGGTGATCCAACGCGCAGAGCAGCCGGGCGCGCTCGTCGGTCGCTGAAGCGGTGTCGCCGAGGGGCTGCGACCCGACGCCATCCCGGCCGGCCGATCGGCCCGCAGACGGCGCCGGACGCGGAAGGTGGTCGCTCGAATTGGGCGGCAGACGCGGCATCCTTCACTGTCCGGTCACTGGAGGAAATCGGCTCGACCAGAGGCGGGCTTGAACTGCCAGGCCGGCTCCGAATTCAAGCGTCTTCGCGTCCGGCCGATTACCTGAGAAACGACGAGCTCTCGATGGGCCGGACAACGTATGCGCGTCACGATTGGCGAATTTCGATTCGACGACTGGGTGCGATCCGGCGCGTGGCAGGGGAGCCGGCACGCGGCCAGGCGGATGCTGCCCGCGCTCGCCCGGGACGTGATCCAGGTGGCGCTCGATCCGGACGTGTCGCCGAGCCGGCTCGCGACGATCGTCCAGAAGGATCCCGTGCTGGCCGCGCGCGTGATCCGGCTGGCCAACTCGGCCGGCAGCGCGGCGGCCGTCGAGATCGCGGGCATCCGCGACGCGATCGTCCGCGTCGGCACGCGCGCCGTTCGCAACGTCGTCACCGCCGCCTGCCTCATGTCGCGCGTGCGCGACCCTCAGATCTCCCCCATCTGCGGCCCCGGGTTCGTCGATCACTCGATCGGCGCCGCCTACCTTGCCCTGGAAATCGCACAAGAGGCGGACACATCCGCCGACGAAGCCTTCGCGTGCGGCCTGCTCCACGATCTCGGCAAGCTGCTGCTGGCGACGCTCGCGTGCGAGTTTCGCCGGATGGGCGGGTCGCCGACCCGGGAAGAGGTGGACGCGGTCGTCGCCGAACACCACGCCAGATGCGGAGGGCTGCTGCTGCGCGGCTGGAACCTGCCCGCGTCGCTCTGCGAGGCCGTGGCCTGGCACCATGCGCCGGACCAGGCGGGGGCGCACCAGGCCGCGGCGTCGGTCGCGTACGCCGCCAATCGGCTCGCACACCGCTATGGTTTCGGCTGCGAGATCGTCGAATGGGATCCGATCGCCGATCCGGTGGCGTCGACCCTCCACCTCGGCGAGGACTGGCTCGACCGGATCGACGCCTATATCCCCGGTCTGTTCGAGATCGCCCGGCAGACCGTCGGCTAGCGTCCCGTCCCGGTGGATCGCGGCATACGTCGCGGAGCGCCGCGCGCCCGATGGCAGGGCGCGAGGAGTGAGGATATTGGGCATGTCTGAGCGACGAGCAACGCCGCCGGCGGGGATGCGCCGCCCGCACGCTGCGTCGCGAACCACTGGGACACCTGGCCAGTCGACTGGCGGACTGTGCCGTCATTCGCGAAGCGCGGGCGTGGCCGCGAACGGAGGCATCCCGCCGGGCGCGCAGACGATGCGGGTGACGCGCGCTGCCCGACGGGCACCTGGGATCCCCGCCGGGCGGACGGCGCGGTGCGGCGGGCTGACTGGGCGCGCTGGCCGCGCGCCCGGCGGCGCCCGGCGGGCAGCCGGCTCACTGGCGGTTCAGGATCAGCTCGACCTGGATGCCCTGGCCTTCCATGTCGAAGGCGCAGAGCACGCGCGCGGCGTCAGTGGCGTATCGCGTCACGAAATCCGATCCGATCGTGACGGTGGGCACTGCAATCGCCCAGGCCGGTTCGAGGCTGGCCATCCGCGTGCGAAGAGTGCCGGCGATCATGTTGGTCACCTCGCCGATCGCGTCGGCCATCTCGCCGTTCACCTCGGCGGCGGGCATGGCGAGCAGCGCCCCGGCGATCTCGCGCGCCACATCGGCCCCGGCGTGAAACACGACCGCGCCACAGCGGTGCCCCGTGAAACCGACGGTGGCGGCCACCTGCGAGCCGGCGCGTGGCGGAATCTCCTTCGCCGGATCGATCAGATCGATCCTCTTGAGCACCATCGTCTCGAAGACATCGGTCGTGGCGCGGATCAGGTTCGCGACAATCTCGCGGGGAATGTCCATCGGATGCCCTCGCCTCCCGTCAGCCCTCGAGGGCGCTCTCGATCTTTTCCCGAATGGTATCGGGGGTGAACGGCTTGACGACGTAGTTGTTGACGCCCGCCCGCATCGCTTCCACGATGTCGTCCTGGGCGGCATTGGTGGTGACCATGAGCACCGGCAGGCCCCTGGTCGACTCGCTGGCGCGGACGGCCCGGATGAATTCGACGCCGGTCATCTCCGGCATGTTCCAGTCGGTGATGATCATGTCGACCGTGGCGGCCGCCAGGCGTTCGAGGCCCTCGCGCCCGTTCGCGGCTTCGTAACAGTCCTTGTGTCCGAGCTTGTTCAGGGTATTGATGATGATTCGCCGCATCGTGCTCGAATCGTCGACGATCAGGAAGCGCATGGCCCTCCTCCACCCGCGGGCGGCAGGTCCCCGTGGGTGCCGTCACGGTAATCGGCAGGAGTCGTGCTACGGTTGAGCGGTGTCGACCGCCGCCCCTTCTCCGGAATGGCTCGAGGCCGCCAACCGCCTCGCAACGGTGGCGCGGCAACTGGCCACCATCGTCCACGAGAGCAACAACCTGCTCCAGGTGATCAGCGGCAATGCGGAGATGCTCGAGGCGGCGGGCGAGCTGTCCGAGCACGCGACGAAGCGCGCCCGGACAATCGGTGAACACGCACGGCGGGCGTCGAGCCTGCTCACGGAGCTCCTGGCGTTCGCGCGCGATGGGGACCTCGATGCCGCGCGCATCGATCTCGGCGCCCTCGTCCGCGAGGCGGCCGATCGCCGGCGCTACGCGGCGGACAGGGCGCGGATCGGCATCCGCGTCTCGGGCGGCGAGGCGGCGTACGTGGTCGCGAACCGCCGGCGCACGCTGCAGATCCTGCTGAATCTGGTGGCGAACGCAGAGACGGCGCTCGCGGGCTGCGATCGCGCCGCCATCGACATCAGCGTCCGCCGCGAGGGTCCCGCCTTCGTCGTCCGCGTCGAGGACAACGGCGCGGGGCTGCCAGCCCCGCCGCCGGCCTTCTTCGTCGCACCCGAGGCCCGGGCCGATTCGGCGCTGCCCTCGCTCGGCATCGGCCTCGCCGTCGCGCGCTGGCTTGCGGCCACGCAGGGGGGCGAGCTCCGCGTCGATCGGCGGCCCGATGGCGGCGTCGTCTCGGCGGTGTGGCTGCCGGCGGCGGATCAGGCGCTCCCGGCGGCCAGCCCGGCCCCGAGACGCTGAAGCTTGTCGATCAGCGTCGTCCGGCTCAGGTTGAGGAGGCGCGCGGCCTGCCGCTTGTTCCCGCCGGTCTTCTCGAGACAGCGCACGATCAGCTCGCGCTCGAGCTGCGACATCACCGACAGGAAGTTGATGCCTTCGTCCGGAATCGTCACCGGCGGCAGCAGCGCCGACCGGTCGGAGCTCCGCACCTCGCCGGGCAGCATCGCCTCGGTGATGTCGCGCTCGGTCCCGCTCATCGCCACCGCGTGCTCCATGGCGTTCTCGAGCTCGCGGATGTTCCCGGGCCAGCCGTAATCCATCAGGCAGCGCAGCGTCGGCTGGAGCAGCGTGCGGGCCGGCACCCCGTTGGACCGGCACGACTTCTGGAGAAAGTGCTGGGCCAGCAGCGGCACGTCGTCGCGCCGGGCGCGCAGGGGCGGCAGCGCGAGCGGGACGACGTTCAGGCGATAGAACAGGTCTTCCCGGAACCGGCCGTCCTTGACGAGCTCCCGGAGGTCGACGTTGGTCGCCGCGATGACGCGCACGTCGAACTTGACCGATCGCGATTCACCGACGCGCTCGAACTCGCGCTCCTGCAAGGCGCGCAGGAGCTTGGTCTGCAGCGGCGGCGGCATCGACGCCACCTCGTCGATGAACAGCGTCCCCTTGTGCGCCGCCTCGAAGCGGCCGGCGCGCGCCGCCACGGCGCCGGTGAAGGCACCCTTCACGTGCCCGAACAGCTCCGCCTCGATGAGCCCTTCGGGAATCGCCGCCGCGTTGAAGGCGACGAACGGGTGCGCTCGGCGCGGGCTGTGCTCGTGGATCGTGCGCGCGATCAGTTCCTTGCCCGTGCCGGTCTCCCCCTGGACGAGGATCGTGCTGTTCATCGGAGCGACGAGCTTCAGCCGATCCAGCACGTGACGCATCGCCGCGCTGCGGCCGATCACGTTCGCGAACGGCCGGCTCGACGCCGCGTCGTCCTGGAGCGCTTCGTCGCCGATCGCTTCACGGTGAACGATGCCGTCGTGCAGCAGGCGCGCGAGATCCATCAGCGGGAACGGCTTGACGAGGAAGTCGTCCGCGCCGCGCTTGAGCGCCTTGACCGCCTCCGGCGTGCCGCCGCAGCCGGTGACGACGACCGAGCGGATGGCCGGGTACCGCTCGCGCGCCGCGTCGAGGATGTCGAAGCCGTCTCCGTCGGGCAGCCGGAGATCGAGGACGAGCCCGTCGTAGGCGAAGCCCTCGAGCCTGGCGAGCGCGTCGGAGACGTCCGCGGCCTGCGCCACGGCAAAGCCGTGCGATTCGAGCGTGTCGACGACGACCTGACGAAGATCGGAGTCGTCTTCGACGACCAGGACGGTAGGAGAGCCAGTCGACGTAGGCATCACGCACCCGGATCCATGTGCCGGACAGCCATCGGCGGCGGCCCGACGATCCCGGGGATTCCGCACGTCCAGAGGCAGAACGGGGGTTGATTACAGCAATGGTCGAAGAATGCCGATTCTGACAGGTGAACCTCAGCAACACGGGTACCAGCCGGATGAATCTCGGAGACGATTGGACGGCCGGCAGCCGCCTGGCAGCAATCCGGCGGCCGCGTCGTGAGGACGCGCGCAATTCTGTGAGAGTCGCGCGCAGACTGCCATGCAGGCACGTCGGCGTGCTGCCGGTTTCGCGGAGTTGCGCCTGCCGGGGAGTCCGCGGCCGGCCGGCCCGCCGTGTCTCATATTGTCTCGAAGTGTCTCAGTGATGTCGCAGATCGGACCACGCACGCTGATGCGCCGGTGAACGCAAGGGACCGATGCCGCCCGACGTTCTCGCAGAAATCATGGAGGTTCTCGTCGTCGACGACGAGGCCGGAGTCCGGGAACTGCTGATCGAGTACTTCAAGTCGCTCGGGTTCCGCGTCACGGGCGCCCCGGACGGCCCCGCGGCAATCGGGCTGCTGCAGCGATCGCACGGTCGGTACGGTCTGGTGATCACGGATCTGAATCTCCCGGGCGCCGACGGCTTCGCCGTGCTCCAGGCGGCGCGGCAGGCCAGCGCCGGCTGCTACGTCGTGATCGTCACCGGGCATGCGTCGCTCGAGTCGGCGATCCGTGCCGTGCGCGTGGGGGCCTACGACTACCTGGCCAAGCCCTTCTCGTTCGAGCAACTCGGCGTCATCCTCGCGCGAATCCGCGAGCGGGTGATCCTCCAGCGCGCGACCCATCGTTCGCCTCCCGCCACGCGCGATCCCGCGGCCATCCTCCCGCCGTCCCCTGCGGCATCGAAGGTCGAGAAGCGGCTCGAGATGCTGGAAGCATCGCTGCACAGAATCGAACGGCTGATGTCCCGCCACGGCGGTTCACGGGAATCCGACCTCTGAACCACCGCACGTCCGAACGACGCTGACGCCCGTTCGACCCGCCCTGTCGGCCGGCCGACGCCCGGCACGCGATTCCCCCGCGTTTCCAACGGGGCCCCACGACGGCTGCGGCGGATCTGTTCTTGCTCGTGGCGGGGCGAGGGAGACGCCGTGGACGCCATTACAGATTCCGCCATCATGGCGGCGCTCGGTCGCTACATGAACCGGGCGGTCGTGCGCGAGAGCGTGGCCGCGGGCAATCTGGCCAACGTCGACACGCCCGACTACCGCACGCGCGAGGCATCGTTCGCCGAGGCGCTCGGCAGCGAGCTCGCCGACGTGACCGTCGTCCGCACTGCACCTGGACATCTGGCGGGCGCCGTGCGCCCGAGCGGCGCTGCCGTCGGCGAAGCCGACGGGCTGCCGATTCGCCGCGACGGCAACAACGTCCAGATGGATCGCGAGCTCGTGAGCCTGACGCGCGCCACCGCCGACTTCAGCGCGGCCCAGACCGCTCTGGCCGCGAAGTTCCGCCTCGTGCGCTATGCCATCAACGAGGGCCGGTGATGCCGTCGCTGTACGGGGCGCTGGACGCCGCCGCCTCGGCACTCGACGCGCAGCGCACACGCCTGGAGGTCGCCGTCTCGAACCTCGCCAATGCCGAGTCGACGCGCGGCGCCGAGGGGCAGCCGTACCGCCGACGCGACGTCCTGCTGCGCGAAGCGCCCATCGATGCGTTCGACGTGGCGCTCGGCAGCGCAGGCGCCGTCGGGGTGCAGGTGGCCGGCATCGTCGAGGATGCGTCGCCCCCGAAGCGCCGCTACGAGCCGTCGCATCCCGATGCGGACGCCGAAGGCTACGTCGCGCTCCCCAACGTCGAAGTGCCCGAGGAGATGGTCGACATGCTCGGCGCCGCGCGCGCCTACCAGGCGAACCTCACCGCGATGGGGCTCATCCGCGAGACGATTCAGCGCTCGCTGGAGCTCGGAAAGCCGTGATGCTCGATCCGCTTGCCGCTCCGGCCGCACCCGCTCCGGCCGCGCCGGCGACGCCGTCGGCGGCCGCCGCGGCACCGCCAGCCCCCGGCGTGGGCGGTTCGTTCCAGGCGCTGCTTGCCGCGGTGGACGATTCCACCGCGGCGGCCAACGACGCGGTTGCCGGCATGATCGCCGGCACCAGCGACGTGCACACGGCAATGATCGCCCTTCAGCGCGCCGACATGACGTTCCAGCTCACCGTGCAGATCAGGAACAAGCTGGTCCAGGCGTATCAGGACGTGATGCGCATGGCAATCTGAGGTCGTGAATCCCGAGCAGTGGTCGGCGCACATCAAGCGCCTCGCGGCGACGCTGTCGCCACGCCAGATTGCCACGCTGGCCGCCGCCTTCATCGGGGTCGTCGGCGTCGTCGTCGGCTCCGCCTACTGGATCAATACGCCGACCTACAGCGTGCTGTTCGCCGATATCGATCCCGAATCGGCCCAGGCGGTCATCACCAGGCTCAAGGGCGACAAGGTGCCGTACGTGCTCGACCAGGGCGGCCGTACCATCCGCGTCGCCGCAAGTCGGGTCGACGAACTGCGCCTCCAGTACGCGTCGGCCGGGACGGCGGCGGGCGGGCGCATCGGGTTCGAGATCTTCGATCGCACGGCGTTCGGCACCACCGAGTTCCTCGAGCACGTGAACTACCGGCGGGCGCTCGAGGGCGAGCTGGCCCGCACGATCGGCACGATCGGCGAGGTCGCCGGCGCGCGGGTGCACATCGCCCTGCCGAAAGAGTCGCTGTTCGCGGCCGAGGCGCAGCCGGCCAAGGCCTCCGTCGTCCTGAAGCTGCGGAACAACAGGCCGCTCGCGTCCGCGACGATCGCCGCCATCACCAACCTCGTCGCCGCGAGCGTCGAGTCGCTGCGTCCCGAAGCGGTGGTCGTCGTCGACACGTTCGGGCGGTCGCTGACGCAGGAGAGCGATCAGTCGGACACCGCGAGCGGCATGCAGCTCGACCGGCAGCGCCGCATCGAACACGACCTGGTCGCCAAGGTCACGTCGCTGCTCGAGCCGGTCGTCGGCGAGGGCCACGTGCGCGTCAACGTGACGGCGCGGCTGAACGAGGATGCCGAAGAGGAGACCGAAGAGCGCTGGGACCCGGAAACGGTGGTCCGGAGCCGGCAGTCCTCCACCGACAGCGGCAGCTCGCCACTCGTGCAGGGCGTGGCCGGGGCGCGGGCCAACGCTCCGCCGAACGCGTCGACCGCGCTCCCGCCGGCGCCGCCGGCGCAGGCGCCGCAGACGGCCAGCCGCACGACCGAGACGACCAACTACGAGGTAAGCCGGGTGACGCGCCACCGCATCTCGCCGCGAGGCCGGATCGCCCGGCTCTCGGTCGCCGTCATCCTCGACGACGACCGGACGAGCGCGGCGGGGAGCGATGGCCGGGTGCAGGTGACCGCGAAGCCGAGGAGCCCCGACGACCTGCAGCGGATCCACAACCTCGTGGCGTCGGCCGTCGGCATCGATGCGGATCGCGGCGACGAACTGACGGTCGAGAACATCGCGTTCGGCGAAACGCCCGTCGAGGAGGCGCCGGCGCTGCCCTGGTGGCAGAAGCTGGCGACGCCGATCGCGGGCGGCGCCAGCCTCGTCGACGCGCTGCGGATCGCCGCCATTCTCGGGCTGGCCGCGCTGGCATTCCTGCTGGTGCTGCGTCCGATGGCGCGGCGCGCGCTGCAGCTCCCGCCCGCGGTCGAGATTTCGTCGACGTCGCTGCCGACCGCACCGCCGCGCCAGGTGAAGACGATCGCGGATCTGGAAGGCGAAATCGAGGCGGAGCTCGATGCCGGCGCGGCCGCCCGGGCCGAGGGCCGTCGGCTCCCGGTGCTGACGCGCCGCATCGCCAAGGTGGCCGAGGAGGAACCCGAGCACGTCGCGCGGCTCGTGCGCACCTGGCTGTCGGAGGAGGAGCGGTAGATGGAGGCGCTGCCGGCGACCCCGCCGTTGAACGGCGTGCGAAAGGCCGCCATCGTCCTGCTGGCGATCGGCGAAGAGCACTCGTCGAGGATCTTCAAGTTCCTCCAGGAGGACGAGATCGAGCGCGTCGTCCGCGAGGTGGCGGCGCTCGGGTCGGTGCCGGCGGAGCTGGGCGAGCGGGTGCTCGACGAGTTCCACCAGATGACGTCGGCCGCGGAGTACCTCAGCGCAGGAGGCGTGGAGCACGCGAGACGCCTCCTGAGCAAGACGCTCGGGCCCGACGTCTCTCGGCGCATCCTCGATCGGGTCATCAAGTCGTTTCATGCCTCCGAGGGATTCCAGACGCTCGAGAAGGCCAATCCCCAGCAGCTCTCGAAGTTCATCCTCGGCGAACATCCCCAGACGATCGCGTTGATCCTGGCGCACCTGAACCCGAGCAACGCGGCCCAGCTCGTCGCGCAGCTGCCCGACGAGATGCGGGCCGACGTCCTGATGCGCATGGCGAGCATCGAAGACATCTCGCCCGAGGTGATCAGCCGGATCTCGTCGGTCATCGACCAGCGTCTCAAGTCGCTCGGCGGGCCCTCGCGCGAACAGCGCGGCGGCGTCCGCGCCGTCGCGGAGCTGTTCAACCGCCTCGATCGCGGCGTGGGCCAGCCAGCGCTCGAACGCATCGAAACCGCCTCGCCCGACATGGCCGTCGCCATCCGCAACCTCATGTTCGTCTTCGACGACCTGAAGGACATCGAGGAGGTCGGCATCCGCGAGATCGTCAATCGCGCCGAGAAGAAGACGCTGACGATCGCCTTGAAGGGCGCATCGGAGGACATCCGGCAGCGGTTCTTCCAGAACATGTCGAAGCGCGCCGCCGAACTGCTCAAGGAGGAAATGGAGATCATGGGCGCGGTGCGGCTTCGGGAGGTGGAGAAGGCGCAGCAGGAGATCGTCGCCATCAGCCGCAAGCTCGAGGAAGAGGGTCTGATCACCACCGGCGCCGGCGCCGGCGAGCCGTATGTCGTCTGACCGGTCGCGCCGTGCCGCCCGGCTTGCCCGCGGCGCGCTCGTCGAGAGGTTCGACTGGGGATCCGGATGGCGCCGGGACGCGACACCAAGGCCCCGGCCCGATGCCCCGGCGACGGGGGCGCCTCCTCCCGGACCGCCGATCGTCGAGATCGGGCAGGCCGCCGCGGCGCCCGCCGCTGCGCCAGCGCCGCCCCCGACGGTCGACGAGATCCAGCGCGAGGCGTTCGCCAGAGGCTACGCGGAAGGCGAGCGCGACCTCGCCCGGAACGTCTCTGCAGAGCGCGAGGGGGAACGGCGCCGCCTGGCCGCCTCGCTCGGCGAGCTCGCGGCGCTGCGGAGCGGGATGATCCCGGCCCTGGAGCGCCAGACCGTCGATCTCGCGATCGTGATCGCGTCCCGCATCCTGCACCGCGAAGTGACGCTCGATCGCCCGCTGCTGGTCGCCATGGCGCGCGAGGCGCTCGCGCGCCATGGCGAGACCTCGGCCGCGACGATCCGGCTGCATCCCGACGACTTCGCCGCGGTGTCCGCGGCGGGCGACGGCGCCGTCCAGGGGGCCGTTCGCGTCGTGGCCGATCCAGCCGTCGCCGCCGGCGGCTGCATCGTCGAATCGGACGCCGGCCTGATGGACGTGGGCGTCGACGCGCAGATCTCCGAGGTCGCCGCCGCGCTCCTGGGGGAGATCGAACGGCGGCCGGACGCGTCGCGCCTGCCATCTGAGCGAGGAGCGATTGGCTAGCCGGCTCTCGCTCGCGGACCTGGTTGATCGGATCCGGCAGATCGAGCCGGCGCCGATCTCGGGGCACGTCGTCCGCGTCACCGGCCTCGTCGTCGAATCGATCGGGCCGCGCGCGCGCGTGGGCGAGGTGTGCGAGCTGCGCCAGACGGCCGGAGGACGGCGCCTGCCCGTCGAGGTCGTCGGCTTTCGCGAGGGCCGGCTGCTGTCGGTGCCGTTGGGCGACGTCACCGGCATCAGACCGGGCGATCGCCTGGTGGCCAGGGGCGGATCGCTGTCGGTGCCGGTGGGCGATCGGCTGCTCGGGCGCGTCATCGACGGCCTGGGCCGGCCGATCGATGGCGCCGGTCCGCTGCAGGTCGATCGCGCGGCGCCGCTGCGTCCGCCTGCGCTCAATCCGCTCGCGCGCGATCCGGTCGCCGAGCCGATCGGCACCGGCGTCCGCGTCGTCGACGCGCTGCTGACCTGCGGGCGCGGGCAGCGGATCGGCCTGTTCGGCGGGAGCGGCGTCGGCAAGAGCACGCTGCTCGGGATGATGGCGCGCGGCACGCAGGCCGACGTCGTCGTGCTCGCGCTGGTCGGCGAACGGGGGCGCGAGGTACGCGGCTTCCTCGAACACGATCTCGGCCCCGAAGGACTGGCCCGGTCGGTCGTCGTCGTCTCGACCTCTGACAGTCCGCCGCTGCTGCGGCTGCGCGCCGCGCACGCCGCCACCGCGATCGCCGAGCACTTCCGCGCGGCCGGGCGGAACGTGCTCCTGATGATGGATTCGGTCACCCGATTCGCGATGGCCCAGCGGGAGGTCGGCCTGGCGGCGGGCGAGCCGCCCACCGCGAAGGGCTACCCGCCGTCGGTGTTTGCGCTCCTGCCGGCGCTGCTCGAGCGGGCGGGCAGCGTGCGCGACGGCGGCAGCATCACCGCGATCTATTCCGTCCTGGTCGAGGGCGACGACACCAACGAACCGATCGCAGACGCGGTCCGCGGCATCCTCGACGGCCATGTCGTCCTGTCGCGCGATCTCGCGGGCCGCAACCACTATCCGGCCGTCGACGTCCTGCACAGCGTGAGCCGGACGATGCCCGCCGTGACCGGCGAAGCGCACCGGCGGAAGGCCGGGCTCGTGCGCGAGTGGCTCGCGACGCTGCGCGACAGCGAGGATCTGGTCAGCGTCGGCGCGTACGTCGCCGGCAGCAACCCGCGCATCGATGCGGCGCTGGCGCACCGGGAGGCGATCGACGCGTTCCTGCGTCAGCCGGCCGACACCCCCTGTGGGCTCGGCGATGCGCTCGCCGCCCTGGAGGCGCTCTGAACGTGACGTTCCGGTTCCGTGCCGCCGCCGCGCTCGAGCAGCAGCAGAAGCGCGAGGACCACGCGCGCCGCGCGCTCGCCGACGCCGAGCGCGAGGCGAGGACGGCGGCGGCACGTGTCGACGAAGTCGAGCGCGGGCTCGCGCGGGACGGCGACCGGCTGCTCGACGTGCAGCGCGATGGGGCGCCGGCCTGGCGTCTCGCGTGGCACCAAAGTTGGATCGCCCGGCAGCGGCACGATCGCGACCTCCGTCGGCGCGAGCTCGCCGGGCGCGTCGAAATCGCGGCCCGCGCCGCGGAGGCCCTGCGGACGGCGCTCCAGCGCCGCCGGGCGCTGGAGCGGCTGCGCGATCGCGCCTGGCGAAGGTTCCAGACGGCGCTCCATCGCCATGAGATGAGACACATGAACGAGCTGGCCGGCCTGCGCCACGTCGCGCGGATCGCGGCCGAAGGAGAGAGCCACGGTGAGCACCAACCGCATCGACCCCGCGGCCGGAACGACCGCAGCGCCGGCCGCTGACGCCCCGCTCCCGCCGCACGCGCTCGGGCAGGACGCGTTCATGAACCTGCTCGTCACGCAGTTGCAGCACCAGGATCCCACGCAGCCGCAGGACGATGCCCAGTTCATCGCGCAGCTCGCGCAGTTCAGCTCGCTCGAGCAGCTCCAGCAGATGAACCAGACCCTCGCGCAGATCGCGAAGTTCTTCGCCACGGTGCCGGACCCCTCGGCCGCGCCGGCCGGGATGAAAGGAGCGGTCTAGATGTCCTTCTCCGCAAGCCTCTCGGGCCTCAACGCCAACCAGCAGAAGCTCAACGTCATCGGCAACAACCTGGCGAACATCAACACGATCGCCTTCAAGAGCAGCACCGTGGAATTCGCCGACCTCGTGAGCCAGTCGGTCGGCGGATCGAGCGCCAACCCGATGCAGATCGGGCTGGGCGTCACGACCGGCACGATCTCGCCGAACTTCAGCCAGGGCGGCATCGCCAACACCGGCGTGCCGACCAACGTCGCGATCCAGGGCAGCGGCTTCTTCGTCATCGGCGACGCGGCGAACCGTTCGTACACCCGCGCCGGCAACTTCTCCTTCGACGCCGACGGCACGCTCGTCACCCCCGACGGCCGGCCGGTTCAGGGCTACACGGCGTCCGATCCGGTGACCGGCGCGATCGTCACGACGGGACAGCCGGGCGACATCACGGTCCCGCCCGGGGTGCTGCGCGCGCCGGTGGCTTCGACGCAGTTCGGCACGGTGTCGAACCTCGACGCCTCGGCTGCGATCGGCGACACGTTCAGCGCCTCGGCGCAGATCTACGACGCGCTCGGAACGGCGCACGTGGCGACCATCACCTACACCAACACCGCACCGGGCGCCTGGAGTTACGCCGTCACCGTGCCCGGCGAGGAGGTCAGCGGCGGAACCCCAGGGACGCCGTCGCAGATCGCCACCGGCGCGGTGGCCTTCGACGCGTTCGGCCTGCTGCAGACGCCGGCGGCGGACGTGACGATTACGAGCCCGACATGGGCGAACGGCGCGAGCCCGACCAACTTCACCTGGGCGCTCTTCGACGACAACGGCGACGCCACGCTGACCGGCTTCGACGCCGCGTCCCAGACCTCGTCGGTCACGGCGAACGGATCGGCAGCGGGCACAATCGACGGCATCACCATCAACGCCGAGGGCGCCATCGTGGCGACCTTCGGAGCCGGACGAACGGTGATCGTGGGGCAGCTCGCGCTCGCCAACTTCAACAACCCGCAGGGACTCGTGAAGCTCGGGTCGAACCTGTACGGCGAGAGCGCGGCGGCTGGAATCGCGAACGTCGGCGTCGCGGGCACCGGCGGCCGCGGTACCCTGATCGGCAGCTCGCTCGAGCAGTCCAACGTCGACATCGCGCAGGAGTTCACGCAGATGATCCTCGCGCAGCGCGGCTACCAGGCGAACTCGAAGAGCATCACGACCACCGACCAGTTGCTGCTCGACACGCTCAACCTGAAGCAGTAGAGGCGCGCGTCCGTGGTTCGATTCGATCCGACGACCGCGGCTGCGCCGATGGCGGCCGGCGCGGCCCCGGCGCCGGGGACGGGCGTTGCCGCGGCGGCCGACACCGCTGCGTCCACGGGATTCCACGCGCTGCTGCAGCGCATCGCAGCGGCGGCGAACGACGCGGCCCCGCCTCCGACCGGCTCCCCGTCCGCGCCGCCGGCAGCCGATCCCGCCTCGGCGGCCGGCGATCCGGTCGCGCCCACCGAGCGCGGTTCACGGCTGCGCGTCGCGATGCCGGCGGCGCCTGCGGCGCCGGTGCCACCGCAATCCGGTGCGGCGTCCGATGTCGAATCGGGCGCTGATCGAGCCCTCCACGCGTCCGCTTCGTCGCCGCGCGCACGCGCCGGGATCCGGCGCAGCGCGAACGCCGATGCGGAAGACAGTGCATCGGCAGACGATGGGTCGAACCCGGAAGAAGGAGCCCCCGGTGCGATCCCCATCGTGGCCGCCCCCGTTCTCCCATCACTCCCGCCGCCGATCGGCGGCGGGACTGTTCCATCGGAGACCAGGTGGTCGTCGTCTGGTTCGGTGCAGGCGGACCCGGACGATCCGCGCGTCGGCGCATCCGGCGGACGGGCCTCCGAACAGGAGATCGAAAACCCGGCGACCGGCCTGACGCTCGGCGGGCGCGCCGCTGGGAGGCCGGGCGGCTTCGAACAGGAGAGCGACCACCCGGCGGCCGGCGTGGCGGCGCTCCGGACCACCGCCGAGGTCCATCCGCCGAATCGGGCGTCATTGGACGGCACGCCCGCGACCACTGATGCCCCGCCGCGGGCGATGCCGGGACGCCGGTCGATCGTCGATCGCGACCATGCCCATCTCCAGGCGATCGAGCCGCCGACGACTGCCGCCATTGACGAAGCCGCGGCGCCCCCGCGAACCTCCGCGGCGAACGCCGTCGTCCCGGCGATGCCACACCGCGCTCCGGCGGCCGAGCCCGCCGCCCCGGCTCCGCCGATCGCTCCGCTCCCGGACGCCGCACCGACACTCCCGGCTCGAGCTTCGATCAGCGCCGGCACCCGGGATCGCCCGCAAGGGCGGAGCGAGCCGGGACCCGAGGCGCCGCTTCCCTCGCCCCCGCCCGCTGCACATGCGGCCGCGAACATCGCCGCCACAGCGATGCCGGCGCCCGCACGTGGCGCATTCACGCCGCCGTCCCCGGGAGTGAAGGCGGCGGCCGATCCCGTGCTCGACGCGGCGCTGCCGATGCAGCTCGTACAGGCGCTGAGGATTCAGACCAACGGAGCGGGCGGCGCGGCGCGAGTGACCCTGCAGCCCGAGTATCTCGGCCACCTCACGATCGCGATCCAGGTGGACGGAGGCGCCGTGACGGCGTCGATCGATGCCTCCTCGCCATCGGTTCGCGAGTGGGTCGTCGAACACGAGCCCTTGCTCCGGCAGGCGCTCGGCGAGCAGGGGCTCCGGCTCGCCCGTCTCATCGTGGTCGAGGACGGGCAGTCCCAAGGTTCGCAGGAGGAACGGCGACGCGAGGAGCCGCCACCCCGGGACCAGGACCCACCGTCGCGGCGTGAGGGCGGCGGGCAATCCACCTTCGAGATCGTGGTATAGGCGCGTCCGCGCGACGCGCGGCGGCGGCGCCAGCGACCGTGCAAGCGCTTTCCCACCCGAGGATCCGTCTCCATGATGTCGTCCGGCTGTCACCCCGGCCGGCGCGTCGACACCGCCGCGCCGCGGCTGGCTCCACAATCGCGCGCGACGCGCGTGATTCCGCGAGGCACCGCCTTTGCTGTTGGCCTGAGCACACGCAGCGGACTTCAGGGGCATTCCCGTGAGCAATCAGCCGGACACCCCGGCCAGGAAGGGCGGCATCGGCACGGCGGCGGTCGCGCTCATCGTTCTCGTCGTGGGAATCGGCGTCGGCGGCGGCGCGTTCTGGTGGGCAAGACGCGGCGCGGCGCCGCCGTCGCCGGTCGAGACCAGGGCGAGCGACCACGGGATCGTCGCGTTCGAGCCGTTCGTGGTCAATCTCGCGGATCCCAACGCGTCGCGATTTCTTCGTGCGACGGTCCAGGTCGTCGTCCCGAGCGCCGAAGCGGCCGAACACATCCTGACGACTCCGGTCGTCCTCATGCAGGCCCGCTCGTCGATCCTCGAGGTTCTGACGCAGCAGACCTCGGACGCGATCGGGACGCCCGACGGCAAGGCGGCCTTGAAGCAGGCGATTGCGGAACATGTCGCGCCGGTTTTCGACGAGGTGAAGGTGGTCGATGTCCTCTTCTCCGATTTCGTCATCCAGTTCTGACGGCCTGCTGGAAGCGCCGGACGAGCCGGACGATCCCATCGCCCCGATGCTCGACATCCGGTGCACGGTGGATTTCGTGCTCGGCACCAGCCGGATGCCGCTGCTCGACTGCCTCCTGCTCGCGCCGCAGGCGATTGTGCCGTTGGCGCAAGCGGCGGGATCCGACCTGAGCGTGGTGGTCCATGGCGTGACGATCGCCTCTGGCGAAGTCGTCATCCTCGACGACAAGACCGCGCTGCGCATCAGCCGCGTGGCGCCGCCGATCGGAATCGACGCCGCATGAACGCTCTGCCGGCCCTGGCGGCGAACCCGGCGGCGATCCCGTTCGCCATCGCTCCGCCGATGACGGTGCGGTCGGTGACGGCGGCCGTCGTCGTCGTGGCGCTGCTGGCCGCCGCCGCCTGGGCGCTGCGGCGCTCGGCGCCGGCCAGCCGCAGCCGGCTGAAGGTGTCGGTGGACACGGCGGTCGCCCTGGGCGATCGCCGCTCGCTGGTCGTCGTCTCGGTGGAGGGCCGGCGGCTGCTGCTCGGCCTGACGCCGTCGCACATCTCGCTGGTGGCCGACCTCGGTCCGGGCGCGTCGTTCGACCGGGCGCTCGGGGTCTCGATGGCCGACGAGGGGGCGCCGCGATGACGATCGCCCTCTCGACGACGGCGGCGGCCGGCCAGCTCAATTTCTCGGTCGACGGGATCGGCAACGTCTCGGCGCCGCTCCAGATCGTCGTGCTGCTCACGCTGCTGACCTTCGTGCCGGCAGCGCTCGTCATCATGACGTCGTTCACCCGCATCGCGATCGTGTTCCACTTCCTGCGGCAGGCGCTGGGCACCCAGGAGATGCCGTCGAACCAGATGCTCGTCGGCCTGACCCTGTTCCTGACGGCGTTCATCATGGCGCCGGTCGCCGACCGCATCAACACGCTCGCCGTGAAACCGGCGCTGGCGGGCCAGATCGACGTGCCCGAGGCGCTCGATCGGGGCGCGCCGCCGCTGCGGGAGTTCATGCTGAAGCAGACGCGCCAGGCCGACCTCGGCCTGTTCGTGGAGCTCGCGAAGCTGCCGCGGCCCTCGTCTCCCGCCGATCTCCCCATGCGCGTCGTGATCCCGGCCTACGCCATCTCGGAGCTGAAGACCGGCTTCCAGATGGGCTTCTTCCTCTTCGTGCCGTTCCTGCTCATCGATCTGATCGTGTCGACGACGCTGCTCTCGATGGGCATGCTGCAGTTGCCGCCGGCGATGATCTCGCTCCCGTTCAAGATCCTGCTGTTCGTGATGATCGACGGCTGGAACCTGCTCGTGGCGTCGCTGGTGCGGAGCTTCCTGTAGGGCCGGGGGCGGAGACCTCTTCATGTCCGAAGCGCTCGTCGTCGGCGTCGTCCGGCAGGCCATCGAGACCGCGGTGCTGGTCACGCTGCCGATGCTCGCCGCCGGCCTGCTCGCCGGCGTGCTGGTGAGCATCTTCCAGACGGTGACGTCGATTCAGGACAACGTCCTCGCGTTCATTCCGCGGGCTGCCGCGATCTTCGTCGTATTCGCGCTGACGTTCCCCTGGATCCTGCGCATCGTCGTCGGCTTCTCCTCCTCGCTGATCCAGCGCCTCCCCGAGCTCGTCCGGTGATCGACTTCGCACCGGCCGTCCGCTTCGCGCTGCTGCTGATTCGCCCGGGGATGCTCGTTGCCAGCGCGCCGGTCTTCGGCGCCGCCTTCGCGCCCGTGCGCGTCCGCATCGGCCTGTCGATCCTGCTCGCGGTCGCGCTGCTGCCGTCGGTCGAGGTGCCGGCGATGCTGCCGCCGGTGGCGCTGGCGCTCGCGGTCGCGCGGGAGCTGGCGATCGGCCTCGCGCTCGGCATGGCCGTCCGGGCGCTGATCGCGGGCGCGGAATTCGCGGGCCACCTGACCGGCACGCAGATCGGGCTGTCGTACGGATCGATCGTCGATCCGATCAACGGCGTGCGCAACAACGTGATCGCCGGGCTGTACGGCAATCTCGCGCTGCTCGTCGTCTTCGCGATCGACGGCCATCATGCGCTCGTCCGGACCATGAGCGCCTCCTACGCGTCGATGCCCATCGGCGAGGGGCACATCGACCCGTCGCTCGCCCGAAGCGTCGTCGCGATGCTCGGGCTGGTGTTCGTGCTCGGCGTCCGTCTGGCGCTTCCGGTCATGGCGGCGCTCCTCATCGTCGAGCTGGCGCTCGGGCTCGTCTCGCGCGCCGCACCGGCCATCAACCTGTTTGTCGTCGCGACGCCGGTCCGCCTCGTGGTTGGACTGCTGGTGCTGGCGTCGGTGCTCGCGCTCGCGCCGGGACTCGTCGCCCGCTTCAGCGGGACGGCGCTCACGATGGGAGCCCGGACGGCGGCCGCGTTCCGCTGAGGCGACATGGCGGCCGATACCGGGGAGAAGACCGAGAAACCGTCCGCGCAGCGCCTCAGGGACGCGCGCAACCGCGGGCAGGTGGCGCGCAGCCGCGACCTGGCGGTCGGCGTGTCGTCGGTGGCGATGACGCTCGCGCTCGGCTGGCTGGGTCCGTCGATGGCGTCGCGCCTCGGCACGCGTCTCGTGTCGGGATTCGCGCGGCTCGGCGAACGGCCCGACGCGACCATCACCATCGCCGAGCTGCAGCGCGTGATCGCGAGCGACGGATGGCTCATCGGCGCCGTCGTCGGACCGCTCCTCGCCGTGGGAGCCGTCGTCGGTGTGGCAGGGGCGGTCGGCCCTTCCGGGTTCGTGTTCGCCACCGAGGCGCTGAAGTGGGACTGGACCCGTCTCGGTCCGGCGCAGGGCCTGGGGCGGCTGGCCCCCCGACAGTCGGGCGTGGATCTGATCAAGACGGTCGTCGCGGTGCTGTGCCTGTCGGCCGTCGCCTGGCAGGTGGTCGCCGGCGTGATCGTCGACGGCCCGATGCTGGCGTGGATGGCCCCTGCCGATGCGGCCGGCAGCGGGTGGACCACGCTGCTGCGGCTGCTGTGGCTGAGCGCCTTGTGCGCCGTCGCCGTCGGCGTCGCCGACCACGGCGTGCAGTTCTGGCGCGTGCGGTCGTCGCTGATGATGACCAAGCAGGAGCTGCGCGACGAATCGAAGTCGAGCGAAGGCAACCCCGAGATCAGGTCCCGCGTCCGCCGCATCCAGCGGGAGATGTCGCGCCGCCGGATGCTGAAGGCGGTCGAGCGCGCCACGGTGGTCATCACCAACCCGACGCACTATGCGGTCGCGCTCGAATACCGGCGCCAGACGATGGCGGCGCCGGTGGTCGTGGCCAAGGGGGCCGATCGCGTGGCGGCGCGCATCCGCGAGGCGGCGCGCGAGCACGGCGTGCCGATGGTGGAGAACGCGCCGCTCGCGCGGGCGCTGCACAAGGGCGCCGAGGTCGGGGACGAGGTTCCCGCGCCGCTCTTCGGTGCCGTCGCCGAGGTGCTCGCCTACCTGGTGCGCATCAGGCAGTTGATGCTCTGACAGGAGCGGGACCGAAGTGATGGAGACGAGCACCGCGCCACGAACGCCGAGACGCCCCGGCCCGGCTGCGCAGCTGCTGGCGCCCGCTGCGGTGATGGCGGTCGTCCTGCTGATGATCGTGCCGCTGCCGCCCCTCCTCCTGGACCTGCTGCTCTCGGTCGACATCGGGCTCTCGGTGGTCCTGCTGCTCACGGTGATCTACATCCGCCAGCCGGTCGAGTTCTCCGTCTTCCCCTCGCTGCTGCTGCTGCTGACGCTGGTCCGGCTCTCGCTCAACGTCGCGTCGACGCGGCTGATCCTGATGCACGGCGCCGACGGCGTCGAGGCGGCCGGCCACGTCATCATGGCCTTCGGCCAGTTCGTCGTCGGCGGCAACTTCGTCGTCGGCATCGTCGTCTTTCTCGTGCTGATCGCCATCCAGTTCCTGGTGATCAACCACGGCGCCGTCCGGATCTCCGAGGTGACGGCGAGGTTCACGCTCGATGCCATGCCCGGCCGGCAGATGGCCATCGACGCCGATCTCAACGCGGGCATCATCGACGAAGCCGAGGCGCGCGCGCGGCGCGATCGCGTCCGACGCGAAGCCGACTTCTACGGGGCGATGGACGGCGCGATCCGCTTCACGCAGCGCGATGCGCTCGCCGCCGTCCTGATCACCGGCGTCAACATCGTCGCCGGGCTGATCATCGGCGTCGCGCAGCACGGCCTCGACATCGGCACCGCGGTGCAGACCTATACGATCCTGACGATCGGCGAGGGGCTCGTCACCGCCATTCCGGCGCTGCTCGTCTCGATGTCCGGCGGCCTCATCACGACGCGCGCCGCCGCCGAATCGCACCTGGGCGAGGAGGTCGCGGTCCAGCTGCTCGTCCGGCCGCGGCCCCTCGCCGTCGCGGCCGGCGTGCTCGTCGGGCTTGCGGCCATTCCAGGGCTCCCGAAGCTGTCCTTCATCACGATTGCGTCGCTCCTCGGAATGGCGGCCTACGCCAACCGCGATCGGACCCTTGCCGCGCGCGCGGCCGACCTTGCCGCGGCGGCGCCGCCGCCTGATAGCCTCGAGGCGGCCAACGTCGATCTGCTGGCGATCGAGGTGGGCTACGCCCTCGTGTCGTTCGTCGACGAGAAGCAGGGCGGCACGCTGTTGAGCCGCATCCGCGCCATCCGCCGCCAGATTGCGGCCGAAACCGGCATCGTCGTGCCGCCGGTTCACGTCGCCGACAACCTCCAGCTGCCGCCGCGCGGCTACGCCATTGTCGTCAAGGGGGTGGAAGCGGCGCGCGGCGAGCTCTACGCCGACCGGCTGCTGGCGATCAATCCCGGCACCACGGCCACGACGCTCGAGGGCGTGCAGACCCGGGAACCGGCGTTCGGCCTGCCGGCCGTGTGGATTGCGAGCGCGCATCGCGAGCAGGCGACGATGGCCGGTTTCACGGTCGTCGATCCGACGACCGCGCTCTCCACGCACCTGTCGGAAACGATCCGGACGTTCCTGCCCGACCTGCTCGGCCGCCAGCACACCAAGGAGCTCGTCGATCGCGTCGCCCAGAGCTCGCCCAAGCTCGTCGAGGAGCTGGTGCCGAAGCTCGCGACGATCGGCGACATCCAACGGGTGCTGCGGCAACTGCTGCGCGAGCGCGTATCGGTCCGCGACTTGACGACGATCCTCGAGGCGCTGGCCGACGCGGCCGCGGTGTCCAAGGATCACGATGCGATGACCGAGGCCGTCCGGTGCGCCCTGGGGCGCGCGATCTGCCGGTCCTACCAGAACGAGAAGGGCGAAGTGCCCGCCATCGCGATCTCGCCGGCGCTCGAAGAGCGCCTGCTGTCGTCGATCGTGCGCACCGAGCAGGGTGCGGTCCTCGCCCTCGAGCCGGCGCAGGCACAGCGGCTGGCCTCCCGGATCGCCGAGGTGTTCGCGGGCGCCATGGCACAGCCTGTGCTGTTGTGCTCGCCGGCGCTCCGCCCGCACCTGTGGCGGCTGTTCGCCAGGGTGCTTCCGCACCTCGGCGTCCTGTCGCACGGCGAGATTCCGCCGCAGGTGCAGATCGCGGCGCTCGCCACCCTGGATTGACATGCATCTGAAACGATTCCGGCGCCGCAGCGTGCGCGAGGCCCTCCGGGCCGCCCGGGAGGAGCTCGGCGCCGAGGCGCTCGTGCTCTCGACCGAGCTGGTGAGCGCGGGCGGCTGGCGCGGCTGGATGGGCGCCCGCGAGGTGCAGATCACGGCGGCGCTCGATAGCGACGTGTCGGAGCGCCGACCGGCAGCGTCGGCGCGTCGGCCGTCCAACGCGCCGCCGCCTCCGCCGCCGTCGTCCGCGCCGCGCGACGGGCTGGTCGCACGGCTGGTCGCTGCCGGCATCGATCGTCCGACGGCCGACGCGGTCGCATCGGCAATTCCCGATCGAGACGTGCGCGGCGCCTCGGCCCGTCAACTCCGGCAGGCGCTGGCGCGCCTCGTCGCCTCGCTCGCTCCAGGCGACGAGGCGTTCGCACGCGCCGAAATCTTCCTCGGACCGCCGGGCGTCGGCAAGACGACCACCATCGCGAAGATTGCCGCGCGCGAGCGGGCGGGCCACGGCAGGACGCTCGGCGTCGTCGCCGCCGACGGGTTCCGGGCCGGCGCCGTCGAGCAGTTGCGGATCTACGCCGACGTCATCGGCGCGCCGTTCCGCGTGGCGCGGACCGCCGGAGAGCTGGACACGGCCCTGACGGCCGCGCGCCAGCCGCTGCTCGTCGACACCGCCGGCCGCTCGCCGCGCGACCCCGCGATCCGCGATCTCCTGCATGTCGCCTCGCGCCGGCGCGGCACCAGGCGGCACCTCGTGCTCGCCGCCGATACGGGCGTCGTCTCGGCGCGGCGCATTCTCGACGCCTACGCCGAGACCCGGCCGGATCGCGTCGTGGTCACCAAGCTCGACGAGGCCGATTCGCTCTCGCCGCTGCTCTCGGTGCTGCGCGAGCGCCAGCTCCCGATCTCGTTCATCGCGGCGGGTCAGCGCGTGCCCGAGGACCTCGATCGCGCGACTCCGTCCCTGCTCGCCGGCGCGCTGCTGCGCAGCCCGGCCGCGTTCCTCGAGAGGCATTCA
The DNA here is from genome assembly GCA_020850715.1 of Acidobacteriota bacterium. Classification (GTDB taxonomy): domain Bacteria; phylum Acidobacteriota; class Vicinamibacteria; order Vicinamibacterales; family CAVVIG01; genus JADZED01. Next base: position 29,155 of record JADZED010000069.1, read on the forward strand.
TGACCCTTCAGTCGAGCGCCGCACGCCGCCACGGCGCCGTCACCGTCGCGATCACCAGCGGCAAGGGTGGCGTCGGCAAGACCAGTCTCGCCGTGAATCTCGCCGCCGCGCTCCGCGCGATGGGGCAGCGGATCGGCATCCTCGACGCCGACTTCGGCCTCGGCAGCGTCGACGTGATGCTGGGCCTCGCGCCGGCCGCGCACCTGGGCGCCGTCCTGAACGGCGAGTGCGCGATGGGCGACGTGGTCGTCGACGGCCCCGCCGGCATCCGCATCGTCGCGGCCGGCAGCGGCATCCGCGCGTTGACGACGCTCGGGGCGCCGCAATGGGACCGCCTAGTCGACGGCCTGCGCGAGTTGGGCGCCAGTCTGGATTTCCTCCTGGTCGATACCTCGCCGGGCATCGGCGACCACGTCATCGACGTCGTCCGCCTGGCCGACCGCGTCATCGTCGTCACCGGCAACGAGCCGACGTCGCTCGTCGATGCCTACGCGATGGTGAAGCTGCTGCTCTCCGCCTCCGCGCATCGCGAGATCGGGATCGTGGTGAACGCGGCGCAGGACGCGGACGAGGGACAACGGGTGTTCCGCCAGCTCGAGTCGGCGACGCGCAGGTTTCTCGGCCGGCCGATCCGGTACTACGGCTGCATCGAGCGCGATCCCGCCGTGAGCGAGGCGGTGTTCAGCCAGACGCCGCTCGTCATGGACAGGCCCGATGCGGCAGCGAGCCGGGCGTACCGGCGCCTCGCGCTGCGCGTGGTGAACTGGCCGTCGCGCGGACCGGCGGTCGACCTCGCGGACCGTCGATCCGCATCGGCGCCCGCGCCCTTGCCGGCGATGTCCGCCGGGACGGGGGTGTCGCGATGCGCCTGAAGGCCGACGCCGCCGGGCCCGCCGACGTCGACGACCGCAACCGGCTGGTGATGGCGCACATCGGCCTGGTGAAGTCGCTCGCCAGCCGCCTGGCGCACCGCGTGCCCGCCCACGTGGAGATCTCCGAGCTGATCAGCGTCGGCACGCTCGGTCTGATCGATGCCGCCGGCCGCTACGAGCCCGCGCTCCGCGTGCCCTTCGATGCCTACGCCCGCAGGAGGATCCACGGCGCCATGCTCGACGCGCTCAGGGATCTCGACTGGGCGCCCCGTTCGCTCCGCCGCCGGGGGCGGGCAATCGAAACCGCGATGACCCGTCTGCGACACGAGCTCGGCCGCGAGCCCGAGTCGGCCGACATCGCCAGGGCCTTGAACGTGTCGGAGGAGGACTACGACCATCTGCTCGATCAGCTCCGCAGCGTGGAACTGGCGTCCATCCGCCAATCGACCGACGGCGACGGCGGCACCAGGCTCGACGTCGCGATCGACCCCGACGAGGGCCCGCACGCGCAGCTCGAGCGGACCGAGCTGCGAACGCTGCTCGCACGCGCGGTCGCCGAGCTGCCGGAGCGCGAGCGCCAGGTTCTGGCGCTGTACTACGAGGAGGAGCTGACGCTTGCCGAGATCGGCCAGGTGATCGGCGTCGGGGAATCGCGCGTCTCGCAGCTGCGGGCCCAGGCCGTCGCGCGCCTCCGCTCGCACCTGGCCGCGTCGATGCGGTCGGCAGCGAAGAGCGATCGATGAGCCGCATCCTGTCCCAGGACGAGATCGACGCGCTGCTGGCGGCGGCGTCCGAGGTGCAGGCGGAGCCGGCGCCCGAGCCGGCGCGCGGGGCCGCGGGCGAATCGATCATCCGCTACAACTTCCGCCGGCCGGACCGCGTCTCGAAGGAGCAGATCCACTCGCTGCACTTCCTCCACGACCGGTTCGCCCGCAACGTCGGCACCTCGCTGTCGGCGTACCTGCGCGCGATCACGGAGCTCTCGGTCGTGTCGGTCGAGCAGTTCTCGTACTCCGAGTTCCTGATGTCGCTCACCGACCCGACGGCGTTCTACGCGCTCGCCATTCCGCCGTTCGACGAGCTCGGTGCGCTCGAGATCAACCCGCAGCTCGCCTTCACGATGGTCGACCGGATGCTCGGCGGCTCCGGCGGGCTGGGCAGCATTCCGAACCGGGCGCTGAGCGACATCGAGCAGAACGTCGTCGATTCGGTGGTGAAGCTGCTGCTCGACGCGCTCGCCGAAACGTGGCGGCCCATCGTCAACCTCGCGTTCGGCATCCGGGGCCGCGAGACGCGGCCCCAGATGCTCCAGGTCGCCGCGCCGAACGAGATCGTGATCATGGTGGTGTTCGACGCGAAGATCGGCGAGACGCGCGGGATGATGAACCTGGGCATTCCCGCGAGCATCGTCGAGTCGACCGGTGCGCACTTCGTGCAGGCCTGGCACCGGCAGCGCCGCGAACCGACCGACGTGGAGCGGCGGTGGATGCGCGACAACCTGCTGCGCGTGCCGATCGACCTGACAGCGTCGATCGAGACCCGGCTCTCGGCGCGAACCCTGCTGGCGCTCGAGCCCGGACACGTCCTCGCGCTCGACGTCGGCGCCGGCGGATCGATCGACGTGCGCGCCGGCGGCGCCGCGAAGTTCCAGGGACGGCTCGCCGCGACCTCGGGCCGGGTCGGCGTGCGAATCGAAGGCCGCTGCGACGCGTTCGCGCCGGGGGAGCGCTAGTGTCCCGTCCCAGGGGATCGTGGCAGCAGTCGCGGAGCGCCGCGCCCCGATGGCCAGGCGCGAGGAGTGAGGATATTGGGGATATCTGAGCGACGAGCAACGCCGCCAGCGGGGATGCGCCGCCCGCGAATGGTGTCGCGAACCACTGGGACG
>JADZED010000070.1 GCA_020850715.1 Acidobacteriota bacterium
CGGCGCACGCGCGGGTCCTTCAGCGGGTTCTTCTCCAGCTTGCGGCCGGCCGCGTCGGTGACGAACGGGCTCTGCTCGCGATCGGAGTCGAGCGCGAGGTAGATCAGGCGGGTCGAGGCGATCGGGAACAACTGCACCTTGCCGCTCGCGGCGAGCGACTTGAGCTGGTTGGGCGGCACCTGCTCGATCAGGTCGACGTCGCCGGCGAGCAGCGCGGCGACGCGCGCGGCTTCCTTGGGGATGAAGCGCAGGGTCACCTGCTCGAAATCGGGCTTGCGGCCCCAATACGCGTCGTTGCGGCGCAGTACGAGCCGCTGTCCGTGCAGGTATTCGACGAAGCGATACGGCCCGGTGCCGACCAGCCCCTTGCCGGTGTTGAAGTCCGCGCTCGCGAGCCCGGCGGCCGCCTTGGCCGAGACGATGAAGATGCGCCCGATCTGCTCGATCAGCCCCGGCAGCGGCCGGCTCGTGCGGATGCGCACGGTCAGGCGGTCGGCGGCCTTCACCTCGGCGATGCCCACCAGCGCGCCCGCGAACGACGCCGGGCTCGCGGCGAGGCTCTTCGCCCGCTCCATGGAGTAGACGACGTCGTCCGCCGTGAAGTCCGAGCCGTCGTGGAACTTCACGTCGGGGCGCAGCTTGATCTCCCAGTTGAGCGGGTCGATCGTGCGCCACGACAGCGCGAGCGCGGGATGTAGCTGGTTGTTGGGGTCGCCCAGCACCAGCCGGTCGAACATGCTCTCGGACGTGCTGTAGTTGTTGCCGGTGCGCGCGAACAGCGGGTCGAGCGAGGACTGCTCGGACGCACGCCCGATCACGAGGTTGGCGGCGAGCGCGGTGGCACAGGCGAGGCCGGCAGCGACCGCGGCGAGGATGCGGAACAGGAAACGGCGGGCGGGCATCGACGGATCTCCTTGGCGGTCGGGCCGGGTCGGGGAAGGGTTCGCGCCCGGCCTCAGGCGGGATCGAACGGCGCCATCGGCCGCACGGCCGACAGCGGCAGCAGGGGCAGCAGCAGGTGCGAGGGCCGCACGCGGTCGAGGTAGAGCCGGTTGGTCGCGACCTGCCGGCGGGTGGCGCGCCCTTCCGGCTCGCCGGTGTTCGGATTCACGTCGAAGTGCGGAAAGTTGCTCGACGACACGTCGAGGCGGATGCGGTGCCCCGCCCGGAACAGGTTGCAGGTGGCGAAGGGCTCGATGGTGATGGCGTACACCTCGCCGGGCGTCATCGGCGCGGGCTGCGCCCAGGAGTCGCGGTAACGGGCCCGCAGGATGCCGTCGGTGAGGTTCATCGCATAGCCGCGCGGATAGTCGGCGCTCGGCGGATGCACGTCGATCAGCTTGGCCGTGAAGTCGGTGTCGACGCAGCTCGACGCCACGTACAAGCGCACGACGATCGGGCCGGCGACGACCACGTCCTCTTCGAGCGGCGGCGTCTCGAACACGAGCACGTCGTGCCGCGCCGCGAGCGGCATGCCGGGCTGGCGCGAGCCGAAGAAGCGCTCGCTCTCGCGCTGATCGAAGGCACCGCCCTCGAAGATCGGCTGGCCGGACGTGCACGCGCCGCCGATGGTGGGCACGGGGTCGGCCGGATCGAAATCGTAGGCGATCGACGCCTGCGCCTCGGTGGGCGGCGCCGGGTCGAGCCGTCCGTTCGCGTGCAGATGGAACGGCGTGGGCCGCGCGCCGGGCACGGGCCAGTCGTCGGCGACGATCCAGCGGCCGCCGTGCGCCATGCGCCCGTCGGCATTGCGCCGGCCGCTGCCGCCGCCCATCAGGAACAGGCGCACGGCCGGCTCGCCGCCGACGCCGTTGTCGGCCCCCTTCAGCCAGTGATCGAACCAGCGCAGCCGGAACGCACGCCAGTGCTCGGCGAGATTGCCGTCGATGGTGGCGGCGGGGCCGAAGTCGACGTCCCCCGAGTGGGGCGTGGAGCGGTCGCCGTGCAGCCACGGGCCCATGATGAGCCGCACCGGCGCACGCTTGCGGCGCGACAGCGCGACGTAGTTCTCGGTGGCCGTGCGCACATAGGCGTCGTACCAGCTCGACATGTGGACCTGCGGCACGTCGGCATAGCGATCGTGCCAGCCCTCGGCGTAGATGCCGAGCTGGCGCCAGTAGGCGTCGAAGCTGCCGCGGGTCCACTGCTCGAAGAGATAGTCCTCGTACTCGGGCACCCAGCGCACCGGCGAATGCCCCGGCTTCCACGGCATGCGCGTGAACCAGTCGCGCAGGTTCTCCTGCTCGAGCCCGGCGCGCACGACCGGATCGGCCTTCGCGAGCGGGCTCTCCTTCGCCTGGTTGTAGGCCCAGGTGACCTGCTTCATCTCGAACGCCCCGCCCTGGCGGATGCCGCCGAGGTAGGCATTGGAGAAGCCGCCGCTGTCGACGACCATCGCGGCGAGCCCGGGCGGATCGAGACACGCCGCCGCCACCTGCGTGTGCGCCGCGTAGGACAGCCCCATCGTCGCCACCCGCCCGTCGCACCAGGGCTGGGCGAGGAGCCACGCGATCGTGTCGCAGCCGTCCTCGCCGTCGCTCAGGTACTTCACGAACTCGCCCTCGGAGCCGTAGCGGCCGCGGCA
>JADZED010000071.1 GCA_020850715.1 Acidobacteriota bacterium
CGAAGAAGCCCTTGATGAGCGGCGTGTTGCCGTCCTCGGAGGTGAGCGACGCCAGCATGTGCATGTGGCGCCAGCCGACGCTGTCGACCGTCCGCATGTTCGAGCCGTGGATGTCGGAGATCGTCGGCCCCCGCCCCCAGCTCTTGCCGCTCGTCGTCAGCTCCACGTACACGCAGCCTTCCGAAGGCCCGCCGTTGTAGAGCGCGTCGGCTTCCTGCATCAGATCCGAGTGGTCCTGGAAGAACTTCCGCAGGCCGATGTCCATCCGTTCCTCGTCGCCCTCGGCCACGAAGATGACGTTCACCGGCAGCTTGCCGTTGACCGCCTTGTAGGCGCGCAGGCCGTTCAGGACCGCCATCTCGCCGCCCTTCGAGTTGGAGGCGCCCCGGCCGATGACGACGCGCGAGGCGCCCGGCGCGACGGCCGTCTGGCCGTCGACGATGCGCGCCTCGAATGGCGGGGCGATCCAGTTATCGGGCTGCGTCACCGGCATCGTGTCGTACTGCCACCAGATCGCGAGCGTCTTCTCGGCGCCCTCGTCGCACTTGGCGTAGACGACCGGGTTGCCCGGGCTGCCGTACTCGGTGATCCCGGTGTCGACGACGCGCGCGTCCTGGCAGCCAAGCTCCTCGTAGAAGCCCTTCACCATCTCGGCGCTCTCGGGAATGCCTTCGCCGGAGTTCGAGATGCTCGGCTGCCGGATCCAGTCGCGCAGGTTCTCGACCATCTCGTCGGCGTGATCGTCGAGGTACTGGAACGTCTTGGCGAGTTCGGGCGGCAGCTTGCTGTAATCGGGCTTGAAGTTCGGATCGGCCGTCCCGAACGGCTTGATGTTCAGCGCCGGCGTCGTCGGGGCCGCGGCCACCGGCGCCGGCGCCGAGGCCTGCTCCGGCTGCGAGGAGCAGCCCGCGAGCGCGACCGTGGCGCCGATGAATACGGTTGATAGTGCTCTCACGCGCATCTCGATGTCTCCTCGCTGTCTTCCTGCCGTACGGTTACTGCGCCTTCGCCGGCGTCTTCGGCTTCGGCGGCACGTTGGTGATCTTCGCGAACTCGAAGAGCGCGGCGGCCGCGGACTTCTCCGCCGACGCCATGCCGCCCGACTTGTTGAGGCTCTCCACCGTGTAGTACTCGTTGGCCGCGTGGGCGCGTCCGCCGCCGCCGCCGCCGCCGCCCGAGCCCATCGGGATGGCGATTGTACCGACCTTCTCGCCGACCTCGCCGTCGGCCCAGAGGTACGACGGCCAGTAGCCGCCCAGATTGGCGCTCGCCGCCTCGTCGTTCAGGAAGTTGGGATCGGCGATGCGCGCGGCCGCGGCGCCGTCGGCGCCGAACCGGCGCTGGCCGCCCAGCCCGACCTGCGCCATGTAGTCGCCCGCCTTGCGGTGCGCGAGCGTCATGTCGTTGTCGGGGTTCTTCGTGCCGCGCGACCACGGCACGTCGCCGATCAGCTTCATCTCGACATCCTTGTAGCCGTTGGCGTCGAGCTGCGCGCGAATCTTCTTCACGATGTCGAGCCCCATCATCCGCGGCACGTAGCGGATGTTGTGCTTCGAGGTCACCTTGTTCGGCAGGATGGCGCCGGCCCCCCCCGCGTACATGTTGCCGCCCCAGATGCCATCGAGGTTGAACGAGGTCTCGAACCGGCCGTCCTTCAGGACTTCGTAGGGCGTGTCATGGATGTAGCGCGCGACGCCGTTGGACTTGGCCATCGCCACCAGATCCATGTTCTTGGCCTGCTCCTTCATCTGCGCGACTTCCGCGGGCGTCGGCGCTTCCTTGTTCTCGAACCAGCCCTTGATGAGCGGCGTGTTGCCGTCGTCGGAGATGAGCGACGAGAGCATCTTGATGTGGCGCCACGCGGGGCTGTCCACCGTCCGCTTGTTCACGCCGTGGATGTCGGAGATCGTCGGCCCGCGGCCCCAGCTCGTGCCGCTGGTGGTCAGCTCCACGTAGACGCAGCCCTCGGAGCCGCCGCCGCCCCAGAGCACGTCGGCCTCCTGCATCAGGTCCGAGTGGTCCTGGAAGAACTTGCGCAGGCCGATGTCCATCCGCTCCTCGTCACCCTCGGCCACGAAGATCAGGTTCACCGGCAGCGTGCCCATGACCGCCTTGAGCGAGCGGAACGCGTTGAGCGTGGCCATCTCGCCGCCCTTCGAATTGGTCGCGCCGCGGCCGATGATCACGCGCGAGGCGGTGGGGACCACGGCGGTCTGGCCGTCGACGACGCGCGCCTCGAACGGCGGCGCGATCCAGTTGTCGGGCTGCGTGACCGGCATCGTGTCGTACTGCCACCAGACGGCGACGGTCTTCGGCGCGCCGAAATCGCACTTGGCGTACACGATCGGGTTGCCCGGGCTGCCGTACTCGGTGATGCCGGTGTCGACCACGCGCGCATCCTGGCACCCGAGCTCCTCGTAGAAGCCTTTCACCATTTCGGCGCTCTCGGGGATCCCCTCGCCGCTGTTCGAGATGCTCGGCTGCTGGATCCACTTGCGCAGGTTCTCGGCGTGCTCGTCGATGTGCTCGTCGATGTAGGTGAAGGTCTTCTGCAGTTCCGGCGGCAAGCTGCTGTAGTCCGGCTTGAAGTTCGGATCGGCGGTGCCGAACGGCTTGATGCCGAGCGTCGGCGCCGCCGCGGCGGCAGGTGGGGCCGCCGGTTGTGCCGGCGCCTGTTCGGCCGGCTGCGAGCAGCCGACGAGGGCCAGGGTGGTGCCCACAGCACAGACAGGCACCAGCAGCTTCAGTCGCATATGTGTCTCCAGGATTTCAGGATGTTACGCAGGATCGGATTCCGGCTGTCGGCCTCTTTATACACCAACGCCCGGCACACTCCGGCACATTATTTTCATAATGCCGCGCCGTGTGCCGACGGGCGCGGGGCAGCACCGCTCGAGCTCAACGGTGCCGGAGCCCTGCCGTATCGATCGGCCGGTCTTCGGGCGTGGTCTGCGGCTGGCGTGTCGCGAAGATCCGCGGGCGGATGCCGCGCCACCGACGGCGGCGCCGGCGCGGCTGAGCTGCGCGGCTACCGGGCCACCGGCTGCCGCGCGTACTGCAGCTCGAACAGCCGGAAATAGATGCCACGCCGGGCGAGCAGCGCCTGGTGCGTGCCCGACTCCCGCAGCGTCCCCTTGTGCAGCACGAGGATCTGGTCCATGTCCTGGATGGTCGACAGGCGATGGGCGATCGCAATCGTCGTCCGGCCGGCCATCAGCGCGCGCAGCGCGTCGCGGATCAACAGCTCGGTTTCCGTGTCGACGCTCGACGTCGCCTCGTCGAGGATCAGCACGCGCGGGTCGAAGGCGAGCGCGCGCGCGAACGACAGCAGTTGCTTCTGCCCGACCGAGAGCGTCGATCCGCGCTCGGCCACCGGCGCCGCGTACCCGCCGGCGAGCCGCTCGATGAACGCATCCGCGTGCACGGCACGCGCCGCGGCCCGCACCCGCGCGTCGTCGATCGCGCGCTCGCCGAGACGGATGTTGTCGGCGATGGTGCCGGAGAACAGGTGCACGTCCTGCAGCACCAGGCTGAACAGCCCGCGCAGCTCGCCAAGCGGCAGCTCGCGGAGGTCGACGCCGTCGACGAGGATCCGCCCTCGCGACACGTCGTAGAAGCGCAGCAGCAGGTTGACGATCGAGGTCTTGCCGGCGCCCGTCGCGCCGACGATGCCGACGCGCTGGCCGGGCCGGACCTCGAAGCTGATGTCGCGCAGCACGTAGTCGTCGCCGTGGTAGGCGAACCAGACGTGGTCGAAGACGATGTGGCCGAGGCCCCGCCCGGCCGGGGAAGGCGCCGCCGGCGTCTCGCCGCTCGAAGGCGGAGGTTCGCGCGTGTCCGGCGGCGCGGGCGAGGCGATCGCCACCGGCTCGTCCAGCAGGCCGAAGATGCGCTCAGAGGAGGCCATTGCCGCCTGCAGCACGTTGAACTTTTCCGACATGTCGCTGATCGGCCGGAAGAAGCGCTGCGCGTACTGCAGGAAGGCGACCAGCGAGCCGAGCGTGAGCGCGCCGGCGATCACGTTGCCGCCGCCCCACCAGAGGATCAGCGCGGCGGAGAGGGCGCTCACGCTCTCGATCGCCGGGTAGAACACCGCGTAGTAGAAGATCGAGTCGATGTTCGCGTCGCGGTGGCGGCGATCGATCTCGTCGAACCGCGCGAAGTTCAGCGCCTCGCGGCGGAACAGCTGCACGGTCGTCATGCCGGTGATGTTCTCCTGCAGGAAGGCGTTGATCCGCGCGATCCAGCCGCGCACCACGCGGTAGGTGTCGCGCACGTGGCGGCGGAACCACTGCGTGATCAGCACGAGCAGCGGCAGCACGGCGAAGGCGACCAGCGCGAGCTCCCAGTTCAGCCAGAGCATCACGCCCATGATGCCGAGCAGGGCGAAGAGGTCGCCGAACACCGTCACCACCCCCGAGGTGAACAGGTCGTTGAGCACGTCGACGTCGGAGGTGACCCGCGTCATCAGCCGGCCGACCGGGTTGCGATCGAAGTAGCGGACGTCGAGCCTCTGCAGGTGGCCGTAGATCGCCATGCGCAGGTCGAACATGATCCGCTGCCCGGTCAGCAGCATCGTCCAGGTCTGGACGTACTCGGCGGCAAACGCGCCGATCAGAATCGCGAGGTAGATTGCCGCGAGATGGTCGAGCCCGGCGAGCTGCCCGGTGGCGATGTGCCGATCGATGGCGATCTTCACCAGATAGGGCTGCGCCAGCGACAGCGCCGAGCCGGCGACGATGGCCGCGAAGGCGGCAATCACGCTGCGCCAGTAGGGCTGCAGGTAGCGCAGCAGCCGCCGCATCAATCGCGCGTCGTACGCCTTGCCGAGGATCTCGTCGTCGGTCATGAGGCGGCGAGCTCCGCCTCGAGGAGCTGCTGCCGGTGCAGCCCGGCGTACAGGCCGTCAGCCTGGAGCAGCTGGTCGTGGGTGCCGCGCTCGGCGATGCGCCCCTCGTCGAGCACGAGGATCTGATCGGCGTCGCGAACGGTCGAGATCCGGTGCGAGACGATGATCGCGGTGCGCTCGCGCATCACGCCGCGCAGGCGCGAAAGGATCTCCTCCTCGGTGTAGGTGTCGACAGCCGACAGCGCGTCGTCCAGGACGAGGATGCGCGGATCGACGACGACGGCGCGCGCGATGGCGGTGCGCTGCTTCTGCCCGCCCGAGAGCGTGATGCCGCGCTCGCCGACCATCGTCTCGTAGCCCCTGGGGAAATCGGCCACGTCCTTGTCGAGGCGGGCGACCGCCGCCGCCGACGCGATGGCCCGCGCGCGCGCGTCCTCTCCCGCCCCTCCCGCCTCTCCGGTCCCTCCGATCGCATCCAGCCCGAACGCCACGTTGCCGGCCAGCGTGTCGGAGAACAGGAACGGCTCCTGCGGGACGAACCCGATCGCGGCGCGCAGCGCCGCCAGCGGCAGATCGCGCACGTCGACGCCGTCGATGAACACCGTGCCGCGCGGCGGCTCGTGCACCCGGGCGAGCAGGCTGATGAGGGTCGACTTCCCGGAGCCGGTGGGGCCGACGAGCGCGACCGTCTGGCCGGCGCGAACGTGCGCCGACACGTGATCGAGGACGAGCGTCTCCCCATGGCGGAAGACCAGGTCGCGGAATTCGATGTCGCCCCGCGTGGGCGCCCCGGTGCCCGGCGCGGCGGCGGCGGCCGGGGCCGGCGGGACGCCGGCGGCCTCCGCGATCTGCGGCGCCGCGTCGAACACCTCCAGCATCCGGCGCCACGACGCCATCCCGCGCTGCAGCATGTTGGTGACCCACCCGAACGCGATCATCGGCCAGCTCAGCAGCGTGAGGTACGAGTTGAACGCGACGAACTGCCCCACCGTGATGCGCCCCGCGATCACCTCGCGGCTGCCGATCCACAGGATGAGCAGCGCGCCGAGGCCCAGGAAGAAGGCCATGCTCGGGAAGAAGAATCCCTGCAGGACGATGAGCCAGCGGTTGCGCTGCAGGTATTCCTCGTTGGCCGCGCGGAAGCGCGCGAGCTCGGCCGCCTCCTGCCGGTAGGCGCGGACGACGCGGACGCCCGAGAGCGCCTCCTGGGCGATGGCGCTGATCTCGGAGAGCTGCGCCTGGATCTGCTCGAAGCGGCGGTGGATCGCGCTGCCGAAGTACTTGACCGAGATCGATACGAAGGGCAGCGGCACCAGCGCGATCAGCGTCAGCTTGGCGTCGATCGACAGCATCACGGCCAGCGCGACGACGAACACGAAGATCGTGTTGGCGGAGTACATCACCGCCGGGCCGATCATCATGCGGACCGCGTTCAGGTCGTTGGTCGCGCGCGACATCAGGTCGCCGGTGCGGTGCGTCTGGAAATAGGCCTGCGGCAGCCTCTGCAGGTGCGCGAAGAAGGCGTTGCGCATGTCGTACTCGATGTGCCGCGAGGCGCCGATGAGGATGCGCCGCGAGAGGAACAGGAAGACGCCGCCGAACAGCCCGATGCCGAGGATCAGGCCGCCGTAGGCGAGCAGCTTCGCGCGGGTGACCGCGCGCGTCAGATCGTCGATCGCATAGGCGAGGATGAGCGGCGAGGCGAGCGCCACCGCCTTGTTCACCACCACGCACCCGAGCCCGAGAAGGAAGTCGCGGCGATAGCGGGCGGCGTAGCCGTACAGGCGGCGGATCGGGCTCACCCTGAAAGTATAGCGAGAGGCGTGCGGGCGGCCGGGGCCGGCCGCCCGCCGACCGGAACGCTCGGTATTGACGAGTCGTGCGACGCGTGCGGGTGTGCTATTCTCGGCCTGCCCCTCCCAGCGGCACCCGTCGCCCACGTTCCGGAGCTACTGCGCACCATGACGCACCGTTTCACCCGACGCCTGTACACCGTGCTCGGTCTGGCCGCGGCGATCGCGGCAGCCGCAGCCGCGCCCGCCTCGGCGCAGTTCCAGCCGCGTCCGCTCGGGACGCCGCCGGTCGGCGAGGCGTACCACATCGAGGCGGCCGCGGCGTTCTGGATGCCGGCCGCCGATGCCGTCGTCTCGAGCTCCGGATTCGGCATCACCGGCAGCGCCATCGACTTCCGCCGCGATCTGGGGCTGACCGATCGGCGATTCCCGGCCCTGTCGCTGCAGCTCCGGCCGGCGCGCAAGCACAAGTTCCGCTTCCAGTACATCCCGATCGAGTACGAGCAGAGCGCGATCCTGCAGCACGACGTCGTCTTCAACGGCCAGCGCTACTCGCTCGGGCTGCCGGTGAGCTCGTCGCTGCTGTGGAAGGCGTATCGCTTCGGGTACGAGTACGACTTCGTCTCGCGCGACGCGGTCTTTGCCGGCATCATCGCCGAGGTGAAGTACACCGACGTCACGGCCAGGTTGCGCGTGCCGATTCGCGAGCTCAACGAGTACGGCCGCGCGTACGCGCCGATCCCGGCGCTCGGCGGCATCGTGCGCGTGCGTCCGGTGCCCAATCTCGCGGTCACGGCCGACATCACCGGCTTCACCGTGCCCAAGCGCGTCGCCGATCGCGTATCGCCCGGCTCCAAGGCGCACTACGTGGACGTCGACGTCGCCGCGACCTGGAACTTCGCCAACCAGCTCGGAGCGCAGGTCGGCTACCGATCGCTCGACATGGGGTACACCTACAAGGAGGACAGCGGCGCGTTCACCTTCAAGGGGCTGTATTTCGGAGCGGTCGCGCGCTACTGAGCGGGCGGCGCCGCTAGGTGTCCCGCTCAGCCAGGTCGGGCACGGAGCACAGGCAGACGTCGCGCCCGCTGTGCCGCGCCAGGCGCCGGTCGGCCTCCCGCAACGTCTCGTCCCGCTTGCAGAAGCAGAACCGCAGGCTGGTCCGCCCCTCCCCGCTCGTCCGGTAGAAGCTGCTGCCCGGCACCGCCGCCACGCCGATCTCCTGCACGAGATAACGGGCGAACTCGACGTCGTCGGCGGCATGGAAGCCCGCGATGTCCGTCATGACGTAATAGGCGCCCTCCGGCACGTGACACGAGAAGCGGTGATGCCCGAGAATCTCCAGCAGCAGGTCACGCCGGCGGCGATACCCGGCCGCCAGCTCGGCGTAGTACGCATCGGGCAGGCCGAGCGCCACCGCGCCCGCCTCCTGCAGCGGCGCCGGCGCGCCGACGGTGAGGAAGTCGTGCACCTTGCGGATCGCAGCGGTGAGCGCGGGCGGCGCGATCGTCCAGCCGACCCGCCAGCCGGTGAGGCTGTAGGTCTTCGACAGCCCGTTGATCGTGATGGTGCGATCCGCCATCCCGTCGATCGTCGCGATCGGCACGTGACGGCGGCCGTCGTAGACGATGTGCTCGTAGATCTCGTCGGCAATCGCGATCGCGTCCCACTTGCGGCACAGCGCGGCAATCGTCTCGAGCTCCGCGCGCGAGAACACCTTGCCGGTCGGATTGTTCGGCGTGTTGATGATGATGGCCCGCGTGCGGTCGGTGAACGAGGCGGCGAGCTCGCCGGGATCGAACCACCAGGGGCCGGACGCGGCCGGCCCGGCCGGCGCGTGCAACGCGACGAAGCGGGGCGTCGCGCCCGACAGGATCGCGTCCGGCCCGTAGTTCTCGTAGAACGGCTCGAAGACCACGACCTCGTCGCCGGGATCGACGATCGCCATCATGGCGGCCATCATCGCCTCGGTGGATCCGCAGCACACGGTGACCTGTGCGTCGGCGTCGACCCTCAGCCCGTGGCGGCGCGTGAACTCGCGCGCGATCGCCTCGCGCAGCCTCTGCGCTCCCCAGGTGACGGCGTACTGGTTGAGGTCGGCGGCAATCGCCGCGCGCGCCGCTTCCTTGATGGCCGCCGGCGCGGGGAAATCGGGAAAGCCCTGCGAGAGGTTGACGGCGCCGTGCCGCTGGCTCAGGCGCGTCATCTCGCGGATCACCGACTCGGTGAACTGCGTGGCGCGCTTCGATCCGGTGAGCTTCGACACCATCACCCTTGCGCGTCGGTGCGCGGCGTCGCGGCGTACAGCCGCCGATAGTCCTCCATCGTCCCGAGAATGCGCTTCACGTAGTTGGCGGTCTCCGGGAACGGGATGTCCTCGATGAACTCGTCCGGCGGCGCGTCGGGCGCCGCGGCTTTCCACCGCTCGACGCGGCGCTCTCCGGCATTGTAGCCGGCGAGCGCGTAGTGGGCGCCGCCGAACTGCCCGATCAGGTCGGCGAGATAGGCCGTGCCCATGTTCAGGTTGGCGTCGGCCGTCCTCAGGAGCGGGATCGAGAAGCGGCCGGCCAGCCGGAGCCGCTGGGCGTAGCGGCGGCCGGTCGCCGGCAGCAGCTGCATGAGGCCGTAGGCGTTGGCCGACGATCGGACCGCGGGATCGAAGTTCGACTCCTGCAGCACCAGCGCGGCGACCAGGTATGGGTCGAGCCTGCGCTGGCCGGCATAGCGCTGGATCTGCGGCCAGAACTGCAGCGGGTACAGGATCCGCTGCAGCTCGACCGGCAGCGTGGATCCCGCGCCGGTCATGTACTGCGGGTACGCGCGCTTGACGGCATTGATGCCGGCGCGCAGGTCTCCCCGGCGATTGTCCGCGAACCCGAGCGTCGCCTGAAGCGCGGCCGAGTCGCCCCACGTCCGCTGCGCGTAGCGCAGCTCGTCGATCGCCTGGTCGTAGAGCTCCAGCGCGAGCAGGGCGCGGATTGTGCCCTGGTTGGGTGGCAGCGGGCTGCCCGCCGCCGGCTGCACGCGGGCCTCCGGCATGGGAGCCCGCTGCGCCGGGTCGAGACGCGGCGCGCCGAGCCGGCCGTAGTACGTGCTGCCGTAGTCGGCGACGAGCACCAGGTAGCGCGCCTGTGCGAGATCGACCTGCGCGAGCGCCTCGTGCGCGCGGCCGGACCAGTAGAGCCACGCCGGACGATAGTCGGAGCGGGGGAAGCTCGCGGCGGCGCCCTCGAAGAACCGGAACGCCTCGGCGTACTGCTCCCGCTTGTAGGCACGCCAGCCGATCTTCCACGCGGCGCGCTCCGCGAACCGCCCCGTCGGAAAGCGCGCGTACAGATCGCGCAGCACCGCGTCGGCGTTCGCGTCGTCGTCGACGACGATGTAGGCGGAGGCGAGATCGTTGAGGCCGGCTTCGGTCCAGCGATCGGTCGGGAACAGCTCCGCGAGCCGCCTGGTCGCGTGGATGGCAGCAGTGTCGGCCTGGAGCGCGCGCAGCGCCTGCGCGTAGTGGTATAGCGCTTCGCTGCGATACGGACTGCTGTCGGCCAGGCGTTTGAGCGCGTCGCGGGCAATCCGCGTTCGCCCGAGACGAAGATCGCACTCGGCCAGACGTAGCGCGACGAGCGCACGGCGCTCACCGGCGGCTGCCGGGCGCAGCGCCTCGAACGCCGCGCGCGCGTCCCGGTACCGCCGCGCGGCGAACAGCCGCTCGGCCCGCGCCGTCTCCCGCACGGCGCGCGGCGAGCCGGCGGTGAGGGCGGGGCGCCCGGGCAGCGAGGCGAGCGCGTCACGCGCGTCGTCTGCGCGCTCGGCGGTGGGATAGTCGAAGTAGACGTGCGAGTACGCCTCGAGCGCCTTCGCCGTGTCGCCCGACAGGCGCGAGGTCTCGCCGAGCCGTGCCCACATTTCCGCCGGGTCGGCGGAGGGACCCGCCGCCAGACGCTCATAGAGCTTCGCGGCACCGGCGAAATCGCCCGCCGCCTGGCGGCTCTCGGCCTCGCGGATCGCACCGGCCTCGGCGAGGTAGCCGACGGGAGCCTCGCGATTCAATCGCTGGAACGTCGCGAGCGCATCGGCGGGCCGTGCGAGGTGCAGTTGGGCGACCCCCATGAAGTAGGTGACGTACGCGCCAAGCGGCCCCGACGCGAGATCCGGACGCGAGAGGATGTCGATTGCCGCGGCGTCGTTCGACGCATTCATCAGCTTCAGCGCGATCGGCAGTTCGGCGGGCGAAGCCTCCGGCGACGGCTCCGGGACCATCCAGAAATCGGATAGCTGCGCGGGCACCGCCGGGTGGCTGGTCGGGACGAGCCCGGGCGGGGCGCCTGCGCGCGGCGCCTGCGCGGACGGCACGGCGGCCGGCGCGGCGGACAGACAGGCGGCGAGGAGGATGGCGACAGCCCTGCGCATGTTCCTCCGGCGGCCCGCCGCGCGGGCCGCGCGTCAGGCGATCTCCAGCAGCGCGGCGTCGCCGTCGGCGAGCGTCCGCACCAGCTCGGCGTGGAAGTAATCGTGCCGCCGCCCCACGCCGGGCGGCACCCGCTGCTCGTAGAGCGCGCGGGCGCGGGCGATCTCGGCGCCGAGCCGCGTCGCGAGATCGCGCTCGCGACGGCCGGCGACGACCTCGGGCTCGTGGTACAGCTTGATCTCCGCGACCAGGAGCCGGGCGTAGCGATGCGCGGCCGCGTCGGCGTCGGACGAGTCGGCGACCGACCGAGCCGCGCGGCTCCTGATGGGGTCGGCGGACGTCCGGCCGAGCTGCGCGGCCCGGAACGCGGTGATCGCTTCGAGGCATCGCGCACCGAAGCGCGCCAGAATCTCGACGCGGTCCGGCCAGCCCGCATCGGGCGCGCCGTCGAACCCTTCGTCGGCGTACAGCACCGCCACAGGCTGGCCGCCGACCGTGAGCGGCGCCGCCATGGCCCGCGCGCCCTCGGGCAGCGACGCGACGAGCGGCGCGTTGAGGCCGCACCGGGGCGCGCCGGCGGCCAACGCCTCAGCGACGACTCCGGCCTCGTGGCGCGCGACGTGAATCGCCGGCGCCGCGTCGAAGCTCTGAGGGAAGCCGACGAACCGCCAGGGAGTGATCGCCTCGCCGCGGACGAGCAGCACGGCGGCGCGCGACGCCTCGTGCGCCGCCGCGGCAGCCAGCGTGTCGAGCACTTCGGCCAGCGAGTGCGCGGCACCGATCGCGCGTACGCCCTCGAGGGTGCGGCCGATCGAAGGGCCGCCGCCGGGCGGCGGCATCGAAAGGGCGGCCAGTCGATCGCGGTCCGCGGCGGCCCGGTCGCGCTCGGTCGCCAGCTCGTCGCGCTCGGCGGCGATCCGATCGCGTTCGGCCGCGATCCTCTCGCGTTCCCCGCGCGCGGCGCCGGCAATCTCGTCCGCCGCGACGCGCACGCCGGCCGCCAGCCGGTCGTTCAGCGCCTCGAGCGCACGGCTCAGCGTATCGTCGAACGTCATGGGAGTGCGCCGCCTCCGATCGTGCGCGCGGGCGGGCGGCGGCCGCCGCCCGCGGCGAACCTACGGCCAGGCCGTGAGACGCCCGGAAGGCATATTATCCGATACAATAGGGTCCTCGGGTCTCTCTGTCCTGGGGGCGACCAGTTTCGACGGGGGTTGATGATCGACGGATGCGCTGCCGAGCTCCACTGACTCGTAAATCCGGTGGACAACACAACTGCGGACACGCAGCTCGCTCTCGCAGCCTAATAACCTGTGAGCGTTCGCCCCGGTCAACCTGCGGGCCGGGGATCGAATGTCATTCAGCAGGCTGGTCGGCGCCGGTGGTCCCTGACGGCGGCGGCGAGATCTTCAGGGACTAGCGGCCGGCGGTTTTCGCCGCACCTTCACGCCGGGCGCGAAACTCCAGGAGCGGCTACGCAGCGTAGCAGGCCATCGATCTTAAGCCTTCGGACGGGGGTGCGAATCCCCCCGCCTCCACCAGTCAACCCGCGATGGGCCGCTCCGCGCGGGTCGAAGCGGGGCTACCTCGACGCCACGCTGTACCTGATCAGCACCTCTTCCACGAACTCCGCGGCGATCCGCTCCCCGGGCCGCGTGAAGACCGCCGTCACCACCGTCAGGCTGCCCTCGCGACGCTCGGCGACCTCGACCGGCGGTCCGAGCGCACGCTCGACCTCGTCGCGCCGCATGCCTTTCCAGAGCCGTTCGTCCGCCGCCGCACCGGCGGGGGCCGGCGATGCCTCGCCCGGGAACTCGACGTACTCGCGCAGGATGGCGATCAGATCCTCGGGGCTGAAGTTCGCGGGGACCGCGTCGGCGTAGCGGATGTTGAACCGCGACCCGCCCCGCAGCCGCTCGGCGGCCACGCGCGCCTTGCGCGCTTCTTCGGCCTCGATGCGCAGCGCCTCGATGCGCCGGTTCTCGCGCTCCCGGTCGCGGCGCACCTCATCGAGCTCGCGCTGGAGCTGGCGCCGGCGGCGCGCGTCGGGCTCGTCGCGGACGCGGACCTCGAGGTCCTTCTCGCGCTGCGACTTCTGCATCAGCGGAATACTGACGGTCGTGCCGTAGTCGTCTCCAAACGTGCCGTAGCCGCCGCCCCCGAGCTGGACTTCGACGAGATCCTTCTTCACTTTCACGAGCGTGACCGTGGCCGATTCCCCCGCCCGGATGGCGGAGCCGTAGTCCTTCAGACGCTCGCCGTGGCGCCGGAAATCGAGGGGGCGCTCGCCGCCGGCGTGGACGTCGACGCCGTCGGAAGTGCCCGGCATGTCGATCTTCACCACGACCCGCTGCCCTTCGAAGTACGATCGCAGCGCCGCCTCGTCCTGGGCGAAGGCCGGCGATCCGGCCGCGAGCGCGGCCAGTATCCCGATGCCCGCGGCGCGGCGCGCCGGTGTGCGGTGCCCCATACGTACCTCCCTATCGGCGCCACCTTCGTGCGGCAGTAGAAGGGCGGGACGACGACTGATGACTGGCGACTGGCTCAATCACTACGACTACTGGGTCCGCCCGCACCTGAACTATCCCCAGAGGCCGCTGCACGAGATCCTCTCGACCGCCGCGGTCGAGTTCGGCGATCGGCCGGCCACGATGTTCCTCGGCGCGACGCTGACGTTCCGCGAGCTGAAAATCCGCGCCGACCGTCTGGCCGCCGCGCTGGCGCGTCGCGGCATCGCGGCAGGGGATCGCGTCGGCATCATGCTGCCCAACTGCCCGCAGTACATCATCAGCGCGTTCGCGATCCTGCGGCTCGGCGCGATGGTCGTCAACGTGAATCCGGGCTACACGCCGCGGGAAGCGCTCGGCATCGCCGCCGACTCGGGCATGCGCGCGATCGTCACGCTGGTCGGCCTGGCGCCGCTCGCCCTGGGACTGAAGCACACCTCTGCGGTGGAGCTGGTCGTCCTGACATCGCTCGAGGAGTACTCCGCGGCCCCCGCGCGCGCCGGACGGGTCGACGGCGCCGAGACGCTGGCCGATCTGATCAGCGACGCGCCGGCGGGCGACCTGCCGCCGGCCGACATCGATCCGGACCAGGCGGCGGTGCTGCAGTACACCAGCGGCACGACCGGCCAGCCGAAGGGCGCGATGCTGACGCACGCCAACCTGTTCGCCAACGTCGTGCAGACCGCGACCTTCATGTACGCCTCGCCTCCCGACGAGGAACGCTACCTGCTGGTCATCCCGCTCTTCCACATCTACGCCTTCACGGTCGGGATGTTGAAGGGGCTCTGGATCGGCGCTTCCCAGATGCTGATGCCGAAGTACGACGTCGAGCAGACGCTGGCCGCGATCCGCGACTTCCGGCCGACGTATGTTCCGGCGGTGCCCACCGTGTTCCTCTCGCTGCTCGCCCATCCGCGCGTCCGCGAGTTCGGCCTCGATCGCGTGCGGCTGTTCAACACCGGGGGCGCGCCCTGCCCGATCGAGCTGTTCGCGCGCTGGGAGGCCGCCACGGGCCGGCCGCTCAACCAGGGTTATGGGCTGTCGGAGGCCTCGCCGGTCACGCACAGCAGCCCGCTGCTCGCGCGCCGCCGCCCGGGGACGATCGGGCTGCCCGTGCCGGACACCGCCATGAAGATCGTGGATCTCGACACCGGCACGCGCGAGCTGCCGGCCGGCGAAACCGGAGAGCTGTGCGTCGCCGGTCCGCAGGTGATGAAGGGCTACTGGAACCGCCCGCGCGAGACCGCCGCCGTCCTGCGCGCTGACGCCGCCGGGCGGATCTGGCTGCGCACCGGCGACATCGCGCGGGTCGACGCCGACGGCTTCACCACGATCGTGCAGCGCAAAGACGACCTGATCATCGTCGACGGCTTCAACGTGTACCCGTCGGAGGTCGAGGCCGTGCTCGCCGCGCACCCGGAGGTCCGCCTCGCCGCCGCGATCGGCGTGCCCGATCGGTATCACGGCGAGGTCGTGAAAGCCTTCGTGGTCGCCGCGCCGGGCGCGTCGGCGGCGCCGGAGGAGCTCGTCGCCCACTGCCGCGCGCGACTCGCCGCATTCAAGGTGCCGCGGGAGATCGAGCTCCGCGACTCGCTCCCGATGAACGCGGCCGGGAAGATCCTCTACCGGGACTTGAGGAATTGAGGATTCGCACGGCCCCGCTGCGGTGAGGACGTTCCCCGGCCGACCGGCTACAATGGGAGCGCTCAGAAGCTCGAGATTCTCCCATTGAGCGTTCGCGCCGCCTCATCACTGGTCGGACCGATTGCCCTCGTGCTGCTCTGCGTCGCGCGGGGCGCGGCGACGCAGGCGCCCGCGCCGGGCGGCGCCATCGCGCTCCTTTCGAGCGACGGCCGCCGCTCGCTGCCGACGACGATGATCGGCGATCAGGAATTTGCGGGGCTCGACGATCTCGCCGCGGCGTTCCACCTGGCCGTGCAGGAGGAGTCGGGCGCCATCACGGTCGCCTACAAAGGAAGGATCGTCATCCTGACGCCCGATCAGGCGCTCGCCTCGGTGGCGGGCCGTCTGGTCTCGCTGCCGGCGGGGCCAGTGCGCTCGGGACGGCGCTGGCTGGTGCCGCTCGAGTTCGTGAGCCGCGCGCTCGCGCCCATCTACGACGTCCGCCTCGACCTCCGCAAGCCCGCACGCCTGCTGATCGTCGGCGATCTGCGTGTGCCGCGGCTCACGGCGCGATACGAGTCGGTCGGCGGCGCCGGACGGCTCACGATCGACGCCGCGCCCCGCACGCCGAGCGCCGTCGTGCAGGAGGCCGGCCGCCTGACGATCCGCTTCGACGCCGACGCCATCGACGCGCCCGATCCGCTCCTGGCGCCCCAGCCGCCCGCGTCCCTCGTGCGGTCGGCGCGCGCCGCGGGCCCGGTCACCGTCGTGGTGGAGCTCGGGTCGCAGGTGGAGGGCGTCCGCTCGTCGGCCGAGCAGACCGATGCCGCGACCAGGCTGACGATCGATCTGGTCGCCGGCGCGGCGCCGGCCGAATCGGGTGCGACCGCGCCCGCCGCGCCGGCCGGGCTGCCGCCCGCGCTCGCGCCGGTGAGGCCGGCGCTCCGCACGATCGCGATCGACGCGGGGCACGGCGGCGACGACGACGGCGTGATCGGCCCTGGCGGATCGAGAGAGAAGGACGTCACGCTGGCCATCGCCGAGCGGCTCAAGACGTCGATCGAGAGCCGCCTCGGCATCCGTGTGCTGCTGACGCGCGACGCCGATCGGCTGATGGCGCTCGACGAGCGTACCGCACTGGCGAACAACAACAAGGCGGACCTCTTCATCAGCCTGCACGCCAACGGGGCGCTGCGCGCCGACGCCTCCGGCGCCACGATCTACTCCGCTTCGTTCGCGCGCGACGCCGAGGAAGAGGCGCGGGCGTCGGCGGCGCCCGAGCGGCTGCCGGCCTTGGGCGGCGGCCTCCGCGATATCGAGCTCGTGAAGTGGGATCTGGCCCAGAGCCGCCACGCCGGCGAATCCGCGGCCTTCGCCCGCCTGCTCGAGGAGGCGCTGAGCGCGCGCGTGCCGATGGCAGCGCCGGCCGTGGAGCAGGCGCCGCTGCGGGTCCTCCAGTCGGCCAATATGCCCGCCGTCCTGGTCGAAATGGGATTCCTCACCAATCCGGCGCAGGAGCAGGCGCTCGGCTCGACCGAGTTCCAGTCGGCCCTGGTGCAGGGCATCTACGACAGCCTCGTCCGCTTCCGCGACAGGCTCGCCGCGGGAGGCACGCCGTGACGACAAAGCAGAAGTCGCTCGCCGGCGCGGCCGCGCTCGCGGCATGCGCCGCCGGCTGGCTCGGCTACGCTGCGCTGTTCCGGACCGAGGCGCTGGCGCCTCTCGCGGCGGACGGCACCGCCACGGTCGAATCGCCGCCGGCGCCGGCCCGGAAGATCAAGGCGCGGCTCTTCTATGTCGCCCCCGATGGCCGCGGGCTCGTGAGCGTCGAGCGCGAGGTGCCCTTCGGCGAAGGCACGGCGGCGCAGGCGCAGGCGATCGTCGAGGCCCAGATCGCGCCGGTGGGCGATCCCCTGTTGTCGGCGGTGCCGCCGGGAACGGCGCTGCGATCGGTGTTCATCACCGAGCGAGGCGACGCCTATGTGGACCTCAGCGGCGAGGCCGCCTCGGCGCATCCCGGGGGCACGCTCAACGAACTGCTGACCGTCTACACGATCGTGAACGCGGTGACGACGAATCTGCCGGCCGTCTCGGGCGTGCAGATTCTGGTGGGCGGGCGCGAGGTGGACACGCTGGCCGGCCACGTCGACCTGCGCCGCCCGCTCACGCGCGATCTCTCCTGGGTACAATAGGCTGCGCCGGCGCCGCGCCCGCCGGGCATATCCGCCGTGCAGGCCGCCGAGTCTGCCGCCACTGCGCAGGCCGCGGCCTGCTGCTGGAGTCGCATGCGATCCGACCACCGTCCGCCCGACCAGCTTCGCGACACGACCCTCACGCCCAACTACCTGCCGCACGCCGAAGGCTCGGTCTTCATCGAGGTCGGCCGCACCAAGGTGATCTGCACGGCGAGCGTCGAGGATCGCGTGCCCCCGTTCCTCCGCAACACGGGCAAAGGGTGGGTGACCGCCGAGTACGGCATGCTGCCGCGTGCCACCAGCACGCGGACGCAGCGCGAGGCCTCGACGGGCAAGGTCGGCGGGCGCACCCACGAGATCCAGCGGCTGATCGGCCGCTCGCTCCGCTCGGTGACGCGCCTCGCCGCGCTCGGCGAGCGCACGGTCTGGATCGACTGCGACGTCATCCAGGCCGACGGCGGCACGCGCACCGCGTCGATTACCGGGGCCTTCGTTGCGCTCGCCCTGGCGCTCGAGAAGATGCGGGCGCGGGACATGATTCGCGCGATCCCGCTGGCCGACTACGTCGCCGCGACGAGCGTCGGCATCGTCGATGGCGAGCCGCTGCTCGATCTCGCCTACGACGACGACAGCCGGGCGGAGGTCGACATGAACGTGGTGAAGACCGGCGACGGCCGCTTCATCGAGGTGCAGGGCACGGCCGAGGCGATGCCCTTCGGCCGCCAGGCGCTCGTGACGCTGCTCGATCTGGCGGATGGCGGCATCCAGCAGCTCGTCGAGAAGCAGCGGGCCATCGTCGGGCATCTGGTGAAGGGCGCATGATTCTCCATCACGCCGAGCTGCAGACGCCGCTCGGCGGGATGTTCGCCCTCGCCTCGGAGGCGGGGCTCTGCGCGCTCGAGTTCGGCACGGTTCCGCGCCGCGATCGGCTCGACGCGCGGCTGCGGCGATGGTTGGCGCCGTTCGAGATCCGCAACGGCGCGTCGGCGACGATCCAGCGGGTGCGCGAGTGGCTGCGGCGGTACTTCGACGGAGAGGACGCGCCCCCCTCCGGCGTCGTGCTCCAGATGCTCGGCACGCCCTTCGAGCGGCGCGTGTGGACGGCGCTGCTGGCCATTCCGCCGGGCGAGACGCGCAGCTACGGCGCGATCGCGCGCGCGCTCGGCGCGCCCGGTGCGTCGCGCGCGGTCGGCCTCGCCAACGGCGCCAATCCGCTCGCGATCATCGTCCCCTGCCACCGCGTCGTCGGCGCGAACGGCGCGCTGACCGGCTACGGCGGCGGGCTCGATCGCAAGGCGTGGCTGCTGAATCACGAGGCCCGCTGGCGGAGCGGCCGGCTGTTCTGACCGGGCGGGGGGACCAGACACGGTCGTCACGAAGGAACGGAGAGCACGCACGAACGGTCACGAAGTTCTCGCGTCCGCGGCGGGAGCGGCGTGAACTTCGTGACCTTCGTGTCATCGTGGCGAGTCGGCCCTCAGAAGCCGAGCGGCGCGCCCGGCGGCTCAGGATAGCCCGACCGCGGGCGCCGGCCCCACGCCGGGATCACCGAAGCGGGCGCGTTTGCCGACGGGTTCTGCAGGTAGCGCGCGATGTCGCGCTCGGCCTGGCGGTAGTGCGCGTCGACGATCGGATCCTCGTCGTGGCGGTTTGCCAGCTCGGCCTGGAGCCGGGCGAGGCGATCGAGCACCACCGCGCGGACTTCCGGCGTCGCACTCGCGCTGCCGCCCATCATCATCAGGGCGTCGAGCGCCGTGCGCTGCGCCACCTGGCGCAGCGCCCGATCGCCCGGCTGCGCGTCGCGCGGCGCGCCCCAGGTGCTCGTCATCACCTGATCGAGCAGTTCGGGCAGCGTCAGCGCGTTCGCCTGGCGGGTGCCGAACGCGACCAGCCGCGCGCCGGTCTCCGGGTCGAGCAGTTGCTCCAGCACGATCCCCGAGAGGATCCGCGCCGCGCGGAGCTGATCGAAGGCGTAGCCGCCGGCCATATCTTCGAGGGCCGGGGTGGGCGGCGGCGTCAGCACCGCCAGCAGCTTCTCGGGCATCGCCAGCCCCGCCGGCTGGATGATCTGCATCAGCAGCCCGACGATCTCGCGCTGCATGGCCGCCGGCACGATCTCGGTCGGCGGCAGCGTGTCCCCCTTCACGACGAGGTTGTGGTACATGCCGCCGACGTAGCGGACCGCCGCGTCGACCGCCCACCGATGGTGCAGGTAGACCATCCACAGGCGCATGTCGCGCAGATCGCCAATCGCCTCGCCGGGCTGGAGCAGGTCGGGCCCATAGTGGTCGAGCATGATCCTGCGCGCGGCGATCGTCTCTTTGAGATACTCGACCGGCGACGCCAGGTCGTCATAGCGGTTCCACCGCGGATCGCTCGACGCGGTGAAGGTGAGCTTCTTGGCGCGCATCTCGCGGATGATCGCCTCGAGCCCGGCCTTCTCCTTGTCCGGCGGGAAGACGGTGTAGGCGTACCGGATGACGAGCTTGTCGTACTCGCCGATCGAGGTCTGGAACGCGTCGCTCAGATCGAGCTTGCCGTCGGCGGTGACCCTCACGCGCGGCGTCGGGTACTCCATGACCGAGGCGCGCCCTTCCATGCTCGACACCCAGTTGTGCTGCACGCCGAGGCCGTGGCCGACCTCGTGCGCGCCGAGCAGCGCCTGCCGCTGCAGCATCAGGTTCTGGCCGCCGCGGTTCAGCGCGGCGCCGGCCGCCTGGAACCCGGCCAGCATCGCGTCGTCGGGCATCACGAAGGCGCCGTCGGTGGTGCCGGCCGGATCGTAGGCCGACCAGTAGTCGCCCATCGTGCGGATGCGGTGCGAGTCGAGGTGCACCTTCGCGCCGAGCACCTCGCCGGTGCGCGGATCGCTGTAGGCGCCGCTGCTCGAGAAGCCGCGCTCGTCGCGATCGATCCAGAGCAGCCAGGCGTAGCGGATGTCCATCGGATCCATGTCGGGCGTGGGATCACGCACCTCGACGGCGTTGCGGAAGCCGGCTGCCTCGAACGCCGCGTTCCACCACAGGACGCCGCGCCGCACGGCGCTGCGCGCCGGCTCGGGAATCGCGGTGTCGAGGTAGTAGACCAGCGGCTGCTTCGGCTCGCTGATCGCGGCGCTGGGATCCTTCTTCTCGAGCCGCCACCGGCCCACCCATTCCACCGACATGTCCCCGTCGAACGGCGCCGAATAGTCCTTGAACCGCATCGCGTTGACGCCAATGCGCGGGTCGGCCACGCGCGGCGTGTAGCCGGTGGGCGCTTCGAGGAACGAGTGATGGATCCTGAGCGTCAGCGAGGTCGGGTCGGGCGCGACCGCGCGGACGTTGACGCCCGGGTTGTCACCCGCGTAGGTGGCCGTGATCTCGACCTCGGTGTTCTTCGGGAACGCCTTGGTGCGCGCGGGATAGAAGCTGCTGCGGCCCGCGTCGAACCGGAAGGTCCCTTCGTTGCGCCCCCGCAGCGACGCCTCGATGCCGGGCGCATCGCGCATGAACAGCGGCGTGGCGTCGACCAGCACCCTGCCGGCTTCCTCGGCCTCGATCGGCAGCGACGCGATCACCGACACCGGGAACGAGTCGGCGACGTTGCGCGCGCTGTCGGGCAGGTTGCTCAGCGCGCGGTACCGGAGCTGCTGCTGCACCACCTGCACGCGCGGCGCACCGGTGCGCTCGAAGCGGATGACCAGCGAGCGCGCGATGCCGCGGTCCATGCCGATCTCGACCGACCCGGGACTGGTCGCGTACTGCACGTAATACAGCACGTCCTCGCCGAACTTCGAGATCTCCATCAGCGCGCGCCCGCGCGCCGCGTCCAGATACAAAGGCAGGAACCCGTCGAGGCGCTGGAGCCCCGCCGTGCGCTGCGCGATGGTGGCCGCCGGCTGCGGCGCCTGCGCCGCGGCGGGGACCGCCAGTAGAGAAGTTGCCAGTAGTAGACCGAGTGCAGCCCGTCTCATTGTCAGACCTCCCGAATGTACGACCTTCATGCCAGTGCCGCTCTCACCCGCTCCGCCGTGAAGGGGACCGTCCGGAGACGGACCCCGGTTGCATCGAACACCGCGTTGGCGAGCGCCGCCGCCACCGGCGCGGCCGCCGCTTCGCCCGCGCCGAACATCCGCTCGCCGGGCCGATCGATCAGCACCACGTCGATCTCGGGCGCTTCCGGGAAGCGCAGCACCGGATAGCTCGCCCAGTCGACGCTCGCCACCCGCGCCCGGTCGAAGCGGACCTCCTCGTGCAGGGCCCGGCTCAGCGTCTGCACGATGCAGCCTTCGATCTGGTTGCGCAGCGCGTCGGGATTCACCACGAGCCCGCAGTCGTGCGCGCAGGAGACGCGGCGCACCGCCATGCGTCCGGTGGCGGGATCGACGGCGACCTCCATGGCCATGGCCACGTAGTTCTCGGCCTGCTTGTAGCGCACGTAGGCGATGCCGCGCCCGACGCGCAGCCCGCCGGCCGCCGCCACCCGGTTCGGCGCCGGCCGGCTCTGCCAGCCGAAGGCGCCGGCCGCCCGCGCGATCACCTCGATCGCGCGCGGATCGTCGAGCCGCGCGAGCCGGAACTGCACGGCGTCGGCGCCGGCCAGCACGGCCAGCTCGTCGGCCATGCTCTCGACGGCGAACGTATTGGCGATCTTGCCCGGCGCGCGCAGGTTCGAGAGCGCCAGCGGCGTCTCCTTGACCCAGTGCACGAGGACGCGCACGTTGTCCGCCCTGTACGGGGGGTCGCCGTTCTGCGTGACCGCCCCGGCGTTGGTGCCCTGCTCCTGCGCGAGGCCGGCGGCATCGGCTGCCAGCAGCGGCCGGGCGCCGGGCGCCGCGTTCGGCACCCACATCTCGGTGTCCCACGCGGCGATGTTCCCCGACCGATCGAGCGCGGCGCGCACGTCGAGCAGCTGCTGCGGTCCCTTCGGGTCCCAGCCGGTCTCGTCCTGGCGCGACCACTGGACGCGCACCGGCTGCCCGAGCGTCTTGGACAGCAGCACGGCGTCGGCGGCCGCGTGATCGCCGCCGTTGGTGCCGTACGATCCCGAGCCGTCCATGAACACCACCCGGACGTCGGCCGCGGCGAAGCCGAACACGCGCGCCAGCGTCGCCCGCATGGCGTGCGTCCCTTGAGACGACGACCACACCGTCGCCCTGCCGCCGCGCACGTCGGCGACCGCGCACGCGGGTCCGAGCGACGCGTGGCTCTGGAACGGCCAGAAGTAGCTGGCCGACACCAATCGCACGGCGCCAGCAAGCGCCGCCACGGCATCGCCGCGCTCGACGATCGCCTGATCGCGTTCGATCGGCGCGCTTCGCGTCCAGCGATCGAGCTCCTCGCTGCCCGGCAGCGTCCGCGTCTCGCGCCAGACGGCGCGGAGCGCTCCCGCCGCCCTGACCGCCGCCCATTCGTCCTTCGCGACCACGGCGAGGAAATCCTCGATCCGGACGATGCGGACGCCGGAGATGCCGCCGATCGACGATTCGTCGACCGAGACCAGCGTCGCGCCCGGCGCCGCCGGCCGAATCACGCGCGCGTGCAGCATGTCCGGCAGCGTGAAATCGTGCACGTAGAGATGCCGGCCCGTACTCTTGGCGGGCACGTCGGGGCGCGGCAACGATCGGCCGACCACCGCGTAGGTCGACGGCGCGCGCAGCGGCGCGTTCGGATCAACGGTGAGTGCGAGGCGCCGATCGCCCACGAGCTCGCCGATGGCGGCGCCGGCGCCGCCGCGCGCCGGCCGCACGATGCCGTCCGCGATGGCGAGCTCGGCGGGCGGCACGCCGAGCCTCGCGGCGGCGAGCGACAGCAACGCCTGGCGCGCCGTCGCGGCCGCCTGGCGGACCTCGGCGCCGCCGCGCGTCAGCCCGTTGCTGCCGCCGGTGCTCCCCTGATCGGGGCACAACGCGGTGTCGCCGTCGATCACGCGAATCCGCTCGGCCGGCACGCCGAGCTCCTCGCCCGCCAGCTGCGCGATGGCGACGCGCAGCCCGGTGCCGACGTCGACCTTGCCCGAGTACACCGTGACCGAGCCGTCGGCGTGAACCGCGAGAAAGCTGTCGACCTGCGCGGGATCGAGCGGCTTGCCGGGCGCCCCCTGCGCGCGGGCGTGCCGCGGCCGCAGCGGCCCGCAGGCGAACGAGACGATCAGCACGCCGCCGGCCCTGAGCAGATCGCGCCGCGAGAGCGAAGGCATGGCCGGCCCCACCCGTCCTCTAGGCACGCGAGGCGCGAATCACGGCGCGCAGGATGCGTGTGTGCGTGCCGCAGCGGCACAGGTTGCCGGCAAGAGCCTGCCTCACCTCGTCGGCGGTCGGCGCCGGCGTTTCAGAAAGGAATGCGGCGGCGGCCATGATCATGCCGCTCGTGCAGTAGCCGCACTGCGCGGCCTGCTCCGCGATGAACGCCGCCTGCAGCCGATCGGGGCGGTCGGGCGTGCCGAGCCCCTCGATCGTCGTGATCGCCTGCCCGGCAGCGCGCGCGATCGGCAGCGTGCAGGAACGCACGGCGCGGCCCTGGACGAGCACCGTGCAGGCGCCGCACTGGCCGAGGCCGCAGCCGTACTTGGTCCCGTGCGCCCCGAGCGCGCCGCGCAGCACGTACAACAACGGCTGCGCGGGATCCCACGAATCGATCGAGACCGGCGCGCCGTTCAGTCGAAACGCGTACATGGGCATGAGCCGCCCCTCGTGGAATGCCGGTGTGGCCTCCTAGGATAGCCCAGCCGTGAGGAACGTGCGCAGCTTCCGGAACGCCTCGCCCCGGTGGCTCACCGAGGCCTTTCGATCGGCGCCCGCCTCCGCCAGCGTCTGCCCGAACGGCGGGTAATAGAAGATCGGATCGTAGCCGAAGCCCCCGGCCCCCTTGGGCTCGGGCGCGACGAGGCCTTCCACCGTGCCGCGGGCCTCGTAGATCACCCGGCCGGCTCTCGCGAGCGCGAGCGCGCAGACGAAGCGGGCACCGCTCGCCGCGCCGCCGCGGGCCCGAAGACCCTCGTAGATGAGCGCGAACTTCTGCGGATAGCTGGTCCCCTCGCCGCCGTACCGCGCCGATTCGACGCCCGGCTGCCCGCCCAGGGCGTCAATCTCCAGGCCGGAGTCCTCCGCGACAGTCAACTCGCCCGTGATGGCCGCATAGTGCAGCGCTTTCTGCCGCGCGTTCTCCTCGAACGTCGTCCCGGCCTCGTCGGGTGCCGGCGCCGGCGGCCAGTCGCCGATCGTCACGATCGCGAACGGCACGCCTCTGAGCAGCGACACGATCTCGCGGACCTTGCCCGCGTTGGTGGTCGCGACAACGAGACGGGATGGAGACGATGGCGCTCGAAGAGCTCGAGCACCTCGGGGAGAGGCGGAGCCTGGGGAATCCGGGGGATCTGCGGGTTGAAGCGTTGGTTTCGGTTCGATGATGGGGGATTCTACCGCGGCAGCCTCGCGGCCGGGGAAGAGCTCCAGCGCCCGGGCGCCTGCTCTCGGGTCCTCGAATGCTCGAATCCTCGCGTCTTCAAGTTCTCCGGCCGTCAACTCGCCAGGATGGCCGCGGGCGGCGGCCTCTCGGCTCGCCGCCCGGGGGTTGGCGAAGGCGGGGACATGGCCGGCTGGCAGACGGCTCTGGCGAGAATGGCGATCCAGCCGGCGGCGGGGCGTTCCTGAGAGGGATGCCGCGTCACGCCGCGGCGATCTTCTTGCGAACCGGGTGCTCGGGAGTCGTCGACTGCATGCGCGCCATCACGGGCCCGGGCTCGAACCGCATGAAGGCACCGTCGCGCGCCCGGCAGAGAAATTTCGCCTCGACCAGCGCGCCCAGGAGCGCTTCGCAGGCGGCTCGTTCGAGACCCCACATGCGGCACGCCTGTGCCTCGGTCAGCCGCAGACCGGGCATTTCGAGGAATTCGCCTTGGACGAGGCGAAGTACGTCTTCCGGCGTTCTGATGTGCTGTGGCGGCATCTGCGTGCTCCTCGATTGGTGAGCGTGCAAGCGGTGCACGCACATGGAGCAACCGCGGTGCCATCCAGCCCGGCGCGGTGCGCGCGCCTCTGCGCTTCGCGCCGGCGTATTTCCTCGTGTTTTCGATCGGCGGGCCAGCGCGAACCGTCCGCCGCAGCCGCCCCATCGCGGTCGCGTTGCGCTTCTGACGGCCGCCGTAGGAAATCCGTTCAGCCGGCAGCCGATCGACGTGACCCCCACCTTGCATGCGCCACGGCATGGCCGCACCTGACGCCGCGCCCGAGATCAACGCGACGACCCATCGCCGGACTCTGAGCGTCTGGGACCGCCACGACGGGAACGGCTCGCGTGCGTGGCTCGTGCGGGTGCGCTGGCTCGCCGCCGCCGCCGGCGTCGCGCTGGCGATCGGCGGGCTGCGTCGCCGATCGGCCGCCCGTGCGCTGCTCATCGGCCTCGGCGGCGGACTCGCCGGATGGGCGCTGGCAACCGGAACGGGCTCTGCCGGTGCCTGGTGCCGGCTGTGCGGCCGCCTCGCCTGGCGGCCGCGCCGGTCCACGCGGGCCGACGAGGTCGACGAGGCCTCGAACGAATCGTTCCCTGCGAGCGATGCACCGTCGTGGACGCCGACGACAGGGACGTGGGGTTCTCACTAGGGTTCTGGGGACATAGGAATACAGCAGAGGCTATGGGACGCCCGGAGGCAAGGGAGCGGTGAGGTCCCACTCCCTTGGTTCTCCGGGTCCGCTTCATCTCCTACATCCCTCCTGCGTACAGATAGAATGGCCTCTCTGTGAGCGAACGGCTCTTTCGCTTCGCCTTCAAGTACCCCCGTTTCGTCTTCGAACAGGGCGATCTGGCGTGGGGTGTGTCGGGGCCGCTGCTGACCGCCGTCCTCGTGATCGGCGGACTCGCCGCAGCGGCGCTGCTCACCTATTGGAGCGTCGGCACGCTGACACGGACGCGCGATCGCGCCGTGCTCATCGCTCTCAGGCTCGGCGTCCTGAGCCTGCTCCTCTTCTCGCTCTTCCGGCCGATCCTGGTGCTGAAGGCGGCGGTCCCTCAACAGAACTTCCTCGGCGTGCTGCTCGACGATTCCCGCAGCATGGCGATCGCCGATCGCGACGGCAAGGCGCGCCGTGAGTACGTCGACCGGGAGTTCGGCCACGGCGCCGACAGTCCGCTGCTGTCCGCGCTGGCGAAGAAGTTCGTGTTGCGCTACTTCCGCTTCTCCCGCTCGGCCGATCGCGTCGACTCGCCGGCCGGGCTCGCCTACGACGGCACGGCAACGCGGCTCGGCACCGCGCTCGAGCGCGCGCGCGACGAGCTGTCGGGGCTGCCGCTCGCCGGCCTGGTGATGGTCACCGACGGCGCCGACACGTCCGACGCGGCGCTCGACGAACAGCTCGCCGGCCTCGAGGCGCGCTCGATTCCGGTCTTCACCGTCGGCGTCGGGCGCGAGCGCTTCGATCGGGACATCCAGGTCACGCGCGTCGAGACGCCCCGTTCGGCCCTCAAGGGCACGTCGCTGGTCGTCGACGTCGTGCTCTCGCAGACCGGCTACGCCGGCCGGACCGTTCCGCTCACCGTCGAAGACGACGGGCGCATCGTCAGCACGCAGGAGGTGGCTCTGCCCGACAGCGGCGACGCAGCGACGGTGAAGGTTCACTTCACGGCGGCCGAAGCCGGGCCGCGGCTGTTCACGTTCAAGGTGCCGGTACAGGAGGGCGAGCAGGTGACGCAGAACAACGCGCGCACATCGCTCGTCGAGATCGTCGATCGCCGGGAGAAGGTGCTCTACCTGGAAGGCGAGCCGCGCTTCGAAGCGAAGTTCGTGAAGCGCGCCGTCGAAGACGACGCCAACCTGCAGCTCGTGATCCTGCAGCGGACCGCCGAGAACAAGTACTTCCGGCTGGGGGTCGATCGCGCCGACGAGCTGGTCGGCGGGTTCCCGAAGACGCGCGAGGAGCTCTTTGCCTATCGCGGCGTGATGCTCGGCAGCATCGAAGCGGCCGCGTTCACGCCCGATCAGCTGCGGATGCTCGCCGACTTCGTCGGCACGCGCGGGGGCGGGCTGCTGATGCTCGGCGGCCGCCGGTCGTTCGCCGAAGGCGGATGGGGCGGGACGCCGCTGGCCGAGGCGCTGCCGGTCGTCATCGACGGGGGGCGGCCGGACGCGTCGTACTTCAGCGAGATCCAGGCGCGGCCGACGCGCGCCGGCGCGCTCTTCCCGGTCACACAGCTCGCCGACGGCTCGCCGAACACGACCGGATGGGGCGATCTGCCGCCCGTCACGTCGGTGAACCCGATCACGCGCGTGAAGCCGGGCGCGACGGTCCTCTTGAGCGGCACCGACCATCGCAACGACGAGCAGGTCGTGCTCGCCTACCAGCGGTACGGCCGCGGCAAGACGCTCGCAATGCCGATCCAGGATTCGTGGCTCTGGTACATGAACCCCAAGGTGCCGGTCACCGACAGGACGCACGCGACCTACTGGCGCCGCCTGCTGCGCTGGCTGGTCGACGGCGTGCCCGGCCAGGTCAACCTCACGACGACCCAGGATCGCGTCGAACCGGGCGAACCGGTCCAGCTCGCGGCGGAGGTGCTCGACGCGGCGTACGAGGAGGTGAACGACGGCAGCGTCGTGGCCCAGATCACCTCGCCCTCGGGCCAGCACCGCGAAGTGCCGCTCGAGTGGATCGTCGAGCGCGACGGCGACTACCGCGCGAGCTTCGTGCCCGACGAGCCGGGCGTCTACGAAGTACGGGTGGCCGCCGCGCGCGGCGGCGCCGCGCTGGGCGAGGACGCGATCCACGTGCGCGCCTCGGCGGGCGACAGCGAGTACTTCGACGCGGCCATGCGCGCGCCGCTGCTGCGGCGGATCGCCGAGGAGACCGGAGGCCGCTTCTTCACCGAGAGCGATGCCGAGACGCTGCCCGAAGCGATCAACTTCAGCGGCCGCGGCGTCACCGTCGTCGAGGAGCGCGAGCTGTGGGACATGCCGATCGTGCTGCTCGGGCTGCTCGCGCTCATCGGAGCGGAGTGGGGCTTCCGCCGGACCCGGGGGCTGGCATGATTCGCAGGTCGGGGGCCGGGGTGCGGGAGGCCGGGGGCCGGGGACCGGGGGCGGGGCGCCTGATGCTGGCCGCGCTGCTGCTGGCGCCGCCCGCCGCCGCCGCGCAGACGACGCACCTGCTCGTCGTCACCGGCGTGAGCGGCGACGCGGCGCACGCGCAGAAGTTCCATGACCTTGCGACCCGGTTCATCGACGCGGCCAGGCAGACCCAGGGCGTCGCCGATGCGAACCTGACCTATCTGGCCGAGAAGGTCGAGGACGATCCGCAGCGGATCTCTGGGCGTTCGACCCGGGAGAGCATCGAGCAGGCGTTCGCCGACATCGCCGGACGGGCCGCGCCGGACGACACGATCTTCGTGCTGCTCATCGGACACGGCAGCTCGCCCGATCCGCGCAGCGGCGCGTTCAACCTGCCGGGGCCCGACCTGACGTCGGAGGATTACGCACGGCTCCTGGGCCGGTGGTCGACGCAGCGCGTCGTCTTCGTCAACACGGCCAGCGCCAGCGGCGCATTCCTGCCGGCGGTCGCCGGGCCGGGCCGCGTCGTCGTGACCGCCACGCGCACCGGGCGCGAGAACCTCGAGACGCGTTTTCCCGAATATTTCGTCGAGGCCTATGAGGCGGCGGCGGCCGACCGCGATCGCAGCGGCCGCGTCTCGGTGCTCGAGGCGTTCGACTACGCCAGGGCGCTGGTCGAGAAGGCCTTCGAGCAGGAGGGGCACCTGCTCACCGAGCACGCGACGCTCGACGATGGGCACGAGGGGACGCTGGCGTCGACGGTGTTCCTGGCGTCGGGCTCGGCGCAGGCGGCGGCGCGCTACGATCTGACGGACCCCGAGGCGGCACGCCTGCTGGCGGAGCGCGACAGGCTGGAGCAGCAGGTGGCCGGGCTCCGCCTCCGCAAGGACGGGATGGATCCCGATCAGTACGCGCGCGAGCTCGAGAAGCTGCTGCTGGCGCTGGCCCAGACGTCGCGGGCGCTGCAGGCCTACGAGGCGGAGCGGTGAGCGGACGGTGGCGGCGCGCACTCGCGGCGCTGGCGCTGGCGGCGATGGCCGGCGGCGCGGTGGCGCTCGCCCAGCGCGGCGGGGTGGGCGGCGGCTTCCGCGGCCTGCGCGGCGGCATCCCGGTGGCGCCGAACATCCCCTACGATGGCCGCTTCACGTTCGTGCGGCTGCGCTACGGCCCGCCGACCGACTTCGTGAGCCAGCGGCTGATGTGGTCGCACGACTACCCGATCGGCGAGCAGCACTTCATGAAGATTCTCAACGAGCTGAGCTATCTGAACCCGCATACCGCGGAAACCAACATCCTCGGGATCGGCGATCCGGAGCTGTTCAAGTATCCGGTCGCCTATCTGTGCGAGCCTGGCCGCGCCTTCGACATGACCGACGAGGAGGCCGCGAATCTGCGCGACTACCTGCACAAGGGCGGGTTCCTGATCGTGGACGACTTCCGGTACGAGGACTGGGGCTATTTCGAGGCGCAGATGCGCCGCGTGCTGCCGTCGGCGCAGTTCCAGGACATCGATCAGACGCATCCGATCTTCAACTCGTTCTTTGCGATCAAGCAGCTCGAGGTGCCGCAGATGTACGACCAGGGACCGCCCATCTTCCGCGCCATCTTCGAGGACAACGATCCCAGGAAGCGGATCATGGTCATGATCAACTACAACACGGACATCTCCGAATACTGGGAATTCTCGGACACCGGCTTCCTGCCGATCGACGAGTCGAACGAGGCGTACAAGATTGGCGTGAACTACGTCATTTACGGGATGACACACTGATGATGACCAACACTGTCGAGCTCGACGCACCCGGCGATGTCGCACTCGCCGACCGGATGAAGGCCGGCCGCGCGCAGATCGTGGCCGAACTGCGCAAGCGGATCGTCGGCCAGGAGGACGTGCTGGACCTCGTGCTGCTGACGCTGCTGGTCGGCGGCAACAGCCTGATCGTGGGGGTGCCCGGGCTGGCCAAGACGCTGCTGATTGCGACGCTGGCCAAGGTGGTGGATCTCGGGTTCAACCGGATCCAGTTCACGCCCGACCTGATGCCGTCGGACATCACCGGCACCGACATCATCAACGAGGACGCCGCGACCGGCCGTCGGCAGATGGTGTTCGCCCCGGGGCCGATCTTCGCCAACATCGTGCTGGCCGACGAGATCAACCGCACGCCGCCGAAGACGCAGTCGGCGCTGCTCGAGGCGATGCAGGAGCACCGCGTCACGATCCAGGGGCGCACCTACGATCTCGCCGAGCCGTTCTACGTGTTCGCGACGCAGAACCCGATCGAGCTCGAGGGCACCTATCCGCTGCCCGAGGCGCAGCTCGATCGCTTCATGTTCCACATCGTGATCGAGCACCCGCCGGAGGACGAGGAGTACGAGGTCGTGCGGACGACGACCTCGCTGCAGGATCCGCAGTTCGCGCGGCCGGTCAACGGCGAGGATCTGCTGGCGTTCCAGCGGCTGGTCCGCCGCGTGCCGGTGGCGGAGGCGGTGATGCGCTACGCGCTGAACATCGTGCGCACGAGCCGGCCGAAGGCGGCCAACGCGCCCGACTCGGTGAAGAAATGGGTGGCGTTCGGCGCGAGCGTCCGCGCGGCGCAGTATCTCGTGCTCGGCGCCAAGGCGCGGGCGCTCACCAGCGGCCGCTACCACGTGAGCTTCGACGACATCCGGGCGCTGGCCCACCCGGTGCTCCGGCACCGCGTGCTCACGAACTTCCGCGCCGAGTCCGAGGGAGTGTCGACCGACACGATCATCGACGAGTTGTTGAACGCGGTGGCGGTGCCCAGGTCGGGCATGTGAGCCGGCGGGCGTCCGGCCGGCACCCGACGCGGCGGCGTCCTCCGGCGCCCCGGCCCGGCGCGTTCGAGCGGCGGCGCCCGGCGCCGGCCAGGCGCCGGATCGTTGCACAGGATGTTGGAGACACATGGCTCAATCCATCCCCGGCGCACGCTTCGTCGATCCCGCGATTCTGGCGCGCATCGGCAATCTCGAGCTGCTGGCGCGGCAGGTCGTCGAAGGCTTCATCAACGGCCTGCACCGCGCGCCCTACTTCGGCGCCTCGATCGATTTCGCGGAGCACCGCGGCTACGTGGCCGGCGACGACATCCGGCGCGTCGACTGGCGGCTGTACGCGCGCACCGATCGCTATTTCGTCAAGCAGTACGAAGCCGATACGAACACCAATGTGAACATCCTGTTCGACGTGTCGCGCTCGATGTCGTTCGCCAGCCGCGGGCTGTCGAAGCTGGAGTACGCCGCCTTCGTCGCGGCCTGCCTGGCGTATCTGGCGCACCGGCAGCGCGACCGCGTCGGAATCGTCACCTTCGACACCGACATCGTGGCCCACGTGCCCCCCTCGGCCAAGCACTTCGACATGGTGCTGCACACGCTCGACCGCGCCCGGGCCGAGCGGCCCGGGGCGCTCGCCCGCCCGCTCGGCCTGGTGGCGGAGCACTTCAAGCGCCGCGGCCTGCTGATCCTCATCTCGGACTTCTACGAGGAGCCCGACGCGGTGCTCGACGCCGTCAAGCCGCTGCGCTTCCTCGGCAACGATCTGATCGTGTTCCACGTGCTCGATCCGGCCGAGCTCGATTTCGGCTTCGAGGACGCCTCGAGCTTCGAGGATCTCGAGAGCGGCGAGCAGGTCCCGGTCGTCCCCGAGTCGCTGCGGGCCGAGTACCGCCGGATGATCCAGGAGCACGTGGCCGCGCTCTCGACGCGGTTCTCGGAGCATCGCATCGACTACACGATGCTCAACACCGCCGAGCCGCTCGACCGCGCGCTGTTCGGCTATCTCTCCAGCCGCGAGCGGCTGTTGAGGGTGAGATGATCGATCGCCTGGCATGCCCGTGCTGATGTCATGTCCTTCCTGAACCCGCTCCTGCTGCTCGGCCTCGGCGCGATCGCCATCCCGATCCTCGTGCACCTCATCCAGCGCGAACGGAAGCGCGTGGTGGCGTTCCCGTCGCTGATGTTCGTGCGCCGCATCCCGTACCAGTCGGTGCGGCGCCGCCGCGTGCGCCACTGGCTGCTGCTCGCGATGCGCGCGGGCGCCATCGCGCTGATCGTGGCCGCCTTCGCGCGCCCGTTCCTCCGCCGGAGCGCGGCCGCCGCCGCCGCCGGCGGCGGGTCGCGCGAGCTGGTCGTGCTGCTCGATCGATCGGCGAGCATGGGCTACGGCGATCGCTGGCAGCGCGCGCAGGAGGCGGCGCGCCAGGCGATCCGGTCGCTCGCCGGCGATGAGCGCGCCACGCTCGTGCTCTTCAGCCGCAATGCCGAGGAGAACATGCGCGCGACGACCGACCACGCGCGGCTCGAAGCGGCGATCGGCGAGGCGAAGGTCGGCGCCGGCGCGACGCGCTACGGCCCGGCGATCAAGCTGGCCGAGAGCATCCTGGCGCAGTCGCCGGCACCCCGGCGGGAGGCGGTCCTCGTCAGCGACTTCCAGCGATCCGGCTGGAGCGGATCGGAGGATGCGCGCTTCCCCGAGGGGATGACGCTCACCCCCGTGCCGGTCGGCGACGGCGAGACGGCGAACCTGGCAGTGCCGTCGGCGGCGTTCCAGCGGGCGTCGTTCTCCGGCCAGGAGCGCATCACCGTGAGCGCCGGCCTGTCGAACAAGGGACGCGATCCGATGAACGACGTGCCGGTGACGCTCTCGATCGACGGCCACGAGATCCAGACCCAGCGTGTGTCGATCGCGCCGGGCACCTCCGCGTCGGTCACCTTCACGCCGTTCACGCTCACCGAGCCGAACGTGCGCGGCACGATCCGCGCCGGCGACGACCTCCTGCCGGCCGACAACGTCTTCCACTTCGTGCTCGACCCGAGCGCGCCCATCTCGATCCTCGTCGTGGACAGCGGCGCCGATGCCGGCTCGAGTCTCTATCTCTCCGAGGCGCTTGCCGTCGGCTCGACGCCCGCGTTCGCCGTCGACGTCGTGCCGGCCGCGCGCGTCGTCCCCGAGCAGTTGAACGGCCGCTCGGTCATCGTCCTCAACGACACGCCGGTGCCGCCGGCCGCCGGCACCGGTCCGCTGCAGGCGTTCGTGGAGCGCGGCGGCGGGCTCCTGGTGGTGCTCGGCGATCGATCGTCGTGGCCGCAGAACGACGCAACGCTGCTGCCGGGGAAGGTCGGACCGCCCACCGACCCGCCCGGCGGCCGCGTCGTCTCGATCGGCTTCCGCGACTACGGGCACGAAGTGTTCGAGATCTTCAAGGCGCCGCGCAGCGGCGATCTCACCGCCGCGCACGTCTTCCGCTATCGCGCCCTCGAACCCTCGCCCGACGCGCGCGTGCTCGCGCGCTTCGACGACGGCGCGGTCGCCGGGGCGGAGCGCCGCGTCGGCGAGGGGCGTGTGATCGTCTGGACCTCGACGCTCGACGACTCGTGGAACGATCTGGCCCTCAAACCGGTGTACCTCCCTCTGGTGCACCAGATCGTGCGCTACCTCGCGCAGTACCGGCAGCCGCGTTCGTGGCAGACCGTCGGCCAGGTGCTCGATCTCGCCGAGCCGGGGCGCGGGACCGGCGAGCGCGTGATCGTGACGCCGGCCGGCGATCGGATCACCCAGGACGGCGAGACCGGGCTCCTCGAGCTCGACCAGCAGGGGATCTACGAGGTCCGCCGCGACGAGGGCGGACGCGACGCCGCCAGGCCGCAGGCGATTGCGGTGAACCTGGATCCCGCCGAATCCGACCTGTCGCCCATCGATCCGGCCGAACTGGTCGCCTCCGTGACCGGTCGCGCGGCGGCGCCCGCGGCGGCCGCCGCCGCCGCCGCGCCTGAGGCGACGCGCGAGGATGCCGAGCGGCGGCAGCGGCTCTGGTGGTACCTCCTGACCGCGGGAATGCTCCTGCTGGCCGCGGAAATGGTCGTCGCCAACCGGCTCTCCCGGCGCGAGAAGTTTCTCTGATTCCGATCGCCCGGCGTCCCGCGCGGACCGTATAATTCGCTCAGGAGATCGGCCATGGACCATCGCGCGGAGCTCGTCGAGATCATCCGCGGCGTCCGCAACCGCTGGCGCGTCCGCCTCGCGCTGCGCGGCGCGGTCGTCGTGCTCGCAGGCACGCTCGCCGCCCTGCTGCTCTCGGCGTCGAGCCTGGAGACGCTGCGCTTCACGCCGCACGCGATCATCGCGTTCCGCATCCTGGCGGTCGCGGTCTTCGCGCTCCTGGTCGCGTTCTGGCTGGTCCGGCCGCTGCTGCGGCGGGTCGGCGACACGCAGGTCGCGCTGTACCTCGAGGAGCGCGATCCGTCGCTGCAGGCGGCCCTGCTCAGCGCCATCGAAGCATCGGGCGCCGAGAACGCCGCGCACTCCCCGCAGCTGGTGGAACGGCTGGTGGCCGAAGCGGTCGAGAAGTGCCGCGCGGCCGATCACGCGCGCACGATCGAGCGCGCCCTCATGCGCCGGCACGCGATCGCCCTGGCGGGCGTCGCCGCCGCCGCCGCGCTCATCGTCGCGCTCGGCCCCGCGTTCCTGCGCCACGGCATCTCGGCGCTGCTGGTGCTGTCGCGCAGCGCCGAAGCCGCGAGCCCCTACCGGATCGAGGTCCAGCCCGGCAGCGTGAAAGTGCCGCGCGGATCCGACCAGTCCGTGCAGGCGCGCCTGGTCGGCTTCACCTCGCCCGACGCGGCGCTGCTGATCCACACCGCGCCCGGCGACCCGTTCGAGCGGGTGCCGCTCGTCGCGACCGCCGATCCGGCCGCGTTCGAGGGGATCCTCTTTCACCTGGACAAGACGACCGAATACGTCGTGGAATCGAACGGCGTACGGTCGCCCGCCTTCTCGATCGAGGTGCTCGATCTGCCCACCGTGCAGCAGCTCGAGCTCGAGTACCGCTTCCCTGCCTATACGGGCCTGCCGCCGCAGAAAGTCGAGACCGGCGGCGACGTCGCGGCGCTCAGGGGCACCGAAGTGCGGGTGCGCGTCGTGCCGACGATGCGTACGGGCGGCGGCCGGCTGATCGTGAACGACGGCGAGGCGCCGCTCGCCGTGCAGCCCGACGGATCGCTCACCGGCGCGTTCACCATCGACGCACGGGGCTTCTACCGCGTCGAATTGCTCGGCCCGCAGGGCGAGAAGGTCGACGCCTCGCCGCAGTACACGATCGACGTGCTCGACGACCAGCCCCCGCTGGTCTCCTTCGCCAAACCGGGCCGCGACACCAGCGCCAACCCGGTCGAGGAAGTCTTCCTGCAGGCGACGGCGAACGACGACTTCGGGATCGGGCAGCTCCAGCTCACCTACACCGTGAACGGCGGAAACGCGAAGACGCTCACCCTCTTCCGCGGGCCGCAGAACGCCGATGCGCGCCGGGAGGTGTCGGCGTCGCACACGATCTATCTCGAGGAGCTCGGCGTGAGCGCCGGCGACTTCGTGTCGTACTACGCCAGAGCGACCGACACCGACACGGTGAAGGGACCCAACGCCGGCACCAGCGACATCTACTTCGTCCAGATCAAGCCGTTCGATCAGGCCTACCGGCAGGCGCAGTCGCAGGCGATGGCGGGCGGCGGGGGCGGCGGCCAGAACGTCGGCCAGCTCTCCGAGCAGCAGCGCCAGATCGTCGCGGCCACCTTCAACGCGGTGCGCGACCAGGCCGCCACCGGCGCCGACAAGTTCCGCGAGAACGTCGTGTTCCTGAACCTCGCCCAGGGCAAGCTGCGCGAGCAGGTCGACGAGCTGGTCGAGAAGATGTCGGCGCGGATCGCCGACGACGAGACGTTCAAGCGGATTGCCGAAGCGCTGCCGAAGGCCTCGCAGGAGATGCGCGCGGCGGAAGCCGAGCTGAAGGGCTTGAGAGCCGAGGCGGCGCTCGCGCCCGAGCAGCGCGCGCTCAAGCTCCTGCAGGACGCCGAGCAGGAATACGAGAAGCAGGTCGCGATGCAGCAGGGCGGCGGGGGCGGCGGCGGCGGCAACAGCGCGCTCGCCGAAGACCTTGCCGATCTCTTCGATCTCGAGCTCGACAAGCTCGCCAACCAGTACGAAATGCAGCAGCGCGCCGAGCAGCAGAACGCCGACCGCCAGGTCGACGAGCTCGTCGAGAAGCTGAAGGAGCTGGCGCGGCGGCAGGAGCAGGAGGCCGAGCGCCAGCGCCGCATGTCGGCCTCCGGGCAGCAGGCGTCCGGCGGCGGCTCCGGCGCGGC
The DNA here is from genome assembly GCA_020850715.1 of Acidobacteriota bacterium. Taxonomy (GTDB): domain Bacteria; phylum Acidobacteriota; class Vicinamibacteria; order Vicinamibacterales; family CAVVIG01; genus JADZED01. The sequence goes on from JADZED010000071.1 coordinate 36,540, forward strand.
GCAGCGGCAGCTCGCCGAGGAGATGCAGGAAGCGGCCCGGCAGCTGCAGCAGCTCTCGCGCGAGCAGCAGCGGCAGGATCTGCGGGAGGCGGCGCAGCGGATGCAGGAGGCCGCCGACGCCATGCGCCAGGCATCCGCGAACGGATCGCGCGATGGAGGCGCGCAGGCGAACGCGGCGCTCGAACGGCTCCGCGAGGCGCAGCAGCGGCTCCAGCGCAACCAGGGCGGCCGTCCCGACCGCGACGTGCAGCAGGCCCTGAGCGATGCCAGGCAGCTCGCCGAGGAGCAGAAGCAGGTTGCCGACGACGTGAAGGCGCTCGCCGGGGCCGGAGAGGATCGCCAGGCGCGCGCGCAGGCGCTCGCCGAGCGCAAGGACTCGATGGATGCGCGGGTCGGCAACCTGCAGCAGCAGCTCGAACGGCTCGGCAACGCCACGCGCCGCGACGATCAGGACGCCTCGCGCAAGCTCGACGACGCGGCCGGCAGCATCCGCGACCGGCGCATCCGCGAGAAGATCCGCTACTCGCGGGGCACGCTGGCAGGTCCGCCGAACGAGTACGCGACCGCAATGGAAGAAGACATCGGCAAGAACCTCGACGCGCTGAAGGATCGGATCGCGGATGCGGCGGCCGCGATGGGCGAGGGACGCAAGCAGGATGCGATGGCGCGCGCCGCCGAACAGGCCCGCGATCTCGTGCGGGACATGGAGGCGATGAATCAGCGGGTGAAGGAGGCGGAGGGGAAGGGGTCGCAGGGTTCGCAAGGTTCGCAGAGCTCGCAGAACTCGCAGGGTTCGCAGAGCTCGCAGGGTTCGCAGAGCTCGCAGGGTTCACAGGGTTCGCAGGGTTCACAGGGTTCGCAGGGTTCGCAGCAGAATCCGCAGCAGGGCTCGCCGTCGGCGAACGGGCAGGGCGGCGGCTCTCCGGCTGGGGGAAACCGGATGGCGGGCATGCCCAACGGCGGCGCACTCGGCGATGCGCGCGCCGGGGGCGGCACCTGGAACGCCGACGCGATGCGGCAGTTCCGCCGCGACTGGCAGGAATGGCGCGGCGATGCGCAGGCGCTCCGGCAGCAGCTCCAGGCCGCCGGCATCGACCCGCGCGACCTGGATCGGATTCTGAGCGGCCTGCGCGGACTCGACAGCGAACAGGCGTTCCGCGACCCGCGCGGCCTGGCGGAGCTCCAGGCGGCCGCCATCGATCAGTTGAAGAAGTTCGAGTTCTCGCTGCGCAAGGACGCGCAGCTGCAGAACGAGCCGCTGTCGCTCTCTGGTTCAGACGAGGTGCCGGAAGGCTTCCGAACGGCCATCGAGGAGTATTACCGTTCGCTCGCGCGGCGGACCCAGCAGGCCCCGTCCAGATAACCACGACGGCCGCCGCCGGAGTAGGATCGTGGCTGACGGGGCGTAGCGAAGCCTGGTATCGCGTCCGCTTTGGGAGCGGAAGATCGCTGGTTCAAATCCAGTCGCCCCGACCACACGACGGCGTTGGAGAATCGGGAGTTCGGGGACCCCGCTCCTGGTCCATCGTCCGCCGCGTGTGCCGGTTTCGCCCGCGGGGGTTCCCGAGACGACAGACGGCCGGGGCACGAGACCGAACGACCGACGACGACAATCCAGAGCGCCCGTGATCGCCCAGGCCGGCGGCGTCGTCCTGCGTTCCCGCCACGCATCCGCGCGCGTGCTCCTCGTCCGGGCGAAGAAGGACCCGCAGGCGTGGATCTTCCCGAAGGGCCACGTCGAGCCCGGCGAGACCGCGCGCGATGCCGCGCTGCGCGAGACGCGCGAGGAGGCCGGCGTGGCCGGTCGGGTGATCGACCGCCTCGAGGCCATGCGGTTCGATTCCGGCCGCGGTCCGGTCGAAGTGGAATACTTCCTCATGGAGTGGACGGCCGACGTGGCGTCGCACGAGCAGCGCGAGCGGCGCTGGTGCACGATCGAGGACGCGTCGCAGCTCCTCTCGTTCGACGGCGCGAAGGCGCTGCTGGCCGACGCGGTCCGCCGATGGAACGATCACCGCTCGTCACGCCGGCCATAGCCGCGCCGCGCCGCGCACGCCGCTCGAGTCGCCGTGGGCCGGCGACACCAGACGTGTGACGACGCGATCGGAGAAGATGTGGCGCGTCCAGCGCGCCGTCACTGCCTGGTACAGCCGATCGATGTTCGACAGCCCTCCTCCGAGCACGATCACGTCGGGGTCGACGATGTTCACGACGGCGCCCAGCGCGCGGGCGAGCCGGTCCTCGAAACGCGCGAGCGACGCCAGGGCGAACGGCTCACCCGCCGCCGCACGCTTCGCGATCTCGGCGGCAGACATCTCGCCGCCTCCGTGCTCCGCATGATCGCGCGACAGGGCAGGTCCCGACAGGAACTGCTCGATGCAGCCGCGCCGCCCGCAGTAGCACGGCGGCCCCGGACGCTCGTCGTCGGAGGGTGCGGGCAACGGATTGTGCCCCCACTCCCCGGCAATTGCGTTGGCGCCGCGCAGCACGGCACCATCGACGACGAGGCCGCCGCCCACGCCGGTTCCGAGGATGACGCCGAACACGGCGTGCGAACCGGCGCCGGCGCCGTCGGCCGCCTCCGAGAGGGCGAAGCAGTTCGCGTCGTTCTCGAAGCGGATCGGCCGGCCGAGCAACGACGGCAGGTCGTCGCCGATCGGCATGCCGTTCATCCAGGTCGAGTTCGCGTTCTTGATCCGGCCGGTTGCCTGCGAGATCGTCCCGGGGATGCCGACGCCCACCGACCCTGGCGCGCCAACCGTCCGCTCCACCTCTCCGACCAGCCCGGCGATCGCCTCCAGCGTGGCCCGGTAGCTTCCTCGCGGAGAGGGCATGCGGCGCCGCAGCGCCACCCGGCCATCGGACCCGAGCGCAATCGCCTCCATCTTCGTGCCGCCGAGATCGATGCCGATACGCATGCTGCCAGCCCCCGTGCCCCTTCTGATCCACGCAAACAGCCGACTGCCCTCAGATGTTCGTCGAGGCCGCGACAAGATCGCCGCCCTGCCGTTCGGGCTGTTGATCGATCCACGGCGCTCGAAGGTGTCCGCGGCGAGAGCGCGCCGGCGCACTCCAACCAGGCATGGTGTGATCTGCGGCTGCGGTACCAGGGCATCGCGCCGCCCTCGCCGCGCGGCGGGCAGTTCTTCGATCCCGGCGCCAAGTACCACGCGCCCGACAACACGCCCTACACGCGTTACTTTCTCGCCGGCATCCTCCAGTTCCAGTTTCACCGTGCGCTCTTGGGCCACCGCCCGCACGACGCCGCTGCACCGTGCTCGATCTACCGGAGCGGAGGGGGGCGGGCCGCCGTCTCCAGGCGATGCTGTCGATGGGCGCGTCGCGCCCATGGCCCGATGCGCTCGACGTGCTGACCGGATCGCGGCGGATGGACGCCACCGCGATTCTCGACTGCTTCGCGCCGCTGTCGGCGTGGCTGGACTGGCAGATCGCGGGACAGAAGGTCGGCTGGTAGCGGCGCGCCGGCGTGCGGGGCCGCAAGGGAACCGGACGCGCTGGACGCGGCACCGCGATCGCGGCGACGCGCCAGAACGGCCATGGCCCGGCTACCGCGGCGGCGCGGCGCCGGCTGGCGCGGCCGCCGGCCCGAGGCTGCGGAGGTAGTTGACGACGTTCCAGATGTCGGTGTCCGAGACCCGCCCGGCGTAGCCGTCCATGTCGATGGACGAGCCGTCGTGAATCACGGTGTAGATCTCGCCGTCGGTCGACCCGTGAGCCCAGAGATCGTCGGTCAGGTCCGAGGGCGGCTCCGCCCCGGTCGCCGACGTGCCGTCGCCCTTCCCCGCCGGACCGTGGCACCGCTCGCACATGCGCTGATAGATCCGCCGGCCGGCGGCGATCGAGGTAGGCGAGCGCTCGACCGGATTCACGAGCCTGGCTGCCTCGGGATTGCCGCCGCGCTTGACCTGCGCAAATGCGGCCCCGGCCAGCAGCACCGCGACGACGGCCGGCGCCGACAAGGATGCGCGCATCGTCCCGACAGGATACTCGAAGCGCTGCCGCTCCGCGCGGCGGCCCGGGCGCTGTCCCGTCCCAGTAGGTCATGGGCATAAGTCGCGGAGCGCCGCGCCCTGATGGCAAGGGGCGAGGCATGAGGATCTTGGGGATAGCTGAGCGACGAGCAACGCTGCCAGCGGGGATGCGCCGCCCGCACGTTGTGTCGCGAACCACCGGGACGGGACACTAGAACCCATCTCATAAATGGGGGCGCAGCACCGAGGGCGGCGAGGCGCCCGGCTGGCCAGGCGCGACGACCGAGAATATCGGGAATATTTGAGGGAGGAGCAACGCCGCCAGGCGGGATGCATCG
>JADZED010000072.1 GCA_020850715.1 Acidobacteriota bacterium
CGATGAACACGATGATGTTCGGGTTCTCGGTGAGCTCCTTCATGATCGCCTTGAGGCGCTCTTCGAACTGGCCGCGGTACTTCGTGCCGGCGACGATGAGCGAGATATCCAGGGCGAGGAGCCGCTTGTCGGCGAGGAAGTGCGGGACGTCGCCGAAGACGATCTTCTGCGCGAGCCCTTCGACGATCGCCGTCTTGCCCACGCCCGGCTCGCCGATGAGGACCGCGTTGTTCTTCGTCCGGCGGCAGAGCACCTGCTGGACCCGCTCGAGCTCGTGCTCGCGGCCGACCAGCGGATCGAGCAGGTTCTTCATCGCCGCTTCCGTGAGATCGCGGCTGAATTCGGCGAGCAGCGGCGTCTCCTTGACGCGCGTGAGGGTCGTCTTCTCGTTCAGGAGCTGGACGATATCCTCGCGCACCGTGTTCAGGCGCATCCCCTTTTCCATGAGGATCGAGGCGGCAACCGATCGCTCCTCCCGCAGGATCCCGAGCAGCAGATGCTCGGTCCCGATGTAGTTGTGCAGCAGCCGATCCGCCTCCTCGGCCGCGAACTGGAGCACCCGCTTGGTCTCCGCGCTGAAGGGAATCTCGACCGAGGTCGACACCTTGTCGCGGAAGACGCTGCGCCCCTCGATCTCCTTCCGGATGTTCTCGATCGCCAGGTGCGACCGCGCGAAAATACGGCTGGTGAGCCCCTTGCCTTCCCGAATCAGGCCGAGCAGGAGGTGTTCGGTCTCGATCGAGACGCTGCCGAGCTGACTGGCCTCATAGCGAGCAAAGAAGAGCACTCGTCGGGCGCGTTCGGTGTACCGTTCGAACATCCGGGTCCCTAGGTGAAGGCCGAGGCTATTGGGGTCACGGGCGCGATGGTCACATTATACGGCATCGACCCGGACCGCCCCATTCCATCTTTCCGATAAGTTGCTGCCGCCGTGAGGGTTCACGCCTCATCGTTAGGACGCTTCGACCGCGGGGATGGTTCGTCGCGCGCGGCAGCGGCACCGGGTGGCCGGGCTGGCGTCAGGCGCCGGACTGAGGCGCCAGGCGGCCGCCTTCGAGCCGCACGACCCGGTCGCAGGCCTCCGCCAGCCTGGGGTTGTGCGTGGCAATCACCGACGTCAGGCGATACACCCGGTGCATCTCGCGCAGCAGATCGTGGAGCGCATCGGCGGTCTGTTCGTCGAGATCGCCGGTCGGCTCGTCCGCCAGCAGGATCGACGGGCGCATCACGAGCGCGCGCGCGACCGCGACGCGCTGCTGCTCGCCGCCCGACAGCATGCCCGGCCGGTGCGTCAGGCGATCGCCGAGCCCGACCCGCGCCAGCAGCTCCTCGGCGCGGGGCCGCGCGTCGGCCGGCCTCTCCCGCGCGATGCGCATCGGCATCTCGACGTTCTCGAGCGCGGTGAACTCGGGCAGCAGGTGATGGAACTGGAAGACGAACCCGACGTGGCGGTTCCGATACGCCACAATCGCCTGGCGCGAGAGCGCCGTGAGGCTGGCGCCGCCGACCGCCACGTCCCCGGCGTCGGCGCGATCGAGCCCGCCCAGAATGTGCAGCAGCGTGCTCTTGCCCACGCCAGAGGCGCCGACAATCGCCACCATCTCCCCCGCCTCGACGTCCAGATCGAGATCGCGCAGCACCACCAGCCGGCGACCGCCGACCTCGTAGCTCTTGACGATGCCGCGGGCTTCTAGGAAGGACATGGGCCGGAGGAGCCGGAGGAGCCGGAGGAGCCGGAGGGGCAGCCCTTCCCGCCCGTCGGGCCGTTCTCCCCCGTCCTGCCCACCTCACTCATAGCGCAGCGCGACCGCGGGATCGAGCCGCGCCGCCTGGCGCGCGGGGTAGATCGTCGCAAGAAAACAGATCGCCACCGACGCGGCGACGACGAGGAGGAAGTCGAGCGGCTCCACCTTCAGGGGCATGTGCGACACCTGATACACGTCCACCGGCACCTTGATGAGCTCGTAGCGATCCAGCACGTAGGCGACGGCGAAGCCGGCGGACGCGCCGACGGCCGTCCCGACCAGGCCGATGATCAGCCCCTGCATCATGAAGATGAGCGTCACGCTCCGCGCACCCGTCCCCATCGTCTTCAGGATGGCGATGTCGCGGTGCTTCTCCATGACCAGCAGGATCAGGGAGGCGACGATGTTCAGCGCCGCGACCATCACGATGAGGCCGATGGTCATCGAGATGGCGACCTTCTCGAGCCAGAGCGCCGAGAACAGCGGCTTGTTCACCGTGGTCCAGTCCTCGGTGACGTAGCCCGATCCCATCGCCGGCGGAATCGACCGGGCGACCTGCGGCGCGAGATAGATGTCGTCGACGCGGAGCTGGATGAAATCGACCAGATCCTTGTCGAAGAGCCGCCTGGCGACGTCGAGCGAGACGAAGCCGTAGGTGGAATCGAACTCGTAGAGCCCGAGGCTGAAGATGCCGCCGATCGTGAACCGCCGCGTGCGCGGAATCATGCCCATCGGCGACAGCGTGCCCTGGGGCGTCAACACCGTGACGGTGTCGCCGACGCCGACGCCGAGCCTGGACGCGAGGTCCCGCCCGAGCAGGATGCCGTCGTCGCCGCCTTCGCCCGGCGCGTCGAGCGACGCGAGATCGCCCGATCGCAGGGCGCCGCGGACGTCGGTCACCTGCGGCTCCAGCCCGGGATCGATCCCCTTGATCTGGATCGGCTCGGTCCGATCGCCCGCCGACACGAGCCCCTGGCCGAGAATCGCCGGCGCCGCGCCGACGACGTGCGGAATCCGCCGCAGGGCCGCCGCCTCTGCGGCCGGATCCTCGATGCCGGCGGTGTTCCAGACGTAGACGTGCGGATTGGATCCGAGCAGGCGATCCCGGATCTCGCCCTGCAGGCCGGTCATGAGCGCGAGCGCGATCACCAGCGCCATCACCCCGACGATCACGCCCAGAGTGGAGATCGCCGAAATCACGGAAATGAATGCCTGCTTGCGTTTGGCCAGCAGGTAGCGCAGCGCAATCTGCAGCTCGAACGGCATGTTCATGGCGCGCTGCCTTGCTCCCTCCTTCTCATGAGCGGGAACAGAATCACGTCGCGGATGGACGGGCTGTCGGTCAGGACCATGACCAGGCGATCGATGCCCACGCCCTCGCCGCCGGTGGGCGGCAGGCCGTATTCGAGGGCGCGGAGGTAGTCTTCGTCCATCGCATGGGCCTCGAGGTCGCCGCGCGCGCGGCTCGACAGCTGCGCCTCGAAGCGGCGGCGCTGCTCGACCGGGTCGTTCAACTCGCTGAAGGCATTGGCCACCTCGAAGCCGCCGATGTAGAGCTCGAAGCGTTCGACCGTGTCGGGGTCGTCCGGCTTCTGCTTCGACAGCGGCGACACCTCGGTCGGGAAGTCGTACACGAAGGTCGGCTGGACGAGCGCGTCCTCGCACAGCGCCTCGAAAATCGCGGCGGCGATCCTGCCGGCGCCGTCGGCCTGGCCGACCTCGATCGCCAGGTCACGGGCGAGGACGGAGGCGGCCGCGCGGTCGCGCAGCGCACGCTCCGGCACCTCGCGCCCCAGACGCGCGGACGCCGCGGCCCGCGCCGCCTCGCGCAGCGACAGCCGCGCGAAAGGCGGGGCCAGCCCGATCTCGCGCCCCCCGAACGTCACGCGATCGGTGCCCACCGCGCTCCGGGCGACCTCGGCGATGAGCTCCTCGGTCAGCGCCATCAGCCGGTGGTAGTCGGCGTAGGCCTCGTAGAACTCCATCATGGTGAACTCTGGGTTGTGCTGCGTCGAGATCCCTTCGTTCCTGAAGTTCCGGTTGATCTCGAACACCTTCTCCAGTCCGCCGACCGTGAGCCGCTTCAGATAGAGCTCGGGCGCGATGCGCAGGTAGAGCGGCATGTCGAGCGTGTTGTGGTGCGTCGTGAACGGCCGTGCCAGCGCGCCGCCGGCAATCGGCTGCATCATCGGCGTCTCGACCTCCAGATAGCCGCGGGCGGTCATGAAGGCGCGGATGGCGCCGACGATCCGGCTGCGCGCCTCGAACACCCGGCGCGAGTCGGGGTTGACGATGAGGTCGAGATAGCGCTGGCGGTAGCGGGTCTCGACATCGGCGAGGCCGTGCCACTTCTCGGGGAGCGGGAGCAGGCACTTGGCGAGAAAGTGGAGCCGGCTCGCCCAGATCGTGAGCTCGCCGGTCTTCGTGCGAAAGAGCCGTCCCTCGATGCCGACCCAGTCGCCGAAGTCGAGCAGTTTGAACACCCGGAAGCCGAGCTCATCGAGGGAATCCTGCCGGATGTAGGCCTGGATGCGGGCGGCGCCGTCGGAGAGCACGAGGAAGTTCGCCTTGCCGAACGCGCGGATGCCGAGAATGCGGCCGGCGGTGATCGTCTCGACGCGCGCGGCCTCGAGCTCGTCGTGCGAGCGGGCGCCGTACGCGTCGACCAGTCCGGCGATCGTGTGGCGGCGCTCGAACCGGCGCGGGTAGATCTCGATGCCGAGCTTCCCGAGCTCCTCGAGGTTGGCGCGGCGTTGGGCGACTTGTTCGTCGTAGGCGGTCATCGCGTCCCGGGCTCTCTCCTTCTCACCGTCCGAGTCGAATCCTGACGGCGTCCAGCATGCCGTTCACGAACTTCACCGACTCCTCGCCGCTGAAGGTGCGGGCCAGCTCGAGCGCCTCGTTGATCACGACGGCGGAGGGCGGCGCGTCCTCGCGCATCATCTCGCAGATGGCCATGCGCAGGATGATCCGGTCGATCGCCGCCATGCGCTCGGGCCGCCACCGATCGGCGGTGGCGGCGATGAGCGGGTCGATCGCCGGCAGACGCTCGACCGTCTCGCGCGCGAGCGAGGCGGCAAAGGCGCGCACCTGCTCGGGCGGCGGCTCGCGGTCGGGCCACTGGTGCGTGAAGAACGTCTCGATTGCCGCGTCCACGTCGCGCGCCCCGATCTCCCGGTGGTAGAGGATCTGCAGCGCGGCTTCGCGCGCGCGGCGGCGGCGATCCTTGCGCGGCGTCACCGGCCGGCCCGCGTCATCTGCGCCGCGATTGCCGCCATGCGCACCGCGGCCTCGGCCGCCTCGCGCCCCTTGTTGCCGGGACCGTCGCCGGCCCGCGCCAGCGCCTCCTCGACCGACAGGGTCGTCAGCACGCCGAACGCCATCGGGACGCCGGTCGCCGCGGCGGCGGCCGTCAGCCCCTGAGCGACCGCGCCGGCGATGATCTCGAAGTGCGGCGTCTCGCCCTTGATCAGGCAGCCCAGGCACACAATCGCGTCGAAGTCGCCGCTCTCCGCCGCGTACTGGGCCGCGAGCGGAATCTCGAACGAGCCGGGCACCCGGATGACCACCATCGCGTCCGGGTCGGCGCCCGCCCCAGTCAGCGCATCGATCGCCCCGCGCTGCAGGCGATCGGTGACGAAGTCGTGATACGAGGAGACCACCAGCGCGAAGCGGAACGGCCGCGCGCTGCGGTCCCCCTCGATGACCTTCATCCCTATCGCCCCTTGAAGACCGGCCGGCGCTTCTCGAGAAACGCCGCCGTCCCTTCGCGCATGTCCTCGGTGGACGCCGCGAGGCCGAAGAGCGACGCCTCGAAGGCACACGCCTCGGCGAGCGGCATCTCGAGGCCCTCGTTGACCGCGCTCAGGATGTACCGCACGGCGACGGGCGCCGCGCCTGCGAGGCGGGCCGCCAGCGCCCGCGCCTCACCCAGCAGGCCGGCGGCAGGGACCACGCGATTGACGAGGCCAATCCGTTCGGCCTCGGCAGCACCGAGAGGCGCGCCGGTCAACAGCATCTCCATCGCGCGCCCCTTGCCGATCAGCCGCGCCAGGCGCTGCGTGCCGCCATAGCCGGGCGTCAGGCCGAGGTGCACCTCCGGCTGGCCCAGCGTGGCGGTATCGGCGGCCAGACGCAGCGTGCAGGCCATCGCGAGCTCGCACCCGCCGCCCAGCGCAACGCCGTTGACGGCGGCGATCACCGGCTTGCCGAGCTTCTCGATGCGATCGAAGACGCGCTGCCCGGACAGGGCGAGCCCCCTCGCCTCGGCGCCGCTCGAGGCGGCCAGCTCCCGGATGTCCGCGCCGGCGGCAAAGGCGCGATCGCCCGCGCCGGTGATCACGATCGCCCGCACGCCCTCATCGCCGGCGTACGCCTCGACGGCCCGCGCCAGCTCGGCGAGCATCCGCGCATCGAGCGCGTTGAGGACCTCGGGGCGGTTCAGCGTGACGACCGCGACAGCCCCGTCGCGTTCCACGAGCAGAGGTGGGACAGCCATGCCGCCCTAGTATCCCGGACCAGGGGTTCGTGACATGCGTCGCGGAGCGCCGCGCCCGGACGGCCGGGCGCAGGCAGCGGGGAGATCGGGCATATCCGAGCGAGGAGCTCCGCCGCCAGCCCGGACGCGTCGCCCGCAGATCGTGTCGCGCATGGCAGGTCCGCAGCGCTAGGGCGAGAAGGCGTACATCAGCCAGCCGGCCACGAGCGCGGAGCCGACGAAGCCGGCGAACATGAGGCCCCCGAACCTCAACTGCTCGCGCCCGCCGTCGCGCGTCAGCGCCGCAAAGACGATCGAGACCAGGCAGGCGAACAGGATCAGCAGGGCGAAGTGGCTCCGCATCAGCCGATCACTTCCGGCCCACCGCCACGTCGTACGCGTCGATCACGACGAGCATGTTGAGGAGTCCGGCGACGATCAGAAAGGCGTTGCCATACTCGTAGGTGACGGCGAGCACCTCGCCGGCGCCGTAGCCGAACGCTCTTGCCAGGAAGTAGACGAGCCCGATGCCGAGATCCGCGAGCGCCGCCAGCCCGACCAGCGGCTCCGAGAAGTCGATCGGGAACAGCCGGCCGTGAACCCCCAGCCCGACCGCGAACATCAGCGGCAGCGCGAGCAGGAAGACAAGCCCTTTGCGCCGGCCGAGCCACAGGTGTCCGGCGCCCGGGATGGCCCAGGATGCCAGACACAGCAGCACGAGCCCTCCGGTTTGCGTCTGTTCTGCAGCGGTCGCCCCCACCGACGTGTAGTTTACCTCACCAGTGATCCGGGCCGCCGCGCCGGGCGCGGTACGCCGGCGCCGGCGTGGACCCGGTGCCGGACGCCTCGCCCGTCTCTCACTCGCACACCAGCGTTGCCGTAGAGATCGCGATACGCGCCCGGCCGGAGACTCAGCGCGCCTCGGCGTGCAGCGGCCCGAAGTGCTCCAGGTAGCGTGCCTGGAACTCGCTCCATGTATAGGCGTGGCTCTGCCCGCCGAGATGCTCGAGCGCGTAGGTGGCGGCGACGCTGCCCAGCCTCGCGCACGCCGGGTGCGGAAGCCCGAGCGCGAGCCCCTTCAGCAGCCCGCCGCGGAACGCGTCGCCGACGCCGGTCGGGTCCACGATGCGGCGGGGCGGGACCGCCGGTACGTGCGTGGCCATTCCCCGGCTCGCCAGCACGGTGGATCCCTTCTCGCCGCGCGTCACGATCAGCGCACCGGCACGCTCGAGCAGTTCTCGCTCGCCCCATTCGGTCTTCTGGCGCAGCAGCTCGAGCTCGTAGTCGTTCACGATTACAATCGCCGCGCCGGTCACGCCGTCGCGCAGTTCCGGACCGGACATCCGCGCACACTGCTGGCCGGGGTCGAAGATGAACGGAATCGCGAGCGTCCGGCATTCCTCGGCGTACTGGACCATCGCCCGCGGGTCGTTGGGCGAGATGATGGCCATCCGACATTCGCCGACGGTCCGGAACGACAACTCCGCCGCGTTGGCCATCGCGCCGGTATAGAACGACGCGATCTGGTTGTTGTGCTGATCGGTGCTGCAGAAGAAGGACGCGCAGAACTTGCCGTCGATCTGCCTGACGAGCGAGGTGTCGACACCGGCCGCATCGAGCCACTGCCGGTATTCGCCGAAATCCTCGCCGACCGTGCCCATCAGCCGGGGCCGCTCGCCGAGCAGCGCGAGGGTGTAGGCGATGTTGGGCGCACACCCGCCGCGCCGCTTGTCCATCGTGTCGACGAGAAAACTGAGGCTGACGCGGCTCAGGTGATCCGGCAGCAGGTGTTCGGTGAAGCGCCCCGGAAAGGACATCAGGTAGTCGTAGGCGATCGAGCCGGTCACGATCATCGTCATAGGAGCGGGCTCACGGGGTCACGGGGTTCACGAGAGCTCCACGGGCGTCCGTCCGGCCTCCCGGCGCGGCGTGAGCGTTCATCGCTCCGACGATCTCGGGGTCTGGCAGCGCGGCGTCGCGCTCCTGCAGGGCGGCGCACGAGCGCCTCGTGCGCCTGAACCTGCGCGTCATCAGGGCGACGACGCGTCTCATCGCCGACCTGTCGAGCGCTCGCCGGCGTTCGCCAGGCACTGCCCCCGGACACCCGTTCACTTCCAGTACTTCCCCACAATCAATGCCAACTCCTGCCTGGTCTTCGCCGGCACGTGCTCCGGGCGGGTGACAAGCGCGGTCGCCAGCGCGTCCTTGCACGCGCAGGTGCGCGAAGCGCCCAGGCGCGCCACCGCCGACGCAATCGTCTTCTGCGCCGTCGCCGCGTTCTGCCGCAGGTTGGCGATGATCAGGTCGACCGTCACCGAATCGTGGTCCGGGTGCCAGCAGTCGTAGTCGGTCACCAGCGCCAGCGTCGCGTAGCAGATTTCCGCTTCGCGCGCGAGCTTGGCTTCCTGCAGGTTTGTCATGCCGATCACGTCCAGTCCCCACGAGCGGTACAGCCGCGATTCGGCCATCGTCGAGAACTGCGGCCCCTCCATGTTGACGTAAGTGCCGCCGCGGTGCACCCGCGCCCCGACCGATTCGGCGGCATCGGCCGCGATCGCCGACAGGTCGCCGCACACCGGATGGGCGAATGATACGTGCGCCACGAGGCCGCGGCCGAAGAACGAGCTGGTGCGGCCGTGCGTCCGATCGAAGAACTGATCGGGCACGACGATATCGAGCGGCCGGTACTCGGCCTTGAGGCTGCCGACCGCGCTCGCCGACAGGATCCGCTCCACCCCGAGCGCCTTGAAGCCGTAGATGTTCGCGCGGAAATTGAGCTCCGACGGCAGGATCCGGTGCCCGGCGCCGTGCCGTGCGAGGAAGGCGACGCGCGTGCCCCGAAGCGTGCCGGTAATGAACGGGCCCGACGGCTCGCCAAAGGGCGTCGTCAGCAGCCGTTCCTCGCGGCCGGTCAGCTCCGCCATGTCGTACAGCCCCGATCCGCCGATGATGCCGATCTGAATGGTCATATGTCGGGTTCGATGTGGCGCTTGCCGCCCGCCTCGCGGATGCGGCCCGCGGCCACGGCCGGATCGTGCTCGAAGAACACCAGCAGGTCGCGCCGGACCGCCTCCGCCAGAAACGCCTTGCGGGCCGAAACCGTGTCGACCGGATAGAGATCGTAGCCGAGAACCCAGGCGACCGGAAGGTGTGCGAGGGTCGGCAGCAGATCCGCGGCAAAGGCCGCCGCCTGCCCGTTCGATTCAATCAGCACCATCTGGTGGTGCTGCGTGTGCCCACCGGTCCGCCGGACGCGCACGCCGGGCATGATCGTCCGATCCTCGTCGACCAGCTGCAGCACGCCCGCCTCGGCCAGCGGCACGAAGCTGTCGGCCAGGTAGCTCGCGCGATTGCGCTCGTGCGTGTGCGTGGCGTCCTCCCACTCGCCGCGCCGGACGATGTACTGCGCGCGCGGAAAGCGCGGGCGGACGGCGCCGCCCAGCGTGCGCTCGGTGAAGCCGCCCGCGTGGTCGAAGTGCAGATGGGTGGCCAGGACGATGTCGATGTCCTCCGGCGCGAGGCCCGCCTCGGCGAGCGTGTGGTCGAGATTGCGCTCGCGCTCGACGCCGTAGATCTCCTCGAATTTCGCGTCCTGCCTGTCGCCCAGCCCCGCGTCGATGAGCATCGTCCGCGCGCCGCGCACGACCAGCGGCCGCATGGCCAGCGTCACCCGGTTGCGATCGTCGGCCGGAGCCTTGCGCTCCCACAACGGTTTGGGCACGATGCCGAACATGGCGCCGCCGTCCAGCCGCAGGAAGCCGTCGCACAGCGAGATCAACTCGAGATTGCCGACCGTGTACCGGCGGACGCGCATGTCGCGGGCACCGGCCGCGGGCGCCTGCTCGAGCTCCACGAGCACGCCGTGCGCCGACGAGGGGTGGATGAAGGCGACGCGCGATCCTCCGGCGCCGGGGCGGGGGTGCTCGTCGATCAGCCGCACGCCGCGAGCCTTCAGGTGCGCGAGCGCGGCGTCGAGGTCGTCCACGCGCAGCGTGATATGGTGCAGCCCGGGCCCGCGCTTCTCGAGGGCGCTCGCGATCGGCGAGTCGGGAGCGGTCGCCTCGAGCAGCTCGAGCTTCGACGCGCCGACCGAGACGAAGTGGGCGCGGACGCGCTGCGAGCCCACCTCCTCGGCCGCCTGGACCTCGAGTCCGAGCGCGTCGCGATAGAACGCGAGCGCGGCGTCGAGGTCTCGTACGGCGATGCCGACGTGCTCGAGGACCGCTCTCACGCGCGTCCCCTCACGCTGCGCCTCTTCGGCGCGCCTGGCGCGCACCTCGCCCTCGGCCGCGCCCGTCAGGCATCATGGTCCCGCGTCGCCGCAGGATCCGGCCGGCGATCGGCGATGTGCGCTCGCCGAAGCAGGTCGGCCGCCGCGGTGTAGGGATCGGTCTCCTGCCGGGCGATGCGTTCGGCGACCTCCTGCAGCTCACCCGGCGCGAGCACGCTCCGCTCCAGGTGTTCCATGAAGCGCTGCGCGACGAGCGCGCGAAGCCGCTGCTCGCTCCTGGCGCGTCGCCGCAGCCCCGCGGCGGGGCCGGCGTGATCGCGCCGCGCCCGAATTGCGGTCACCAGCTCGGGAATCCCCTCCCCCGTGGTGGCGACGGTGGAGACGATGGGCGGGCGCCACTGGTCCGGCGCCCAGGCCGCCAGCGCCAGGCTCGTCCGGATCGCCGACGCGAGCTGCCGCGCCCCCTCGCGATCGGCCTTGTTCACGACGAAGATGTCGGCGATCTCCATGATGCCGGCCTTCAATGCCTGCACATCGTCGCCGGTGCCCGGCACCAGCACGACGATCGAGACGTCGGCCGTGCGGACGATGTCGATCTCGTCCTGCCCGACGCCGACGGTCTCGATGATGACGATGTCTCGGCCGGCGGCGTCGAGGATCAGCGCCGCATCGGCGGTCGCGCGCGCCAGGCCGCCCAGGTGGCCGCGGGTCGCCATGCTGCGGATGAACACGCCGGCGTCGCCGGCGTGTCCCTGCATGCGCACGCGGTCGCCGAGCACGGCGCCGCCGCTGAACGGGCTGGTCGGATCCACGGCGAGCACGCCGACCGTGCGCCCCGCCTCGCGCATCGCCGACGTCAGCCGGTCGACGAGCGTGCTCTTGCCCGCGCCGGGCGGACCGGTGACGCCGACCGCCTCGGCGCGGCCCGTGTGCGGAAAGATCGCGGCGACGAGCGCCGCCGCCGGGCAGCCCTCGTCCTCGACGATCGAGATCGCCCGCGCGATCGCGCGCGGATCGCCCGCGATCACCCGGTCGGCCAGGGTCGGCGCCGTCACGGCCGTGGCGCGATCCTCCCGTCGGACTCCGCGCGGCCGCGATCCTCCGCCAGCAGCGCTCGCGCGATCACCAGCCGCTGGATCTCGCTGGTCCCCTCGCCGATGGTCGTGAGCTTGACGTCGCGAAAGAACTTCTCGGCCGGATAATCCTTGACGAAGCCGTAGCCGCCGTGGATCTGCACGCAGTCGTCGGCCGCCTTCACCGCCGTCTCGCTCGCGTACAGCTTGGCCATGGCCGATTCCGCCGTCGTGCGGCGGCCGCGATCCTGGAGAAAGGCCGCACGGTCGGTCAGCAGCCGCGCCGCCTCGATGCGCGTCGCGGAGTCGGCCAGCTTCCATTGAGTGGCCTGGAAACTGTCGATCGTCCGCCCGAACGCGGTCCGCGTCTTGGCATACGCGCGCGCTGCCTCCCAGGCGCCCTGCGCGAGGCCGACCGCCAGCGCGGCAATGCCGATCCGCCCGGCATCGAGGACGATCATCGTGTCCGCGAAACCGCGGCCCGCCTCCCCGAGCAGATGCGCCGCCGGCACGCGGCAGTGGTTGAGGACTACTTCGCTCGTCTCGCTGGCGCGCATGCCCAGCTTGTCTTCCTTGCGCCCGGCGGCCAGTCCCGGGGTGCCCTTGTCCACGACGAAGGCGGAGATGCCCCCGCGCCCGGCCTCGCGGTCGGTCGCCGCCATGATCACGAAGACGTCGGCGGCGGCGCCGTGCGTGATGAACGCCTTCGCGCCGTTCAGCACCCAGCTCCCGCCGTCACGCACGGCGGCGGTGTGCATGCCGGCGGCATCGCTCCCCGAGGACGCTTCTGTCAGAGCCCAGGCGCCGAGCTTCCGTCCTGTCGCGAGCGGCATCAGCCAGGTGCGCTTCTGCGCTTCGGTACCGGCCAGCGCGATGTGCGCCGCACAGAGGCCGTTGTGCGCGGCGACCGAGAGCGCCACCCCCGGATCGACCCGCGCGAGCTCCTCGATGCACACGCAGTAGTCGACCGCCGAGAGCGCGGCCCCGCCGTACTGCTCGGGGATCTGGATCCCGAGCAGCCCCAGCGCCGCGAGCCGCGGCATCAGCTCGCGGGGAAAGTGCTGCGCGGCGTCCCATGCCCGGACGTGCGGCCGGATCTCGGTCTCCGCGAACTCGCGAATGCTCCGGCGCAGCAGCTTCTGCTCCTCGCTGACCCGGAAATCCATCGGTGCATGATACCGCGCCGGGAGAGGACGGGCTGTACAGGCGCGCGGGGCGGGCGTATGATGGCGCGACTGGAGGAGTCATGCGCATCCCGCGCGCGATCGCCCTGGCGGCCGCCCTGTCCGTCGTCTGCGCCGGCACGGCGCGCGCCGACGCCACCGCCTTTCTGGGAGCCAACCTGTCGCCGGCCAATCGCGCCGTGCGCGGCGGCGCGCTCGGCTTCGGCCTGCTCATCGTCGGCTTCGAGCTCGAGTACGCCTCGACACCCGGCGATCCCCAGGCGGACGCCCCCGGACTGCGGACCGGGTCGGCCAACATCCTGCTGCAGACGCCGATCGCGTTCATGGGCATTCAGCCCTACTTCACGACCGGCGGCACCGTGTACCGCGAGGCGCTGGGGACGCATCGTGACACGAGCTTCGGAGTGAATACCGGCGGCGGCGTGAAGATCTCGCTTGTCGGACCGGTCCGGCTGCGGGTGGATTACCGGGTGCTGAAGCTCGGGAAGGGGGCGCTGACGTCGCCGGCGCACCGGGTGTATGCCGGCCTGAACCTCAAGTTCTGATCGCGGCCTGCGGCTCATGGCCCGGGCAACGATGCCGCGAGCCACGAGCCCCGAGCGCTACTTCCCCATGTCGATGAGCAGATTCAGGTTCACGCGATTCAGCCCCATGGCGTAGCAGGCCGCGTACTTGTCGTAGAGCGCCTGCGCCTCGGTGGGGAACGCCTCGGCGAGGATGTTGGAGACCGTGTAGTCGGCCCCCGGAACGGCTGGGTCGATGATGAAGACGTAGAGCACGTTGGGCCCCGCCGGATCGGGCGACTTGTAGACGCGCCAGCCCGCCGCCTGCTGCTTGCGCGTGGGGTTCTCGCTCGTGTTGAGCGCCTCCTTCACCTTGTTCATGACCTCTTCGAAGTCCGCCGTCTTGTCAGGCTTGATAAAGTTCAGGACCAGGCCCGCCTGCGCACTGGGGAATGCGGGTGCGGCGGCTGGCTGCGCCTGCGCGGGCGGTGCGGCTTCCGGGGTCTGGGCGTGGAGCGTCCCCGCGGCGACCACGGTCAGCACAACTCCAAGTACCATCGAACGAACCATCTCGGCCTCCTTGACGATAGGAATTCAAAGGGGAGTTACTTTAGCGTACTCGGGGCTACACGAAAACGGCCATGACCTCGTGAGCAAGAAGCATTCCCCGGCGGGTCAACCGGAGCCGCGGCCCCTCGCGGATTAGACACCCCGCCTCCAGATACCGGTCCAGTTCCCCGCCGTACCGCGCCCAGAGGTCCACGCCGTAGCGGCCGCCCAGGGCGGCGAGGTCGATGCCGTCGGTCAGGCGCAGGCCCGTGAAGAGGGCGTCGCCGAGGCGCTCGTCGGCGCTCATCGAGCGCACCTCGTCCCTGATGTCGCTCCGGCTCGCGATGCGCCGGACGTAGTCGCCCGGCGCCGACACGTTCTTCCAGCGCACGCCCCCCTGCGTCGAATGGGCGCCGCAGCCGAGCCCCAGCCATTCCCCATCGGTCCAGTACTTCAGATTGTGGCGCGATCGGCGCCCTGCCTTCGCGACGTTCGAAATCTCGTACTGCCGGTAGCCGGCCGCCTCGAGCCGCTCCATCGCCGTGAGGTACATCGCCTCGGCATCCTCGTCGGGCGCCTGCGACCAGCGGGCGCGCGCCATCTCTTCCCGCAGGGGCGCGTTGGGGTACACCTCGAGCAGGTACAAGGAGAGGTGGTCCGGGTCGACGGAAACCGCGTCGTCTACCGACGCCAGCCAGTCGGCGACCGACTGGCCGGGCAGCCACATCATCAGGTCGATGCTGACGTTGTCGAAGCCGGCGGCGCGCGCCTCGCCGACGGCCGCACGGGCGCGCGCGGCGGTGTGCAGCCGCGAGAGGCGCCGCAGTTCGTCGTCCCGGAAGGACTGGACGCCGACGCTCAGGCGGGTGACGCCCTCGGCGCGGAACGCGGCCAGCCGGTCGCGGGTGACCGTCTCGGGGTTGGCCTCGAGCGTGATCTCGCTGTCCGCGCCGAGCGCGAACGCACGCGCGCAGGCGGCGACGATGGCCCCGACCTCTCCAGGCTCGAGCAGCGACGGGGTGCCGCCGCCGAAGTAGATCGTGTCGGCCCCTCCTGCCCTTCCCGCCTGTCCCGCCCGATCGATCTCGGTGAGCAGCGCGTCGACATAGCGCGCTTTCAGATCCGCGTCGAACACTCCCCGGTTGAAGTTGCAGTAGTTGCAGATCGCGGCGCAGAACGGGACGTGGATGTACAGCCCGAGCATGGCTGCAGCTCCCTATGTGCCCGCCCGTCCGCCCGGCCATTTCAGGTCGGCCTTGCCGTCGCGCCCCGGCGGTTCACGCAGTTGCGCACGGGCGGCACGCGAGGCGCGCGCGGGCAGGGTGCGCCGGCGCATCTTCCACAAGGTGACGAGATCGTCGACGCCGCCGTTGGCCGGCAACTCGCGGTAGTCGGCGCCGTCCATCTCGACGAACTCGCACATCTCGTGCAGGCGCGAGCGCATGCGGGCGCCGATGCGGAACAGCAGCGCGTTGGGATCGGTGTCGTCGGGGATGTCGAGGTAGTTCGAGGTGAAGATCGTCAGGCGCCGCTCGTTGTATCGCGTGTTGACGATCAGATTCATCGTCTCGTCGACCCACTCGGAGGTCTTCTCGGCGCCGAGATCGTCGAGCACCAGCAGATCGGCCTGCATGACCGGCCGGAGCACCTCGATTTCGGTCGTGCGGATCGCCGGATCGTAGGTGCTGCGGATGACCCGCAGCAGGTCGCGCGTGTCGTAGAAGAGGCCGCGCGCGCCGGATGCCTGCACGACCTGCTTCAGCACCGCGACCGCGAGATGCGTCTTGCCCACCCCGGGCTGCCCCTCGAGCAGCAGCCCCTTGCCGACGACCGGAAAGGCCTCGGCCACGCGCCGCGCGCGCGCCGCCGCTTTCTCGAGCGATTCGTTGTACGCGGAGAAGGTGTCGAGCGTGCAGTGGAGATACCGCTTCGGGACGTTGGCCTCGGCGAGTCGATCGCGCACGAGCCGTTCGCGCCAGCAGTCGCAGCGTTCGACACGGTGCACGCCGTCCAGCTCGACGGGCTTCCAGCCGGTGTCGTCGCACTGCGCGCACGCCATGTCAGGCCCGATGGCTGCGCCGCGGCGCCGCGCGGCGGCGCGTGGCGCCGGTCCCCGTGCCGATCCGCCGGACGCGCGCGCGCGGACGACCGAGGCCGTCCTGGATCGCCTGTGCCATCCGCGGCGGCTGCGGCGTCGGGTCGGAAGTCAGTCTCGGAAGGTGCGCGACATCGCGCAGGTGGCAGGACAACGTCGCTGCTTCGTCGGTCGGCCGCCTCGACACCGCAGAAGCATACTATGTTTTGACCTTCGCGTTCGGTGCCTGTCCCGGCGCGTGCGATGCCTTGACGAGATCGGTCGGCGCCGACTTGACGAGCGCCGTCGACAGCCGCTTCTCCCAGTCGTCGACGCCGCGCACCATCTCGCGCTTCACGTACTCCATGAAGTCGTTCACCTCGCGCTGCATCAGCTCGATCTTCCGCCGCATGTTGAGGATGATCTCGACGCCGGCGAGGTTCACGCCGAGGTCTCGGGTGAGTGACAGAATCGTCTCGAGCTGTTCGAGGTCGTCTTCGGAGTACAGCCGGGTGTTGCCTTCCGTGCGCGACGGCTTGAGCAGCCCTTCACGCTCGTACAGGCGCAGCGTCTGCGGATGGATGTTGTACCGCTGCGCCACGGCGCTGATCATGTAGTACGCCTTGCCGGATTTCTTCATAGCAGAGTAGGCGGAGCAGGCAGAGCAGGAAGGCCAGGTACAGCGGCCCGGCCAGGGTCGCCGGGCCATGTCCCCGGCGCCCTACGTCGCTGGTCTTGCGGGTCCCTGGTCCCCTGCGCCCCTCCTCACGTCGTCCACATTGATCCGCCCGAACTCCCGCAGCAGCTCCTTCGACCGCTCGTCGAGCATCCGGGGCAGCACGATGCGCACCTCGACGACGAGATCCCCGCGCCGGCCGGTGCGGGGGGAGGGCGCGCCGCGCTCCCGCAGCCGGAACCGCTGCCCCGATTGCGTGCCCGGCGGGACGCGCAGGCGGGCGGTGCCCTCGATCGCCGGCACGTCGATCCTGGCGCCGAGCGCCGCCTCGTGGACGGCGATCGGCACCGCGATGTGCAGGTCGTCGCCGTCGCGCCGGAACAGCGGGTGCGGCTTCACGCGCACGGTGAGGGTCAGGTCGCCGCTCTCGCCGCCGTGCCGTCCGGCGTGCCCCTTGCCGGCAACGCGGACGATGGCGGCATCGGCCAGCCCCGCCGGCAGCGCGACCGTGAGCGTCTCGGTCCGCAGTTCGACCTGCTGCCCTCCGCAGGCCGGGCAGCGCGACTGCGCGTGAACGCCGGTCCCGCGGCAGTGCGGGCAGGTCTTGGAGAAGACCATGTGTCCCCGCGCCGACTTCAGAACGCCCACCCCCTGGCATCGCGCGCAGGGGCGCTCGCCCGCCTGGATGGTGCCGGCGCCGCGGCACGTCTGGCATGCCACGTGACGCACCACGCTCAGCCGGCGCTCGCCGCCGCGCATCGCCTCCTCGAACCCGATCGCGATCGTCTCGTGCAGATCGGCGCCCCGTTCGGGCATGCCGTGGCCGCGGCCCGGCTCGGGCGGGCGCAGCACCTCGGCGAACAGATCGCCGAAGGTTGGCGCCGCCGCACCGTCCTCGGCCGCCGAGAAGTCGAAGCCTTCGAACCCGAAGGCGGCCTCACCCGTCTCCGATATCGTCCATCCGGAGAGGTCGTACCGCCGGCGGCGCTCCGGGTCGATGAGGGTCTCGTAAGCCTCGGCAATCTGCCGGAAACGGGCGGCGGCGAGGCGATCACCCGGATTGATGTCCGGATGATGCCGCCGCGCCAGGCGCCGGTAGGCGCGCTTGATCTCGCTGTCGGTGGCCGCCCGCTCGAGCCCGAGGAGGATGTAGAAGTCCATACGGTGCTGTCGATCGCTCATCGCCTCCGGCAGACTGCGCGACGGCGTCGCGCCGGTAATGCGTCACCGCCAATCGGCAATTGCTACGACTTCCCTTCGTCGACGACCTCGGCGTCGATCACCTCGCCCGTCTTGGCGCCACCGCCGGCCTGGCCGCCGGCCGCGCCCGCGTCGGCGGCCGGCCCGCCAGGTGGCGGCTGCTGCGCCTGCTGGCGGTAGAGCGCCTCGGCCGCCTTGTGCTGGGCCGTCGTCAGATCGCGCAGCGCCTGCTCGGTCGCCGCCGCGTCGCCGCGCTCCACGGCGCTCTTCGCGGCGGCGATCGCCGATTCGACCGCCGATCGGTCGGAGGCGCCGAGCTTCTCGCCGGTGTCGGCGAGCATGCGCTCGGCCGCGTAGATCGCCTGATCGGCGCGGTTGCGCGCCTCGATCTCCTCCTTGCGCTTGCGATCGTCCTCGGCGTGCGACTCGGCCTCCTTCATCATCCGGTCGACCTCGTCCTTGCTCAGGCCGCTCGACGATGTGATCGTGATCTTCTGCTCCTTGCCGGTGCCCATGTCCTTCGCCGAGACGTTGACGATGCCGTTGGCGTCGATATCGAAGGTCACTTCGATCTGCGGGACGCCGCGCGGCGCCGGCGGCAGCCCCACCAGGTGGAACTTGCCGAGCGTGCGGTTGTCGCGCGCCAGCGAGCGTTCGCCCTGCAGCACGTGCACTTCGACGCTGGTCTGGTTGTCGGAGGCGGTCGAGAAGGTTTCGCTCTTGCGGGTCGGAATGGTCGTGTTGCGCGGAATGAGGGTCGTCATCACCCCGCCCATCGTTTCGATCCCGAGCGAGAGCGGCGTGACATCGAGCAGCAGCAGGTCCTTCACGTCGCCGGCGAGCACGCCCGCCTGCACCGCCGCGCCGACCGCGACGACCTCGTCGGGGTTCACTCCCTTGTGGGGCTCGCGGCCGAACAGCTCCTTGACGATCGCCTGGACGCGCGGGATGCGCGTCGAGCCGCCCACCAGGACGACTTCGTCGATCTTCGACGGGGCGAGGCCGGCGTCGGCCAGCGCCTGCTTGGTCGGACCGACCGTCTTCTGCAGCAGATCGTCGACCAGCTGCTCGAACTTCGCGCGCGACAGCTTCATCTGCAGGTGCTTGGGGCCGGTCGCGTCGGCGGTGATGAAGGGGAGGTTGATGTCGGTCTCCATCACCGTGGACACCTCCATCTTGGCCTTCTCGGCCGCCTCCTTCAGGCGCTGCAGCGCCATGCGGTCCTTGCCGAGGTCGATGCCCTCGGTCTTCTTGAATTCGGCGATGATCCAGTCGATGATGCGCTGGTCGAGGTTGTCCCCTCCCAGGTGCGTGTCGCCGTGCGTGGCCTTCACCTCGACAACGCCTTCGCCGACCTCGAGGATGGAGATGTCGAAGGTGCCGCCGCCGAAGTCGTAGACGGCGATCGTCTCGTCCTTCTTCTTGTCGAGTCCGTACGCGAGCGCCGCCGCGGTCGGCTCGTTGACGATGCGCATCACCTCGAGACCGGCGATCTGGCCGGCGTCCTTGGTGGCCTGGCGCTGCGCGTCGTTGAAGTAGGCCGGGACGGTGATGACCGCCCGCGCGACCGGCGCGCCGAGATATTCCTCGGCCGCCTGCTTGAGCTTCTGCAGAATCATCGCCGAGACCTCGGGCGGCGAGTACTCCTTGCCCATCGCGTTGACGCGCGCGTCGCCGTTGCCGGCGCGCACCACCTGATAGGGCACCATCTTCATCTCTTCGTTCACTTCGTCGAACTTGCGTCCCATGAAGCGCTTGATCGAGAAGACGGTGTTCTCCGGGTTGGTGACCGCCTGGCGCTTGGCCACCTGGCCGACCAGCCGCTCGCCGGTCTTCGTGAAGGCGACGACCGACGGCGTCAGGCGCCCGCCCTCGGGGTTGGTGATGACGACCGGCTCGCCGCCCTCCATGACGGCGACAACGGAGTTGGTGGTGCCCAGGTCGATGCCGATGATTTTGCTCATGGAGTCCTCTCGAATCGCGATCGCACGCTGGCTGATGCTCCTGCGATTATGAAAATTGAGTGAGTCATTGTCAATGTGGTACGCTGGACGCGCGTGGCCCACTACGTCATCCGGGTTGCCCGCAACGCCGGTCTCGCCGCGCTCTTCGTCGCGGCGGCGCTGCTCGGCATCCTGAGCGGCGTCCTGTTCGCCTACGCCGGCGATCTGCCGCAGGTGTCGGCGCTCGACGACTACGCGCCGAGCACGATTACGCGCGTCTACGCCGCCAACGGCCCGCTGCTTGGCGAATTCGCCACCCAGCGCCGCGTCATCGTCGGCTACGACGACATCAACCCGCTGCTCCGCCAGGCCATCATCGCCACGGAGGACGCCGAGTTCGATCGCCACTTCGGCGTGAACCTCTGGCGCATCGGCGTGGCCGCAGTCAAGGATCTCGTCGAGTGGCGGCGCGCGCAGGGCGCGAGCACGCTCACCCAGCAGCTCGCGCGCAACCTCAAGGAGCAGTTCGGCCTCACCAACGAGAAGTCGTGGGAGCGGAAGATCCGCGAGATCATCCTCGCAATCCAGATCGAGAAGCGGTACACGAAGCGCGAGATCTTCACGATCTACTGCAACCAGATGTATCTCGGGCACGGCGCCTACGGCGTCGAGGCGGCGTCGCGGCTCTACTTCGACAAGTCGAACCGGGATCTGACGCTCGAGGAGGCGGCGCTCATCGCCGGCATCTTCCAGACGCCGGAGCGCCAGAGTCCGTTCGTGAACCCCGAGCGGGCGATCAGGCGGCGCAACATCGTGCTGCAGCGCATGGCCGACGAACGCTACATCGACCAGGCGCGGGCCGACCAGGCCAAGGCCAAGCCGATCGTCACGCGCGGCCAGCCCACGCAGCCACCGGGCGTCGCGCCGTTCTTCGTCGAGGAGGTCCGCCAGCACCTCGAGGGCGAGTACGGCGCCAAGGTCCTCTACGAGGCCGGCCTGACCGTGCGGACGACGCTCGACAGCCGCCTGCAGCAGTTCGCGAACGCCGCGATCGAGCGCGGCCTCCGGCGCATCGACAAGCGCCACGGCTACCGGAAGCCGTCGCGCAACGTGATCGCCGAGGGACGCACGCTCGAGGACTTCACGCTCGATCGCTGGGCGAGGCCGATTGCCGAAGGCGACGTCGTTCCCGCCCTGGTGCTGACGGCGCCGAAGAGCGGGCCGGCGCAGATCCGCATCGGCGCCTACCTGGCCGAACTGGGGCCCGCCGCCTATCGGGGATTCCAGGACGCACGGACCCGCCGCGGCTCGGCGGCCGAGCTCTTCGCCGTCGGCGACCTGATCGAGGTGGCGGTGACCAAGGTGGATGCAGCCTCGCGATCGCTCGAAGCGACGCTCGAGCAGACACCGGTCGTCGAGGCGGCGCTCGTCGCCATCGACAACCATACCGGCGAGATCAGGGCGATGGTCGGCGGCTGGAGCTTCGGCCGCAGCAAGTTCAACCGTGCCGTCCAGGCGTTCCGCCAGCTCGGTTCCACCTTCAAGCCTGTCGTCTACACGACGGCGATCGACCGCGGATTCACCCCCTCCTCGATCATCGTCGACGAGCCGACCACGTTCGAGACTCCGGGCACCCCGCAGCCCTACCAGCCGCAGAACTACGACCACGAGTTCGAGGGGCCGATCACGCTGCGGCGCGCCCTCGAGGATTCGCGGAACATTCCGGCGGTGAAGATCATGGACGCGCTCGGCCCGCCCAGCGTGCTCGACACGGCCCGCCGCTTCGGCTTCGGCGAGGATTTCCCGCCCTATCTGGCGATCGCGCTCGGCGCCGGCGATGCGACGCTGCTCGAGGTGACGAGCGCCTACACCGTGTTCCCGAACCAGGGCGTGCGGATGAAGCCCTTCATGATCGAGAAGGTGCTCGATCGCGAGGGCAACCTGCTCGAGGAAGGCCGGCCGGAGGGGGTCGACGCCATCCGGGCCGACACGGCGTACGTGATGACCAGCCTGCTCGAGGGCGTGATCCAGCGAGGGACCGCGGCGGCGGCGGCGAGGCTGGCGCGGACCTGGCCGCTGGCCGGCAAGACCGGCACGGTCGACGACAACACCGACGCGTGGTTCGTCGGCTTCGATCCGGACCTCACCGTGGGCGTGTGGGTCGGCAAGGACGAGAAGAAGTCGATCGGCAGCCAGGAGCAGGGCGCAATCGCCGCGCTGCCGATCTGGATGGATTTCATGTCGAGCTACATCGACTCGCGCGCCGGCGGCGATCCGCCCCAGTTCCAGGTGCCCGGCAACATCGTCTTCCTGAACGTCGACGAGCGGACCGGGCTTCCGCTCCCGGCGGGCGAGCCCGGCATCACCGAGGCGTTCATCGCCGGCACGCAGCCCGACGCGAACTCGTTGGCGCGCCTGCCTGGCGTCGTCGCGGGCCCGCCCCCGGAAGGCGCCAAAGCCTATTGATGCGACCGGCGGCGCACGACAGGCTCTACCCTGCCGCATCAGGAGGAGGTGACGCTCCGCCTCTCAGCACGCGCCCCAGCAGGTCGGACGCCTCCGGAATCCGCATCGCCAGCGCAGCGGCGCCGAACACGGCGCCATACGCCGGCAGCGTGAAGAGCGCCTCCGCCATCGGACCGCGCGCCGGAACCAGCAGCTTCACGGCCCAGGCCGCGGCGGCGCCCGCCGTCGCGGCGCCCCAGAGCTTCGCGACCAGCGCGCGCGGCAGGCCGGTTGCGCCGATCCGCGCGTTGAGCGAGGCGCGCAGCAGCAGCATCTCCACCCATCCGGCCAGGCCGGCCGACGCGGTCAGCCCCGCCGCGCCCCATGCCGGCGCGACGCCGAGCCAGCGCGGCACCGGCACCGCGAACAGGTAGCCGAGCCCGGTGGTCAGGACGACGCGGACAATCGCGAAGTTCAGCGGCGTGCGCGTATCGCGCAGCGCATACCACGTCGAGGCATACAGCCTCCCGAGCGTCGAGGCGAGCAGCCCGATCGAGGAGCCCGCCAGGATGCCCCACACGTAGGCCGCGTCGGCGCTCGTGAAGCGTCCCGTCTGCAGCACGGCGCCGGCAATCACGTCGCCCAGCGCGAGGAACGCCATCGCCGAAGGGACGACGAAGAAGGCGATGCGCCGCAGGCCCGCGTTCAACCGCCCGCGCACCGCCTCGGCGCCCGAAGCGCCCAGCCCGATCTCGCCCGACATCGCGGGCAGTTCGGCAGCCGAGACCGACATGCCGAAGAGGCTCACTGGCAGCGTGTAGAGCAGTTGCGCGTTGGTCAGCCCGGTCACCGCCCCGGTGGGCAGCAGGCTGGCGAGCACGGTGTCGACATACGCGCTGATCTGGACGACGCCGCGGCTCACGAAGACGGGTACGAAGTTGCGCGCGACGCTTCGCACATGGACCGCCGCCTCGCCGTGCGCGCCGCGCACGAGGCCGGGCGCGGTGCGCAGCACGAACGGCACCTGCACCCCGAACTGCAGGGCGCTGCCAGCCACCGACCCCCAGGCCAGCAGCACCGCGAGGCGCGGCAGCGCGGTCGACGCGCCGAACCACAGCAGCGTCGCGATCATGGCGGCGTTCCAGACCACCGGCGCCATGTAGGAGAGCAGGAACCGGCGATGGCTGTTCAGCACTCCAAGGCACCAGGCCGACATCACCAGCAGTCCCGCGCCCGGAAAGAGGATGCGGACCAGGTGGATCGTCAGCGTCCGTTTGTCGCCGGCGAACCCGGGCGCGATCAGGCTGATGAGGAGCGGCGTCGCCGCGACCCCGGCGAAGACGATGGCCGAGACCGCCAGCGCGAGCAGGCCGGCGACCGCGGCGGCCACGCGGTCGGCCAGATCGCGCTCGCCGCGGGCCAGCAGCGACGCGTAGACGGGAATGAACGATGCGGAGAGCGCGCCCTCGCCGAACAGGTTCTGCAGCAGGTTGGGGATGCGGAACGACGCGCTGAATGCATCCGCGGCGTCCGACTGCAGGCCGAAGTAATGGGCGAAGGTCCGCTGGCGCACCAGGCCGGCCAGACGGCTGCACATGATGCCGGCGGCGACCAGCGCCGCCGAGCGGCCGGCCCGCGCGGCGCGGCGCCGCGCGCCGGCCCCGGGTTCAATCGTCCTGGTCGGCAACCGGCTCACCGAGCGTTCCGCTCGCCTTCTGCATCAGGTACGCCTTGATGAACTGGTCGATGTCGCCGTCGAGCACGCGGTTCACGTCGCCGGCCTGCTCTCGGGTGCGGTGGTCCTTCACCATCTGGTAGGGCTGCAGGACGTAGCTGCGGATCTGGCTGCCGAAGGCGATCTCCTTCTTCGCGCCGCCGATCTGCTCCAGCCTGGCCTGGTTCTCCCTGACCTTCAGGTCGTAGAGGCGGGCCTTGAGCACGCGCATCGCCGAATCGCGGTTCCGATGCTGCGATCGCTCGTTCTGGCACGAGACGACGAGCCCGGTCGGCAGGTGGGTGATCCGGATCGCGGAATCGGTGACGTTGACGTGCTGCCCGCCGGCGCCGCTCGACCGGAAGGTGTCGATGCGGAGGTCCTTGTCGTCGATCTGGATGTCGACGTCTTCGGGCAGTTCGGGCCAGACGTAGACCGAAGCGAACGAGGTATGGCGGCGCGCGGCCGAATCGAACGGCGAGATGCGCACCAGGCGGTGCACGCCGGCTTCGGCCGACAGCAGCCCGAACGCGTACTCGCCCGATACCAGGATCGTGGCGCTCTTGATGCCGGCTTCCTCGCCCGGCTGGTAGTCGACCAGCTCGCGCCGGAAGCCGCGGCGCTCCATCCACCGCAGGTACATGCGGAGCAGCATCTCCGCCCAATCCTGCGATTCGGTGCCGCCGGCGCCGGGGTGGATGGCCACGATCGCGTTGGCGCGATCGTGTTCGCCGCCCAGCATGCGCTTGGTCTCGCCGGCCTGTACCTCCTGCGACAGCGCGTCGAGCGCCTGGGCGAAGTCGGCCTCGACCCGCTCGCCCGCCTGGGCCCATTCGAGGAGCACGGCGAGGTCGTCGGTCTTCCGCTGGAGCGATCGGATCAGATCGCAGTCCTGTTCGACGCGGCGGCGCCGCTGCTGCGCCTTCTGCGCTTCGGCGGGATTGAGCCAGAAATCCGGTGCGGCGGCGCGCGCGTCGAGGCGGCTCAGTTCTTCGTCGGGTCTGGAGACCTCAAAGATAGCTCCGCAGATCGCCCGCGCGTTTGCGGAGATCCTCGTAGCGGCGCATCTGCTCGTCAACGGTCGGCATGCCCGTATTGTACACGCCGGCGCGAGGCGACGAGCAGGACGGCGGTCGCGAGCGCCGAGGCATAGGCGAAGACGTCCCCGATGCGCGAGTACACGGTGGCAGAGGTCAGCAGCCGAACCTCGCCGACCCGGACGGCCGGCTCGAAGATCGGGGTCTGCACGAGCACGCGCCCGTAGGGATCCACGATGCCGCTGATGCCAGTGTTCGCCGACCGCACCAGGTAGCGGCCCTCCTCGATGGCCCGCATGGAGGCCTGGGCGAAGTGCTGGTAGGGCGCGGAGGTCGGCCCGAACCAGGCGTCGTTGGTGATCGTCGTCAGCAGTTCGCTGCCGCCGCGCACGAACTGCCGCACCAGATCCGGGTAGACGATCTCGTAGCAGATCGCCGTGCTGATCGGGTGCTGCCCGAGCGGCAGCAGCACGGCCCGGGTGCCCGGTGCGAAATCGGAGATCGTCTCGACCAGCGGCGCGGCGAAGAAGAACAGCGTCCGCGCGGGCACGTATTCGCCGAAGGGCACGAGATGGATCTTGCGATAGACCCCGCCGGTCGTCCCGTCGGGGCGTACGAGAAACGCGGAATTGTAGTACCGGTCCCCCGCCTCGCCCCGCTCGATCTCGTCGCTGCCGAACAGCAGCGCTGCGCCGGTCTCCCGCGCCAGCGCGCGCACCTGGTCCGCCGCCAGCGTATCTTCCTCGAACATGAACGGCGCCGACGATTCGGGCCAGACCACGAGCCGCGCGCCCTGCGCGGCCGCCTCGCGCGTCATGCGGAGATAGTTCTGGAAGATCGCCGGCGCGAGTGCGCCGTTCGTCTTCTGTTCCTGCGCCACGTTCCCCTGGACAATCCCGATCCGCACCCCTTCGCCCGCGCGCGTCAGGGCGCCCCGCCCGATGCGCGCACCGCCCCACGCCGCGACCGCCAACACCACGCCGATCGCGATCAGGGCCGGCCGCGCCTGCACAAGCCGGCCGCCGCGGCGAATCACCAGCCGCCGCGACGAAGCGGCCGAGCGCTCGACCACCAGCGCAATCGACGCGCTCGTGCCCGCCACGAGCGCCGACAGCCCGTAGACGCCGAACACGCTCGCCAACTGCGCCACCGGCAGCACCGTCGTCTGGCTGTAGCCGAGCAGCACCCAGGGGAAGCCGGTGAACAGATGCGTGCGGCCGAGCTCGGTGGCCACCCATACGAGCGGCGACGCCAGCAGCGCCAGCGGGCCGTACATCGAGAACAGCCGGCGCACGACGAGCGCGAAGATCGCCGGGTACAGCGCGAGATACGCGATCAGCGCGGCATTCACCAGCATCGCGACCCAGGCCGGCATGCCGCCGTACACCGCCATCACGCGGGTAATCCAGTACAGCGTGCCCGCGAAATACACGAGGCCGGTCGCGAGCCCGAGCAGAAACGCCCGCATCAGCGACGGCGAACGGGGCAGCGCCACGAGCAGCGGCACCAGTGCCACCCAGGCGATGGAGGGATGGCCGAATCGCGGGAAGCTCAGCGCGAGCAGCACGCCCGAGGCGGCCGCGTGCAGGTAGGCGGACGAGCGGCTGGTCATGGTGCGGCGGCACTCATCTCGTACACCGACGAATAGGTGAAGCGCCGGAGCAGCACGGGCGCCGACGGGCGGGCGGGCACCGCGCCTCTCGCCAGCACCCGGTCGATTGTCTGGCCGAGCCCGTCGTTGGCGACAACGAGATAACGCGAGGCGGAGGCGGACGGCGGCGCCAGCAGCGTGAACGGAAGCCGGTGGCGCCGCACGTAGTACTCGATCGGATAGTCGAGCGGGAACGCCGACACGACCGCGTCGCCGGGCTCGAGCTCGGCCCCGAGGAACAGCGCGATCGCTTCGCTGTCCAGCTTGATCATCCGTTCCTCCGGTTCGCTGGTCTCGTCGAAGAGCGGCGGCTGCCAGGCGACGACGGCCGCGACCACCGCGGCGCCGGCAATCGCCGCCGCCAGCGAGTCGGCCACGCGGTTCGACCCGGCGAGTCCCCCGCGCACTGCGCGAATCGCCGCGCTCCCGCCGATCGCGGCCAGGATAAGCAGGGTCGCCAGCAGGAACAGCCACGCCCGCGCGGGCGCGACAATCCCCTGCGCCAGCACCGCCGCCACCGAGACCATGATCGCCGAGGCGGCCAGGAGTCCGACCCGGCCGCGCGCGCCGCCGGCCGCCGCCACGGCTGCGGCGCCGACCAGCGCGGCCGTGCCTCCCGGCGGGATCCCGCGCAGCAGATCGGCCCAGACGGTGCGCACCGTCTCGCCGAGCGATGCGGCAAACCGCACGAACGGCTCGGGCGGCGCGGTGAACTGCCAGCGCTCCGGCACGCCGGAGACACCGAGCGGCGCCGCGTAGAGCGCCGCGACGAGCGCACCGGTGGTCGCCACGGCGGCCGCGCCCTCCCGCAGCGCATCGGGAATCGAGCGTCGATCCTGCAGCCTCGCGAGCAGAATCCACAGGAGCACGACGCCGAACGGATACGCGAACACGGGCACCGCGAAGAACCCGAGCGCCGCAATCCCGGCCAGCCACGTCCATCCCCCCTCGTCGTCGCGCTCGATCAGGTCGCAGGCGATGAGGGCGATCGCGAGAAAGGCGGCCGTCGCGAGCGAGTAGCCGCGTGCGCACGCCGAGAACTCCATCAGCACCGGACTGGCGGCGACGATCGCCGCCGCGAGCAGGCCGGCGGGCGGATCCGCCAGACGACGGGCAAGCGCATACGCCAGCGGAATCAGGGCGCAGCCGGCGGCGAACGCGGGCAGCCGGAGCGCCCAGGGAGCGTTGCCGAGGATCGACGTCGACGCGTGCGCGAGCAGCGTGTTCAGGAGGTGATTGTTCAGGTACCCGTAGTCGCTGAGCCCGATCACCGCCGGACGGCTCACGTAGGTGATGTAGGTGAACGACTCGTCATAGTTGATCGGCTGGCCGAGCCAGCGGATCCGGAGCAGCGCACCCGCGGCCGTCAACGCCGCGAGCGTCCAGGCGCCGAATCGATCGCGCTCCAGCGCGGTGCCGCCCCGCCGCGCGGCGGCCGCCGCGTAGCGGAAGCCGGCGGCGGCGCGCTCGACGACTGTGCTGGCGGCCTGGCGCCGGAAACGAAAGAGCAGCGCGCTCCCCCCGGCCAGCAGCACGGCCGCCAGGCGCGCCTTGCCGACCACCGCGTCGAACAGCGCGTGCGTGAACGCCTCTGCCTCACCGTCGGGCGAGAGCGCGTCCATGAATGCGCGGACGCGGGCAAACGGAATCGACGAAACGGCGAGAAGGGCGGCAGCGGCGGCAGCCGGCGCGAGCGGCAGGAGCAGGCCGATGCGGCGGCGTGCACGAACCGCTCGCGCGAGCGGCTCTAGCGGGTAATCCAGGGTTTGAACTGCTCTTCTTTTTGGAGCCTGGCCGACACCGGCTCCGCCTCGCGCCGCGTCTTGAAGCGGCCGACGCGGACCCGGAACATGAGCGCGCCGTTGCCCGGCGGCGCCACGTACGCGTCGTAGCCCTTCGCGGCCAGACGTTTCGCGATGCTCTCCGCCTCCGGCCGCGCGTTCAAGGCGGCGACCTGCACGGTGTAGACGCCGGCCGGAACGGTCGCCGGCCGGGTGGGCGCCGCCGCGGCGTCCGTCTCCGCACCGGGCGATGCCGCTTCCGTCCTCGCGGCGGTCTTCGCTGCCGGCTTCGATGAGGTCGCCGCCGGTCTTGCGGGTGCGCCTGCCGTGTCGGCAACCGGCTTCAACGTCTCCTCGGGCGGATCCGAACCGTCGAGCCGATCGAAGTAGGTCAGGTCTTCGATGGTCTCGGGAGGCGCCGCCCTGCGGGGATCCGCGTCGGTGCCGACGGCCGGGGGCGCCGGCTCCGAGGGGCCGGGCGCAGCCACGGGATCGGCGGCGGCGACCGCCGCGACATTCTGCGCTCCGCCACGTTCGGCGACCACGCCGCGGCCGACGAGCACGCCGCAGAGAAAGATCACCACCGACACGACCGTCGCCGCCATGAACAGAAAGACCAGTTGCTTTCCGTTCAGCTGGATTTCGTGGAAGCCGTCGTCCCGAGTGTGGTGCGCCAAGCTGCGTGATTTTAGCACGCGGCGCCCGCGAGTACCAGCCCCTCGCCAGGTGACCGTTCTCGACTCGAATCGTCCGGCTGAAGCCGGACGCCCCCGGCGGCGACCGGCCGCCGGAAGCGCGGCGTTCGCGGCGAACGCAGTCCGGCGGCAGCGTCCGGCCTCAGCCGGACGGGTGCCTACGGCACGGCGCGATCGAGCAGCCGTTTGGCATCGTCGGATTCCGGACTCATGGCGAGCGCACGCTCGGCCTCGCGCCGTGCCGCCGCGGGATCCGCCGCTTCCAGGTACGCCTCACCGAGCGCCACGTGCGCGGCCGAGGTCTCGGCGCTCCAGATCGAGATCTTGAACGCGTCGATCGCCTCGTCGACCTGACCGCTCCGCAGGCGGATCCGGCCGAGGAGGAGCTGCGCTTCGGCCTGATATGGCGAGAGGAACAGCGCCCGATTCAGCTCGACCAGCGCATCCCGGTCGTTCTCCAGGTCGAAGAGCCGACGGCCGCGCTCGAGATAGAACTGGACCAGATTGCTCTGGTTCCGCTGCTCGGCGAGCACGGCCGTGCGGGGCGGCGCTTCGATGGCGAGCTCGAGCCGTTCGAGCCGGCTCGGCACCGGATCGCCTGCGGGCCGCTTGTCCCATTCCTCGAAGGTCGACGACAGGCGGCGCGCCAGCTCCTTCTCCCGGATCGACTCGCCGGGGCTTCCGCCGCCGGCCGCAATGGCCGCGCCGAGCACGTAATGCGCCTCTCCGTCGCCCGGCTGGCGCCGCACCGCTTCCCGGAGCCAGTAGACCGCCGACGGCATGTCGCGCGCGAGCCAGTAAGCGTACCCGAGGTTGAAGAAGTAATCGGGATCTGCCGGATCGGCATCGGCGGCCTTCGTGAAGAAGTACGCCGGCGTGCCGGCCTCCCGGCCGCCGCCCCGCCGCGCCTGCACGACGCCGAGGTTGTTCATCACCGTGGCCGCCGGGTTCTCCGCGGCCAAGGCCGAGTAGGTGGCGAACGCGTCGTCGTACAGCTCGAGCCAGATCTGGGACAGGCCCGCGCGGAACGCGGCCTCCCGGTGCACGGCGGAGCCGGCATCGATTGCCTGCACCGCGGCCAGCGCCTGACGGTGCTGGGCGAGATCCGTGTAGACCTCCCAGAGCGCGAGCCGCGCACGATCGAACGCCGGGTGCAGGGCCAGCGCAGCCCGGAGGTAGCTGACCGCGGTGGCGGGCGTCTCGGCGACGAGCCCTTTGACGTAATCCTCGAAGGCCGGCAGCGGCGGATTCTGCCGGAGGATGGCGTCGGTCGTCACCTCCGACGGGGGGCTCAACTTGCGGGCGAGGCGCTCGAAGGCGGCGAACACCTGGGCGATCGGCGTCGATTCGGTCACGTTGGCCAGGATCCGGCCGGTATCGAGCGCGATGCTGCGCGCGCGGATCGCGAGCGCGTCGCCGTCGAGCTCCAGGGAGCCGACGATGACCGTGGCGGCGCCAAGCACCTGGCCGATGCGGATGATGGTGGCGTCGGTCAGCATGGTGACCTGCGACACCTGCAGATGCTCGAGCGCCCCCCTGCGCTCGTCGCGCGGAATGGCGTCGACGCCGAGCGCGCGCAGGTCGTCGGTCAGGAGCACGGCCGATGCTTCGCTCATCCAGAAGATCCGGCCCTCGCGCGCAACGTTGTCGAACGGCATCACCAGCACGCGCCCGTGCGCCGCGCCGGCATCGGCGGCGGTCTGGACGACTGCCGCCCGCGCGCCGGGCGCCGCGAGGGCGACCGATGCGACGAGAGCGGCCGCGGCGAGGCGCCCCATCATGCATCCGCTCCGCGGCCGATCGGCACCCGCAGCCGGCAGGTCGGCTCTCCCGTGGCACGACACGCGACGACCTCGGCGCGCGCGGGAAGGTTGAACAGCGTCATCAGGCGCGTGACCGCCGCGGCGTAGAAGCCGCACAGGGGCTGTCTCGCCGGCTCCCGCACGGTGCAGAAGATCGACGCCCGCACTTCCATGCTCGCCGTCCCTTTTCGCACCCGCGAGAGCGCGCGGTTTCCGCGGAAGCTCGCGCGAACCAGCCCGCCGGCCAGTCGCAGGATCAGGCGGCTGCGCAGCCACACGGGCGCGGCCCTGAGGAGCGCGCGCCTGGTCGCCGGCATCGAGGCCACGGTCCATTCCGCCGCGTACTCCCCGGCGCGCGCGGTGATCACGTGGTACGCGTCCCCCTCCTGCCGCAGGAAGCTGAGCACGGCATACAGCGGCGCCAGGCCGATGGTCCCGTCGCGCAGCCCCGCGGAATTCAGCCAGTTCTCATAGAAGCCGAGCCGTGTCGGCAGGATATCGGCGATGCCCTGGTGCAGACTCGCGACGAGGACCCGGCCTACTCCGGCGTCGCGCATGGGTCCGCGAGCGTCGCGGCGGAGCCGGAGTGCATCGTGCGCGTCAGGCGCGGTAAGATCACGAGCCGTAATCCTAGCATGAGCTCAACGGTCCCTCGTCCCAGCCACGCGCCGGCCGAACGGCGCGCCGCATGATTCTCGACGTCCAGCATCGCGTTCACGACGCCATCGCGCAGGCCGTCGCGCGCCGCTACGGCCTCGCCGAGCCCCCTGCATTCGGCATCGAGATCCCGCCGAACCGCGCGCTCGGCGACCTCGCGATTCCCGTCGCGTTCCAGCTCGCGCGGATGCTGCGCAAGCCCCCGCGCGCGATTGCGCAGGAGATCGCCGGCCTGGTCGGTCCGCTGCCCGGCGTGCGCCGGATCGCGGCCGCCCCGAACGGCTATCTGAACCTGTACCTCGATCGGCGCGCGTACCTGCTGGCCCGGCTGAAGGGCGAGGTCGCGCCACCGCGCGCGCCGGCGGTCAGGACGATCGTCGAGCACACGGCGATCAACCCGAACAAGGCCGCCCACGTCGGGCACCTGCGCAACGCGGTCCTGGGCGACACGCTGGCGCGCGTGCTCGCGTTTCGAGGCACGCCGGTCGAAGTGCAGAACTACATCGACGACCTTGGCGTGCAGGTGGCCGACATCATCGTCGGCTTCCGCGAGCTCGAGCGGCTGGATCTCGGCGGCGTGCAACGCACTGCCGACACGACGCGCTTCGACCACCACTGCTGGGACCTGTATGCGCGCGTCACCGAGTGGTACGACGGGCAGCCGGATCGGCTCGCCTTGCGGGGCGCCACGCTCCACGATCTCGAGCACGGGATCGATCCGGTCGCCTCCCTCGGCGCGTTCATCGTCGATCGCATCGTCCGTGCGCACCTGCAGACGATGGCGCGGCTGAACGTCTTCTACGACCTCCTCACCTACGAGGGGGACATCGTGCGGCTGCAGTTCTGGGCCCGCGCCTTCGAAATCCTCCGGGCGCAGGGCGCCGTGTTCCGGCAGACGGCCGGCAAGCTGGCGGGCTGCTGGGTGATGCGGATCGAGGAAGGCGGCGAGGACCGCGAAGGCGCGCCGGGCACGGCCGAGCCGGTGGCGGCGGGCGACGACGGCGGCCCGCGCGAGAAGGTCATCGTCCGCTCGAACGGCGTGGTGACCTACGTGGGCAAGGACATCGCGAACCAGTTCTGGAAGTTCGGCCTGCTCGGGCGGGATTTCCGCTACCGGCCCTTCCTCACACAGGCCAACGGCGCGCCGCTGTGGTCGACCACCTCGGGGCCGGGCGATCGGTCCGCGCCGGGATTCGGCCGGGCCGAGCGGATCTACAACGTCATCGACTCGCGGCAGATGTACCTGCAGGCGCTGCTCGGCCAGGCGCTGCGCACCCTGGGACACCCGGAGCAGGCGGCCAACTCGATCCATTTTTCCTACGAGATGGTGGCGCTGTCGCACGCAACGGCGCGGGCGCTCGGATACGAGTCGGGACCCGACGACGCGAAGAAGCCGTTCGTCGAGGTCTCGGGCCGGAAGGGCCTCGGCGTGAAGATCGACGATCTGCTCGATCTGCTCGCCGGCAAGGCCGCGTCGGAGGTCGCGAAGCGCAATCCCGCAGTCACGCCCGAGGAGTGCGCGCGCGCCGGCGCCCAGATCGCCGTCGGCGCGATCCGGTACTTCATGCTGAAGTTCTCGCGCGGCAAGCTGATCGTCTTCGACATCGAGGAGGCGCTCAGCTTCGAGGGGGAGACCGGCCCCTACCTGCAGTACGCCGTCGTGCGCGCGAACAACATCTTCCACAAGCTGCGCGAACGGGACGGCATCGGCGAGGCCGAGGTGCTGGCGCGCGTCGAGGCGGCACCCGACGAGGAGCTGGCGGAGGGCGACGCGGCGTCGGATCACTCTCTCTGGGCGATCGTCTACGAGGCCTCGCAGCTCGACGACATCGTCGATCAGGTCGTCCGGTCGCTGGAGTTCTCGGCACTCGCGAAATACGCGTTCGGCCTCGCGCAGGCGTTCAACGCCTTCTACCACCAGTACCCCATCCTCAACGAGGAGAACGCGGCGCGCAGGACATGGCGGGCCGCCGGCGTCGCCTATGTGCGCGCGCAGCTGGCCGCGGCGCTCGAGCTGATGGGGATTGCAGTTCCGTCCCGGATGTAGCACGATGGCGGCGTCTGCCGCCGCGAGCGCATCATCATGCCCTTGATCGCCGTTTCAGGCTGCCGGAAGCTCGAGGATTACCGACAGGCGGTCGCCAACGTCGGCGCCGACGTGCGCATCGTCGACGTCTCGATGAGCGTCGGCGACGCGCTCGAAGACGTGGACGGGCTGCTGCTCACGGGGGGCGAGGACGTGGCGCCCGAGAAGTACGGCGAGTCGCGGCACGCGGCGGTGGCCGATGCGGCGCCGGGGCGCGATGAGTTCGAGATCGGGCTCGTCGACGCGGCGCGCGCGCGCAACCTGCCGCTGTTTGCGATCTGCCGCGGCATTCAGGTGCTGAACGTCGCCTGCGGCGGCACGCTGGTGCAGGACATCCCGTCGCAGGTGCCGGGCGCGGCGGCTCACCGGTTCCCGGTGCCGCCCCACGAGCCGTTCATGCTGGCGCACGAGATCTGGGTCGAGAAGGACTCGCGGCTGGCGGATCTGCTGCGCGATCGGCTCGACCAGGATGCCTGCCGGGTGAACAGCCGGCACCATCAGGCCGTCAAGGCGCTGGCGCCCGGCTTCTGCGTCACCGCGACCGCGCCCGACGGGATCGTCGAGGCGATCGAGGATCCCGCCATGCGCTTCTGCCTCGGCGTCCAGTGGCATCCCGAGAACTTCTGGCGGACCGGGGAATTCCGGCCGCTGTTCGAGGCGTTCGTGGAGGCGGCCTCGGCGAGAACTCGAGGGGTCGACACCTCGAGGATGTGAGGAAGGGGCGGGCGTGTCTCCCCTGCTTCCCCACCCCTATATCCGGTCGAGCACCACCACCGTCTCCACGTGCGGCGTGTTGGGGAACAGGTCGAACGCCTGCGCCTCGACGACGCGGTAGCTGCGCTCCACCATCGCGCGCAGGTCGCGGGCAAGCGTCGGCACGTCGCACGACACGTAGACGATGCGCGGCGGGGCGAGCCGCAGCAGGCCGGCCAGCGCCTCGCGCGAGAGGCCGGTGCGCGGAGGATCGAGGATCGCCGCCTGGGGCCTGGTGCGCGCACGGTCGAGAAACGCCTCCACCGATGCACGGACCGGCGTCACCGTCTCGCCGGCGGAGGCGGCATTGGCCATCAGGTCGGATGCCGCGACGGGGTCGCCCTCGACGGCCGTCACCCGTGTACCGCGCGTCCGCGCCACGCCGACAGCGAACGCACCGCCGCCCGCGTACAGGTCGAGCACCTCCGATGCCTCGCCGATGCGGCTGCTGACGTGTCGGATCAGGTCGCCGAACAGGTAGCGGCTGCCCTGGAAGAACGCGAGGACGTGGCGGCGAAGCAGAACGTCCGCGCCTCCCTCGACGATCACGCGATCGGTCACGTACGGACTGCCGCTCACGACCGTCTCCCCTGCCACCAGTCCGGTCACCCCTTCGATCTCGGTCAGCGGCGTCAGGCAAGAAGACTCGACCGGTGTCGCCAGATCGAGCGCGATCGTACGCTCGCTCGCGTCGATGTTCTCGGCGAGCACGAGCTCGCGGAGGGCGCCGGCCGCCAGCGGGTGCAGTGCCGCTTCGATCCGCCGGAGCACGTCCAGCGTCGCCGGCAGCAACTGCCGCGTCTGCGCCGGATCGCACAACTGGTGCGTCCCCTCGCGGTAGAAGCCGAGCCGCCCCCGCTGCGCGTGCAGCCGGGCGCGCATGCGGTAGCCTTCCTCCGCAGACGACGCGACGTCGACGGCCGCGGGCAGGCTCATGCGGCCGATGCGCGCGAAGGCATCGGCGATCACCAGCGCCTTGATGGCAAGCTGGCGCCGGTAGGCAATGTGCGCGTACAGGCAGCCGCCGCACGCCGGATCCGCGCCGGCGTCGCGCCGGTCGGGCGACGCGTCATCGATCGCCGAAGTCTGCGCCCAGGCGATCCCCTTGCTCACACGCTCGATCCGCGCGCGGACACGCTCCCCAGGAATGGCGCCGGCCACCAGCACGACCAGGCCATCGGCCCGTGCGATCATCCGGCCGCCGGCCGCCGGCTTCTCGATCGTGAGCGTCAGGAGGTCGCCGGGTGCGGGCATCGTGGGTGCCATCGTGCGTTCGCGATCGCCGGGCGCGTCGAGGCGCGCCCCGGGATCCGCTCGGCGGCGTTCCGTGGCTCTTCCGGTACCGACGGCCGCCACGTCAACCGGCGCCGGCGGGAGGGAGCGATGATCCTCGCACGGGTTCCAGGCCGGTCGTCGCCGAGCCTCATCCGGTTGCCGCGTCGAGGCGGACGGAGGGCAGCGCCAGGCGGCGCCGGATCAGCCGATCGAGCGCGGCGGCCCTCGCCCGCGCGAACGCCTCAGGGGGCATCGTGAGGCGGAACGCGGCCAGCTCGTCGTCGGCTTCGCGCGCCAACGCGCCTCGCTCCTGTTCGCCGATGGCCGAGGCCGCGCGCTGCCCCAGCTCCACGTCCAGCGCGTCGAGCCGTGCGACGAGCGCCTGCCGCGCCTCGCCGCGGAGCCCGCGCGCGCCCGCGCGCGCGGCGTCGAGCTCGCGCGCCACGCCGTCGAGCGCCGCGTCGAATGATTCGTTCAGGATGCCCTTCGCCCGCGCGTTGGACAGCTTCAGCAGCACCCGCTCCAGGTGTGCCGGCAGCGACGACTGGCGCGGGATCGGCGACTGGCGACTCTCTGTCGACTGTCGACCATCGACTGCCGACTCACGACCATCCACGGGCGACTGCACCAACCCGATCGCCCGCCGCCACTGGTCGAACACGTCCAGCACGTCGGCCTCGCAGAAGTCGATCTTCACCGGACGGCGCCGCGGTCCTCTCGCGTAATACCGCTCGAAGTGCCGGTCGATCCCCTCGAACGCGATCTGCAGCGGCACGCCGCGCGCCGCCCACCCCGAGACGATCTCGAACGATGGCCCGACCACGCGGATCAGGTGCCCGTCGTTCTTCGCACAGAGGTAGGATTCGATCCGGCGGCAGTATTCTTCCTCTGGTTTCTCTCCCACACGATTCTCAGCCCCTCGAGCGTCAGGTCCGTGTCGACGTGATGAATCACCGCGGTCTCCGGGGCGACGACCTCGGCCAGGCCGCCCGTCGCGACGCAGACAGAGCCGCCGCCGAGCTCCGCGTCCATGCGCCGCACGAGCCCTTCCACCATGCCGACGTACCCATAGAACAGGCCCGCTTCCATCGCGCCGACCGTCGTCTTGCCGATGACCCGGTCGGGTTTGCGCACGTCGATGCGCGGCAGCCGCGCGGCGCGCTGGAACAGCGCATCGGCCGAAATCTGGATGCCCGGGCAGATCGCGCCGCCGAGATACTCCCCTCGCGCCGTCACCGCATCGAACGTCGTGGCCGTCCCGAAGTCGACCACCACCAGCGGCCGCCCGGCGGCGCGGCCGAACTGCTCGAACGCCGCAACGCCGTTGACGATGCGATCGGCGCCGACCTCGGCCGGGTTGTCGTAGAGGATCGGCATGCCGGTTTCCACGCCCGGCTCGATGGCGAGCGAGCGCACGCCGAAGTAACGCTCGACCATCGCCCGCGTGGCCGTCGTGAGGACCGGCACCACCGATCCGAGCACGATGCCGCTCACCCCCGCCCGGTCGATCCCGTCGTGCGCGAACAAGGCGTCGACCAGCAGTCCGAGCTCGTCGGCCGTCCGCTGGCGCACCGTCTGCAGGCGCCAGCTCCGAACCAGCGTGCCGCCGTCGAACACGCCCAGGACGGTGTTGGTGTTGCCGATGTCGATGGCGAGCAGCATCGTCGGGGTTCCGGGCTCAGCGCGCAAGGGTCGGGGTTCGCAGGCTCGCGATTCTTTCGGGTCCAGGGTTCACAGCCACGCGACTTCGCCCGCGACGATGCGCTCCGTGCCGCCGGCCGTGCGGACCAGGAGCGCGCCGCGATCGTCGATGCCCGCCGCCACGCCTTCGCGCGTCCCTTCCGGTCCCGTCCATCTCACCCGCCGCCCGACCGCCGAAGGCGCGCGGCGCCGCCACGCGTCGAGAATAGCATCGAAGCGGCCCGCCAGCAGATCCTCGTAGCGGCCGGCGAGCGAAGAGAGCACCGCGGCCAGCACCGGCGCCCTATCGACCGCACGCCCCAGCTCGGTCTCGATCGACGTCGCCCGGTCGGCCAGTTCCGCGGGAAACGCCGCCGGATGCACGTTGATCCCGAAGCCGACGATGACCGTGTCGAGCCCCGGCGCGCCGCGGCCGCCCGTCGAAGACGAGGCTTCGGCGAGGATGCCCGACAGCTTGCGGCCGCCGGCGAGCAGATCGTTCGGCCATTTCAGGTCGGCGCGCAGCCCGGTCGCCGCCTCGACGCCTTCGGCCAGCGCGACGCCTGCCGCGAGCGTGACCAGCGTCGCGGCGCGCGCCGGATCCACGCGGGCCCGCCATGGCGTCAGCAGCACGCTGACGTACAGGCCGCTGCCCGGCGGCGACTGCCAGACGCGCCCGTGGCGTCCGCGTCCCGCCGTCTGGGCGTCGGCGAGCACCACCAGCCCCTCCAACGCGTCCGCGTCGCCCGCCTCCGTCCAGCGCTCCACGCAGGCGGCGGCGACGTCGTTGGTCGATCCGGCGGTCGGAAAGAACAGCACGGTCGAAGCGAGGCGGCCGAGAGCCGCCCGCGCCAGCGCCGCGCCGATCTCGGGTGGAAGCGGTTCAGGCAGGTTCGATCTCGAAGCTGATATCGGCGGCCGCCGCCGAGTGCGTGAGCGCCCCGGCGGAGACGAAGTCGGCGCCGGTGGCTGCCAGCTCCGGAATGCGCCCCAGCGTGACGCCGCCCGAGATCTCGATCTTCGCCCGCCCCCGCGCGCGCCGCACGGCCTCCCGGATGTCGTCGAGCCCGAAGTTGTCGACGAGCACGACGCCGGCGCCGGCGTCGAGCGCCTCGTCGACCTCGTCGAGCGTCTGCGCCTCGACCTCGACCCGGAGATCCGGCCTGTACGCCGACGCCCGCTCGATCGCCCGGGCGACGCCGCCGGCGAGCCGCACGTGGTTGTCCTTGACGAGAAACGCGTCGTAGAGCCCGAACCGGTGGTTGGTCGCGCCGCCGACGCGCACGGCGTACTTCTCGAGCGCCCGCAGCGTCGGCGTCGTCTTGCGCGTATCGAGCACGGCGATCCTGCCGCGCGAGGCGTCGGCGAACGCCCGCGCCATCGTCGCGACGCCCGACAGCCGCTGCAGGAAGTTGAGCGCCGTGCGCTCGGCCGACAGCAGCGTGCGCGCCAAGCCGGCGACGCTCGCGATCTCGTCGCCGGGCCGGCAGCGCGCCCCGTCCCGGATCTGCGCATCGGTGCGGACGCCCGGCTCCAGCAGGCGGAAGGCCTCGAACGCGACGTCGAGGCCGGCGATGGTGCAGTCGGCCTTGACGACCAGGACGCCCCGGGCGCGCGCATCGGCCGGCACGATCGCCTCGGTGGTCAGGTCGCCCGCGCCGATGTCTTCGGCGAGCGCCTGCCGCACGAGGTCGCGATAGACCGACGGGTCGAGCACGTCCACTGCGTCCTCGCCGGCTCCCGCTCAGGCCGGCGGCGCCGGCGCGTAGCCCTCGACCACGATCTCGCGCGGTTCGCCGGCCGCCGTATCGAAGGCGAGCACGCGGAGCGCCGCCCGCAGGTCCGGTTCGACCTCGG
The DNA here is from genome assembly GCA_020850715.1 of Acidobacteriota bacterium. Classification (GTDB taxonomy): domain Bacteria; phylum Acidobacteriota; class Vicinamibacteria; order Vicinamibacterales; family CAVVIG01; genus JADZED01. The sequence continues at coordinate 39,089 of JADZED010000072.1, forward strand.
GCATCACAGCGACCGCCTCTTCCGCGGCGCGGACGCGGACGCGCGTGATCGGCACCTTCAGCGGCTGCTTCGCCTCCGAGCGCTGCTTCCGCACCTCGAACAGGACGTCGGTCGCCCAGTCGTACGCGCGCGCGTCGCGCGCGCGCGTCGCCTCCGAGTTGTCGGTCAGCAGCGACTCGAGCTCGCCTGGCGACGGCCACGGCGCGCGGTGAATCGAGCCCGGCCGCCACCACGACCATACCTCCTCGGTGACGAACGGCAGGAACGGCGCGAACAGCCGCAGCAGGACCGACAGCGCCGCCGTCAGCGCCGCGTTGGCCGAGCCGGCGCCCTCCGCGCCCTGCTCGCCGTAGCGCCGCCCTTTCACGAGCTCGAGATAGTCGTCGCAGAAGCGCCAGAAGAAGGTCTCGGTGCGCTGCAGCGCCCGCGCGTAGTCGTACGCCTCGAAAGCGTCGGTCGCCTCGCGCACGAGCGCGGCCAGTTGCCGGAGCATCGCCCGGTCGACCGGCGCCGCGATCGCGCCAACGGGCTGGGCGGCGCCGAGCGCGAAGCGCGACGCGTTGAGCACCTTGATCGCGAGCCGCCGGCCGACGCGCATCTGGTTCGTGTCGAACGCCGTGTCGGTGCCCGGCCGGCCGCTCGCCGCCCAGTAGCGCACGCCGTCCGAGCCGTGCTCCTCGAGCAGCCCCATCGGCGTGACGACGTTGCCCTTGGATTTCGACATCTTCTTGCGATCGGGATCGAGCACCCAGCCCGAGAGCGCGGCGTTGGTCCAGGGCAGCGAGTCGTGCTCGAGGTGTGCGCGAAGGACGGAATCGAAGAGCCAGGTGCGGATGATGTCGTGCGCCTGCGGGCGCAGGTCCATCGGAAACGTGCTCGCAAAGAGCGCCTGGTCGTCGGGCCAGCCGCAGACGATCTGCGGCGTGAGCGACGAGGTCGCCCACGTGTCCATCACGTCGGAGTCTCCGGCAAAGCCGCCAGGCGCGCCGCGCTGGCCCGCGTCGTAGCCGTCGGGCACGTCGGTCGACGGGTCGACCGGCAGCCGGTCCTCGCGCGCCTGGATCGGGCGGTCGTACTGCGGCCGGCCGGCGGCGTCGAGCGCGTACCAGACCGGAAACGGCACGCCGAAGAAGCGCTGGCGGCTGATGCACCAGTCGCCGTTGAGCCCGTTGGCCCAGTTCTCGTAGCGCGCTGCCATGTACGGCGGGTGCCACTGCAGCTCGCGCCCGCGGGCGAGCAGGGCATCGCGGAACTCGATGGTCTTGATGAACCACTGGCGGCTCGTGAGGATCTCGAGTGGACGATCCCCCTTCTCGTAGAACTTGACCGGATGCGTGATCGGCCTGGGCTCGCCGGCCAGATCGCCTGTTTCCCGCAGCTGCTCCACGATCGTCGCACGCGCTTTCGCGGCCGGCAGCCCCTGCAGCGCCGCGTAGCGCGCCTGCGCGCGCGCCGGATCCACCGACTCCCACCCGGCCGCGCCCCAGGCAACCGGCCGCAGGGCGCCGTCGGGCTGGATGACGGCGCGGATTGGCAGCCCGAGCTCGCGCCACCACGTGACGTCGGTCACGTCGCCGAACGTGCAGATCATCGCGATGCCGCTGCCCTTCCCGGGGTCGGCCAGCGCGTGCGCCCGCACGGGCACACGCACGCCGAAGAGCGGCGTCACGACGTCCCTGCCAAACAGCGGCCGGTATCGCTCGTCGTCGGGGTGCGCCACCAGCGCCACGCACGCCGGGATCAGCTCGGGCCGGGTCGTCTCGATCTCGACACCCTCGCCGGAGGGCCCCTCCGCGAGCGCGAAGCGGATGCGGTGATAGGCGCCCGCCATCTCGCGATCCTCGAGCTCCGCCTGGGCCACGGCCGTTCGAAAGTCCACGTCCCAGAGCGTCGGCGCTTCGAGCTGGTAGGCGAGCCCGCGGCGCAGCAGCCGGAGAAACGCAAGCTGCGACACGCGCTGCGCGCGGCGGCCGATCGTGGCGTAGGTCATCGACCAGTCGACCGAGAGCCCGAGATGCTTCCAGAGCCGCTCGAACGCCCGTTCGTCCTCGGCGGTCAACCGCTCGCAGAGCTCGATGAAGTTCGGCCGCGAGACGGGCACCGGAGGCCTGGACGGCGCCGCAGGCGGCGCGAACGACGGATCGAACGGCAGCGCGGGATCGCAGCGGACGCCGTAGTAGTTCTGCACCCGCCGCTCGGTCGGCAGGCCGTTGTCGTCCCATCCCATCGGATAGAACACCTCCTTGCCGCGCATGCGCTGGAAGCGGGCGACGAGGTCGGTGTGCGTGTAGGAGAACACGTGGCCGACGTGCAGCGAGCCGCTGACGGTCGGCGGGGGCGTGTCGATCGAGAACACCGCGGCGCGATCGCGCCCGCGGTTGAAGCGATGGACGCCTGTCTCCTCCCAGATGCGCGTCCATCTGGCCTCGAGCCCTTCGAGCGCCGGTTTGTCCGGGAGATTGAGGCGTGCGGGATCGAGCGTGGTGAGGAGCGCGTCCGGCGACACTGGCATCCTGGCGATCGTATTACGAAATCTCGGCCTTGATCCGGGCGATCTCCTCGCGCACCAGCCGCTCGGCGATGGCGCCGACCATCTCCGACGCCCGCTCGCGCACCGCCGCATCCGACAGCCGGGCCAGCACCCGGGTCGCGATCGCCTCGATCATCTCGTCGGTGACGGACGGCGCCGGAGCCGAGGCGGGCCACACGGGCGGGGCGTCCGGCGGTCCGGCCTGCTGCTCGGCCGCCAGGAGCGCGGCGAAGGCCTCGGCCAGCGGCGGAAGCGGCGCAACGGCGGTCTGCCCGGCGATCGGCGCCGGTTCGGCAATCGGCGTGGCAGCGGGGGCGCTGGTCCGGTCTGTGGCCGACGAGGGTATCGGAACGCTCGCCGGCGCCGCAGGCGCGGCCTCCGGCGGCCCGAGGGCGGCGCTCCGATCCGGCCGCAGCACGGCCGCGGACGGCAGGATACGGTCGGCCTCTGCCAGGAGCGGACGTACGGGCTCGGCCGGCGGCAGGGCGATGTCCCACGCCTCGTCACGCGCCGGCGCATCGGTCGCGCTGGTCTGGAACCAGTCGATCTCGGGGCGTGCCGGCTGGGCGCCCGCGGCCGGCGCATTCCCCACCAGGCTGGCGAACGCCTCGTCCAGCCGATCGAAGTAGTTGTCCAGGTCGGGCGCCGATGGCTGGGCCGGCGCCGCCGGTGCGGCAGCGCCGAACAACGGATCCTCAAACGGCGGAGGCGGCTGCCGCGGCGGCGATGCATGCCCGGCAGCGGGGGAGACCGGCTTCGCCGACGCGCCGCGAGCGAGCAGTTCCCGGACGCGACCGATCACGAGCTGCGGCTCGAACGGCTTGGCCAGCACTCCTTCACAGCCCATGGCTGCCGCGCGCGCCTGGTCGACCGGCTCGAATGCGCCCGTGAGCAGGACGACCGGAATGTGCGCCAGCCGCGGGTTGCGCTTGACGTGCTGCGCGACCTCGTAGCCATTCTTGCCCGGCATGCCGATGTCGGCGAGGATGATGTCGGGCGGGGCCGCTTCGATGCGCGCAATCGCCTGATCGCCGTCGCTCACGGCGACCACCCGCACGTCTTCGTCGGCAAACGTCAGCTCGATGACGCGCTGGATGGTCACGCTGTCGTCGGCGAGCAGAAGGGTATGGGCCACGTCGGGTCTATCGGATGAGGGGCGCAGCTTCAACAGGGCTCCGGTGCCCGGTTTCTCGGATCCTCGAGTCTCGAGTCCTCGATTCCCGGAGTCCCCGATTCGCGACTCCCGGACCCCAGTTCCTCACGTCCTCAGATTCTCAGCCGCGAGACGTCCTGACGTTCGCGTTGATGAAGTCGACAATCTCGTGCATCGGGGTTCCCGGCAGGAAGACGCCCTTCACGCCGATGGCTTCGAGCCGCGGGATGTCGACCTGCGGAATGATTCCGCCGACGAGCACGAGCACGTCGTCCAGCCCCTTCGCCTTCAGCAGCTCCATCAGCTTCGGTGCGATATGGTTGTGCGCGCCAGACAGAATCGACAGGCCGACGACGTCGGCGTCCTCCTGCAGCGCCGCGTTGGCAATCATTTCCGGCGTCTGCCGCAGCCCCGTGTAGATGACCTCCATGCCGGCATCCCGCAGCGCGCGCGCGATGACCTTCGCGCCCCGATCGTGCCCGTCGAGGCCCGGCTTCGCGATGACGACCCTCAGCTTCCGCATCTGTGTTTCCACGCTTGTCGTGTGGCACCCCGGCGCCCCGGGGCACCCCGAGCACCCATCTATATCGTGGGCGCCTCTTCGTACTCGCCCCAGACCTCCCGGAGCGCGTCGCACATCTCGCCCACCGTCGCGTAGGCGCGCACGGCGTCGAGGATCGGTTCCATCAGGTTCGCCGTGCCGCCTGCCGCGCGCCGCAGCCGGTCGAGACTGCGGGCGACCGCGTCGCCGCTCCGCCGCGTCCTGAGCGCTTCGAGCTTTGCGAGCTGGCGCGCCTCGGCGGTCTCGTCGATGTAGAGCGTCTCGATCGGCGGTTCGCCGGGCTGCACGAACGCGTTGACGCCCACCATCACCTTCTCGCGCCGCTCGAACGCCTGCTGGAAGCGGTACGCGCTCTCGGCGATCTCGCGCTGCGGGAACCCGCGCTCGATGGCGGCGACCATCCCTCCCATGCCGTCGATCCGGCGGAAGTATGCGAGCGCCTCTTCTTCCATGTCGCGCGTCAGCCGTTCCACGAAATAGGAGCCGCCCAGCGGATCGATCGCCGATGCCACGCCGCTCTCGTGGGCGATGATCTGCTGGGTGCGAAGCGCGAGCGTCGCCGCCGCCTCGGTGGGCAGGGCGAGCGCCTCGTCGAGCGAGTTGGTGTGCAGCGAGTTGGTGCCGCCGAGCACCGCCGACAGCGCCTGCAGCGCCGTGCGCACGACGTTGTTGTAGGGCTGCTGGGCCGTGAGCGAGACGCCGGCCGTCTGGCTGTGGAACCGCAGCTTCCACGATCGCTCGCTGCGGGCGCCGAACCGGTCGCGCATGGCCTCGGCCCAGAGCTTCCGCGCCGCCCGGTACTTCGCGATCTCCTCGAAGAAGTCGCTGTGTGCGTTGAAGAAGAAGGACATCCGCGGCACGAAGTCGTCCACCGCGAGCCCGGCCTCGACGCCCCACTGCACGTACTCGAGACCGTCGCGCAGGGTGAACGCCAGTTCCTGCAGCGCCGTCGCCCCCGCTTCACGGATGTGGTAGCCGCTCACCGAGATCGTGTTCCAGCGCGGCGCCGCGTGCGCGCAGAACGCGAAGAGATCGGTGATGAGCCGCATCGACGGCCGCGGCGGGAAGATGAACTCCTTCTGCGCGATGAACTCCTTGAGGATGTCGTTCTGGATCGTGCCCGACAGCGCCTGCCAGCCGGCGCCCTGCCGCTCGGCAACCACCAGGTACATCGCGAAGATCATCGCCGCCGGCGAGTTGATCGTCATCGAGGTCGTGACCTCGCCGACCGGGATGCCGCCGAACAGCGTCTCCATGTCTGCGAGCGATGCCACGTTGACGCCGCACTTCCCCACCTCGCCGAGCGACAACGGATGATCCGGATCGCGTCCCATCAGCGTCGGCAGATCGAAGGCGACGCTCAGGCCGGTCCCGCCGGCGGCCAGCAGCCCCTTGTAGCGCTGGTTCGTCTCCTCCGGCGTGCCGAAGCCGGCGAACTGCCGCATCGTCCACAGCTTGCCGAGGTAGCCGGTCGCGTGGATGCCGCGCGTGTAGGGAAATGCGCCCGGGTCGCCGATGTCCCGGACGTCGTCGATCCCGGCGAGATCCTCGGCCGTGTAGAGCCGCTGGATGGGCCGGCCGGACACCGTCGAGAATCCGGCGGCCCGTTCGGGCGACCGGCCGAGCGCCGGCCCGAGCGTTTCCCGCTCCCATCGCGCCTTGCCGCCGCCCGCCGCGGTTTTCATGCTCACGGGCATTATACTGGCCGGGTTACGCTGGCTTCGGCAGGAGCGACATGGCGGCTACCAACGGATCGATCTTCGCGGCGATGCTCGAGGAATTCGACGTCGCCGCGCGCATTCTCAACCTCGAGCCCGGCATCTGGCAGATCCTCACCCACCCCAAGCGGCAGATCATCGTCTCGTGTCCGGTCCAGATGGACAACGGCGAGATCGAGGTGTTCACCGGCTACCGCGTGCAGTACAACATCACGCTCGGTCCTGCCAAGGGCGGCATCCGCTACCATCCGGGCGTCACGCTGGACGAGGTGACGGCGCTGGCTGCCTGGATGACCTGGAAGTGCGCGGTCGCCCACATCCCGTTCGGCGGCGGCAAGGGCGGCATCGTCTGCGACCCCACGAAGATGTCGCAGCGCGAACTCGAGGCGCTCACCCGCCGCTACGTCGCCGAGATCGTCGATGCGATCGGCCCGGAGAAGGACGTCCCGGCGCCCGACGTGAACACCAACGAGCAGATCATGGCGTGGATCATGGACACCTACTCCATGCACGTCGGCCACACGACCACCTCGGTCGTCACCGGCAAGCCGGTCGAGCTCGGCGGATCGCTCGGCCGGCGCGAGGCCACCGGCCGCGGCGTGATGATCGCGGCGCGCGAGGCGGCGAAGCACTTCGGCATCGCGCTGAAGGACACGCGCATCGCGGTCCAGGGCTTCGGCAACGTCGGCGGCGTCTCGGCCCACCTCCTGGCCCAGCAAGGGGCGCGCATCGTCGCGGTCACCGACTGGAAGGGAGGCGTCTACAACGAGAAGGGGTTCGACGTCCCGGCGCTCATGGAGTACACGCGGCAGCACAAGACGGTGGCCGGCTTTGCCGGCGGCCAGCCGCTGCCGGCCGGCGACTTCTGGGGGCTCGAGGTCGACGTGCTCATCCCGGCGGCGCTCGAGAACCAGATCACCATCGAGAACGCGCCGGCGATCAAGGCGCGCATCGTCATCGAGGGGGCCAACGGCCCGACGACCCCCGAGGCCAACGATCAGCTGCACAACCGCGGCATCTTCGTTGTCCCGGACATCCTCGCCAACAGCAGCGGCGTGACCACGTCGTATTTCGAGTGGGTGCAGGACCGGTACGGCTACTTCTGGACCGAGCAGGAAGTGAACCAGCGCCTCGAGGCGAAGATGTGCGAGGCGTTCGACGCGGTCCTGAAAACCTCGCTCAAGTACAAGGTCGACATGCGGACGGCCGCCTACATCGTGGCCATCAGCCGGGTGGCCACGGTGACGCGCATGCGCGGCATGTACGCGTGATCACGGGCCGGGTCACCTGATCGTTCGCGCTCCCGCCGGCGCGAGCGCCGGCCCGCGCCAGGATTCGAACCTCCGTCGAGCCGTCGCCTTGCACACGGACGGTCCGCGCGCAAGTCCTCCCCGTCGCGCGTGACTCGCGGCGATCCCGGAAGGACGGCCACACGCACCGCCCTCTCTCGTGCGGTCGGGTCCGGGCATCTCGACCACCGGCCGTCGCGGAGTACACTGCGGGATCAACCCGACCGGATCTTGCGGGCTACGCCTGCGAGCCTTGGAGGCTCAGATCTACGGTATGACCTCGAATCCGATCGACTGTCTCGCCTCCCCTGCCGCACTCCTCGCGATCACCTCGATGCGGTAGTCGGCCGACACCAGCCCGGCAAGCGGCACGTCAATCTGCCTGGATCCTCCGGGCACGGCCGGCAGCACGCGCAGGCTCCGCATCGTCCGCCCGAGCGCGCTCACGAGCGTCGCGGTGATGATCGGCTCGCCGTCCGGAGCGTAGGCGGGCACGCGGACGATCAGCCGCTCGCCGCGGCTGAACACGCGCGCGGCCACCGGTACGGCGTCGGGATCGGCGGCGAGCATCTGGAACTCGCGCTCGGTCCGCAGCCGCAGCACCTCGGGCGTGCCAATCGCCACCGGCGCGTCCAGATCGGCCACGACCACGTCGCGCACGTCGGTGTCGACCGGCCGGTCGGCGGCATCCTCTATCGTCATCTGCACGCGAAGCCGGCCAGGCGGGGCCTCGAACACCGCGCGCCGCGACAAATCGCGGCCGGCGAGCGCGCTCGATTCGACCGGCCGCACGTTCCCTGCGAACACCGGCTCGCCGTCCCTGTCGTAGGCCGTCAGGTGCACCTCGGAGGGACCGGCGCGCGCCGGCTCGCCGGGACCGAGGGCCACGACCTCCCACACGAACGTCACGCGCGTCCGTCCATCGGCGCCGCGCGAGGCGCCGAACCACGGCCTGATCATGCGGCTGAGCCGAAGCGCCGGCTCGAAGGCCCTCGGCGGCGGCGCCGGCATCGCGGCGCGCACCACGTCGCCGGGCGCGTCGGCCCAGTAGCCCGGCCGCATCCGCACCACGGTTCCGGCGCGCTTGACGCGCAGGTCCACGGCGTGGAACCGGTTGTCGGTTCGACCGGGCGAGCGGTACGAGATGACGTAGTAACCGTCCGAGTCGCCCGCAATGCTCCGAAGCCCGGCGGCGAGCGCCGGACCGGCGATCGAGCGGCCGTCGGTCTCCGGCACGACGCGGTCGAGCGCGCCACCCTGGTGGTCGCCCGGCAGTGAATCTCCTGGATCGACCAGGTACACCGAGACATTCGCCCGATTGGCGGACTGGATGATCGTCGAGACGTCCGGCAGATTGAGCCGCCGCCGGTCGAAGTGATCGAGAACGCCCTCGCTGACGACGATCAGCGTCTTGCGGGCCTCGCCGGATGCCTGTCCGAGGCGCACCGCGAGCGCGTTCAGCGCGGACAGCGTGATCTGGCTCCGCGCGGCGGCGATCGCCGCCGGCGCGTTCCCGATGTACTGGCGCTCGTAGGCGTCTGCCGGGGCATCGTTCCCCTTCCGCCCGACGACCCCCTCGATCGCGGCCCGCGCCTGGTCGCGCCCCATGTCGATCCGGATGTCCAGCAGCGAATCGAGCGGCTTCATGATGGCGAGGCGATCGCCGGGCGCGAGATCGTGTTCGACGAAGCGCCACAGGGCGCCGCGCGCGCGAACGGCGGCGCTCTCCGTCAGGTGGTACTCGTCGAGGTAGATCCCTACAACCCGCGGCTGATCGCTGGCGCGCACGAAGCGGACGGCGCCGATGGACTGAGGCGTGCCGTCTTCGCGCAGCTCGAAATCCGCTGCGCCGAGGCCAGGCAGGGGACGGCCGCGCGCATCGGTCACCCGCGCGTCCATGCGCACGGTATTGTCGGCCGGACCGGCGGATGCGGCGGCGGGCCGGAGCGGCGCCGCCGCCGCGAGCGCGACCGCGAGCAGCACGCGCATCTCAGCTAACCCGTCACGCGGATGCCGATCAATTCCTTCGCCGGGCCGCCTTCGGCGGCGATCTCAATCACGTAGTCGCCCGGCGCGAGCGCCGCCAGCGACAGCTCGAGCCGCCCCGGCGCGCCGGCGGCGGGCTGGGCGGCAACCGCGAGGTCCGACATCGGAGCGCCCGCGCGATTCAACAGGCGGGCGGTCAATGCCGGCGGCGCGCCACCCGGGCCATAGGCCGGCACGCGAATCAGCAGCCGCTCGGTCCGGCTGAATTCGCGCGAGGCGATCGGCATCGGATCCGGCGCCGTCTTCAGCGCGTCGAGCTCGCGGAGCGTGCGGGCCTTGAAGACCTCCGGCGTACCGAGCACAACGCGATCGCCGTTCAAGTCCGGCACCTCGACCTCGCGCACTTCCGAGTCGAGCACCTGCGATGCCTCGCCTTCGATGGAGAGACGAAGCTGCATGGTGCCCGGCGGGATGTCGAACGAGACGCGCGCGCCCCGCGCGGCCGCTCCGGCCGAGCCCGGCGCAGCGCCCGCCGGAACGCCGGCCGCGCGGCCGCGGAAATACGGCTCGCCATCCGGCCCGACCGCGAGCACGCTCACCCGCGCCGGCCCGCCGTCGCCGCCCCGATCGCCGGGCACGCGCGGCAGCGGCTCCCAGACGAAGGTGACATGCGTCCGGCCATCCTCGCCGCGGTCGGCGCCGATCCAGGTCCGCACGACGCGGGCGCGCGTAGGGACCGCAATCGATGCGAGCGCGTCGGTGACGTCCTTCGAAGGACCAGGCCTGGGCGGCGCGAGCGCGCGCGAGGTCTCCTCCGCGGTCAGCGCCCAGTAGCCGTTCCGGGCGCGCACCTGCACGCCCTGACGCTTGACGCGCACCTTGATTTCGTGGAACTTGCCGTCCGACGGCGCCAGCGTGGAACTGTAGCCGAGCAGATAGTAGGCGCTGCTGTCGCGGACGATCTGCTTCAAGCCGACGCTCAGGTCGTTGCTGTTCACGATGGCGCGGCCGTCGGTGTTGTCGGCGAGGACGCGGAGCGTGTCGATCGTCGAGCTCAGGTACTGCGCGTCGGTCGAGGCGGCCACCCGCTGGTCGATGTCGAACTCCGAGCCGGCGAGCCCTCGCGGATCGACCGGGTAGATGGCGACGTTGTTGCGGTTCGCCGCGTCGAACACGTCGCGGAGCTCCTGCTGCAGGTCGAGACCCGCGGCCCAGGCGGCGCGGTCCTCGTTCGGATCGCCGATGCCCGCCGCCGGATTGTAGGCGTTCGGGTTGCCCGAGCCGGGCATGGCGGCGTTCGCATCCCGCAGCTGCGGCGGCAGCATCGCCGTGAATCCTTCGCTCACCAGGATGAGCGCCTTGCGGCCCTCCTTGAGCGATCCCATGTGCGTGATGAGCGCGCGGAGGGCGCTGAGCGACACCTGGTTGCGGATCTTCTCCACGACCTCGGGCGGGTACTGGAAGTACTGCTCCTCGAACGAGTTGGTCGGCGTGTATTCGAACTTCCGCCCGGTGAACTGCCGGATGCCGCGGGCGACTGCCTCGCGATCGCGCGTCATCCGGATCGACCCGAGCGATTCGAGCGGGTACATGAGCCCGATCATGTCGCTCGGCCCGAGCTGCGTGGCGACGAAGTTCGCGATGGCGTCGCGCGCCGCGACGCTCGATCCGCGCCGGACGTGATAGTCGTCCAGGAACACCGCGAAGAGCCGCACGTCGTCGCGCGCCGCCTCGGATTCTTCGTCGAAATCGCTGCGAATCGCCTGCGGCACCTCCTTCGCCGCCTCCGCCGCGCCGCCGTCGAGGCGCACGAGCTTGAAGGTCTCGATCTTCTGCGGCTGCCCCTCCTCGACGATCTCGAAATCGCCGGGCCCGAGGTCGTCGACCGGGCTGCCGCTCCTGTCGGTGACGATGACGTCGACGCGGACGAAGTTGATGCCGGCGCGGAACACCGGCTGCTGGCCCTGCCCTGACGCCGGCTGCTGGGCCGGCGGCGACCCGGCAGGCGGCGGGGCGCTCGTCTGTCCCGGCGGCGGCAGACCCGTACCGCGCGAGACATCAGCGGGAGCCTGTGCGCCGCCGCTCGCCGGGCACACGCCCAATCCAAGCGCGACCGCAACGGCAAGGAACCAGGGTGGTCTCATATGCCTCGCCCCTATCTTAGACCTTGCGCGGAGCTCGACGCGCTGGGACTGCCGGCCTTGCGGCCGGCGTCGCGGTGCCGTTGCCGTGCAGGCTTCGGGCGCGCGACACGGCCGTCACGGAGGTCAGCCCGACATCCGCTCCGCGGCCGCTCGCAGCCGGTTCGAGATAAGATCGCAGCGCCGATGGCTTCGGTCCCGACCGCGCTTGCCGACGACGAGCGGCTGTTCCGCGACAGCGTGTACCAGTTCGCCGATCGAGAAGTCCGGCCGCTGGTGCGCACGATGGACGAGCACGCACGGATCGAGCGCCCGCTCATCGACCGGCTGTTCGCGCTCGGCGTGATGGGCATCGAGATCCCGGAGGCCGAGGGCGGCGGCGGCGCCAGCTTCTTCCACGCGATCCTCGCGGTGGAGGCGCTCTCGCGCGTGGATCCGTCGGTCGGCGTGCTCGTCGACGTTCAGAACACGCTGGTTGCCAATGCGCTGCTGCGCTGGGGCGGTGCGCAGCAGCGCGCGCGCCATCTGCGAGCGCTCGCTTCCGGCACAATCGGCGCCTACGCGCTCTCGGAGGCCGGCTCGGGCAGCGACGCCTTCGCGCTGACCACGCGCGCGGTCGACGCCGGCGACGCCTGGCAGCTCACCGGCCGCAAGCTCTGGATCACCAACGCGCACGAAGCCGACCTCTTCATCGTGTTCGCGACGGTCGATCCGGCGGCCGGCCGCCACGGCATCACGGCGTTCCTCGTCGAGCGGGGCTTCACCGGGTTCGCGGTCGGGAAGAAGGAAGACAAGCTGGGCATCCGCGCGAGCAGCACGTGCGAGCTGCTGCTCGACGACTGCCGCGTGCCGAAGGCGAACGTGCTCGGCGCGGTCGGCGCGGGCTACAAGGTCGCGATCGAGACGCTCAACGAGGGGCGCATCGGCATCGGCGCCCAGATGATCGGACTGGCGCAGGGCGCCCTCGATCACGCCATCGCGTACACGCGCCAGCGGAAGCAGTTTGGCAGGCCGATCGCGGAGTTCCAGGCGGTGCAGCACCAGGTGGCGCGCGCCGCGACCGAGCTGGCGGCGGCGCGCCTGCTCGTCTACCACGCGGCACGGCTTCGGGATGCGAAGGCGCCGTTTCTCGCGGAAGCGGCGATGTGCAAGATCTTCGCATCCGAAGTCGCCGAGCGCACGGCGTCGCTGGCCGTCAATCTCTTCGGCGGCAACGGCTTCGTGAAGGACTACCCGGTCGAGAAGCTGTACCGCGACGCCAAGATCGGCCAGATCTACGAGGGCACCTCGAACCTGCAGCTGCAGACGATCGCGAAGCAGGTTCTCGGTTGACGCCTACGACGCCTCTCCAGGCGCACGAGGCGCACGCGACGTGACGTTCACTGGCCCGGGTGGTACTCGCGCTCGAGGTGGCCGTTCAACTGCTCGCGGTAGTAGTAGATCTCCCGCAGACTGCCGTCCGCGTACCGTTGCGCCTGGTCGTTGAAGTGCGGCGACCTCGGGTCTCCGCTCTCGCCGCCGGCCGTCACCGCCTTGGCCCGCACCCGATCCCCGAACTCGACGACGGCGACGAAGCTGTTGCCACTGGTGCCGTACATCTTCTTGGTCCCCGGATACGTTCGCGCGCCGAAGGAGGCCAGCGATCCCCACCGCGACGAGGTGAACGGCACGGGCAGGCTCGGTCCCGCATCGTCGAACGGCTGGATGATGTCGCCGGTGAGCCGTTGGAAACGGTTGACGTCGCCCCACGGCGTTTGCCAGCGGCCGAAGTCGGCGGCGAGGCGATCGGAGGCGGCCGCCAGCGATTCGAGCATCGCCGCGGCGGGCCGGCGGCTCACGGCGAAGGTTTCGGCCGACATCTCCGCCTTCGCCGCCTCGTCCCCGATACGCCGGTACAGATCGTCACCCCAATACACCGCGAGCGTCGTGGGCACAGACGAGGCCGCCCAGCGGAAATCCCATCCCCGCAGCAGCGCGATCTGATCGGCAAGCCTGGTCTTCAGCGGATCGGAGGCCGGCGCCTCATCGTAGGCGTGCAGCAGCGCGGGGATCAGATCGGCGAAGGCCGGCAGATAGCTGTCGTACGCAGCGGCAATCAGCGAGTCGACGGTGAAGTCCCGCCTGCCCTGGAGGACCCTGATGGCGTGCCTGCCACGGGCGGTCTCCTCGCGACCCCGCTCCACATAGGCAGGAAAATCCGCCCGGTCCGGGCTGTCCGGGCCCGCGGCGGACCAGGGCCAGTTGTTCGAGTTGTACAGCCAGCCGACCGGCGGATTCTTCAGCCCGGGCGTCTCGTCGATCGACAGCACGCCGCGCCAGTCGGTCGCGGGATTGCTGCCGTCGACCGGCTTGGCGAAGTCGAAGGCGGGATCCCGGCGCGGGATGAAGTTGGAATGGAAATACGCGATCGTTCCATCGGCATCGGCGTAGATGGTGTTGTTCGACGAGTTGGTGTGGAGCTCCATCGTGTCGCGGAACGCCTGGTAGCTGGTCGCCTTGGTCCGCAGATAGGACTGCTGCAGCGCCTTGACCGGGTCCTGCATCAGGCTCACGCTCACCCACTTGCCGCCGGCGTCGCGCACGATCGGACCATGGTGCGTGCGGTAGACCGTAAAGGTTCGCGAGGCCATGCCGCTCGCCGTCCTGTACGGCACGACGATCGTCCTGGTCGTGACGGCCCGTTCTTCGCTGCCGTACGTGTAGACGTAGCCGTCGCCCCTCTTCGCGATCGTCTCGAGATACTCGTCGATGTTGTCGACGCCGCTCGAGGTGTGCATCCAGCCAGCGCGTTGGTTGAAGCCCTGGTAGACGAAGAACTGGCCCCACGTCAGCGCGCCGTACGCGTTGAGCCCCTCGTCGCTGACCATCTGCGCCTCGGCACGGAAGAAGAAGGAGGTGTGGGGATTGATCAGCAGGAGCGCATGCCGGTTGGCGGCGTTCGACGGGGCGACGGCAATGCCGTTCGAGCCGGTCGGCTCCCGATAGGCCGGAGGGACGGGACGGGCAGGAACGGCGGCCTCCCGGTTCGCCGGCCTGTCCGGCTCCTCCTGCCGTTCCCGCCCTTCCTGCCCGCGTCCTTCCCGCCCGTAGAACGCCTCCAGCTGCGCCAGGTCGATCCGTTCGATGTCGCCGCCGATGCTCCCTTCGCTGAAGCTGAGCGCCATCCACGGCTCGAAGCGCGCGATGACGCGCGGCGTCACCGCCGGATGGGTGTGCAGGTAGTAATTGAGGCCATCGGCCCAGGCGTCCATCAGCGCCTTCAGCCATGCCGGACTCGACGCGTACTTCGCCTGCATGTCGGCCGGATCGATGAAGAGCTTCATCCGGAGGTCGCGGAAGATCTCCGACTCTCCTTCGGCCTCGGCGAGCCTCCCCATCGCGTTGATGAAGTTGGTCTCGACGCGATTGAAGTCGTCCTCGGCCTGCGCATAGACGACCCCGAACACCGCGTCGGCGTCGGTCCTGCCGTACACGTGCGCGATGCCCCAGTCGTCACGGTAGATCGTGATGGCGTCCGCCTGCTTCCGCCATCGCGCCAGATCGACGTCCGCCGTCTGCGCGGACGCTGTCGAGACCGCAGCCACCACGAGGGCGAGCGCCGCGACGAGCTCTCTCATGTCAACCTCGCCTGTCGATTGCCGACACCAGCAATTCTCGAGTCCCCGCCGTCCCCACCAGCCCGGATCCCCGGATCCGAGCTGCCCAACGCTCAGGCGTCGGCCAGCACTGCCGCGCTGATGATCATGCGCTGCGCCTCGGAGGTGCCCTGGTAGATCTCGGTCGCGCGCGCATCCCGGAACAGCCGTTCGACGGTCGACCCGCGCCGGTAGCCTTCCGACGCGAGGATCTGCATCGCCTTGTCGGCGGCGCGGTGCGCCGCCTCGGAGGCGGCGAGCTTGGCCATGGCCGCCTCCACGGTGCTGTTCTCCTGCCGATCGCGCGCATCGGCCGCTCGCATCGTGAGGAGCCGCGCCGCGTCGAGCTCGGTCGCCATGTCGGCGAGCATCCACTGGATCGCCTGGAAGCCGGCGATCGGCCGGCCGAACTGCTCGCGCCGGCGTGCATGCGCGATCGCTTCGGCGACCGCGGCGTCGCCGATGCCGAGCGCCTGGGCCGCAATCGCGACGCGGCCCGCCTGGAGCGCCCACATGGCCAGCCGGAACCCGTGGTCGATCTCGCCGAGCACCTGGTCGCCGCCGACGACGAGGTCGAGGTCGAGGTCCATGCAGCCGAGGCCGCGGACGCCGAGCGAATCGGCCCGCGCGGTGCGGACGATGCCGCGCGCGTCCATCGGGACGAGGAATGCGGTGATCCCGTGGCCGCGGACGCCAGGGGTCGTGCACGCGAAGACGATCGCGAGCGCCGCCTCTTCGGCATTCGCCACCCACACCTTGCGTCCCGCGAGGCGGTATCCTCCCGCGACCGGGACGGCCGTCGTCTTCTGGTTCGCGGCGTCGGTGCCGGCGTCGGGCTCCGACAGCGCAAACGCCCCCAGGATCTCCCCCGACGCCAGGCGCCGGAGCCAGCGATCACGTTGCGTCTCGGTCCCGAAGTGTGCGACGAGGTCGCCGACCAGCGAGTTGGTCACCGACAGCGACACGGCCACCGTCGCGCTCGCCCGTGCAATCGCCTCGATGGCGAGGGCGTAGCTGACGTAGTCGCGCCCGAGCCCGCCCCACTGCGCGGGGACCGTGATGCCGCACAGCCCGGCCTGCGCCGCCGCATACATGACGTCGGAGGGAAATTCCCCGGAGTGATCGATGCCGGCGGCCCGCTGCGCGACGACCTCCCGCGCGAAGCGTTCGGCGGCCTGCTGGAAGGCACGCTGCTCGGGGGTCAGTTCGAGGATCATCGCGGCGCCCCTATTGTCCTTCGTTTCCCGGTCTCCGCGGCGTCAGCGATCGCCTGCTGCGAGCCGCTCGAAGATGGGGCGCAGCCGCGCGGCCGTCGCCTCCAGATCCTCGGGCAGCACCCGGACGTTGCCCACCGCCGTCATGAAGCTGGTGTCGCCGTTCCATCGCGGCACCAGGTGCACGTGCAGATGGTCGACGACGCCCGCGCCGGCCGGACGGCCCAGGTTGATGCCCACGTTGATCCCCTGCGGCGCGTAACCGTCGGTCAGCGCGATTTCCGCGCGGCGCGTCATCCCGATCAGCTCGTCCAGTTCGTCGGGCCTCGCCGCGGCGAGGCTTGCGATGTGGCGATGGGGGACGACCAGCAGGTGGCCGTTGTTATACGGATAGAGGTTGAGGACGACGTAGGTGAGCGGACCGCGCGCGAGCACCAGGCGCTCGCGCTCCGCCCCGGCGGTCTGGCAGAAGATGCAGTCGCGGTCCGCGGTGCCGCTCGCACCGGTCACGTACTGCAGCCTCCAGGGGGCCCACAAGTGTTCCATGTCGACTGACGGCTGACGACTTGCGGCTGACGACTGTCTCTAGACCGCCATGGCATCGGGAGGCGCGACGGCGCTCGGCGGCGTCGCCGGCGCCTCGCGGTTGATCAGATCCTTCAGTTCCTTGCCGGGCTTGAAGTAGGGCACCTTCTTCGGCGGCACGTCCACCTTGTCGCCCGTCTTCGGGTTGCGCCCCTTCCGCGGTTCGCGCTTGCGGAGCCGGAAGCTGCCGAATCCCCGCAGCTCGATCTTCTCCCCCCGGTGCAGGGCGTCGATGATGCTCTTGAACACGGTGTCGACGATGACTTCGGAGTGCTTCTTGGTCAGATCCGACACCCGCGACACTTCCTCGACGAGCTCCGCCTTGGTCATGCTGCCGCCGGTCATCTCTGCTCCCCCTGGCCGGACGAGCGGGAACGGCCGGACCGGAGGAGGGCCGTCCGCCTGCCGCTCTGGCCTGTCCCGCCTACCGGCTCCTGAAGTGATCGCCGAGCGTCGCCGTCCCGTCGCCCGCGCTCTCCTGGTACGACTCCCAGTCGGCGCGGAATTCGTCGTTCTTCAGCGCGCGAATCGACAGGCCGATCTTCCGTTCCGCGGGCGCGAGCTTGATGACCTTCATCGGGTAGGTCTCGCCCACGGCGAGCTCGATCTTGCCGTCCTTGCCCGCGCGCGGCGAATCGTCGAACTCCGAGACGTGAATCAGCCCTTCGATCCCCTCGTCGAGCTCGACGAAGGCGCCGAAGTTCGTCATCCGCACGACCTTGCCCTCGATCGTGTCGCCCACGTGATGGCGCGCGAAGAAGTCGTCCCAGATGTCGGTCGCCAGCTGCTTGAGGCCGAGCGACAGCCGCTGGTTCTCGGCGTCGATGTTCAGCACCATCGCCTCGACCACGTCGCCCTTCTTCAGGATCTCCGACGGGTGCTTGACCCGCTTGCTCCACGACATGTCGGAGATGTGGATCAGCCCGTCGATCTCCTCCTCGACCTCCACGAACGCGCCGAACTCGGTCAGGTTTCGCACCTTGCCCTGGATCGTCGAGCCGACGGGATACTTGTCCGCCAGGTCGTGCCACGGGTTGGCCTCCACCTGCTTCAGGCCGAGCGAGATGCGGCGCGCCGTCGGGTCGACGCCGAGCACCATCGCCTCCACGGTGTCGCCCACGTTGAGGATCTTCGACGGGTGCTTGACCCGCTTGCTCCACGACATCTCACTCACGTGGATGAGTCCCTCGACGCCCGCCTCGAGCTCGATGAAGGCGCCGTAGTCGGTCAGGCTCACCACCTTGCCGCCCATGCGCGCGCCCACCGGGTAGCGCTCCATCACGTTCGCCCACGGATCGGTGATGAGCTGCTTGTGCCCGAGCGAGACGCGCTCGGTGGCCGGATCGTACTTGAGCACGATCACGTCGATCTCGTCGTTCACCTTGAACAGCTCCGACGGATGGCCGACGCGGCCCCACGACATGTCGGTGATGTGCAGCAGGCCGTCGATGCCCCCGAGGTCGATGAACGCGCCGTAATCGGTGATGTTCTTGACGGCGCCCTTGAGGACCTTGCCCTCGGCGAGCGTCTCGAGCGTGTGCTTCTTCTTCTCGGCGTTCTCTTCCTCGAGCAGCGCCTTGCGCGAGAGCACGATGTTGCCCCGCTTCTTGTTGACCTTGATCACCCGCATGCGCAGCTCCTGGCCGCGCAGCGCGTCGAGGTTGCGCACGGGGCGCACGTCGATCTGCGAGCCCGGCAGGAACGCGCGGACGCCGATGTCGACCGCCAGCCCGCCCTTGATCCGCTCGATGACGCGGCCGATCACGACCTTGCGCTCCGCATAGGCCCTCTCGACCTCGTCCCAGATCTTCATCTTCTCGGCCTTCTCGCGCGAGAGCACGACGTAGCCGTCGCGATCCTCGGTCCGCTCGAGCAGGACGTCCACGATGTCGCCCGGCTGTACTGTCAGCTCGCCGTTCTCGTCGAGAAACTCGCTGAGCGCGATGATCCCCTCCGACTTGTAGCCGACGTCGATGATCACTTCCGAAGGGGTCACTTTCAGGACGGTGCCCTTGACGACTTCACCTTCCGCGATGTTTCGGAAGCTGCTATCGTAGGATTCGAGCAGCCGGGCATACTCGGCGGGATCCATCGGATCGTGGTCGTCGCGCGGCAGCAGGGTGATGCCGCCCGTGGCCGCATGTCCGCTCCGGCTCGGACCGGGAGTCTTTTCGTCTTCGTTCGCCATGCCTAACGGGTCCTCCAGAACGTCCCGCGACGCCCGCGGGACGCGCCGGCTTTGGGTGGCGGGCGCCGGCAGCCCGCAGGTTCGGAGCTCGGGAATTCCGGGGATCCGTCGCGCGCTCGGCGCGGTCGCGGATCCCACGGTCGCCACTGGCAAGAAACGGCACGCGGGCCCTCAGGCCCGCGTCGTCAGGTCTCGCTGAGTTCCGATAAGCAATAGAGCGTACGACACTTATCGACAAACTGTCAAGGTTTCGAAAGGGGAGACGGCATGGCCAAGACGACGGGACGCAAGGCGCCGCGGCGCAAATCCGCCGGGCGCGCCGGGCGGCCGCCCAAGCGGTCGGCGCGAACGGTTCAACGCTCCACCCGCAGCGCTCAGCCGCGCCGCGCCCCGGCCAGACCGGCGAAGTCGACCGCGAAGCGCGCGGCGAAACAGACCGCCCGCCGCCGGTCCGCCGGGAAAGCGCGCCCGGGCGGCACCCGGTCGTCGAAAGCCGCAGCGGGGCGGCGCCTGCCGAAGCTCGATCGCGCGCGGCGCATCCTCGACGATCTCGTGCCGACGCCCCCATCGTCGCTGAACATGAGCCGCCGGCCCTCGGCGGCCCGCACCGGCCGCGCCGAGATGGCCGAAGAGGTCGAGCACCACCGCGGGATGCAGGGACTCGGCGGCGGCGACGTGGACGTCGACCTCGAAGACGCCTACTTCACCGGTGACGAGGCGCCCGGCGGCGACAACCCGACGCCGGACCAGGATGTGGTCGAAGACATCGGCAAGGCTCTCGGCGTGAGCTACGACGACGCCGAGGAGCTGAAGTCGACCGACAAGATCATCGAGCGCGACCGCCACCGGTGGGAGATGGACCCGGCCTCGTCGGAAGACTACAAAGAGAGAAAGTGATGGACCCTAGCCCGCATCATTCATGAAGGGGCCGATTTCAGCGACCGCGATGGTGATCGTAGCGTGAAGCCGCGATATCAGGAGAGCGCGATGGAGCGGAGGGGGTGCGCGACGCGGCATCTCACCACCGGC
>JADZED010000073.1 GCA_020850715.1 Acidobacteriota bacterium
ACTCCGAGGCCGCGACCCACAACGACGATTGCTCGCTCTGTCGGGTGCCCATCGCCATGCGCAGCAGTGTAGTACGACAGATCGATCGTGTCGATCCCTAACTCAGACTTTCACCACGGGCTGCTAGGATCCCCGCTGTGAAGCGGGCCCTGGCGTTGCTCCTGGCCACGGCCGCGGCTGCCGCGTGGGCGTATCAGGCCGTGGCGCGCGACCGCGACTACCGCGCGCTCCTCGTGCGCGGCGACGCCGCGCTGCAGCAGGAACAGGCCTTCACCGCCATCGAAGCGTACAGCGGTGCCATCGCCCGGCGGCCGGACTCGATGATCGCGCACCTGCGGCGAGGCGAGGCTTATCAGCGCAACGGCAGCCTCGAGGAAGCGGCACGCGACTTCCGCCGCGCCGCGGCGCTGGCCCCGACCGCTACCCGCCCGCTCGAGGCGCTCGGCGACGTGCTCTACCGCATGGGACGCTTCGGCCGCGCCGCCGACGCCTACGCGAGCACGCTGCAGATCGACGATCGGCTCGACGGGGTGAGCTACAAGCTGGCGCTCGCGCGCTATCGCGACGGCGCGATCCTGGCGGCGCTCGCCGCGATCGAGCGCGCGATCGCGCTGAACGGCGCGCGCGCCGACGCCTATTACCTGCGCGGCCTGTGCCTGCGCGACCGGCGCCGCGCGGCCGAGGCGGTCGAGGCCCTCGAGCAGGCCGTCGCGCGGGCACCCGGACTGATCGCCGCGCGCGAGGAGCTGGCGGATCTTTACGGCGAGCTCGGACGCCGTGTCGACGAGCTCGAGCAGCTCCAGGTGATCGCCGGCCTCGACAAGGACCACGTCGAGCGTCAGGTGGCCGTGGCGATCGCGCACGCGCAGGCCGGCCATCCGGACCTCGCGGTGCTCACGCTGGGCAACGCGCTGGAGCGCACGCCCGACCAGCCGCTGATCTACGGTGCGCTCGGGCGCGTCTGGCTCGGCATCGCACTGGCGCGCGACGATCGCGTGGCGCTGAGCAAGGCGCTCGAAGCGCTCGAGCGGATCGCCTCGAGCCCCGGCGCGACCAGCGAGACGCTCGCGCTCTACGGCCGCGCGCTCCTCCGCGGCGGCGAGACCGAAGCGGCCGAGCGCGTGCTCCAGCAGGCGATCGCGCGCGCGCCGGTCGATCCCGGCGCGTACCTCCTGTCGGCCGCGGCGGCCGAGCGCCTGAATCATCTCGAAGAGGCGCGCGCGGCGCTGATCGCCTATGGCGGGCTGGTGGCCGACGATCCGGACATGGCCGCGCGCGCCGCGCGGATTGGCGCCCTCTCGCTCAGGCTGAACGATCCGCAGGCGGCCGTCTCCTGGTTCGCGCAGGCCGCCGGGGCGGACCCGCGCGATCTGCCGCTGCGCGTGGCGCTGGCCGACGCGCAGATCAGAGCCGGCCGGCTCGACGCCGCGCGGGCGACGGTTGCCGCGATTCGCGAGGCCGATCCGGCCAACGCCGCGCTGCCCGCGCTGGCGCGCCGGATGCGGTGAGCCGTCCCGCCTGCGCTTCGCTCGTCCGGGCGCCGCACCGATGCCGTACGGCACGGGCACGTTTGTGATATGGTCTCGGCGTTTCGGGCCGCCGATCCGCATCGGCGCCCGGGGAGGCACGAGCGCCAGCCATGCCGCGTCTTCCTCTCGACCTTCAGCAGCGACGACATTCCGGCGGGCCGTCCCGCGATGCCCCGCCTCGCCACCGCTTCACGCCGCAAGCCGCGGAGGATCCATGTTGACAGCGTGCCGATTCCGACTGCTTCTCGTGCTCGCGGCAGCTGCGCCGGTGGCCGCCGCGGCGCAGGCCCCCGCCCCGCCCGCCGCCCAGCGCGCGCCGTCAGAGACGCTGCGCGTCGCCGGTCTCCAGCAGCCCGTCGAGGTGCTGCGCGACCGCTGGGGCATCAATCACATCTACGCCGCCAACGAGCACGATCTGTTCTTCGCGCAGGGCTACAACGCCGCACGCGACCGCCTGTTCCAGTTCGAGATCTGGCGCCGCCAGGCCACCGGCACGGTCGCCGAGATACTCGGCCCCCGCGAGCTGACGCGCGACATCGGCACGCGGCTCCACATGTTCCGCGGCGACTTGAAGCGCGAGCTGAACTGGTACCACCCGCACGGCGAGGCGATCATCACCGCGTTCGTCGACGGCATCAACGCGGCGGTCGACGAGGCGCGGCGCGCGCCGGCCGATCTCCCCGTGGACTTCAAGATGCTCGGCATCCTGCCCGAGCGGTGGACCGCAGCCGACGTGATCTCCCGGCACAACGGCCTGCTCGGCAACATCGGGCAGGAGGTCAACATGGCCCAGGCCGTGCGGATCATGGGCGCCGACACGGTGAAGGATCTCTCCGACTTCTACGGCCCCGACCCACGGCTCGAGGTCGATGCCGCCATTGATCTGTCGCTCATCTCCAACGACATCCTCGAGCTGTACAACGCATTCCGCCGGCCGATCCAGTTCACACCCGACGAGATTGCGCCGGAATACCGCGCCACGGCGGCGCAGGCTGCGCGGCTCGAGGCGCCGCCCGGACCGACCGCGCTCGACCTCAGCGCGCGCCAGGAGGACATCGGCAGCAACAACTGGATGGTCAGCGGCGCGCTGACGCAGAGCGGCTATCCGCTCCTGATGAACGATCCCCACCGCGTGCAGCAGGCGCCGTCGCTGCGCTACTGGTCGCACCTGGTCGCCCCCGGCTGGAACGTCATCGGCGGCGGCGAGCCGATGCTGCCCGGCGTGTCGATCGGCCACAACGAGTTCGGCGCCTGGGGCCTGACGATCTTCGGCACCGACAGCGAAGACCTGTACGTCTATGACACGAACCCGGCGAACGCCAATCAATACCGGTATCGCGGCGCGTGGGAGGACATGCAGATCGTCAAGGACACGATCCGCGTGAAGGGCCAGGCGCCGGTCGCCGTCGAGCTGAAGTACACCCGCCACGGACCCGTGCTGCACGAGGACGCGGCGCACCACAAGGCATACGCGCTGCGCGCCGCGTGGCGGGATGTCGGCGCCGCGCCCTACCTGGCGAGCCTGCGGATGGGCCAGGCGAAGAGCTGGGAAGAGTTCCGCGAGGCCTGCAGCTACAGCCGCATCCCGGCGGAGAACATGATCTGGGCCGGCGTGGACGGCACGATCGGGTACCAGGCGGTCGCCGTGACGCCGATCAGGCCCAACTTCAGCGGGCTGGTGCCCGTGCCCGGCGACGGCCGCTACGAGTGGGACGGCTATCTGCCCATCAAGGCGCTGCCCCACGCGGAGAACCCCGCGAAAGGCTTCTGGGTCACCGCCAACAACTACCTCTTCCCGCTCGACTACCCCTATCCGGACGCGCAGCACTACACCGGGACCGACCCCTTCCGTGCGGCGCGCATCTCCGAGGCGCTGGCCTCCGGCCGGCTGCAGACCGTGGCCGACATGATGCAGCTCCAGAACGACACGCTCTCGCTGCCGGCGCGATCGCTCGTCCCGCTGCTCCGCGATCTGCCGATGCCGAATCCCGAGGCGGCCAAGGCCCAGGCGCTGCTGCTCGCCTGGGATTACGTGCTCGACAAGGACTCGGTGCCGGCGGGCATCTACGAGATGTTCCAGCGGCGGCTGCTGGCGAACATCCGCGAGCTCGCCGTCCCGCGCGACGCGCGCGAGGTCTTCGGCAGCATCGGCATGCAGAAGACGATCGGCTGGCTGAATGCTCCCGACGGCCGCTTCGGGTCCGATCCGATCGCCGGGCGCAACCGCCTGCTGGCCTCGAGCCTCGAGCAGGCGGTCGCGGAACTGACCAAGCGGCTCGGGCCCGACACCTCGCGCTGGCAGTACGGGCAGGAGAAGTACCACCACGCGCTCATCCGGCACATGCTCAGCCCGGTCGCGAAGCCCGAGCTCCGCGCCAGACTCGATGTCGGTCCGATGCCGCGCGGCGGCGACAGCTACACGGTGGATGCCACCGGCGGCGGAGACAACCAGACCTCCGGCGGGTCGCTGAAGATCATCGCCGATACCGGGAACTGGGACAATTCGGTCGCCCTGAACAACCCCGGCCAGTCGGGCAATCCCGACAGCCCCCACTACCGCGACCTGTTCGATCTGTGGTCGCGGGGCAAGTACTTCCCGATCTTCTACTCGCGTCCGAAGGTGGAGTCGGTCGCTGAATCCAGGGTGATGATGCAGCCTGCGGCTCCCGCCACCGCCCAGCGCTAGCGGCCCGTCCGCGCGCAACGCGGACCAGATCGCGGAGCGCGGCGCCCGGGCGGCGAGATGCGAAGGGCGAGCCTATCGGGATTATTCGAGCGTTGAGCAACGCCGCCAGCCGGGATGCCCCGCCCGAGAGGTGGTCCGTGCTCAGCGCGGACGCGACTGGTCGCGCCGCTCCTGGAACTCGGCGAGACGAGGCCTTCGCCACTAGGAGTCAGTCCGAGTAATCGTTGTGTTCATCACCGTATCTCGCGCTGCGTGCCGACGGCATTTGCCGACTGGGGAATCGGAGCGGGCGATGGCCGCGCGGCGTTCGCCTCGTCGCCGGCGCACAGGAGCCCGCTCGGCCCCCAGTTCAGCTGTAGAGGCGATACAGCTTCAGAACGTTGTGGGTCGTGCACACGAACGCCCATTCGCCGCGGACCTTCTCGACGCCGCGCAGCAAGAATTGCCGAAAGCCGCGCGCATGCTTGATCTGACCAATGACCGGTTCCACGATCGCCTTACGCGCGGCATATACCGCGGCGCCCGCCTTCGTCTGCAGCTTGCGCCCCATTCGGTCGACACGCGTCGCGACCGTCGGCAGCGGCCCCCGCGGCCAGGGGCCAGGCCGTTCGCCGTGCTTCTGTTTGCGCGTCGAAATGTAGGCATCGATCGTCGTCTCGGCGACGGCGGTCAGACTCTCCTCGGAGCAGTAGCCCGCATCGGCGAGCACCTGACGGGGCGTGGCGCCCGTCTGCTGCTCAATCATCGTGATCATCGGCATCAGTTGCTTCTTGTCGTTGGTCTCCTGCGTGACCGCCTGCCCCACGATCAATTGATCGTCGTTGACCGCGACCTGGACGTTGTAGGCCTGCACGAACCCCTCCGGGCTCTTCATGATCCGCGACTCTGGATCGGTGAAGTTGTATTGCGCCTTGGGATCCGGTGTGGCCGTGTCGACGGGCTGTCCGGCCGCGGTCGCCTCCGCCTTGGCGCGCGCCTTCAGCGCGCGCGTGGCTTCACGAATCCGCTTCAACCGACTCTCGCGCCGCTGCAACTCCGCGGGCAACTCGTCGCCGCGCATGTCGGCGCCACACTCCGCGTCTTCGGCGGCATCCGTCGCCTCGGCCTGGGCCAACAAGTCGGCGACTTCCTCCCGGAGTTGCTTCGCTTTCTCCTTCATGCGCCCGAAGCTCATCGCCTTATGCTTCGAAGCATTCGCCTTCACCTTGCTCCCATCGATCGCGACGCGCCCGACCCGCAGGGTCCCGAGATCGCGGGCCACGTCCAAGACCTGCTCGAAGAAGCCTTGCAGCGCCGCCAGATGCCGTTTGCGAAAATCCGCAATCGTGCGGAAGTCCGGCTCATTGCCGGCCGCCAGCACGCGAAAGGCCACGTCTTCGATCAGACGGCGCTCAAGCTTCCGCGACGAGAACACGCCGACGCAGTAGGCATAGATCAGCACCTTCGTCAGCATGACCGGGTGATAGGGCGGGTACCCCCGCTCCTCGTCCTCATACACCGCCGTGATCGCCGACAGGTCCAGGTGATCGACCAGGTCGCTCACGAAATACGCGAGATGATTCTCCGGCAGCCAATCCCGCAGGCTCGGCGGCAGCAGGAGGTCCTGCTCGGGCACGTAGGGGCGATAGGTCTTGGCCATCGCCCGCAGTGTAGTACATCGGTGCCACCGGCGCGCAGCGCGAGGCGTCAATTGTCAGCAACGATTACTCGGACACGCTCCTAGGAGTCCGTCCGAGTAATCGCGGCGAAAGTCATATTCTCAGGCTGCGCGCTTACCCTGCCGGTCGTCGCTCTCGGCGATGGCCGTGGAGGGTCGCGTGTGCAATCGAACGACACGAGCGAGTCA
>JADZED010000074.1 GCA_020850715.1 Acidobacteriota bacterium
ATGAACGTCACCGTCACCGACCCCGCCAACCGCTACGTCACCGATCTGACCGAGAAAGACTTCGAGGTCTACGAGGACGGGGTCAAGCAGGATCTCATCCTCTTCAACCGCAGCAACCTGCCGGTCGCGCTCTGCCTGCTCATCGACACCAGCTCCAGCATGGAAGACCGGATGGCAATCGCGCAGGACGCGGCGATCGGGTTCGTGCGGAGGCTTCGCCCGACGGACCTGGGGGAGATCCTCGGCTTCGACAGCCGCGTCGCCGTGCTGCAGAAGTTCACCAACGACGTCGCGGAGCTCGAGCAGGCGATCAAGAAGACGGTCCCGGGCGGCTCCACCTCTCTTTATAACGCGCTCTACATCTCGCTGAAGGATCTCAAGAAGATCCCCACGCAGGACGAAGGCGACATCCGCCGCCAGGCGATCATCCTGCTGTCGGACGGCGAAGACACGTCGAGTGCCATCTCGTTCGACGACGTGCTGGATCTCGCGCGGCGGTCGGAGACCGCGATCTACCCGATCGGGCTGATGTCGGACGGCTCGACGCGCACCAAGGGCTTCCGCGAGGCGATCTACGCGCTGCGCCAGCTCGCCAACGACACCGGGGGGCGCGCCTTCTTCCCCACCGACGTCAAGGCGCTCGCGAACATCTACGGCCAGATCTACGACGAGCTGTCCAGCCAGTACACGATCGGCTACTCGTCCAAAAACGCGCGGCGGGACGGCGCGTGGCGGCGCCTCGTGGTGCGCGTCGCCCGCGCGGACGCCACCGCCCGCACCAAGCAGGGATACTTCGCGCCGTCCGCGCCTTAGCGCCGGTCGCTCCATGCCGATGAACTCGATCCCCCTCGCGCTGTACGCGGTCGCCTGCGTCCGCTACGCCATGCAGTTCTCGCGCCGGACGTTCGACACGAGCCGGGCCGCGAGCACGTGGCTCGTCCTGGCCATGCTGGCGCACACCTTCATCATCGGGATGGAGACCATGCGCGCCGGGCACCTGCCCGTCGCGGGCGCCACGTCCGCCATCTCGACGTTCGTGTGGCTGCTGGCGCTGTCGTACCTCTACATCGAGTTCACGACCGGCGAACGCTCGATGGGCGTGTTCATCCTGCCGCTCCTGGTGGCGCTGCAGGCGATTCCCGCGGCGCGCCCGATGCTCGAGGAGCGGTCGCCGCTGCTCGAGGGCGTCTGGTTCGGCGTGCACGTCTCGTCGCTGC
This sequence comes from Acidobacteriota bacterium, assembly GCA_020850715.1. Classification (GTDB taxonomy): domain Bacteria; phylum Acidobacteriota; class Vicinamibacteria; order Vicinamibacterales; family CAVVIG01; genus JADZED01. The sequence continues at coordinate 1,218 of JADZED010000074.1, forward strand.
TGTTCGCCTACGCGAGCTTCGCGCTGGCCTGCGTGCTCGGGATCACGTACGTGCTCCAGTTCAAGGAGATCAAGACGAAGGAGCTGGGGTTCTTCTACGAGCGCCTGCCGTCGCTGCAGGTGCTCGACGAGATGAACCTGCGCGCCGTCAAGATCGGCTGGCTGTTCCTCACCGTCGGCCTGATCTCGGGCGCGATCTGGGCGTCGCAGCTCAGGGCGACGGGCGACCTGTTCATGTCGGTCGCCGATCCGAAGATCTTCGTCGCGCTGCTCTGCTGGGGCGTCTACTCGTTCGAGCTCTACGCGCAGCGCGCCATCGGCTGGCGCGGCCGCCGCGCGGCCTGGCTCTCGGCGGGCGGGTTCGGTTTCGTGCTGCTGAACGTCGTGCCGGTGAGCTACTTGTTCACGACGAGCCACACCTTCTGATGCGGGCGGCGACCGGACAATGATGCAGGTGCTGCTGGTCGGGGTCAGCCACCGGACCACGCCGGTGGAGCTGCGCGAGCGGCTCGACTTCTCCGCGAGCGGCGTCGAGCGCGCCCTCGCGTCGCTGGCCGAGGAGCCGCTGAACCACGAAGCGATCATCGTCTCGACCTGCAACCGCGTGGAGCTGTACGTCTGCTGCAGCGAGGCCGCCTCGGCGCGCGCCGGCGTCGAGCGCTTCATCTCCGAGTTCCACGGCGTGCCCGCGGCCGAGATTGCCCCGCACCTCTACGCCAAGAGCGGACAGGACGCGGTGCGCCACCTGTTCCGCGTCGCGGCGGGGCTCGACTCGCTGGTGGTGGGCGAGCCGCAGGTGCTCGGCCAGGTGAAGGACGCCTACAACCTCGCGGCGCAGCTCGGCTGCACCGGCACGCTGCTCAACCGGCTCTTCCCCGCGGCGTTCGCAGCCGGCAAGCGGGTGCGCTCGGAGACGGCGCTGTCCGAAGGCGCGGTCTCGGTGAGCTACGCCGCGGTGGCGCTGGCGCGAAAGATCTTCGGCAACCTCAAGGGCCGCACCGTGCTCGTCCTCGGCGCGGGAGAGATGGCGAAGCTCACCGCCGTCCACATGCAGTCGCAGGGCATCGGCCGGTTGATCATCTCGAGCCGGACGGCGTCGAACGCGGCGGCGCTCGCGGACGCGCTCGGCGGCACGACGCTGCCGTGGGAATCGCTGGGCACGGCGCTCGCGGAAGCGGACATCGTGATCACCGCCACCGGCGCCAGCGAGCCGATCCTCTCGCGCACGCTGGTCGAGCAGGCGATGAAGGCGCGGAGGCCGCGCCAGCGCCCGCTGTTCATCATCGACATCGCGGTGCCGCGCGACGTCGAGGCGGGCGCGGGGGACGTGGAGCAGGTCTTCCTCTACAACATCGACGACCTGCAGGCGGTGGTCCAGGAAAACCTCTCGAAGCGTTCCAGCGAAACCGCGCAGGCCGAAGCCATCGTCTCCGACGAGGTCGAGCGGTTCAACGCCTGGCTGAACTCGCGCGAAGCGGTGCCCACCGTCGTGGCGCTGCGGCAGCGCTTCGAAGCGATCCGCCAGTCGGAGCTCCGGCGCCTCGAGCCGAAGCTCGCGGGCCTCGGCCCCGACGCGCGCGCGCGGGTCGACGAGGTCACGCGGCTGATCGTCGAGAAGCTGCTCATCAACCCCACCGAGCAGCTCAAATCGCTGCCCGACGCCGACACCGTGGCGGCTTACAGCGACGCGTTGAACCGGCTGTTCAACCTGACCGCCGACGAGCCGCCGCCGGCCGCCGACCATCCCGCGCTGACAGCGGCCGGCTCGGCGAAAGCGGCGAAGCCGGGCTCGTGAGCACCCTTCGGCTCGGCAGCCGTGGCAGCCAGCTCGCGCTCTTCCAGGCCAGGCTGGTCGCGCAGCGGATCGCGGAACGCGGCGGCCCGGTCGCGGAAATCGTCGTGATCAAGACGTCGGGCGATCGTCTCGCCGACGCGCCGCTGTCGGACGTCGGCGGGAAGCGGCTGTTCGTCAAGGAAATCGAAGAAGCGCTGCTCGCCGGCGACGTCGACCTCGCCGTGCACAGCAGCAAGGACATGCCCGCCGCGCTGCTCGAGGGGCTCGCCATCAGCGCCGTCCTGCCGCGCGAAGATCCGGCCGACGCGCTCGTGCTCCCGGCGGCAGCGCCGCCAAGCCTGGACGACATCATGGCCCGTCGCGGAGCAGGCACGCGCGTCGGCACCGGCAGCGTCCGGCGCATCGCGCAGCTGCGCCGGCTGCTGCCGGACGCGGCTTTCCTGAATATTCGCGGTAACCTCGATACCAGGCTTCGCAAGCTCGACGCCGGAGACTACGATCTCCTGGTGCTGGCTTCGGCGGGGCTCCGGCGTCTCGGCTTCACGTCGCGCATCTCGGCGCGCCTTCCGCTCGACGAGTGCATCCCGGCGCCGGGCCAGGGGATCATCGCGATCGAAACGCGCGCAGACGACGAGGCCACGCGCGCGCACGTGGGAACGGTGAACGACGCGGAGGCCGCGGCCGCGCTCGAAGCGGAGCGCGCGCTCGTCCTCGCGCTCGGCGGCGGCTGCCAGATGCCGATTGGCGGCGTCGCCGTGCCGGAGGGATCCGCATCTCTCACGCTTCGCGCCATCGTCGCCTCCCTCGACGGCGCTCGCGTCGTGCGCTGCGAAAAAACCGGACCGAAGCACCATCCCGCCGCGCTGGGACAGACCGTCGCGGAGGATCTGCTGTCTCAGGGCGCTGCGGAGATTCTGCGCGACGCCCAATCGCCCAATCCCCAATCACCCAATCACCCAATCCCGAATCCCCAATCCCGAATCCCCAATTCCTAGTTCCCATGCGCCCCGCGGTCTATCTCATCGGCACCGGCCCCGGCGATCCTCGCTTGATCAGCGTTCGCGGCCTGCAGGCGATCGCCGACGCGGACGTGCTGATTTACGACCACCTCGTCCATCCACGCCTGCTCCGCGACGCGAAGCCCGAGGCTGAAAAAATCGACGTCGGCGCCGCCGCGCCGCAGCCGCTCGATCAGGAAGCGATCTGCTACCTGCTCGCCGAAAAGGCGCGCGAGGGCAAAGTGGTGGCGCGGCTGAAATGGGGCGATGCGTTCGTGTTCGACCGCGGCGGGCAGGAAGCGCTGTTCCTGCACGAGCAGGGCGTGAGCTTCGAGGTGGTGCCCGGCATCCCCGCCGCCGTCGGCACGCCGGCCTACGCCGGCATCCCGGTGACGTACCCCGGCGGCGGCGACACCTTGACGTTCGTGCGCGGCCACGAGGACGAGAGCACCGCCGCGCCGCCCATCGACTGGGGCGCGCTGGCGAAGCTGCGCGGAACCGTCGTGTGCTACGTCGGGCCGCAGCAGCTCCCCGACGTCCTGAAGGCGCTCCTGGCCAACGGCTTCTCGAAGGACGAACCGGCGGCCGTCGTCTACGACGGCACGCTTCCGTCGCAGGAGACCGTCGAAGGCACCCTGCAGTCGCTGACCGAATCGAAACGGCTCCGGCAGAAACCGGCGACGCTCGTCGTCGGCCGCGTCGCGGCGCTGCGCCAGCACCTTCGATGGTTCGACGATCGGCCGCTCTTCGGAAAACGGATCGTGGTGACGCGGTCGCGCGACCAGGCCGCTGGCCTGGTGGATCTCCTCGAGTCGCTCGGCGCGGAGCCCATCGAGGCGCCGATGATCCGGATCGCGCCGCCCGACGACTACGAGCCGCTCGATCGCGCCGTGGCCAACGTCGGCACCTACGACTGGATCGTCTTCACCAGCGCGAACGCCGTCGACTTCTTCATGCGGCGCCTCTACGCCGGGTCCGGCGACATCCGCGACCTGAAGGGCGTCAGGCTCTGCGCCGTGGGGCCCACCACCGCCGAGCGGCTCTCGCGGCACGGCGTGAAGATCGATCTGCAGCCGCTCGAGTACCGGTCGGAGTCGATCGTGCCGGCGCTCGTGAAGTCGGGCGATCTCAACGGCCGGCGGGTGCTGCTGCCGCGCGCCGACATCGCGCGCGAGCTGCTCGTCGACGAGCTTCGCAGAGCGGGCGCGGACGTCACCGAAGTGACGGCCTACCGAACGGTGATCGCCGAAATGGAACGCGAGGGGGAGCCCGACATCTACCGGATGCTGCTCGAAAAGCGGATCGACGTGGTGACGTTCACCAGCGCGTCGACGGTGAGGAATTTCACGAAGGTGTTCGGCGCCGAGCAGGCCGCCGACTTGCTGCGCACCACCGCGGTCGCCTCCATCGGACCGGTAACGGCCGAAGCGGCGGAGCACTACGGGATCGCCACCACCATCATGCCGAAGGACTACACCATCCCGGCGCTCGTCGGCGCGATCGTGCAGTACTTCAGAGAACGGGAGTCGGGGGGCGGGATTCGGGAGTCGGGATTACACTAGTCGCATGAATCCAGTCCAGACCGGCCACGCGCTCGATCTCGCGCGGCGCCAGCGCCGCCTGCGGCGCACCGCCGGCATCCGCGCGCTCGTGCGCGAGACGCGGCTGTCCCCCGAGCAGTTCCTCTATCCGCTGTTCGTCTGCGAGGGACAGCACGTCAGGCGAGAGGTCGGTTCGATGCCGGGCGTCTTTCAGCTCTCGGTCGACGAAGCCGTGCGCGAAGTCGAGGCCGCGCACGGCGACGGCGTGCCCGGCGTGCTCCTGTTCGGCATTCCCGCCAGCAAGGACGCCGTCGGATCCGCCGCCTACGACGACAACGCGCCGGTGCAGGCCGCCGTGCGCGCCATCAAACGACACGTGCCCGACGCGGTGGTGGTGACCGACGTCTGCCTGTGCGAGTACACGTCGCACGGCCACTGCGGCCTGCTCGACGGCACGGAGGTAACGAACGACCCGACGGTGGAGCAGCTCGTTCGCGCCGCGCTGTCGCACGCCGCCGCGGGCGCCGACATCGTGGCGCCGTCCGACATGATGGATGGGCGCGTGGGCGCCATCCGACGCGCGCTCGACGCGCAGGGGTTCGAGGGCGTGGCCATCATGTCGTACGCCGCGAAGTACTGCTCGGCTTTCTACGGCCCGTTCCGCGATGCGGCCGAGTCCGCGCCGCAGTTCGGCGACCGCCGCACGCACCAGATGGATCCCGCCAACGCCGAGGAGGCGCTGCGCGAGGTGGCGCAGGACATCGAGGAAGGCGCCGACATCGTCATGGTGAAGCCCGCGATGCCGTACCTCGACGTGATTACGCGCGTGAAGGAACGGTTCGGCCAACCCACGGCCGCGTATCAGGTCAGCGGGGAGTACTCGATGATCAAGGCCGCGGCGGCCCGCGGCTGGCTGGACGAACCGCGCGTCATGATGGAAACGCTCACGTCCATCGCGCGCGCCGGCGCCGACATCATCATCACCTACTACGCGCGAGAAGCGGCCCGCGCGCTTCGAGACACGAATCGGTAGTCGCGAGTCGACAGTCATCAGTCGACAGTCGACAGTCGACAGTCAGGGTCGTCAGTCGACCGACTGAGTGATGGCTCCGACTGTCGACTGTCGACTACCTGACTGACGACTAATATTTATTTTTTATGCCTTCCAAGTCCTCGAAGCTCTTTTCCCGCGCCCAGCGCATCCTGCCCGGCGGCGTCGACAGCCCGGTTCGCGCGTTCAAGGCCGTCGGCGGCACGCCGCGTTTCATCCGCAAAGCTTCCGGCGCGCGGCTGACCGACGCCGACGGAAGAACCTACATCGACTACGTGATGTCGTGGGGGCCGCTGATCCACGGCCACGCGCCGAAAGAGCTGGTCAAGGCGCTGGCCGCGGCCGCGAAGCGCGGGACGAGCTTCGGCGCGCCGACGGCGCTCGAAGTCGAGCTCGGCGAGCGGGTTCGCTCCCTGATGCCGTCGCTCGAGCGCGTCCGGTTCGTCAACTCGGGCACCGAAGCGGCGATGAGCGCCATCCGCGTGGCCCGCGCCGCAACCGGCCGCGACGCCATCGTCAAGTTCGAGGGCTGCTACCACGGCCACGCCGACCAGTTCCTCGTGAAGGCGGGATCCGGCCTGATCACGCTCGGCACGCCGACCAGCCCTGGCGTCACGAAGGCGGCCGCGGCCGACACGCTCGTCGCCGCTTACAACGATCTCGCCTCGGTCGATCGGCTGTGCGCCGAGCACGCCGGCAAAATCGCCGCGCTCATCGTCGAGCCGATCGCCGGCAACATGGGGGTCGTGCCTCCCGCGCCGGGATTTCTCCACGGTCTGCGCACGCTGTGCAATCGCTTCGGCATCGTTTTGATCTTCGACGAGGTGATTTCGGGATTTCGTACCGGGAAATCCGGCGCGCAGGGATGGGCCGGCGTCACGCCCGACCTGACCTGCCTCGGAAAGATCATCGGCGGCGGGCTTCCGGTCGGCGCGTACGGCGGCCGCAAGGATCTCATGGAGCTCGTATCGCCGGCCGGGCCGGTCTACCAGGCGGGAACCCTTTCGGGGAATCCGCTGGCGATGACCGCCGGTCTCTGGAGCCTGAACCAGCTTTCCGGCGCGCTCTACAAGCGTCTCGCCGATCTCGGCGTGCGGCTCGCGGAAGGGTTGGCGGACGCGGCCAGAGCGGCCGGTGTGAACCTGCAGATCAACGGCCTCGGATCGATGCTGACACCGTTCTTCACGGCTGGCGCCGTGACGGACTACCAATCCGCGCTCGCCGCCGACACGGCGCGCTACGCCACGTTCTTCCAAGGCATGCTCGCACGCGGCGTCTTCCCTCCCCCATCGCAATTCGAAGCCTGGTTCCTATCGGCCGCGCATACGCGTAGCGACGTGAACAAGACAATTGCCGCCGCGAAAAAAGCGATGCGCGAAGTAGGCTAACGAACGGGATTCGGGGGTCGGGATTGGGGATTAGGGATTAGGGATTAGGGATTAGGGATTAGGTTATCCGAGCTGGCGAAGCGATTTCACCAGGGCGTGGAGCATCCTGGCAACGGATTCGGCGAGGGCGATCGTTTCGGCTCGCTCTGCATCGGTGCACAGCTTGAGACGGTGGACGATTTCGATATGCGTCTCGAGCTCCGCTTCGGAACCGAGCGCGATAGACAGATGATTCAGGTATGAGCGGCGAGGCCGCCGATGTCCTTCTGCGATGTTGGCAGGAATTGAAACGGCGGCCCTGAGGAGCTGATCGCCAAGAACGAACCGTTGGCTTCTCGGCAGCGCGACGATCAGTGCATGACACCGCTCGACGAGTTCGATGCTAGCAGCCCAAACCGCGAGATCTCTGTAAGACCGGAGGATTGCCATCGGATGAACCCATGGCAATCCTCATACCTATTCCCTACTCCCCAATCCCCAATCCCCAACCCCGAATCCCGAATCCCGAATCCCGAACCGTGTCTTCGTCAGTTCGCTACGTCCAACGGCGCGTCCATGCGGACGCGCAGCACGGTGCCGGCTGGCAGGTCGACGTCGTTGCCTTCGGTGGCGGCGATCGTGCCGCCGCCACCGATCAGCACGCCGGCCAGCGCGCCTTTGAAGCCGCCCAGGATGCCGCCGATGATCGCGCCCACGGCCGCGCCGCCGGCCACCCTGCCGGTGTCGGTGGTGCCCTGAAGCGCTTCGATCACCGTGGCGCGGAGCGAGTAGGTGCGGCCGTCGATGCTGAACCGATCGAAGAGCAGCGTGAGCGAGCCCTTGCGCTCGAGGCCGCGCGTCGCGGGCGTGACGGAGCTCACGACGCCGCGCATCACGGAGCCGGCCGGCACCAGCACGCGTCCGTTCCTCTCGTACGCCGCGAGCGTGGTCGCGTCGAACCGATCTTCGGCGACGGCGGTGCCGGAATTCAGCCGCGTCTGCAGGCGCACCTCGAACTCGGTGCCGACGGGAATCTCCGTCGCGCTCACCTGCGCGGCGGGCGCCGGAGGCGGCGCGGCCGCGCGCGGCGGTTCGGGCTGCGCCTGGTTCCGCACCTGATCGATCCGATCGCGGAGGTCCGAGTACTCCGCTCTCGAAACGGTCGGTTCCTTTCTCAACTTCACCTTGAGGTACACGACTTCGTCGCGCAGGTCGTCGAGCTGCGCCTGGAGAGAGTCGGCCAGACGCGCGTCGCGGGCTCGAGCGGCGGCCACGTCCCGGCCGGCGTCGTACACCGCGTCCTGCAGCCGCTGGATGTCGGCCGTCGTCACCGCCGCCTGCGCGGCGGCCGGCACGACGCTCCACCCGAGCAGGGCGAGCACTGCGAGTCCCCACACTGTCATCAATCTGTAACGCATGTCCGTCTCCTCAACACTACGGTCGTGGCCTACTTCGGCGGTGCCGCGTAGTCCACGCCCGCATAGTCTTCCTCGTACGCGGTGGGATCGGTGAACGATGCCTCCGTCGCCTTGGGGATGGCATGCACGATCGGGGCCGTGCGTCTCAGGTAGACCACGATCGCGTGCAGGTCTTCGTCGGTCAGGTGCGAATACGCAGGCCAGGGCATCAGGTGGCCGGGCACGGACGTTCCGTCCGGCGACTGGCCGCTCCGCAACACGCGCTTCAGGTCCTCGTCCGTCCAGCTGCCGATGCCGGTTGCCTGGTCCGACGTGAGATTCGAGCTGACGTACGTGCCGTGCCCCTTTCGCGTGGCCTTGAAGCCGCCCGCGAGGTACATGTCGCCGATCCTCGGCCCCTGCGGTCCCGGCGTGCTATGGCAATCCGAACAGGACCCCAGCGTCACGAGGTAATGCCCCCGTTCGGCCAGCATGCGCTCCGTCGGATCGGAAATTTTCGTCAGGTCCGGACCGGCCGTGCCCATCGGGCGGGAAAATTCTTCCGGCTTCACGAGCGTGAACGGCGGGATGAAATAGAGGAACGCCACGAAGCCCGCGGCGGCCAGCACCACGACGACCACGCCGAGCCAGGCCAGAATTCTCTTCACGGCCGCGCTCCGTCCGTCCAGCTCCCCGCGTTGCCCGGGAACATGTAGAGCGGTTGATCCTCGTGCAGGATCAGCATCCGGAATTTTCCCGCGAGGTAGCTGAAGATGTTCGGCGCCTGCGGCGGCGGGATCCGGTTCGACACCGGCGGCAGCGATCGGAGGAACGCCACGAGCGCGTCGAGATCCGATGCGGACATGTGCGCGAAGTTCGGCCAGGGCATCGGGAACGGCAGCATGCGGCTGCCGTCGCGGCGCACGCCGGTGGTGACGAACGTCTTGATCTGCTCGTCGGTCCAGTCGCCGAGGCCGGTTTCCTTGTCCGAGGTGAGGTTATAGGCGACGAAGTCGCCGAACGGGGTGATGCGGAACCGCTGCCCGCCGGCGAGCTTGAGCTCCTCGATCATCGTGTTGTCTTCCCGGTAGGGCGAGTGGCACTGGACACAGCCCGAGATGTTGGCGATGTATTCCCCGCGCTTCACGGGGTCCTTCCTGTCCTCCTCGTCGCGCGCGCGGTAGAACGCGGCGACCTCGTCGCCTTTCATCTCCCAGAGCGGCTTGCGGCCGATCGACTTCACGTAGCTGGCGAGCTGCCAGAGCTCCGACTCCGAGGCCGCGTCGATGAACGAGGGCATCGGCGTGCCGTTCATGCCGGTGCGGAACCTGAGGAAGATGTCGCGCACGCCGCTGCCGCCGCGAAAGGCCCAGGGCTCGTCGAGGTTCGTGGCGCGCGTCGGGCGCCCCCAGTCATCCTTGAGATCGCGCGCGATGGCGCTCGCGCCCCGGCCGTCGGTGCCGTGGCATGCGGCGCACTTCAGCTTCTCGTAGACGCCGCGGCCAGCCTCGATCGCCTGCGGCGTGCTCGGCGGCTCGGGCCCCATCGCGATCGGTCTGGGCTGCTCGCTGGCGAACCTCGGCGAGAACGACTTCACCTGCTCGACGAGCGCCTGCACCTGCTCGGCCGACAACACGCCCCGCCACCCGGGCATCGACGAGCCGTGCAGGCCATCGGTGATGCTGCGCGCGAGATCCTCGTCGGTGGGAAGGCTCCCGGTCTCGGTCGTGCGGAACTTGTAGCGGCCGGTCGTGAAGTCGCGCGGGCGCGGGCTCAACAGCCCGGCGTATTCGCCGTCACCCTTTCCCTCGATGCCGTGGCACGACGCGCAGCGGACCCAATAGAGCATCCCCGCGTTGGGACGGGGCGCCGGCGTCTGCGCCGCGGCGCAGACAGGCAGCCACACGGCCGCCAGCAGGAGGAGGACGGATCGCTTCATGCGCGGCAGCTACCGCCAGGGCATCAGTTTTTCGAAGAGTGAAATCCGTGTCAGGTCGTTGTAGATGACCGTCACCATCAGCATCAGCAGCACCGCGAACCCCGCCAGGAACATCTTCTCCTTGACGCGCATGCTGAAGTCGCGGCGGAAGAGCCCCTCCACCGCCATGATGAAGATGTGCCCGCCGTCGAGCACCGGGATCGGCAGCAGGTTCAGCAGCCCCAGGTTGAGGCTGATGGACGCCATCAGCGCGAACAGCGGAATCCAGCCCGCCTGCGCCGACTCTCCGGAGAGCTGCGCGATGGCGAGCGGCCCCATGAGCTGGCGCGTCGACGTCTCGCGCGTGACGAGCTGGCCGACCGTGCGGAAGATCAGCTTCGACGCGTCGTAGTTGCGCTGGAGGCTCATGCCGACGGCATCGAGGGGACCCGGCTTGATCATCACCGTGTCCTCGCCGATGTTGATGCCAATCCGGCCGTTGCCGCCGCTCAGCTCCGGCGTCACGCTGACGTCCTGGGTCGCCCCGTTCCTCGAGATCGCGAGCGTGACGGGCACGTCCGCCTTCTTCGAGATCACGTCGATGAGCTCTCTCGGGAACGTGATGACCGCGCCGTCCACGGCCAGGATCACGTCGGCCGGCTTGAGGCCCGCCTTCTCGGCCGGCGATCCCGGCACCACGGCCACCACGTGCGGGTGGACGTCCGGCATCACGCCGACGTCTCCGACTTCGTACTTCGTCTGCGGCGTCGGCGTGACGGTGAGCGACAGCTCCTTCCCGTCGCGGAGCACCACGATGGCGGTCTCGCGGTTCGCGCGGGTCCCCGCCGCGATCAGAAACTGCTCCCACGTATCCACGTCTCGGCCCGCCACGCTGACGATGCGATCGCCGGTGAGGATGCCGCCTTGCTCGGCCGCCGAGCCGGGCACCACCTTGCCCACGACCGGCGCCTTCGACTGGAACGAGGGGATCTCTGCGCCGGTCATCAGCACGCCGGCCGTCACCACGACGGCCAGGATCAGGTTCATGGCGGGGCCCATGATGAGCACCTGGAACCGCTGCCACTTCGTCTTGGAGAGGAATTCGTCGGGCCGGCCGGTGCGCGGATCGTCCGGGGTCTCGCCGGCCATCTTCACGTAGCCGCCGAGCGGGATCGCGCTGACGCAGTACTCGGTGTCGCCGCGGGTGAAGCCGAACACGCGCGGGCCGAACCCGAGCGAGAACTTGAGCACGCGTACGCCGATGCGGCGGGCCATCAGGAAGTGGCCCAGCTCGTGCACGAAGATCAGCACGCCGAGGACGAACGCGAACGCCAGCAGTGTGGTCACAGCTACCTCAGACCTTCAATTCTAACCCCCGGGCCAGCTCCTGGGAATAGCGCCGGGCCCAGCGATCCAGCTCGCGGATTTCCGCTAATCCTTCCACGGCACAGCCCCCGTGCGCGTCCATCGCCCGTTCGATTACGAGGGGAATCGCGGTGAAGGAGATCTTCTCGTCGAGATAAGACGCAACCGCGACCTCATTGGCTGCATTCAGCACGACGGCGTGGCTCGGGCCCGCCTCGAGCGCGCGGTACGCCAGGCGCAGGCAGGGGAAGCGCTCGACGTCCGGCGCCTGGAATTCGAGCGCACCCACGGCGGTCAGATCGAGCCGCGCGACGGGCGCTGCCCAGCGGTCCGGATAGGAGCAGGCGTACTGGATCGGCAGCTTCATGTCCGCGCCGCCGAGCTGCGCGATGATCGATCCGTCGCGGAGCTCGACCATCGAGTGCACGATCGACTGCGGGTGGATCACGACGTCGATCCGATCGGCCGGCAGATCGAAGAGCCAGCGCGCCTCGATCACCTCCAGCCCCTTGTTCATCAGCGTGGCCGAGTCGATCGTGATCTTCCGTCCCATCCGCCAGGTGGGGTGCTGGAGCGCCGCGGCCGGCTTCACGTCGGCGAGCGCCGCGGCCGGCAGCGTCCGGAACGGCCCGCCCGACGCGGTCAGGATGATGCGCAGGATCTCCTCGCGCTGCCGCGCGTGCAGGCACTGATGGATCGCGTTGTGCTCGCTGTCGATCGGCAGGATCGGCACCCCGCGCCGGCGCGCCGCGGCCGTGACGAGCGCGCCGGCCATCACGAGCACTTCCTTGTTGGCGAGCGCGATGGTCTTGCCCGCCTCGATCGCGGCGAGCACCGCCTCGAGGCCGGCGGTGCCAGACGAGGCGCAGATCACGACGTCGACCTCCGGGTGCGTCGCCACCGCGACGAGGCCGGCGGCGCCGGCCGCCGCCTGCTCCGCGCGGTACGCGCCGGTGATCGACTGCAGCGCGCGCTCGGTCGCCATCCCGACGACCTTCGGCCTGAACTCGAGCGCCTGCTCGACGAACCGATCCGCGTTCTCGCCGGCGGCGAGCCCGACGATCCGGAGGCGATCCGGGTGCGCCCGCACGACGTCGAGCGCGCTCCGGCCGATCGATCCGGTCGATCCGAGGATGGCGACGTTCTTCAAAACCGATACCTCACGAACACGTAGAAAACTGGCGCGGCGAACAATAAGGCGTCGATGCGGTCCAGCACGCCGCCGTGGCCGGGAATGATCGCGGACGAGTCCTTCACGCCGACGCTCCGCTTGAGCAGCGACTCGAACAAGTCGCCGGCGATGCCTGCGGCGGCGACGGCGAGGCCGAGCGCGATCCGCCACGGCAGCGGCACGTCCGGCAGCCACCAGTGGCCGAGGAGCGCGAGCCCGATCGCGCCGCCGGCGAACCCGCCGATCGCCCCTTCGATGGTCTTCTTCGGGCTGATCGCCGGCGCCAGCGGATGCCGTCCGAACAGCCGCCCGCAGTAGTACTGCAGCGTGTCGCTCGAGGCGACGGTCGCGATGAGCAAGAGCGCCGTTTCCCGGCCGAGCGTCCAGCGCGTCGCCGCGAGCAAGCCGAGCGGCAGCCCGATGTAGAGCGGTGCGAACGCCGCCAGCGCCGCGTCGCGGACCGCCTCGCCTTCCCCGCCGGCGCCGCGTCCCAGCACGACGCCGCACAATCCCAGCACGACGCCGGCCAGGGCGACCTCGATCGGCAGCCCCGGCATCCCGACGGCCACGCAGACGACCGCGGTGGCCACGCCCGCGGCCGGCTTCGACACGCGCGCACCGGCGCGGCCGGCGATGCCGGCGTATTCGTGGAACGCGAGCAGCGCCACGATCACGGCGACGCCGAGCAGGAAGACGGGGCTGAGGAACCAGAGCGCGGCCAGCACGGCCGCGGACATCGCCGCGCCGCTGATGATTCTCGTCACTATTTAAGATCTCGCGGGGCCCCACCCCCGCGAGCTGTGCCTCGCCCAAAAGCGGCTCGGCTTTGCTTGCGACGATGATCTGCTTAGCGGCACGCCAGGCCTGTTAACGGCTAAGAGCGGCGGCGGGCTTGATGCCGCCGTAGCGGCGATCCCGTTTTTGATAGGCGAGCACGGCCTCGAGCAGGTGGCGGCGGCGGAAGTCGGGCCAGAGCGTGTCGGTGACCCAGATCTCGGCATAGGCAATCTGCCAGAGAAGAAAATTGCTGACGCGCATCTCTCCGCTCGTGCGGATCAGCAGATCGGGATCCGGCTGGCCGGCGGTGTAGAGGAACTCCGAAAATCTGCGCTCGTCCAGCTCGGCGGGCGCGACGCCCGCCTCGATCGCACGACGCGCGGCGTCGACGATCTCCGCGCGGCCGCCGTAGTTGAGCGCGATGTTGAAGAGCATGCCGGTGTTCTGCGCGGTCGCCTCCTGCCCGGCGGCCAGCTCGTCCAGCACGTCCGGCGCGAGCTCGTCGGTCCGGCCGATCACCGCGAACCGAATGTTGTTGCGGTTGAGCGTGTCGAGCTCGAGGCGCAGATACCGCTTGAGCAGCGTCATCAGCATACCGACCTCGGCGGCGGGGCGCTTCCAGTTCTCCACCGAGAACGCGTAGAGCGTGAGCACGCGGATGCCGAGCCGCGCCGAGGTCTCCACCACGGCGCGCACGGACTCGATGCCGGCGCGGTGCCCTTCGACGCGCGGCAGGTGCCGCTGCGCGGCCCAGCGGCCGTTGCCGTCCATGATGACCGCGATGTGCGCCGGCAGCGTTTCGAAGTTCACCTCGCGGGCGAGCGCTTCGTCCGCGGAACCTCTGGGAATTCCTTCCAGAATCTGCTCCAGCGACATGTCAGGAGAAGGATACCGGAGCGGCCGTCTCGTAATCAACGCGCACGAGGTAGAGCCCGTGCGGCGGCGCCGTCGGTCCCACGGCCGCCCGCTCGCCCGACTGCAGCAGCGCCGCCACGCTCTCCGGCGCGCGCCGGCCGCTTCCCGCGTCGACCAGCGTGCCGACGATGGAGCGGACCATGTGCTTGAGGAAGCCCGATCCGGCAATCTCGTAGATCAACAGCCGGCCGCCGGCTGCCAGCGGCGATTCGGTCCACACAGACGAGGCGATCGTGCGGACGCTGGTGCTCGTCTTGCCGCCGGTCGCCTGGAACGCCGAGAAATCGTGCGTCCCCTCGAGCGCCTGCGCGGCGCGCCGCATCGCGTCGAGATCGAGCGTCCTCGGCACGTGCCAGGCGAACCGCCGCTCGAAGGGATCGATCAGGTCCGCGTTCACGATGCGGTACCGATAGAGCTTCGCGCGCGCCGAAAACCTTGCGTGGAACTCGCCGGTCATGTCCTCCACGCTCAGCACGCGGACGTCGTTCGATCCGGTCGCGCTCAACGTGGCGTTCAACGCCTGGCGCAGTTCTCTCGTCGGGATTGTGCTGGTGAGCTTGAAGCTGGCGACCTGCCCGAGCGCGTGGACGCCGGAGTCGGTGCGGCCGGCGCCCGCCACGTTCACCGCCGCACCTTCGATCGGCGCGATCGCCTCTTCCAGGACCTGCTGCACCGTGCGGGCGTTCGCCTGACGCTGGAAGCCGGCGAAGTCCGTGCCGTCGTAGGCCAGCACGATCTTGATCGTCCGCGCCTGCGTCGAAGCCATGCCGGGAGCGATCTCCTGTTTATTCAGCCCGGCCGAGATCCGGGCTTCACCACCGGCACGCCCTGCGCGCAGAGCGGACACTGGGCGGGGTCGTAGGTGGGCAGCGAGATCGCGATGAGCGACTGGGCCGGCACGCCGAAGTCGATCGTGCCGCCGCTGCGATCCACGATCGCCGCCACGCCCACGACCTCCGCACCGGCCGTGCGCGCCACGTCCATCGTCTCGCGGGTCGATCCGCCGGTCGTGAAGACATCTTCGACCACCACGACGCGCTCGCCCGGCGCGAGCGCGAACCCGCGCCGCAGGACGAGCGCCGGCGCGGCGCGCTCGGCGAACAGCGATCGCACGCCCAGCGCACGCGCTACTTCGTGGCCGATGATGATGCCGCCGAGCGCCGGCGCGAGCACCGCGTCTGCCTTCAGGCTGCTCAGCCGCGCCGCGAGCGCGGAGCCGAGCGCGGCGGCGTCCGCGGGGTGTTGTAGAACGAGCGCGGACTGCATGGAGCCGGTGCTGTGCAGCCCGGACGACAGCCTGAAATGCCCCTCGAGATAGGCGCCGGCGCGCCGAAACAGAGCGAGCGCATCGTTTTGTTCCATATCGTGGGCCTAGTATACGATCCACCCCACTCGCCGTGCCGCCAGTCACCGTGACCGTGATCACCAAGAACGAGGCCGAGGCGCTGGCCGACGCGCTCCGCTCCGTCTCCTGGGCCGACGAGCTCATCGTCGTGGACGCGGAGAGCACGGACGACACCGTGAAAATCGCGCGCGAGTTCACCGATCGCGTGTACGTGAGGCCGTGGAACGGCTACGTCGAGCAGAAGAACTACGCGGCCGAGCTCGCCTCGAACGACTGGATCTTTTCCCTGGACGCCGACGAGCGCGTCACGCCGGAGCTCGCCGCCGAAATCCGGGCGCTGCTCGCGCGCGAGCCGGCGTCGAGCGGCTACCGGATGCCGCGTGTCTCGTTCTACCTCGGGCGCTGGATCCGCACCACGGACATGTACCCCGACTACCAGCTGCGGCTCTACGACCGCCGGACGGCGACGTGGGCCGGCAAGTACGTGCACGAGTCGGTGCGCACGGACGGATCGGTGGAATACCTCAAGAACGAACTGCAGCACCATCCGTATCGCGACATCTCGGAGCACCTGATCAGGATGGACCGCTACACCACGCTCGCCGCGAAGCAGATGCACGAGCAGGGCGTGCGCGCCACCTTTCTCCGGCTGCGCTGGCACCCAAAAGCGGCGTTCGTCCGCAACTACATCCTGAAGGGCGGCATCCGCGACGGCGCGCGGGGTCTCATCATCTCCCTTCTCAACTCCTACTACGTCTTCCTGAAGTTCGCGAAGCTGTGGGAAATGCAAACGCGGGAATCGGGAGTCGGGAGTCGGGAGTCGGGGAGGGAGTCGGGACGCGAATCCGGAGGAAATCAGCGGGAGTGATTCGGGCGGATTCCCCCGAATCCCGACTCCCGACTCCCGGCTTGATTCACCCCATGCTTTCCCTCCACATCGACACGCAGGCCGAGTGGCGCGGCGGGCAGCGGCAGGTGCTGCTCACCGTGCTGGGCCTCCGCGAGCGCGGGCATCGCGCGGTGCTCGTGGCGCACCCCAAGGGACAGCTGGCGGCGCGCGCGGCGGAAGGGCACGACCTGATCAGGCTGGCGCCGCGCGCCGAGATGGATCTGCACGCGGCGTGGCGCCTGGCGCGCATCATCAGAGATCTGAACCCGAGCGTGGTCCACGCGCACGATCCTCACGCGGTGGCCGCCGCCGCGCTCGCGCTGTCGCTCAGCACCGCAGCAACTGGGCCGGCCCTCATCGCGTCGAGGCGCGTCGCGTTCCACCTGCAGCAGAACGCGTTCTCGCGCTGGAAGCACCGCCAGGTCGACTGCTTCATCGCGGCGTCGGAAACCATCCACGCGACGCTCCTCCACGACGGCATCGACGCGTCGCGCATCGTCACGGTGTACGAGGGGATCGACGTCCACCGCATCCAGGCGGAGCCGGCTGCCAACATCCACGCGGAGCTCTGGCTGCCGAGGCACGCCCCCGTCGTCGGCGCGGCCGGCGCGCTCTCCCCGGAGAAGGGACACCGTCACCTCATCGACGCGGCGGCGCTCGTGGTGCGCGAGGTGCCCGACGCGCGCTTCGTAATTCTCGGGGAGGGCGACCTGCGGCTCTCGCTCGAACGGCAGATCAAGGAGCTGGGCCTCGACAAGCACGTGCTGCTGCCCGGGTTCCGCCCAGACGTGCTGGCGTTCCTGCGCGCGTTCGATCTGTTCGTCATGCCGTCCATTTCCGAGGGGCTGGGGACGTCGCTGCTCGACGCGATGGCGGCCGCCAAGCCGACGGTCGCGTCGAACACGGGCGGCATCCCGGAAGTCGTCATCGACGGCACGACCGGATTCCTCGTGCCGCCCCGCGATCATCACGCGCTGGCGCGCGCGATCGTCCGGCTGCTGAAAGACGAAGAGCTGCGCGCGAGGATGGGGAACGCGGGTTTCGAGCGCGTGCAGGCGGTGTTCAGCGCCGCACAGATGGTCGACCGGACGCTGGGCGTCTACCGCGCGCACGCCGGCGTCCACCACGAGGACGCGCGCGGCACAGCCCCTTCAGGGGACAGCACGCGTCCGCCTGCGCGCGGTTGAAGCCGCACTGCTCCGCCATCCCGATGTGGCAGAGCGAGAAGTCGTACTTGACCGGATCGTCGGGATCCAGCGCGCGGAGCGACGCGGTGATCTCGGCGGCCATCTTCCAGCCCGGGCTCGTGTAGCGTGTCAGGCCGAGGCAGCGCCCCACGCGGATGACGTGCGTGTCGAGCGGGACGATCAGCTTCGCGGCGGGCACGCTCGACCAAAGGCCGAAGTCCACGCGGTCCGTCCTCACCATCCACCGCAGGAACAGGTTCAGCCGCTTGCAGGCGCTTCCGCTCGACGGGCGCGGGAAGAAATAGCCGACGCCCGGCCGGCGCCGCCGGCCGCCGTACACCGCGCGAAGATCGACCGCCAGCGCGCGCGTGGAAAACGACTCGAGCGCGTCGGCGACGTCCGGCGCGTCTGGCCTGAAGCCCTCCGCGAAGAACGCCTCCACCGATCCGGCTTCCAGCATCCGCCTGAGCACGACCAGCAGTGCGGCGATGTCTTCCCCGCGCGTCCAGCGGTGGACGAGCGGCGCGACCGCCGCGCCGTGCCGCCCCGGATCGAACGCCCGCACGAACGACGCGGGCGACGGCCCGAGGATCGCGACCAGGCGCTCGATCGACTGCAGCACGCTCGTCACGCGCCCGAACGCCAGCGCCGCGGCGAGGAACGCGATCACCTCCCGATCGGCCGGATCGGCAAACCGCCGCGCGACGTGAATGGGATCGGTCGCCGACTCGACGTGGTTGAAGGAGGCGTACAGCGCGTCCAGCCGATCCTTGAGCTCCGAGGAACGCGGTGCGCTGGCGGGCATGAAGGGGACCGTCGCGCCAGCGGCTACTGGAAGCGCTCGGCTCCGCTGGCGGCGTCGTTGGTGTAGACCGTGCGCCCGCCGACGATCGTCGCGGCCACGCCTCCGCGGAGCTGCCATCCGCCGAACGGCGTGTTCTTCGACTTCGAGCGGAACGCCGACGCGTCCACGGTGACGCGGAGGTCTGGCGCCAGGATCGTGATGTCGGCGACCGCGCCTTCCGTCAGCGATCCGCCCGGCACGCCGAGGATGCGCGCGGGGTTCACCGAGAGCAGCTCGACGAACCGCGGCAGACCGATGAGCCCGGCGTGTACGAGGCGATCGAGCGAGATCGACACGCAGGTTTCCAGCCCGACGATGCCGAACGGCGCGCGATCGAACTCCACCTTTTTCTCATCGTAGTGGTGGGGCGCGTGGTCGGTCGCGATCGCGTCCACGCTGCCGTCGACGATGCCGCGGATCATCTCGTCGCGGTCCGCCGCGGCGCGCAGCGGCGGGTTCATCTTCGCGTTCGTGTCGTAGCTCACGGGGCTCGCGAGCGTCTCGTCCGTCAGCGTGAAGTGGTGCGGCGCCACCTCGCACGTCACCTTCACGCCGTGCCGCTTCCCCGCGCGGACCGCGCGCAGCGTCGTGGCCGCGCTCATGTGGCAGATGTGGACGGTTCCGCCGGTGAGCTCCGCGAGCGCGATGTCGCGCTGCGCCATGATCGACTCGGCCACGTCGGGGATGCCTCGCAGGCCGAGCGCCGACGCGTGGTATCCCTCGTGCGCCACGCCGTCCCCCTTCAGCGACGGGTCCTCGCAGTGCTCGAGCACCGGCATCCCGAACATGCCGGCGTACTCCAGCGCGCGGCGCATCAGCAGCGCGGTCTTTACCGGGCGCCCGTCGTCCGACAGCCCCACGCAGCCAGCGGCTCTGAGCTCCGCGATGTCGGCGAGGTGCTCGCCGTCCGACCCCTTCGACACGGCGCCGATGGGATAGACACGCGCGAGGTTCGCGGCCGCGGCCTTCTTCAAGATGAACTCGGTGACGCCGGCGTTGTCGTTCACCGGCGTGGTGTTCGGCATGCACGCGACGGCGGTGAAGCCGCCCGCGACCGCCGACGCGACGCCGGTGGCGACGGTCTCCTTGTGCTCCTGCCCCGGCTCGCGCAGGTGCACGTGCATGTCGATCAGGCCCGGGCAGACGATGAAGCCCGCGGGCACGTCCACCACCGTCGCGCCGTCGGCCGGCAGATCCTTCGCGACGCGCGCGATGCGATCCCCGTCCACCAGCACGTCGAACACGCCGTCCCGGCCGTTCGCCGGATCGACGACGCGCCCTCCCTTAAGCAGCCGCTTCATGTTCCGCTCCACCAGACAGCAGGTACAACACCGCCATCCTGACCGCGACGCCGTTGGCGACCTGCTCGAGGATGACCGCGTGCTCGCCGTCGGCGACCTCGGGCGCGATCTCCACGCCGCGGTTCATGGGCCCGGGGTGCATCACGATGGCGTCGGAGGCCGCCAGCCGCAGCCGCTCGCGGGTG
>JADZED010000075.1 GCA_020850715.1 Acidobacteriota bacterium
CCGCGATCGAGGATTACTTGAAGCATTACAACGAAGCACCACGGCGATTCGTCTGGACGAAGGACGCTGACATGATTCTCGACAAAATCGCCAGATGTCCTAAACCGTTAACCGCACGAGACTAGAGGGTCGCGGCGCATGCCCGCCAGCGGCGTACGCAGCACCGGCTCATAGACTCGGCCGCCGGCCGACGGACGGCTGTCAAAGAGCACGACGCCATCGACCACGACCTCGATCGCATCTCCCGACAGCGAGGACTCCGCCACGCGCCGCGCGTCGGCGCCGTGCGACGCCTTCCAGCGCCCCAGGGTGACGTGCGGGTGATAGCGGCGCTCCTCGAGCGCGATGCCGGCGGCGGCGAGCCGGGCGGCGACACTCCGCTGCAGGAAGACGACCTCGCCGGCGCCATCGCCGACGCCGACCCAGAGCACGCGAGGCGCACCGCGCGCCGGATAGACGCCCAGCCCGGCGAACGCGAGGACAAACGGGTCAACCGGCAGCGCCGGCGCGCAGGCGTGCACGATCGCGCCCGTTCTCGCCTCGTCGGCCTGGCCGATGAACGCCAGGGTGATGTGCATCTGGTCCGGCCGCGTCCAGCGCAGACGGCTCCCGGCGCCCCTTGCGCAGCTCGAGGCCACCCGCTTCTGCAGCGCCGCCAGGGCGCCGCGCGCCGGCCCTGGCAGTTCGATCGCCGCGAACAGCCGCATGCTAGCGGCGCTCGGTCCACTCGTGGACGTCCTCGCCGAGCACCAGGAGCCGCACGAGGTTCAGCGCCGCCTGCGACGCCTGGACCTTCACCATCTCCCGCTCACCCACGAACTGGAACGTCCGCACACGTTCGGCCGTACCGATGACCGCGCAGATGCAGACCGTACCAACCGGCTTCTCCGCACTCCCCCCTCCAGGACCCGCAATGCCGGTCACGCCGACACCGATGCTGGTGCGCGCGCGCGAACGGATGCCGGTGGCCATCGCGACGGCGACCGGTTCGCTGACCGCGCCGTGCCGCTCGATCAGCTCGGACGGCACCCCGAGCATGTCGACTTTCGCCGCATTGCTGTAGCACACCACCCCGCGGTCGACGTACGCTGAGCTGCCCGGCACATCGGTGAGGCGCGAGGCGAGCAGTCCGCCGGTGCACGACTCGGCGACCGCGATGGTGAGGCCGCGCTCGCGCAGCAGGGCGCCGACCACCGTCTCCAGGTTCCGATCGTCGGTGCTGAAGATCGACGCGCCGAAGATCGCCTGGAGCTCGCCGACCGCCGCATCGAGCGCCGCGTGCGCCGAGGCGGCGTCGCCCGTCCGCACGGCCAGGTGCAGTTCGGTCTGTCCCTTCACGGCAAGGATGGTCGTGCGGATCGGGCTCGGCCGCGAGGCCCATCGGATGAACAGCGGCTCGGCGCGCCCGTCGACTTCCGACTCGGCGAGGCCGGTGAGCCGCACGACACGGCGGAACAGGCGGCCATCGGCGTCCGGCGCAAGGCGGTCGCGAACGACGGCGTCGAGCATCGGCCTCATCTCGCGCGGCGGTCCGGGCAGCAGTACGATGATCCGCGTTCCGCTGCGCAGCCACAGGCCGGGCGCCGTACCGCCGGGATTGTCGAGCAGCGCCGCTCCGCGCGGCACCATCGCCTGGCGGCGGTTGTTTGCGGGCATCGGGCGGCCGCGCCGCTCGAACCGCTGTCGGATGCGTTCGAGCACGCCCTCGTCGACGTCGAACGGCAGTTGCAGCACGCGCGCGACGGCATCCCGCGTCAGATCGTCCGAGGTCGGACCAAGCCCCCCGGTCGCGACGATGAGATCGGCCCATTCGAGCGCCCAGGAGAATGCGCGCGCCAGATCGTCCAGATCGTCGCCGACGACGGCCTTGAGCCGCACGTCGTAGCCGATCTCGTTGAGCCGCCCGGTGGCAAACAGCGAGTTGGTGTCGATGCGCTCCGGCGTCAGCATCTCGCTGCCAATGGCAAGAAGACAGGCCTTCATCTGGACGTGCCGCGGCCCCGCTAGCCCGGATACCCGGAGATCGCGAGCGCGGCCCTCAGCGCCAGATTCGCGTACACGCCCGCCATCGCATCGTCGGCCATGATCCCGACGCCGCCGTGCAGCCGCTCCATGCGATCGGCCGGGTACGGTTTCGCGATGTCGAACAGGCGGAACGCGACAAAGGCGGCGCCCCCGCCGACCCAGCCGGCTGGATTCATGAACAGCGTCACCAGCATGCCGAGGACCTCGTCGATGACGACGTGCCCGGGGTCGATACGGCCGCTGTCCCGTTCGGCCACGGTGCCGCACCAGGCGCCGAGCGCGAAGACGCCGGCGATTGCCGCCGCCTGCGCGCCGGGCGACTGCGGCAGCAGCCACCACAAGAGCAGACCTGCCGCGGATCCGAACGTGCCGGGCGCCACCGGCGCGTACCCGACGCCCAGCACCGTGGCGCAGGCGAGAGCGACCGATCGGATCATGTACTGGTCGGGGCGGTTCGGCGCGTCAGGCCGAGGCACGCACGACACGGGTGCCGGCACACCGGTCGTGCAGGCCGCGGCGGTCGCGGCTGAAGACCGCGGACGCGAAACCAAGCCCGCCGGGCACGGCGAGTGCGATCCAGCAGAGCGTGCGGATCAGCGCCTGCGTGACGTCGAGCCCACTCTCTCCCTCGGCCGAGACGATCCTGATGCCGGCCGCCATCTTCCCGAGCGTCTGGCCGCCGGCCGTGAACGCCACCAGATAGCCGCCGTTCTGCGCGAACAGAAATGCGGCGAGCGGCACCTTCGGCACGATGGCCAGGTCGGCCGTCGTGAGCCCGCAGATCTGCATCGTGAAGTACACGACCGCCGCGTCGATGGCCGCGAGGATGGCGAGATCGATGGTGGCCGCGGCGACGCGCGCGCCAACACTTGCGGTGTCGACGTCCTGCGGCGGCGTCGCGCCGCCGGCCCGGGGGCGCTCCCCCGCGGCGCCGGAATGCGCCGCCGGCTCCGGCGCGAGCGGCAGCGCGAGCGGCACGCTGCGCACCGCCTCGGCGCGCAGGCGGGCGCTCTCGGGTGTCGGCCGGCGCACGGCCAGCGGCTGTCGCGGCGGCGACGGCCTGGAGATCAGCGGCGCATCGTCGTCGTCTCCCGCCGGGAAGAGTGGAAGGCGCGAGGACGCGGCACCAGGTGCACCGGGTCCGCCGTCTGCGCGAGGGGCGTTGAGTGCGTCAAGGGCACTCGGGGCGCCGGCGGCGGAACGGCCGGCAGCGCTGGCTGCGAGAGGTGAGGCGGCCGGGAGCCGGGTGGCGCGGAAATCGGCGGCAACGGGCGGCGCCGGCGCGAGCGCGCCATCGAAGTCGCCTGCCGTCCCGCGTGCGACCTCGTCGGCGCCGGCACGAGCGGTCCGGCCGACCAGTTCGAGATCGGCCAGAGGACCGGGTTCCCGGACGTCCTCACGGAGCGGAAGTTCGGGGAGCCCGGCAGATTGCGACAGCAGGAAGTCGTAGCCGCAGTTGCGACACCGCTCGACGTGCTCGAAGCCGAGATAGCCGCACTTGGGGCACTTCACGGGATACGCCGCTCTTGGTCGGCCGTCGACCACTGGCGCACCGCGAGCAGTTCCCGCTGAATCGCGGCCCTCAACTGGTCGGCGTCGGTCTTCTGGGGATCGGTCGGCCGAACGGCCTCGAGCGCCGCCAGCGCATCGTACAGATGTCCGCTCGCGCTCAAGCTCCGCGCGCGCACCAGCGCCATCTCGCCGCGCCTCGGCAGCGGCAGACCGGGCTCCTGCGCGGCCATGTCCGCAACGGCCGGCCGGCGGCCGAGGCCGCCCAGCACGGGTATCGGCAGCCGCTCGGACGTCGTTCCGAAATAGATCGCGGCCCCGGCGAGCGCGAGAATCGCCGCGAGCGCGCCCGCGACGGCCAGCCCGGCGCCCGATGCGCGGCGACGCCCGGCGCCGGGCGCAGCACCACCCGGGAGCGGCTGGGGCTCAACCGCCCGATTGGGCCGCGGCGACATCGGCACCGGCCCGAGGCGGTCGATCCGATCGAGCAGGACGAAGGCCTCGTCCGACGGCGCGCCGGCGTCCAGCGCGGCCTGGATCAGACGCCGCGCCTCGGCCGTCTGGCCGCGATGGAAGGCGGTGATGCCGCTTTGAAGCATCTCCTCGGACTGCCGGAGCCGCTCGGCCATGGCGCTGCGCGCCCGTTCGATATAGGCGCGGGCCCGCGGGTGATGGCGGTCGAAGAAGAGCGCGCGCGTCCAGACGTTGATCGCCTGCTCGTGCCGGGCGGCGAAGTAGTGGTCGAGCCCTGTGAGCAGCAACTGCTCGATCCGGGCGTCGCGATCAGCATCCGACATGGCGTCATTCGCGCGTGAGCCGTCGGTACGAAGCGGATCGGACATGAGGCTGTACGGTACGGGAGCGGATTATAGCATCGCCGCCGGCGCTGTACAAGGACTAGAATTCCGGCTCGATGATCGTCGAGGCGATTCCCAATGTCAGCGAAGGACGACGCCTCGACGTGGTCGCCTCGATGGCCGCCGCGCTGCGCGCCGCCGGCGTCCGCGTGCTCGATCACTCCGCCGACCCGTCGCATCACCGCGCGGTCTTCACGGCGGCCGGCGAACCGGCCGCCGTGTCGCGCGCGATCCTCGCCCTGACTGCTGCGGCCGTCGCCGCGATCGACCTGCGCACGCACCGCGGCGTGCACCCGCGCATCGGCGCGGTCGACGTCGTCCCGCTCGTCCCGCTCGCCCGCGCCACGATGCAGGAGTGCGTGGCCCTGGCACGGACAATCGGAGCCGGCATCGCCTCGACCTTCGGCATCCCGGTCTACCTGTACGAGGAGGCGTCGGCGCGGAAGTGGCGGACCCGGCTCGAGGACATCCGCCGCGGCCAGTTCGAAGGGCTGGCGGCAAAGATGGCGACGCCGGGATGGGAGCCGGACTACGGCCCCGCGGCGCCGCATCCGACGGCCGGCGCGACTGCGGTCGGCGCCCGCATGCCGCTGGTCGCCTTCAATGTGAACCTGGCGGCCGACCGGATCGATCTCGCGCGCCGGATTGCACGCGCGGTGCGCTTCAGCAGCGGCGGCCTTCCCGGCGTGAAGGCGATGGGCGTCCGTCTCGAGCACCTGGGCGTCGCCCAGGTGTCGATGAATCTGACCGATTTCGAGCAGACGTCGATCCGGCAGGCGTTCGACGCCGTCCGGACCGAGGCCGAGCGGCTGGGCGTCCCGGTGCTCGAGAGCGAGCTCGTCGGCCTGGTGCCCGAGGCGGCGCTCACCGCCGAGACGGCGCGGCACGTGCTGCTCCAGCGATTCAGCGCCGATCAGATTCTCGAGCGCCGGCTCGTCGAGGCGGGCCTGCTCGGCTGACGCTACACCGATTCTTCCTCGCCCTCGAGGCGCCGCGCGGGCGCGATGCCGAACGCCTTCATCTTGCGATACAGATTGCTGCGCTCGACGCCGAGCACTTCCGCCGTTCGCGACATGTTGCCCTGCTGCTCGGCGAGCGTCCGGAGGATCAGGGCGCGTTCGAAGCTGTCGCGCGCCTCGTGCAGCGTCGGTCGTCCGGCCGGCGCGGACGGCGGCCCCGGCCGGGCAAGTGCGCTCGCATCGAGGAAGGCCAGATCGGCGGCCAGGATGCGCTCCCCGGGCACCATGATCATCAGCCGCTCGATCACGTTCCGCAGCTCGCGCACGTTGCCGGGCCACGGGTAGCCGCGCAGCACCGCAATCGCCGCCGGCTCGAACGTCTTGATGCGCCGCCCGTACTCGCGGGCAAACTCGGCCATGAAGTGATCGGCCAGCATCGGGATGTCCTCCTGCCGCTCGCGCAGCGGCGGCACGAACACCGGGATCACGTTCAGCCGGAAATAGAGATCCTCGCGAAAGCGCCCGGCGCGAATCTCGGCCGGCAGCTCCTTGTTGGTGGCGGCCAGGACGCGGGTGTCGATCCGCAGCGGCGCATGGCCGCCGACCGCCTCGACGGTGTGCTCCTGGAGGACGCGCAGCACCTTCGCCTGCGTCTTCACGCTCATGTCGCCGATCTCGTCGAGGAAGATCGTCCCGCCGTCGGCCGTCTCGAACTTGCCGCGGCGGTCGGCGACCGCGCCGGTAAAGGCGCCGCGCACGTGCCCGAACAGCTCGCTCTCGATCAGCTCTTCGGGAATGGCGGCGCAGTTGACCTCGACGAACGGGCCGTTGCGCCGGCGGCTGAGCGCGTGTACCGTGCGGGCCACCAGGTCCTTGCCCGTGCCGTTCTCGCCGTAGATCAGCACGCGGCCGTTGGTCGGCGCCGCCATCGCGACCTGCTCGCGCAGCTGCCGCATCGCGTAGCTCTCGCCCACCATCGTCTGGCGCCGGTCGACGCGGGCCCGCAGGGCCCTGTTCTCCGCTTCGAGCCGGCGCTGGTTCAGCGCGTTGCGGATCACGAGGACGGTCTTCTCGATCGAGAGCGGCTTCTCGACGAAGTCGAAGGCGCCGAGCTTGATGGCGCGCACGGCCGACTCGATGTTGCCGTGGCCCGAGATGAGCACCACCTGCGCGTCGACCTGCCGCTCGCGCAGGCGGCTGAGCGTCGCGAGCCCGTCCATGCCGGGCAGCCAGACGTCGAGGACGATGAGGTCGATGCCGCCCCTGGTCATCCGGTCGAGGCACGCCTCGCCGCTCGCGACCGCCTCGACCGCGTAGCCCTCGTCGCGGAGCACGCCGCTCAGCGCCTGCCGCACGCCCGGCTCGTCGTCGACGATCAGAATGGTGGTCTTCATCGGCAACCCGCCGCGATCGGCCGGGGATCAGGCGCACGCTCGGGCGCCCGGCGGCGCGTGCCGCCGGTCAGCACGGCAGTTCAATGGTAAACCGCGTCCCGTGCGGCGCGTTGTCGCCGACGTCGATGCTGCCGCCGTGCTCGGCGATGATGCGACGCACGATCGCGAGCCCCAGGCCGCTGCCGCGGCGCTTGGTCGAATAGTACGGCAGGAACAGCTTTTCCCGCTCCGCCGCCGGGATGCCGGGACCGTCGTCGGCGACGACGACGCGCGCGAGGCTGTTGCCCGCGTCGAGCTGCGTCTCGATGACGATCGTCCCGCGCTGCTCCATCGCCTCGATCGCGTTGTCGACCAGGTTGATGATCACGCGGCGGATCTGCTCGGCGTCGAGCCGCACGCGCGGCACCCCCGCGGCGAACCGCCGCTCGATGCGTACCTCGGGGAAGAGGCCGTCGTACAGGGCGAGCGTCTCGCCGATCAGCCGCGAGAGGTCGGTCGGAACCGTGCGCGGCGCCGGCATCCGCGCGAACTGCGAGAACTCGTCGACCAGCCCCTTCAGCGATTCGACTTCGGCGACGATGGTCGTCGTGCACTCCTCGACCAGCGCCTTCGCGTTGGGTGGAGCGGCCGAGAAGTGCCGCCGCAGCCGTTCCGCGCTCAGTTGAATCGGCGTCAGCGGGTTCTTGATCTCGTGGGCGAGCCGCCGCGCCACCTCGCGCCATGTCGCCACCTTCTGCGCGCGGATGAGCGGGGTGACGTCGTCGAGGACCAGCACGACGCCCTCGGGGGCGCTGGTCTCGCCGACCAGAGGTGTGGCCACCGCGGCAAGCCGCAGTTCCTGCCCCGCCCGCGAAATCGCCACTTCCTGCGCCGACGGCGCATCCTTCGAGCGTCCCGCTCCCGCCAGCAGCGCCCTGATCGGCTGGAGATCCGGGGTGTCGAAGACCGCCGCCGCCGGCCGCCCGATCGCCGCAGGCTCCAGACCGAGCAGCCGCGACGCCGCGGCATTGATTGTCGCGATCGCGCCGGCGGCGTCGATCGACACGACGCCCGTGGCGACACGCTCGAGGATCGTCTCGATGTAGCGGCGCCGCGCCTCGACTTCGACATGCTTGCGTTCGAGCTCGAGCGTCGAGCGCTCGACCCTCCGCCGGCTGATGGCGAGTTCGCTGGCCATCGTGTTGAAGGCGTCGACCAGCGTGCCGAACTCGTCGTTCCCCTGCGGTTCGACATGCTGATCGAGGCGTCCCGCCCCGATCTCGCGCGCCGCCGCCGCCAGCGCGAGCACCGGCCGCGTGATGCGCTTGGCCACGTAGAGCCCCATCCAGGTCGCCCCGACCAGAATCATCAGCGTGACCATCAGGAAGAACGACAGGTACAGCCCCGTCAGCGGCCGGCGGAGCACCCGCAGCTGGTTGTAGCTCTCGAACGCTTGGGCCAGGCGCCGCGGCCGCGTCGCCTGCTCGCCGGCCAGGTACCCGCTCGCGACGACCACCCCGATTGCCTCGCCGTCGGGCTCCCGCACCACGGCCGCCGCATGCAGCAGATCGCCAGCGGCGCCGAGCCGTTCGATCCGGCGCGCGTCGGCCGACCCGGCGAGCGCCTCGACTGCGACCTCCTCGGCCGCCGCGCCGCCGCGGCCCGCGGGCACGCCGGGCTGAACCGACTCCGCCACCAGCGCGAGCCGCCCCGTCGTGCCCGCCGCCCGGGCACGGTAGACGCGCACGGCCTGCACCCGGTGCAGGTCGACCTCCGGCGCGATCAGCTCGCCGACCGGCGCGGCATCGAACGCCGGCGCGCCCTCGGCGGCAAGCGAGCCGGCGATCCGGCCCGCGTGATCGGCGACCACGGCCAGCCGTTCGCGGTAGTAGTCGCCGGCAATCTGATTGGCGGCTGCCAGCATGTCCTCCATCGGTGCGTTGAACCATCGATCGATGTTGGTGCGGATGAGCTCGCTGCCGACCATCAGGACGAGCACCGCCGGCACCAGCGTCATCGCCAGGAGCAGCGCCACGAGCTTCGCGCGAAACCGGGCGAAGGGCAGCGCGCGCCGCCGCTCGACAATCAGCTTCACGATGTTGCGCGCCAGCACGAACGCCAGGGCGACGAGGATCGTCAGGTCGGCCGCCGACAGCGCGTAGAGAACGAACTCGGTCAGGAAGTCCGGCGAAAAGCTCCGTGTGCCGTTGGCCAGCACGAGGATGACGACAAGCGCCAGGCTCAGCGCGGCAATGCCCGCCAGGATCAGACGCGGGTTGTCGCGAAGCGGACGGCGGCGCGGAGCGTCCGGGACCCGGTTTCCCGACGAACGGCGAGGCGTGATCGACGTGGCCGTCGCGGGCATCCTCGGCCTCCGGGCTCAATCCTTCGGGTTCAGCAGCTGCTTGAGTTCCTCGGCGAATTCGTTGATGTCCCGGAAGTGGCGGTAGACCGACGCGAAGCGCACATAGGCCACCTTGTCGAGCCGCTTGAGCTCCTCCATGACGAAGGCGCCGATGTCGGCCGTCGCAATCTCCTTCTCCGGCCGATCCTGCAGCGCCGTCTCCACGCGGTCGGCGACGACTTCGACCGCCGCGACGCTCACCGGCCGCTTTTCGCACGCCTTCAACAGGCCGGCCACCAGCTTCTGACGATCGAAACGTTCGCGGGACCCGTCCTTCTTCACCACCATGTAGGGGATCTCGTCGATCCGCTCATAGCTGGTGAACCGCTTGCCGCACTCGAGGCACTCGCGCCGGCGGCGGATCACCTCGCCCTCCTTGCTCTCGCGCGAATCGACGACCTTGTCGCCCGGGTGGCCGCAGTAGGGACACTTCATGGCAGCGCCGTGGAGCGGTGCTCGGCCTGGTCGGCGAGCCGCTGGATGCCGCTCATGTTGAGCCCTTCCTGCGCGGCAAACAGGAGCCCGAGCCCGAGCGCCGGCCCGACCGACAGCAGGTGCAGCACGATGGCGGCGCCGACCGCCGCGTCGTCGGGAGCGCCGAAGAAGGTGGTCGCCCCGTAGCGGAAGGCGAAATGGAAGCCGCCGATGGCCCCGGGCGTCGGCACCGTCACCCCGAGCGACAGCAGCGCGATGATCAGAAATGAGCCGGCGAAGTCGATGCCGAGATCGAAGGCCGCCGCCGCGGCCCAGATCCCGGCCGCAATCGACAGCCACAAGGGAACCGACCAGAACGCCGCGACGACCAGACGCCGCGGCCGGCGGATGGCGCCCAGCCCGCGGGCGAACTTCTCCGCCACCCGGGCCAGCATGCCGGCCAGCGCCGAAGGGACCACCCGGGCCAGCCGCTCCATCGCGCGGCCGATGCGCGCCGGATCTCCGGCCAGCACGAACAGGACGGCGAGCGCGGCGGCAGCGCCCGCGCCCGCCGCGGCCCCGACCCACGTCATCCGCTCGAACGCGACCGGATTGGCCGCGGCGAACCGCCGGCCGAACAGGAACCCGTAGACCGCCAGGAACGCCAGGACCGTCACCACGTCGAGCAGCCGCTCGAGGATCACGGTCGCGAAGGCGCCGGTCGCGCTCACGCGGTTCTGCCGGGACAGGAAGTACGGCCGGATGAATTCACCCGCGCGCGCGGGCAGCACCGTGCTGGCGGCGAAACCTACGGCGGTCGCCCGAAACGCGCCGGCAAAGCTGGTCGTGCCGATCGGTTCGAGCAGGTACTGCCAGCGCCATGCGCGCAGCGCGAGATTCACGAACATCGATGCCAGCGACAGCGCGAGCCAGTCGACCCGCGCGCGCACAATCGCGGCCAGCACGTGCCGGAAATCGACGTTGCGCAGGAACAGCACGATCAGGGCGGCGGCCACCGCGACGACGATCCCTGTCCGCAAGCGGGTCCGCATGTGCGTTGAGCGCCATCTACTATACCGCCCCTACATGTTGTTGTTGTCGGCAGGCGGCGCAACCGGTAAGATCCGGTGTTCAGTCCCGATTCGCATCGACATCGAGGTTGCTCGTGCCGCTCGCCCTGCCCGTCCTCCAGACCACTCTCGGCTCGCGCCGGCCCGATCGCCGGGGGAAGGTGCGCGACATCTACGAGTTCGGCGATCGGCTCGTCTTCGTCGCCAGCGATCGCATCTCGGCCTTCGATTTCGTGCTCGGGTCGGGCATTCCCGACAAGGGCAAGGTCCTCACCCAGATCTCCGCCTTCTGGTTCGGCCGCACGAAGGACATCGTCGGCAACCACGTGCTGTCGACCGATCCCGACACCTATCCGGCGGCGGCCCGCGCCCACGCCGAGCAGCTCCGCGGCCGTTCGATGCTGGTCACCCGGACGCAGCCGCTCCCCATCGAATGCGTCGCGCGCGGGTACCTGTCGGGTTCGGGCTGGAAGGACTATCTCTCGAGCGGCGAGGTCTGCGGCATCCGGCTGCCGAAGGGACTGAAGGAGTCGGACCGGCTGCCAGAGCCGATCTTCACGCCCGCCACGAAGGCCGAGACCGGCCACGACCTGAACATCAGCGAGCGCGAGGCGGCGGCCATGATCTCTCCGGCGCTGCTCGCGCGCGTCAAGGCGCTCACGCTGCAGCTCTACGCGGAAGGCGCGGCCTTTGCCGAGCAGCGCGGCATCATCGTGGCCGACACGAAGTTCGAGTTCGGCCTGCTGCCCGGAGGCGGCCCCGAGGAGACCCGCGTGATCGTCATCGACGAGATGCTCACCCCCGACTCGTCGCGATTCTGGCCGCGCGACACCTACCGCCCCGGGGGCACCCAGCCAAGCTTCGACAAGCAGTTCGTCCGCGACTACCTCGAGCAGATCGCATGGAACAAGCAGCCGCCGGTGCCGGCGCTGCCCGACGAGGTCATCGCACGCACGCGCGAGAAGTACATCGAGGCGTTCCGGCGCCTCACCGGCCGGGAGATCGAGTGATCGCCGATCGCCTGGAGAAGCTGGTCGAGGAAATGGTCGACCGCGGCGTGCGGTTCGACGACGCGGTCAGCGAATTCGAGAAGCGCTTCATCGCGCGCGTGCTCGGCCAGCAGGCGGGCAGCCTCACCCGCACCGCCGCCGCGCTCGGCATGCATCGCAACACGCTGACCCGCAAGATGGGGGCGTACCGGATCAAGCGGGCCGGCGAAGCCCGCTGAGCCGGGCCGCGCGGCCTTCCGGCCGTTCCCGCCGTCCCGACTGCGCGACTGCGCTGGCAGTCCCCCCTTGACTCTGCCAGCGGCAGCCATATAATTGGCAGTCGCCCACGGTGAGTGCTAGCCTCCGGTGGGGCGCAGAAGTTTCTTGGAACGAACCTCCAACTCTCAACGATCAGACGGAGTACAGGCATGAACGTCAGACCGCTGCACGACCGCATCATTGTCCAGCGCATCGAGGAAGGCGAACAGAAGATCGGCGGCATCATCATCCCCGACTCCGCGAAGGAGAAGCCCCAGCAGGGCCGGGTCACCGCGGCTGGCAACGGCAAGGTGAAGGACGACGGGAAGCGCGTGGCGCTCGACGTCAAGGCGGGAGACACGATCCTGTTCGGCAAGTATTCGGGACAGGAGATCAGGCTGGATGGTCAGGACTACCTGATCATGCGCGAAGACGAAGTCCTGGCCGTCCTCGAGGACGGCGCCGGCGGCAGCGAGAAGAAGAAGAAGTAGGCGGCGCGCGGCGCGGCCTCGAATCATCAGCGATTAGGAGCGATCAATGGCGAAGCAGATTGTTTACGGCGAGCAGTCGCGGCAGGCGGTCCTGCGCGGCGTCAACCAGCTGGCCGACGCGGTCAAGGTGACGCTCGGCCCGAAGGGCCGCAACGTCGTCCTCGACAAGAAGTTCGGGTCCCCGACGATCACGAAGGACGGCGTGACCGTGGCCAAGGAGATCGATCTCAAGGATCCGCTCGAGAACATGGGCGCACAGATGGTCCGCGAGGTCGCCAGCAAGACCTCGGACACGGCGGGCGACGGCACGACGACGGCGACGGTGCTCGCGCAGGCGATCTACCGCGAGGGCGCGAAGAACGTCGTGGCCGGCGCGAACCCGATGGAGGTCAAGCGCGGCATCGAGAAGGCGGTCGAAGCGATCACCGGCGAGCTGCGGAAGATGAAGAAGGACGTCGGCGGCAACATGGTGGCGCAGGTCGGCACCATCTCGGCCAACAATGACGAGACGATCGGCAAGATCATCGCCGAGGCGATGGACAAGGTCGGCAAGGACGGCGTCATCACCGTCGAGGAAGCCAAGAGCATGGACACCTCGCTCGAGGTCGTCGAGGGCATGCAGTTCGATCGCGGCTATCTCTCGCCCTACTTCGTGACCGACCCCGAGCGCATGGAGGTCGTGCTCGAGAACCCGGTGATCCTGATTCACGAGAAGAAGATCAGCTCGATGAAGGACCTGCTGCCGGTGCTGGAGCAGGTGGCGCGGCTCGGCCGCCCGCTGCTCATCATCGCCGAGGACATCGAGGGCGAGGCGCTGGCGACGCTCGTGGTCAACAAGCTGCGCGGCACGCTGCAGGCGGCCGCCGTGAAGGCCCCCGGCTTCGGCGATCGCCGCAAGGCGATGCTCGAGGATATCGCGATCCTCACCAACGGCAAGGCCATCACCGAGGATCTCGGCCTCAAGCTCGAGAACCTCAAGCTCGACGATCTCGGCAAGGCGAAGAAGGTCACCATCGACAAGGACAACACCACGATCGTCGAGGGCGCCGGCAGCTCGGAGGCGATCTCGGGGCGCGTCAAGCAGATCCGGATGCAGATCGAAGACACGACCTCCGACTACGATCGCGAGAAGCTGCAGGAGCGGCTCGCCAAGCTGGTCGGCGGCGTCGCGGTGATCAAGGTCGGCGCCGCCACCGAGACCGAGATGAAGGAGAAGAAGGCGCGCGTCGAGGACGCCATGCACGCGACCAAGGCGGCGGTCGAAGAGGGCATCGTGCCCGGCGGCGGCGTCGCGCTCATCCGTGCGGGCCGCTCGCTGAACGCGCTGAAGCTCGGCGGCGACCAGCAAATCGGCGTGAACATCGTGACCCGGGCCATCGAAGAGCCCATGCGCTGGATCGCGACCAACGCCGGCCACGAGGGGTCGATCGTCGTCCAGAAGGTGCGCGAGATGAAGGACACCGAGGGCTTCAACGCCCTCACCGACACCTACGAGGACCTGGTGAAGGCCGGCGTCATCGATCCGGTGAAGGTCGTCCGCTCCGCGCTCCAGAACGCCTCCTCGATCGCCTCGCTGCTCCTCACGACCGAGGCGCTCATCTGCGACATCCCCGAGGAGAAGAAGGAAGCGGCCGCAGGCCCCGGTGGGCCCGGCGGCATGGGCGGCATGTACTGAGCCGCCAGTCGCCAGTCGTAGGAAAGAAGAAAGGCCCGGCGAGCTTGCGCTCCCGGGCCTTGGTTTTTCCCGCCTCCGTTCCCAGTTCCCGAGATCCTACCGCAGCGTGAAGGTGAGCTCGATCGTCACGAGCACGGCGACTGGCGTGCCCAGGCGCGTGCCGGGGACGAAGCGCCACTGCCGGGCTGCCTTGATCGCTTCCTCGTCGAGGCCGAAGCTCCGGTCGAGCGACCGGATCACCTGCACGTCGCCGATGCTGCCATCGGCCTTGACGACGCACTCGAGCAGCACCGTACCCTGCACCTTCGCGCGCATCGCCTCCGAGGTGTATTGCGGCTTGACCTCGCGGAGAATCTTCGGCAGTTCCACGCCGTTGCCCGGCCGATAGACGCCGCCGCCGGTGCCGCCGCCCGTCCCCGGTCCGAGACCGGACCCGCTGCCGGTGCCGATGCCGACGCCGGCGCCTGCGCCAACCCCGCCCCCGGCGCCCGATCCCTGCGAGATGGTCGGTGGACCCGGGACCCGCTCGATCGTGCCGAGCATCGTCTCGGCGGCCGAGGCCAGCGTCTGCGCCGGAAGGTTCAACTGCGCGATCGGCTCGGGTTCCTTCTCCACCTTGGGCGGCTCGAGCTTCGGCGGCTTCTCGACCGGCACCGTGAGCCTGTCCTTGCCCGGCAACTCGGCCTGGCGCGGCGGTTCCTCCATCTGGTTTCCGCCACCGCCGCCGCCCCCACCAGGCCCCGGAGCACTCAACCAGACGATCTGATCGCTGAGCGACGCCGGCATGAATCCGGCGATCGCCTGGCCGGCCGGCGCGTACTTGAAGAGCAGGAAGACGACCGCCGCAAAGGCGATGTGCGCGGCGAAGGAGACGCCGAGCGCGGGTGCGATACGCTTGTGCTGCTGTTCGAAGAGAAACGGCACCTCGTGCGGATGATCCCCATCGATCCGGACGGACAGATGTCCGACGGATCGATTCGGCCGAATGGGCGACAGTCCGGCAGCTTCAGCCATGGAGAGTGGACGAGGGGCGCGAAACCATTGTCGCGCACGCTTCTCCAGGGCCGCAACTGCAAAAGAAATGCCTCGGAGCTCGAGCGTGAGGGCGGAACGCCCCGCCGCCTCAGGCGCAGCAGAGCGCGGAAACCGGTCGGGGCCAGGCGCTCAGACGCGGCCGTGCCAGGCGCCGATCGCGGCGTTCCCGCCGCCGTACGAGTGGCAGACGGCCAGCGCATCCGAGGCGCGCGGCTCGTCACGGATGGCAACCAGCACGCCGCCGCGACCCGTCAGCACCTCGAAGATCCGGCAGTCGTGGGACTGGAACCCGGCGCGGCGCAGCGTGCCGGCGAGCCCCAGCCTGGCCAGATCGCCCGAAGCCCCCTGCAGGAGGTCGACCAGCGGACCGCGCGCGACGACGGGACCCACATGCGCCATCTCGAACGCCT
Organism: Acidobacteriota bacterium; assembly: GCA_020850715.1. GTDB lineage: Bacteria > Acidobacteriota > Vicinamibacteria > Vicinamibacterales > CAVVIG01 > JADZED01. The sequence goes on from JADZED010000075.1 coordinate 15,470, forward strand.
GAGCCGCGGCGCCGAAGGTCGTCTCGATCAGCGCGCGGGAGGCCGGCGCGTCGGCGGCGATGACGGTGAGCGACGCCGGTGCGAAGCCTGCCCGCGCCAGCGCCTGGAGCGCCTTCTGGGCCCACGCGGCATCCTGGAAGACCGCGACGGTGAAGAGGCCCGAGTCGGCGTCAACCATGGCGCCAGATGTTATCACGCGAGGCGACGCGCGCTCGTGGCACCATAGCGGGGCTGCCCGATCTCGCGGCACCCGCATCGTGACCTCTGCCTATGACGTCATCGTCGTCGGCGCCGGGCCCGCCGGCGCATCGGCCGCCTGGGCGCTGGCGCGGGCGGGCGCGTCGGTCGCCCTGGTCGATCCGTCGCATCCGCGCGAGAAGCCGTGCGGCGGCGGCGTGACCGGGCGGGCGCTGGCGCTCGTCGCCGATGCGATCGACCCCGCCGGGTTGACGGCGGCAGTGATCGAGACGGCCCGTTTCGCCGACGCCAGGGCGGGGAGCGCCGCGATCGTCCCGCTGGAGGCCCACGGCATCGCGCCGGCCAGCGCGCTCGTCGTGGCGAGCCGCGCGGACTTCGACGGACGGCTGCTCGACGCGGCGCGCCGCGCCGGCGCCACGCTCGTCGAGACGCGCGTCTCGGAGGTGGCGGTCGATCGAACCGCGGTCCGGGTCGAGACGCCGCACGGCATCCTGCGCGCTGGATTCCTCATCGGCGCCGACGGCGCCAACAGCCTCGTGCGGCGGCGCCTCGCGTGCCCGTTCAGGCGGGATCAGCTGTCGATCGCGACCGGGTTCTTCGCGCACGGCGTCACCAGCCGCGAGGTCGTGATCGAGATCGTCCCCGATCCCCCCGGGTACATCTGGTCGTTTCCGCGGCCGAATCATCTTGCGATCGGCATCTGCACCCAGGCCGATACCGGCGTCGGCTCCAGGCAGTTGCGCCAGCGCGCAGCGGACTGGATCCGGTCGACCCGCATTGCGGGCGGCGCTTCTCTGGCGGCGTATTCGTGGCCGATTCCCTCGCTGCACGCCGCCGATTTCGACCGGCTGCCGACGGCGGGATCGCGGTGGTGTCTGGCTGGAGACGCGGCCGGCCTGGTGGATCCGATCACCCGCGAGGGCATCTTCTTCGCCATCCAGTCGGGCCGATTCGCCGCTGCCGCCGTGCAGGGGCCGAACGCCGCGCGGGAGTACGCGGCGCGCATCGCCGACGAGATCGCCACCGAGCTCAGGTGCGCCGCAGCGCTGAAGGATGGCTTCTTCCATCCCCGGTTCACGGGCCTGCTGCTGCGCGCGCTCCGCCACAGCGGGGCCGTCCGGCGGGTGATGGCCGATCTGGTTGCCGGCCGGCAGCCGTATGCCACGCTCAAGTGGCGGCTGATCCGAACGCTCGAACTGCGGCTGGCCTGGGCGTGGATGCGATCGGGCGCGCCGTGGGCCTGAGCGCCGGGGTCCGGCGCGGGAACGGCCGGCGAGTCCGTGCCGGGCGCAACGAGCGTCGCGCCGGACGTAAGGTGTCCGTCAACGGCGCCCTCCCCGTTCGGTGGTACAATGAGCCCGAAATTCGCGCCAACCCGAAGGAGCTCGACATGGGTCGCCTGGGCCTGCCGGAACTGATCATCATCCTGTTCATCATCCTGATCATCTTCGGCGCCAACCGGCTGCCGCAGATCGGCCGGGGCATCGGCAGCGCGATCAAGAACTTCAAGGACGAGACGGCCAAGCGCGACGGCGAGGCCGATCACAAGGCCTAGCGCGCCCGGCGCCTTCCGGGGCGCGGCTTCTGCTTCCGTTTCCGCCCCGCGGCCTGCTCCTTCTGCCGCGCCCTGCTGCGCCGCGGGCCGCGCGCGCCCGCCCGCACCTGCTCGAGAATCTCCACCAGCCCGAGGTCGATCCGCCGCGCATCCAGATCGACGCGGACGACCTGCACCTGCACCGTGTCGCCGAGCCGATAGGCCTTGTGGGTGTTCTCTCCGCGAAGGATGTGCGCATCCTCGAGGTAGCGGTAGTAGTCGTCGGCCATCGTCGATACGTGCACGAGCCCCTCGACGAAGTGCTCGACCAGTTCGACGAACAGGCCGAAGGCGGCGACGCCGATGACGTAGCCTTCGAACTCGTCGCCGACCTTGTCGGCCATGAACTTCACCTTCTTCCACTGCAGCAACTCGCGCTCGGCATCGTCTGCGCGGCGCTCCATCTCCGAGGCGTGCCGCGCGGTCTCGGGCAGGTCCTCGCTCCAGTCCTCGCGCACCTCGTCGGTCAGCGATCCGTGGCGCAGCGCCCGCAGCGCCCGATGCACCACCAGATCCGGATAGCGGCGGATCGGCGACGTGAAATGCGTGTAGCTGGTGGCGGCCAGGCCGAAATGTCCGAGGTCCTCGGGCGCGTAGCGTGCCTTCTGCATGGTCCTGAGCATCAGGAACGCGATCGGCTTCTCTTCCGGCCTGCCGTGGATCCGGTCGAGCAGCTTCTGGAAATGCCGCGGCCTCAGCGCCGTGAGGGGGGCGCCGAGGCTGTAGCCGAAGCCGGAGATGAACTCCTCGAACCTGGCGACCTTGAGCACGTCGGGCTCCTCGTGCACCCGGTAGAGCGCCGGCGCGCCGTTGGTCTCCAGGTGGGACGCCACGGTCTCATTGGCGAGCAGCATGAACTCCTCGATGATCCGGTGCGCGACGTTGCGCTGCAGCGCGATGATGGCCTCGACGCTCCCCCCCTCGTCGACGACGATCTCGGCTTCGTTGAGATCGAAGTCGATCGACCCGCGCCGCCGCCGGGCATCGTTGAGAATCTGAAACAGTTCGTGCATCTGCTCGAACATCGGCACCAGCGGAGCGTGGCGCCGCAGCAGATCCGGGTCGCGCTCGGCGAGAATGCCGTTCACCTCCGTGTAGGTCATGCGCTCGCTGCTGTGGATCACCCCGTCGTGGCCGTCCGCACGGACGACCTCGCCGCGGCGGTCGACCTCCATGACGCACGACTGGACGAGGCGATCGACGTGCGGATTGAGGCTGCACAGGCCGGTCGCCAGTTCGGCGGGGAACATGTGCACCGCGCGCTCGGGAAAATAGACCGAGGTGCCGCGCTCGTACGCCTCGCGATCGAGCGCGCTCCCCTCCCGCACGTAGTGCGACACGTCGGCGATGTGCACGCCGAGCCTGAAGCGGTCGCTCGGCAGCCTCTCGATCGTAATCGCATCGTCGAAGTCGCGTGCGTGCTCGCCGTCGATCGTCACCGTCGGGACGCCGCGGAAGTCGGTGCGGCCCCGCGTGTCGCGCTCGGACACCGCGGTGCCCAGGCGGATCGCCTCGGCAACCGCCTGCGGGGAGTGCGCGTCGGGAATCCCCCATTTGCGAATGATGATCTCGGTATCGACGCCCGGCGCGTCGATGTCGCCCAGCACCTCGGCCACGCGGCCGGCCGCCCCGCGATTCGCCGTGGGCCAGCGCGTCAACTCCACGATCACCATCTCGCCGGGCGAAGCGCCCCCCTCCTGTCCGGGCGGCACGGCGACGTCCATCAGGATCCGGCGATCGAACGGGACGACGTAGCCCATGCCGGCCTCGTCGCGGTCGTACCGGCCGACGAGCGACTCGTTGGCGCGCTCGAGAATGCGAATGACGCGCCCTTCAACGCGCCCGCCCTCCTTGATCTTCTCGATGCGGACGACGACGCGGTCGCCGTTCATCGCGTCGCTGATGAGCGGTCCGGCGATGTAGACGTCGCCGGCGCCCGCCTCGAGCGGACGCTCGGGCGTGACGAACCCGTAGCCGGCGGGATGCGTCTGCAGGCGGCCGACATACAGGTCCATCTTCTCGGGCAGGCCGAACCGATGGCCCCGGACCTCGATGAGGGCGCCCGACGCCACCAGCGCCTTCAGATGGCGTTTGAAGGCGGTGCGCTCGTCGCGCGGAATCTCGAGGAGTTGCAGGAGCTCGCGACTGCTCGCAGGATGATGGACGCGCTCGCGCATCGTCGCGAGCACCTGGTCTGGAGAAAGCATGGTTGTCGTGCAGACCCCCCGGGTCTGGTCTTCAGTATCACCCAAGGAGGACGATCTGGAGGTCGCCCACGTTGGTTCCGGTCGGACCGGTGTGGATGAGATCGCCGAGCTGAGAGAACAGCCCGTACGCGTCGTTCTGATCGAAATACCGCGCGGGATCGCCCAGTCCACGCGCCTGCATGCGGGCGATCGTCGAGGCGTCGGCGATGGCGCCCGCCGCGTCGGTCGGCCCGTCGATGCCGTCGGTGCCCACGCTTGCGACCGCCGCCGGGACGCTTGCGGCGGCAAGCACCTCCGCCGCCGCGAGCGCGAACTCCTGGTTGCGTCCGCCCTTGCCGGGTCCGCGTACGTGCACCGTCGTTTCGCCGCTGGCGATCACGCAGGCCGGCCCGGGCACACCGGCGAGCCGGGCGAGCCACGCCTGCAGGTGCGCACGCCCCGCGCTCCGCGCGCTGCCGACGATCGCCTCCTCGACGCGCACGACGCGATATCCGAGCGCCCGCGCGCGCGCGGCCGCGCCGTCCATCGCGTCGGCGCGGCTGCCGATGAGGCGCGCGCTCGCGCGCGCGAGCCGCGGATCGCCCGGCTTGGGCGTCTCCGGCAGCCTGCCGGCTGCCCCGGCGCGCAGCCGCGCGACGACCGGCGAGGGATGGCCCTCGACGCCGCCGAAGCCGCGCAGCGCCCCAAGGGCGTCGGCGAAGGTGCTGGCGTCGGCGACGGTCGGTCCCGATCCGATGATGCTCAGATCGTCGCCTACGACGTCTGAGATCGCGAGGGTGACGCAACTCGCCGCCGACGCGGCGGCGAGCTGGCCGCCTTTGACCGCCGACAGGTGCTTGCGCACCGTGTTGAGCGCCTGGATGTCGGCCCCGCCGCCGAGCAGCCGCGCCGTCGTGTCGCGCTTGTCCTCGAGCGTGATGCCGTCGGCCGGGGCGGCCAGCGCCGCCGACGCGCCGCCCGACAGCAGCACGAGCAGCAGGCCGTCGCCTGGAACCGCGCGGGCGAGCGCCAGCGCGCGACAGCCGGCGCGCGCGCTCGCCGGCGTGGGCGTCGGATGACCGCCCCGAAACGACTCCAGCCGGCCGACGGCCGCATCGTCGGCATAGGGCGCGGCCAGCACGCCGGCGTGGACCGCCTCGGGGCCGAGCCGCCCGATCGCGGCCGCGGCCATCGCGGTCGCGGCCTTGCCTGCCGCAATCAGGTGCACCCCGCCGTGCGCGTCCCGATCGAGCCACCCGGCAGGCGCGGCGCGGGCGACGAGCACGGCGGCGTCGACCGCGGCAATGCCGGCCCGGGCGATGTCGAGGAGATCCTGCCGGAGCGTGGCGGAAGCGCGCGTCAGTGGGTGTGGGTCGGGTCGGTCCAGGCGGAGAGCCTGGTGACGAGGTCGAACTGCTTCAGGATCGAGCCGACGATCCGGTCGGCGTTGTCGCAGCGGCAAAGCTGTTCGAGCTGTCCGAGGATTTTCGTGAGGGCGTGTTCGACGTCGCTGATGGCGCTTTCGGAGTAGTAGGGCCGCTGCTTCTGGAGACAGCGGCGATGTTTGACGAATTCCTGCCGGTAGAACTCCGCAAGCGGGTGCTGCGCGCTAATCGGCCGCTGATCGGTCACGATGCGTGGCGCCATGCAATGCCCTCGGTACTGGATTGTCGCCGACAAAATCAGTGTAGTGCCGGCCCAAAACCGCTGTCAAGATTCCATATCGACGGCCGCACGGTCAGACCCTGCCGGCCGCCGCCACCAGTCCGCCGAGACATCCGACGGCCATGCCGCCGAGCACGAGCCCGATGCCGAGCGGCGGCGACAGAAATGCGATCGACGACAGGTTGATCGCCGCCGCGAGCGGCATCAGCAGCGGCGCGCGGATCGCAAAGAACAGCGCGGCGAGCAGCAGCAGCGCGAGCAGCGCGCCCAGGCCGCCCTGCAGCACCCCTTCCACGATGAAGGGACCGCGGACGAAGAGCCCCGGCGCGCCGACCAGCTCCATGATCTCGATCTCGTCGCGCCGCGCGAACAGGGCGAGGCGGACGACGTTGGCAATCGTCAGCGCGGCCGCGAGCGTCAGCAGCGCGCCGAGCCCGAACCCGACCGCGCCGACGATGCGCACCGACGAGGCGAGCCGGTCGAGCCACTGGCGGTCGTAGCGCACGTCGGCCACGCCCGGGGCCTGCCGCAGGCGCGCCGCCAGCCCGTCGAGCGCCGCCTGCGCCTCCTGCGTCGATCGCAGCCGCACGTCGAACGACGCAGGGATCGGGTTGTCGCCCAGTCCGTCGACCGACGCGGCGAGATCGGTGAACGTCTGCTTGAAGCGCGCCAGCCCGTCGGCCTTCGACACGTAGGCGCGGGCCTCGACCACCGATCCGGGCGCCAGCATCGCCTCCACCGCGGTCCGCTCGGCGGGCGTGATGGCGTCGGCGAGGTACACCGACATCTCCGCCGCGCGGCCCCATTCGGCGGCCAGCGCGTCCAGGTTGCGCGTCACGATCAGGAACGCGCCGAGCACGAACAGCGCCACGGCAATCGTCAGCGTGGACAGCGCACCCGACCGGCGGCCCCGCCAGAGGCTCAGGAGCGCTTCGTCGAGCGAATAGCGGAGCGCGCGCACCATCAGGCGACCTCGACGACGCGGCCCTGGTCGAGCGTGATGGCGCGGCGGCCGACGCGCCGGATCAGCTCGCGGTCGTGGGTGGCCACGAGCACCGTGGTGCCGCGCGCGTTGATTTCGCGGAACAGGTTCATGATCTCGAGCGACAGGTCAGGATCGAGATTCCCCGTCGGCTCGTCGGCCAGCACCAGGTGCGGATCGTTGACCAGCGCCCGCGCGATCGCGACCCGCTGCTGCTCGCCGCCGGAGAGCTCCTCGGGCCTGGCGTTCATCCGGTGCTGCAACCCCACCCACTTGAGCGCCTGGAAGGTCTTGCGCTGCTGCGTCGCCAGGGGCAGCCCGAGCACGCGCATCACGAATGCCACGTTCTCGAAGACGGTGAAGCGCGGAACGAGACGGAAGTCCTGGAAGACGAACCCCACCGAGCGCCGGTAGGCCTGTACTTCGGCGTGCGTGAGCAGGCTCAGGTCGCGGCCGTTCACCCTCAGGTCGCCCTCGGTCTGCTGGTCCTGGCGCAGCAGCAGACGGAGAAAGGTCGACTTGCCGGCGCCGCTGGGCCCGGTGAGGAAGAGGAACTCGCCTTTGTCGACGCTGAGCGACAGATCGCGCAGCGCGTACACGCCGCGGCTATAGAGCTTCGAGAGGTGATAGGTTTCTATCACGCTGCCTGTGCACCCGCCAGTCCGGACGTCGGAACGACTGTTGCGAGAAGGAGCGCCAGTATACCACGCTACGGGCCCGGCTCGAGCGCCTTGCGCAGCAGCGCGTTCACGCGGGCGGGGTTCGCCTTGCCGCGCGCCGCCTTCATCACCTGACCGACCAGGAAGCCGAACGCGCCGGCCTTGCCCCCGCGATACTGCGCCACCGCGTCGGCGTGGAGGGCGAGCGCCTCGGCAACCAGCGCCACGATCTGGCGCTCGTCGTCGATCTGCGCAAGCCCTTCGGCGGCGACGATCTCGCCGGCCGGGCGGCCCGAGGCGTACATCGTCGCGAAGACCGTCTTGGCCATCGATCCGCTGATCGTCCCGGCGTCGAGCAGCGCGAGCAGCTCCGCGAGCGCGCGCGCGCCGACGCGCGACGCCGCGATGTCGTCGCCCGCCTCCTTGAGCGCGCGCGCAAGCTCGCCCATCATCCAGTGCCCCGCGAGCTTCGCCGGCGCGCCGGCGGCAATCGCCTCTTCGAAATAGTCGGCCGCCGCGCGCGACTGCGTGAGCTGGGCGGCGTCGTGCTCGGACAGCGCGTACCGCTCGGCCAGACGCGCCCGCCGCGCGTCGGGCAGCTCGGGCATCGCCTCGCGGATCCGTTCGAGGCGTGCGGCATCGACGACCAGCGGCGGCAGATCGGGCTCGGGGAAGTAGCGATAATCGTGCGCCTCCTCCTTGCTGCGCATCGAGATCGTGCGGCCGGAGGCGGCGTCGAACAGTCGCGTCTCCTGCACCACGCGCCGCCCCGCCGAGACCAGTTCGATCTGCCGCGCGATCTCGTGCTCGAGCGCCTTCTGGAGAAAACGGAACGAATTGAGGTTCTTGACTTCGGTCTTCGTGCCGAGCGCGGGCGCGCCCGCCGGCCGCACCGAGACGTTGGCGTCGCAGCGGAGGCTCCCCTCCTCCATGTTGCCGTCGTTGACGCCGAGCCAGACGAGGATCGCGCGCAGGCGCGCGAAGAGCTCGGCGGCGTCGGCGGGGGATCGCAGATCCGGCTCGGTGACGATCTCGATGAGCGGCACGCCGCTGCGGTTGTAGTCGACGTAGGTCTTGCGGTCGGAGTCGGCGAACCCCGCGTGCAGCGACTTCCCGGCGTCCTCCTCCAGGTGCACGCGCGTGATGCCGATGCGCCTGGCGGCGGCCCCGGCGCCGAGCTCGACGACGCCGCCGGTCGCCAGCGGCCGCTCGTACTGCGAGATCTGGTAGCCCTTGGGGAGATCCGGGTAGAAGTAGTTCTTGCGCGCGAAGACGGAGGTCTCGTGGACCGAGCACGACAGCGCCAGCGCCGCCTGCACCGCCGCGTCCACGGCGGCACGGTTCAGCACCGGCAGCGCGCCCGGCAGGCCGAGGCAGACCGGGCAGACCTGCGTGTTGGGCGGCGCGCCGAACGAGGCGCTGCAGCCGCAGAAGATCTTCGAGGCCGTCCGCAGATGCGCGTGGATCTCGAGGCCGATGACGGCTTCGAACGACATCAGGCGTTCGGGCCCGCCTTCGCCACGTCGGCCGAGACGTCTCCCGCGAACCGCTCGAAGTTCTCCGCGAACATCCGCGCGAGCCGCGCCGCCTGCCGATCGTAGGCCGCGGCATCGGCCCAGGTCGCGCGCGGCGTCAGAACGCCCGGGGGCACGTCCGGACAGGCGATCGGCACGTCCAGGTTGAACACCGGATCCCGCGCGTACTGCACGCCACGCAGCGCGCCCGACAGAATGGCGCGGATCATCGCGCGGGTGTGCGCGATCCTCATGCGCGTGCCGGCGCCGTGGGCGCCGCCGGTCCAGCCGGTGTTGACCAGCCAGACCTGCGCGTCGTGCTTCGCGATCTTCTCGCCGAGCAGCGCCGCATATCGACCGGGCGGCAGCGGCAGAAACGGGCCGGCAAAGCAGGTGCTGAACGTCGCCTTCGGCTCGACGATGCCGCGCTCGGTTCCGGCAACCTTGGCCGTGTACCCGGAGAGGAAGTGGTACATCGCCCCTTCCCGCGTCAGCCGCGCGATCGGCGGCAGAACGCCGAACGCGTCCGCCGTCAGCAGGATCACGTGCGTCGGATGCCCGGCCCGGCCGGAGGGCACGGCGTTCTCGATGAACGAGATCGGGTAGGCCGCCCGCGTGTTCTCGGTCAGGGCGTCGTCGTCCAGATCGAGCGCCCGGGTCGCCGGGTCGACCACGACGTTCTCGAGCACCGTGCCGAACCGGCGCGTCGTGCTGTAGATCTCCGGCTCGGCTTCGGCCGACAGCCGGATCGTCTTGGCGTAGCAGCCGCCTTCGAAATTGAAGACCCCCCGGTCGCTCCACCCGTGCTCGTCGTCTCCGATGAGCCGCCGCTCCGGATCGCTCGACAGCGTGGTCTTGCCGGTCCCCGACAGCCCGAAGAACAGCGCGACGTCGCCGGCGGCGCCGACATTGGCCGCGCAGTGCATCGACAACACGTGCTGCAGCGGCAGCAGATAGTTCAGCACGCTGAAGATCGCCTTCTTCATCTCGCCGGCATACGCCGTGCGGGCGATGAGCACGAGCTTCTTCGCAAAGTTGAGCGCGACCACGACGTCGGACGAGGTGCCGTGCCGGGCCGGATCCGCCCGGAAGCCGGGCGCGCTGATGATGGTGAAGCCCGGCGCTGGTTCGCGGGCCGCGGCCGGATCGTCGATGAAGAGGTTGCGGCAGAACAGATTGTGCCACGCCAGTTCGTTCACCACCCGGATCGGCACCCGATAGGCGGGATCTGCGCCGGCATGGCAGTCGAGCACGAACAGTTCCTTGCCGGCGAGCGACGCGAGCAGGTCCTGGTGCAGCCGGTCGAAGTGCTCCGGGTGCATCGGCTGGTTCACCGCGTCCCAGGCGACATGCGGCTCGGTCGACGGCTCGCGCACGATGAACTTGTCGTTCGGGGACCGGCCGGTATGCGGGCCGGTCCGGCAGACCAGCGGTCCGCCGGCGGCGATGATCCCCTCGTCGCGGCGGATGGCGTGTTCATACAACTGGGCGGCCGTGAGGTTCCACCTGAGGCGATCGCTTCGAATGCCCTCGCCCTCGAGGCCGCGCGCGTGCGCCAATTGTGTGTTCACTCGGAGCTCCCCACCCGGCGCGGCTGCCCGGAACCGTGCGCGAGGCGGACGATCGTACCCGCCGCATTCGACCTGAGTCAAATGGAGGCGCCCCAACGAGTTCACCGGCCGAGCCGGTGGCCTCATCTGAAGTAGAATGTAAACGTCCGGCGTCGGGCATCGTAATTCACCCTATGAGCCTGGAAGGGCCGACCGCCCGCGATCTCCGTTTCCCCCCGGCCGGCATCGTGACGCCCGCCGACGGCGCGGCGGAGCCGGGCCGCCGGCCGCATCCGTCTCCTTCGGCGGACTCCCGGCTCGCGCTCGAGATCCGGGGGCTGGTCGAGCGCGGCGACCTCGACGCGGCGCGCGAGCGCTTCGGAGCCCTGGTCGCCATCCACCAGCGGCGTGCCAACCGGATCGCCTATCAATACCTTCGCGACCAGGCCGACGCAGACGATGCGGTACAGGACGCGTTCCTCAAGGTCTTCCGCCGCATCACCTCGTACCGCGAGGCGTGGCCGTTCGAAGTCTGGTTCACGCGGATCCTGATCAACGGGTGTCTCGATCGCAGGAAAGCGCGCGCGCGGCGGGAGCGCTGGCACGCGCCCGGCGAAATCAGCGATCGCGACCAGGCGCGGCTCTCGGCCGCAGCGGCCCGCGATCGGGGACCCGAAGCGCGGATGCTGGCACGCGAGCAGCGCGGGCGGATTTCGGCCGCGGTCAACCGTCTCGACGGCCGCCAGCGCATGATCTTCGTCCTCTGCCATTACGGGGACTGCACGCCGCGGGAGGTGAGCGCGATCACGGGGCTCAACGAATCGACGATCCGTGTCCACCTGTTTCGCGCGGCGCACAAGCTGCGGGCGCTGCTGGGAGGCGAATCGTGATCCTGCGATCCCTGCGGCCGCCTCATCTCCGCGAGGAGCGGCTGTTCAACTGCTATGTCGCCGGGCGCGCCGGCGAGCCGATCGACCCGCGCGACGCCGAGCACCTGGCCGACTGCCCCGCCTGCGCACGGCGCCACGCCGACCTCGCGCGATGGATGGACGAGCTGCGCAGCCAGGCCGACGCCGACACCGACGATCGATTCACGCCCGACGTGCTCGCCGCCCAGCAGCATCGGATCGCGCACGCGATCCAGCACGTCGGCTGCGCGGCCCGCGTCATCGCGTTTCCCGAGCGCGCTGCGACGCGCTCCGGGCCCGGCGTATCGCACCGGACGACGCCGCGCTGGCTCGCCGCCGCCGTGGCGGCGGGCATCATCGTCGGGCTGGGTCTCGGCGCCTCTGTCCAGTGGAGGAGCCGCGGCCGTGCACCGGCGGCGCCGAGCCTGTCGGACGGCCTGCGCGCGCCCGAGCCGGCGCCGGTCGGTCCGGTCGCGACCTCCAGCGCCGGGGCCGCATTCACGGCCGATGACGACGCCTTCCTGGCCGAACTGGAGATCGCGCTCGAGACCCCGCAGACGCGGGTCCTGCAGCCGTACGACGCGATCACGCCGCACGTGCAGGAGATCGCGGACATTCAACGGTAGCCCGGGACCCCGCATCCGTGCCCCCACTCGTCTTCAGGAAAGGTCTCGACCTCGGACATGCCGTCGCCGGCATGCTGGCCGAGAACTACCGCAGCGACGTCATCGACCGGATCAAGGCGGCCGACCACACCTACCGGGCCGGCCGGCTCACGGTGCGCCTCGCGCGCGAGTTCGGCTTCTGCTACGGCGTGGACCGCGCGGTCGACTACGCCTACCAGACGCGCGAACGCTTCCCCGACCGGCCGGTGTACCTCACCGGCGAGATCATTCACAACCCGTACGTCAACGAGAAGCTGCGCGCAATGGGCGTGCGCTTCCTGAGCGACGAAACGGGCGCATCGGAACGTCTCGGACCGGGCGACGTCGTGATCATCCCGGCGTTCGGCGTCACGACCGCCACCATGCAGCAGCTCGACCGCTGCGGGTGCACGTTGATCGACACCACCTGCGGCTCGGTGCTGAACGTGTGGAAGAACGTCCGCCGCTACGCGGAAGGCGGCTGCACCTCCGTCATTCACGGCAAGGTATGGCACGAGGAGACGCAGGCCACCGCGTCGCAGGCCGTCGCCCACGGCGGCCGCTATCTGGTGGTGTTCGATCGGCAGCAGGCCGCCCGCGTGTGCGACTACATTCGAGCCGGCGGCGACGCTGGCGCCTTCATGAAGGCATTCGCCGGCGCGGCGTCGCCCGGCTTCGACCCGGATCGCGACCTGCAGCGGCTCGGCCTCGCCAACCAGACGACGATGCTCATGTCGGAGTCGCTCGAAATCGGCGAGATGTTGAGGCAGGCAATGCTCGACCGTCATGGCGCCGCCGAGCTCGGCGGGCGCTATCAGGCGTTCGACACCATCTGCAGCGCAACCCAGGATCGCCAGGACGCCGTAATCGACCTCCTGGCGACGCGGCCGGTCGACCTCATGATCGTCATCGGCGGGTACAACAGCAGCAACACCGCCAACCTGGCCCGCCTGTGCGCCGCCGCCAAGCCCACCTTTCACGTCGCCGACCCCGACGGCCTGGTGTCCGCGGACGAAATCCGGCATCGCGACGTCGACACGAAGGCCGAGGTCACCACGCGCGCCTGGCTGCCGGCCGGCCAGGTTGCGGTGGGCCTGACCTCGGGCGCCTCGACGCCCGACAACCTGATGGCGGCGGTCGTGGCCCGGCTCGAGGCGTTCACCGCCTGAGATTGGCGTCCTGCGGCCGTGCCGGGCAAGATGTGAAAGGTTCGTGGCAGCGCCGCCCCGGGGAAACGGATGTCCCGCCGTTGTCGTATACCCGTTCGTTACTCGTTGATGCAGCCATTGCAGCCCCGTCGCTGATGTCCATGCGCTCTTCCGCGCCCCGTGTCCTGCTGGCGGCCGCGCTCGTCGCGGCCCTCGCCGGCCCCGCCGCCGCCCAGTCCTACGCCTGGTGGAAGTCTGAGGCGATGAAGAAGGAGATCGGGCTGAGCGACGAGCAGAGCGCCAAGATCGACGCGGTCGTCCAGAGCACGATGCCGACGCTGCGTCAGGGCAAGGGCGACCTCGATCGCGAGGAGGCCGAGCTCTCGCGCCTCATCGAGATCAACGCCGGCGAGCCGGATGTCATCCGGCAGATCGACAAGGTCGAGAGCATCCGGGCCTTTCTGAACAAGACCCGGACGCTGATGCTGCTGCGCGAGCGGCAGGTCCTGACGCCCGAGCAGCGGACGGCGCTTCGGGCCTCGTACGAGAAGAGCCGCCGGGACCGCCGGCCGGGGGGCGGCCGGCGCGGCAACGACACCCCCGGCCGAGAGGATCGGAACTAGCATGAGACGTCATCCCACGGGTTGGTTGGCCGCGGCGGCCTGCGCGCTGGCGACGGCCGGGGCCTCGGCGCAGGCGCCGTCGGACGCCCACATCCAGGCGCTCATCGCCGAAGCGACGGCGAACCTGGCGAGCGGAGACGCCGCCGCGCAGGCGCCGCCCTCCGCGATGCAGTCGACCGACACGCGGCCGGTCGTGAGCCTCACGCTGGACGAGGCGGTGAAGGCGGCGCTCGACCACAATCTGGACATCTCGGTGCAGCGGCTGAATCCCCAGTTGAGCGACATCCAGGTGGCCAGCGCCCGCGCGGCGTACCGCCCGAGCCTCACGTCGCTGCTCTCGTCGACCTCCGACACGAATGCCTCGACCTCCACCATCTCCGGCGCCAGCGCCGGCGCGGCGGTCACCACGACCCGCAACACCTTCAACGGCGGGATCTCCCAGAACATCCCCTGGTTCGGCGGCACGGTGAACGTCCAGCTGAACAACCAGCGCCAGACGACCACCAACCTCACGGCGCTCATCAACCCGGTCTTCAACTCGACGTGGACCGGCCAGTACTCGCAGCCGCTGTTCCGCAACTTCCTGATCGACGCGAGCCGGCAGCAGCTCCAGATCGCGCGCATCAACCGCGGCATCTCCGACGTCCAGCTCCGCGCGTCGATCACCAACACCCTGTCGAACGTCCGCAACGCCTACTGGGATCTGGTGTTTGCGACGCAGGCGGTCGAAGTGGCGCGGCAGTCGCTCGATCTGGCAACCAAGCTGGTGAGCGACAACCAGACGCGCGTCGAGATCGGGACCATGGCGCCGATCGACGTCGTGCAGGCGCGCGCCGAACAGGCGACCCGCCGCCAGGGCCTCGTCGCCGCCGAATCGACGCGGCGCACGACCGAGCTCACGCTGAAGCGGCTGATCGTCGGCGGCACGACCGATCCACTGTGGAACGCCTCGATCGCCCCGACCGATCGGCCCGACTTCAATCCGCAGCCGGTCGACGTCGAGGCGGCGGTGCGGCGCGCCCTGTCGGAACGCACGGATCTCGAGATCGCCCGGAAGAACATCCAGGCCAACGACGTCACGATGAAGTACTTGGTGAACCAGACCCGGCCCGACGCCGATCTGGTGCTCAGCTACGGCTACTCCGGCACCGGCGGCACCCGGCTGGACACGATCGGCAACGGCGTGAATCGCACCGTCATCGGATCGACTCCCGGCGGCTACGCCGACGCGCTCGCTTCGCTGTTCCGGCGCAATCTGCCGCGATGGGTCGTCCAGATGAACATCAGCTATCCAATCGGCATGAGCACGCAGTCGGCGGCGGCCGCGCGTGCGCGCGTGCAGCTCAATCAGGTGCAGGCGCAGATCAAGCAGATCGAGCTGCAGGTGGCCACCGACGTCACCAACGCCGCGGTGCAGGTGCAGAACGCGGCCGAAGCGGTGCAGGCGGCGCAGGCCTCGCGCGAGCTGTCCGAACAGCGGCTCGAGGCGGAGCAGAGCAAGTTCGAGGTCGGCATGTCGACCAACTACTTCGTCGTCCAGGCGCAGCGCGATCTTGCCGACGCGCGCAACGCCGAGCTCCGCGCGACGCTGAACTACCGGAAGGCGCTCGTCGAGCTCGAACGGCTCCAGCAGACGACGCTGCAGAACCTGAACATCACCGTTCTCGGCAGGTGAGCATCCACCGACGGCTCCGGCCGTCACGGCAGCGACACGGAGAATCATGAAACGTCCGATCATCGTCGTCGGGATCGTGGCCGTCATCGGCATTGGTGCCGGCGCCTATTACATGCAGCGCGGCAGCGCGCCCCAGGGCGCCGGCCCGCGCGCGGGCGGCGGACCGCCCGGCGGCGGCTTCGGCGGCTTCGGCGGCTTTGGCGGCGGCGGGCCGCGCCTGCCGATGGCGGTCGAGACCGGCGCGGTGGCGCGCGGCGACATGGCCACCGAGATCACGGTGGTCGGCAACCTGATCGGCGCGGCGACGGTCGAGGCGGTGCCCAAGCTCTCCGGGCGGTTGCAGGACGTCTCGGTGCGGCTCGGCGATCGCGTGGTCAAGGGCCAGCGGCTGGCCAAGCTCGAGGATCGCGAGATCCAGGAGCAGGTGAAGCAGGCCGAGGCGTCCTTCAACGTCTCGGCGGCGACGATCCGTCAGCGCGAAGCGGACCTGCGGCTGGCGCAGACCAACCTCGATCGTTCCCGCAACCTGTTCGAGCGCCAGCTCATTCCCCAGCAGACCTTCGACGACACCGAGGCGCGCTACGAGGCGGCGGTCGCGCAGCTCGATCTCGCCCGGGCGCAGTATGCGCAGGCCAAGGCGCGGCTCGACGAGCTGAACATCAACCTGTCGAACACGGTCATCGTCTCGCCGGTGACCGGCTATGTCGGCAAGCGGGCGCTCGATCCGGGCGCGTGGCTGACCACCAACTCGTCGTTCATCTCGGTCGTCGACATCAGCCTCGTCCGGCTCGTCGCCAACGTCGTCGAGAAGGATCTGCGGCAGATGACTCAGGGGCTGCCGGCGAAGGTCACGGTCGACGCCTACCCGGGCGAAACGTTCGCAGGGCGCGTCGCGCACGTCGCCCCGGTGCTCGATCCGGCCACGCGCACCGCGCAGATCGAAGTGGAGATCGAGAACCCGGAGGCGCGGCTGAAGCCGGGCATGTACGCCACGGTCACCTTCACCGTCGGCAAACGACCGAACACGCTGATGATCCCGACCAGCGCGCGGGTCGACGCCGCCGGGTCGAAAGGGGTGTTCCTGCCCTCGGCAACCGAGCAGGGGCAGGTCGCCGTGTTCCGACCCATTGAGGTCGGCCTCGTGAACCAGAGCAGCGCGGAGGTCACCGCCGGCCTCGATCAGGGCGAGACCATCGTGACGACCGGCGCCGCGGCGCTGCGCGACGGCGATCGGATCGTGCTGCCTGGCGAGACGGCAGCCGACGCCGGCGGGCGCGGTCAGGGAGGCGGGCCCGGCGGCGGGAACCGGCCGGCGGCGGGCGCGGGCGGTCCCCCCGCTGGCGGCGGGCGCGGCGCCGGCGGTCAGACACGGCAGGGCAACGGCGGCGCCGGCCGTCGGGGCGGCGGCGAGCCCGCGGGCGGCGCGCCGCGGACGCCCCAGCAGTGAGGAGCATCGGCCGAGCGGCGGCGGCCCGGATGGCCCGCGCGCACGAGCGTCTTGTGAGGAGCGTCGCATGAGCGTACCGCGGTTTGCCATTCAGCGCCCCGTGATGATGACGATGATCAGCATCATCATCCTGCTCTTGGGCGGCATCTCCCTGAGCCGACTGCCGGTCGATCTGCTGCCCGACATCTCGCAGCCGACCGTGAACGTCCGGGTGAGCTACGCGGGCGTCGGCCCGCTGGAGATGGAGACGCTCGTCACCCGGCCGCTCGAGCAGCAGTTGAGCGCGGTGTCCGGGCTGCAGCAGATGACCTCGTCGTCCTCGGAAGGGTCGAGCAACATCCAGATGAACTTCACCTGGGGGCACGACCTCAACGAGGCGATGGACGAGATCCGCACGCGCATCGATCGCGTCCGCGGCCGCCTGCCGGAGGACTCGGATCCGCCGGTCCTCGCCAAGTTCGACCCGAACACGATTCCGATCATGGGCCTGGCCGTGGAGAACACGGACGGCACGCTCGACAGCGTCGAGCTGCGCGAGCTCGCCGAGCAGACGCTGTCGCCCCGGCTGGAGCGCGTCGCCGGCGTCGCGGCGGTCACCGTGAACGGCGGCCTGCGCCGCCAGATCCACGTCGATCTGTCGCGCGAGAAGATCACGGCGCTCGACCTGTCGGTCGATCGCGTCGCCACGGTGCTGCGGACCGAGAACCAGAACATCCCGATCGGCGAGATCTACCGCGGCGACCGCTCGTTCCTCATGCGCACGCAGGGGCAGTTCAGCGATCTCGACGAGATCCGCAACCTCGTCGTGATGACGAAGAACAACGTCCCGATCTACATGAAGGACATCGCGGACATCACCGACTCGACCGAGGACAACCGGTCGATTCTGCGGATCAACGGCAAGGCGGGCGTCCGCATGTCGGTGACCAAACAATCGGGCACCAACACCGTCGAGATCGCGCGCGGCATCCGCGCCGAGATCGACCGGATCAACCGCGAGGTGCCGGGCGTGAAGCTCACGCTGCTCGACGACAGCGCCCAGTTCATCGAGCGGGCAATCGGCGCGGTGCAGGAGCACGTCCTGATCGGCTCGGTGCTGGTGGTGGTCATCATCTTCCTGTTCCTCAGGAACTTCAGGTCCACCCTCATCGTCTGCACGTCGATTCCGATCTCGGTCGTCGGCACGTTCGCCCTGCTCTACTTCTCGGGCATGACGCTCAACACGATGACATTCGGAGGGCTGGCGCTCGGCGTCGGCATGATCGTCGACGCCTCGATCGTGGTGCTCGAGAACGCCTTCCGCCACATGGAGCACCATGGCCACGACCGGATGACGGCGGCCATCGAAGGCAGCGAGGAGGTCTGGTCGGCGATTCTCGCGTCCATTCTCACGCACATCGCGGTGTTCGTGCCGCTGCTGTTCCTCGAGGGCATCTCGACCGTGATGTTCCGGCAGCTCTCGGTGGTGGTCGTCTTCTCGCTCGCGATGTCGCTGTTCGTGGCGGTGACGCTGGTGCCGGTCCTCTGCTCCCGGCTGCTCGTGCTGCCGCCGCCGGTCGAACAGCGCAAGGGGCTGGCGGGCCGGATGTACACCTTCAGCGAACGGATGCTGGACCGGATGGACGACGGCTACCGCCGCATCCTGCACCTGGCGCTCGGCCACCGGCCCATCGTCGTCGGCGCGGCGGCCGTATCGGTCGTCGCGGCGGCGCTGATCTTCCCCACGCTGCCGACCGAGTTCGCCACGCAGACCGACGAGGGGCAGGTTCGCGTCAGCGTGCAGCTCGCGCAGGGCACGCGCATCGAGGTGACCCAGCCGGTGATGCTGCGCATCGAGGAGGAGATCACCCGCCTCGTGCCGGAAGCGACGGCCGTGATCACGCAGGCCGGCGGCGGCGGGTTCGGCGGCGCGAGCCTCAGCCGCGGCAGCGTCCAGCTCCTGCTGACGCCAAAGGACGAGCGCACCCGCTCCAGCGACCAGATCGCGCAGGATCTGCGGCGCCAGTTGTCGGGCATTCCGGGCGTGATCGTCCGCGCGAGCGCCTCCGGCGGCAACAACGTCATCAACCGCTTCCTCTCCGGCGGCAACGGCGACGGCGGACGGTTGTCGCTCGAGATCCGCGGCGACGATCTCGACGAGTCGCAGCGCGTCGCCGAGTCGGTCAAGGAACTGCTCGACACCGTGCCGGGCGTCGCCGATGCGCGGACCGCCCAGGACGAGGGGCGGCCGGAGCTGCAGGTCCGCGTCGATCGCGTGAAGGCGGCGCTGCTCGGCGTCTCGGCCACCGCCGTGGCGAACACGATCCGAACCAACGTCGCCGGGACCCAGGCGGCGCAGTTCCGCGAGGCCGGCAACGAGTACCCGATCGTGGTGCGTCTCCGCGAGGACGAGCGGCAGAGCGTCAGCGACGTGGAGAACGTGCTCGTGAGCACGCCGGCCGGTGGCGTCATCCAGGCCAAGAACCTGATGCAGGTCGACGACGCCATCGGGCCCACCGACATTCAGCGCAAGAACCAGCAGCGGATCAACTCGGTCACCGCCGACCCCGAGGTCACGCTGAGCGACGCGATGCACGCCGTCGAACAGCGCCTGCCGGAGGTGACGTCGCGCCTGCCGAAGGACTTCAGCGTCGGCTTCGGCTCGGAGATCGAGCAGCAGGCCCAGGCCTTCAGCCAGCTCCGGATGGTGCTGATCCTGGCGCTCGTGCTGGTCTACGCGGTCATGGCCTCGCAGTACGAATCGCTGCGCGATCCGTTCATCATCATGTTCTCGGTACCGACGGCCGCGATCGGCATCGTACTCTCGCTCAAGCTGACCAACACCGCGTTCAACATGCAGGCCTACATCGGCATCATCATGCTGGCCGGCATCGTCGTCAGCAACGGCATCCTGCTCGTGGACTACACCAACGTGCTGCGCCGGCGCGACAAGATGCCGCTGCGCGACGCGGTCGAGCTGGCGGGCCGGACGCGGCTGCGGCCGATCCTGATGACCTCGATCGCCACCGCGCTCGGCCTGGTGCCGATGTCGCTCGGCATCGGCGAGGGCAGCGAGCTGCAGGTGCCGCTGGCGCGCGTCGTCATCGGCGGGCTCACGACCTCCCTGCTGATCACCCTCGTCCTCGTACCGACGGTCTACACGATCTTCGAGGAAGGGCTCTCGGGCTTCTGGAAGCGCGGAAAGGCTCCCGCCGCCTGAGCGGCGTTCCATCGTTTTTTCACCGGCCCGACACCGGCCGGCCACGCACCGCCCGTCTCAGTTGATGGCTGCATTCTCGACGAGCAGCCTGACTGGACGGGCGGATCATGAAGCGCACGGCACTCATCCTCATCCTCGCGGCCGCCGCCGGCGCGGCCTTCTGGTACGCCGATCGGCGCCGTCCCGGCGGCGTCCAGGTGGACACTGCGCCGCTCACGCGCGGTCCCATTGTCGAGACGGTCGGCGCGACCGGCACGCTGCAGGCGGTCACCACGGTCCAGATCGGCAGCCAGGTGTCGGGCAACATCCGGTTTCTCGGCGCCGACTTCAACGCCATCGTCAGGAAGGGCCAGGTCGTCGCGAAGCTCGACCCGTCGCTGTTCCAGGCACAGGTCGACCAGGCGCGGGCGAATCTCACGCGGGCGCAGGCCGACCTCGAGCGGAATCGCGTCGCGCTCGACGACGCGCAGCAGAAGCTCGAGCGGGCCCGCGAACTCGACGCGCGCAGCCTGCTGGCGCGCAGCGACCTGGACGCCGCCCAGGTCGCCCTCGATGCCGCCGTCGCGACGGTGAAGTCGTCGCAGGCCTCGGTGGCGCAGGCCCAGGCATCGCTGAGCCAGGCCGAGGTCAACCTGCAGCACACCGTGATCACCTCGCCGATCGACGGCATCGTCACCCAGCGCAACGTCGACGTCGGCCAGACGGTCGCCGCCAGCCTCCAGTCGCCGACGCTCTTCGTCGTCGCCGCCGACCTCACCAAGATGCAGGTGAACGCGAGCATCGACGAGGCGGATGTCGGCCGCATCCGGCCGCAGCAACCCGTCTCGTTTCGCGTCGACGCCTATCCCGCCGAGGAGTTCCACGGCACCGTGACGCAGGTCAGGCTGCAGCCGGTCGTCGTGCAGAACGTCACCACCTACGGTGCCGTCATCGACGTGCCGAACCCGCAGCTCGAGTTGAAGCCGGGGATGACGGCGACCGTGCGCATCGAGGTGGCCCGGCGCGACGACGCCCTGCGGGTGCCGAATACGGCGCTGCGGTTCCGCCCCAGCGACGACATGTTCGCCGCGCTGAACCAGCCGCCGCCCGCGGCGCCGGTGGCACCGCGCGCCCGCATCGGCGCGGCGGCGCGTATTCCGACATCCGAAGAATCCGCCGGAACCGCCGGCCGCCGATCCGCGTCCGGCGACTGGCGCGAGCGCCGGTCCGCCCGGCTGCTGGAGGCGAGCGCACCGGCCGTCGACGCGACGTCCCCGGCCATGGCGAGCGGCGCCGCGACCATCGACGCGCTCTTCGCACCGGTGCCGTCGGTCGAGACCGAGGGTCGGGCCTGGATCTACACCGGCGGCCTGCTCGAACCGGTGCCGCTGCGCCTCGGGCTGAGCGACGGCGTCAACACCGAAGTTCTCGGCCCTGAGGCCGACGCGGAACCGTTTGCGCCGGGCACCGAGGTCGTCACCGGCATCGCGCTCGGCGCCGCGCCCGCGGTGGCCGCATCGTCTGCCAGCGGCGGGGCCGGCAATCCACTGCTGCCGCAGCGCGGCCGGCCGACCGGGCGCGGAGGGCGGTAGCGCCATGGCTCCAGTCATCGCCGTGAAGCAGCTCACGAAGACCTACGTGGTCGGCGAAGTCGAGGTCCGCGCCCTCCGCGGCGTCACGCTGGAGATCGCACGCGGCGAGCTCCTCTCGGTGACCGGCGCCTCCGGGTCCGGCAAGTCGACCTTCATGCACATCATCGGCTGCCTGGATCGGCCATCGTCGGGCGACTACGTGCTCGACGGCCACGACGTGTCCCGGCTCTCGAGGGACCAGCTGGCGGCGATCCGCAACCGCAAGATAGGCTTTGTCTTCCAGGGCTTCAACCTGCTGCCGCGCACGTCGGCGATCGACAACGTCGAGCTCCCGCTGCTCTACGGGGGCTCCGGCCTGAAGGCGGGCGAGCGCCGCGAGCGCGCCCGCCGCGTTCTCGACGCCGTCGGCCTCGCCAGCCGGGCCCACCACCATCCCAATCAGTTGTCCGGAGGCCAGCAGCAGCGGGTCGCCATCGCGCGCGCGCTGATCAACGAGCCGTCGATTCTGCTTGCCGACGAGCCGACCGGCAATCTCGACACCCGGACGAGCATCGAGGTGATGGAGATCTTCCAGCGCCTCAACCGCGAGCGCGGCATCACGGTGCTCCTGATCACGCACGAACCCGACATCGCCGAGTACGCGACGCGCACCGTGCAGTTCCGGGACGGCGTCGTGGTTGCCGACCACGCGGTCCGGAACCGCCGGATTGCGCACGACGAGCTGGCCGCCTTGCCGCAGGAAGCGGCGGTCTGAGGTGCGCGCATGACCCTGCTCATGGCGCTTCGCGTCGCGCTCGAGGCGCTCGGCCGGAACAAGATGCGCACCGCGCTCACGATGCTCGGCATGATCATCGGCGTCGGCGCGGTGATTGCGATGATCGCGCTCGGCGCCGGCGCGCAGTCCTCGATCGAGGCGCAGATCCAGGCGGCCGGCACCAACGTGATCATCGTGTCGGCCGGCAACTTCGTCAGCGGCGGCGTGCGCCTCGGGCAGGGCGCGGCCAGCACGCTGGTCCCCGAGGACGCCGCGGCCATCGCGCAGCTCCCCGGCGTGCAGTACGTCGCCGCCGGCATCAACACGCGGGCGCAGATCGTCGCGGGGAACATGAACTGGAATACCCAGGTCCAGGGCACCGACGTGGATCTGCCGCTCATCCAGACGTGGCAGATCGAGCGCGGCGCCTTCTTCACGCCGCAGGACGTAGCCACCGCGGCGAAGGTCGCGGTCGTCGGCGCCGTCGTCCGCGACCAGCTCTGGGGTCCCGGATACGATCCGACCGGCGAGGTGATCCGCGTCGCCCAGCAGCCGTTCACCGTGGTCGGCGTGCTCGCCGGGAAGGGCCAGAGCGCGATGGGCCAGGACCGGGACGACGTCGTGATGGTGCCGTATACGACGGTGATGAAGAAGCTGCGCGGCACGACGTCCGTCAGCGCCATCACGATCTCGGCGGCATCGGCCGCACAGGTGAACGCGGTCTCCTCCCGCATCGCGGACCAGTTGCGGGCGCGGCACCGGATTCAGCCGGGCGACCCCGACGACTTCATGGTGCGGACGATCGAGGAGATGGCCAGCGTCCGCAAAGAGGCCACCCAGACCATGACCGCGCTGCTGGCGGGCATCGCCGGCGTCTCGCTGCTGGTGGGCGGCATCGGCATCATGAACATCATGCTCGTGTCGGTGGCCGAGCGGACGCGCGAGATCGGCCTGCGCCTGGCCATCGGCGCGCGGGGGCGTGACGTGCTGCTGCAGTTTCTTGCCGAGGCGGTCGTGCTCAGCCTGGTGGGCGGCGCCATCGGCATCGCGATGGGCGTCGGCCTCTCCCGCGCGGTCACCTACTGGATGTCGTGGCCCACGGCGGTGTCGGCCGATTCGGTCGCGCTCGCGTTCGGGTTCTCGGCGGCCACGGGCGTCTTCTTCGGCTTCTACCCCGCCCGCCGGGCCGCCGCGCTGGACCCCATCGACGCGCTCCGGTTCGAATAACCCTCCCGGGCTCGTCCGGGCGGGAGGACGCTGGTAACCTCCACGATTCCCGTGAGTTTCGGCGAATTTTCGGCAGTCCTCTTGGTACAATGGCCGGCGGTTCTGTGCGTGCCTGCTCCCGCCAGGTAGACAGATCCCGCTGCCCGGATCGGGCGTCGAACAAGGCAACAACAGAGGGGCCGCTCCAGGCCCCAAGGATGGCTAGCCGCGTGATCAGAAACCCGATCGTGATGGTGCTCGCACTGGCGGCCTTGCCGGGCGCGGGGCCCGCCTTCGCCCAGGCCCCGGCGACGCCGGCGCCGCCAGTCTCCCCGCGCGTCGCGACCGGCGCAATGATGCTGCAGTCGGCGGATGCCGCCTCGACCGGCGCGCCGGCGGGACGTCCGACCGTCGTCGTGCCGATGACCGCGGAGCGACCCCGCGTCGACGGCAACCTGGACGACACCGCCTGGGAGGGGGCCGCCCACATCAACCGCTTCGTCCAGCAGCGGCCCGGCGAGAACACGCCGGCCAGCGAGGCGACCGACGTCTTCATCGCATACGACGAGGCCAACATCTACTTCGGCATCCATGCCCATTACGCCGATGTCGGATCGATGCGGGTGAATCGGTCGGAGCGGGACCGCGTGTTCCGCGACGATCTGGTCTCGATCATCTTCGATCCGTTTCTCGACCAGCAGCGCGCCTACGTGTTCTCGGTCAACGGATACGGCGTCCAGGCGGACTCGCTCATGGGCGGTGGCGGCCGCGGCGGCGGCCGCGGCGGCGGCGGGGGCGGGGGCGGTGGCGGTGGCGGCCTGGGCGATCGCTCGTGGGACGCGCTCTTCGCCTCCGCGGGCCATCCGGTCGTCGACGGCTGGACGGCGGAGCTGGCGATCCCGTTCAAGAGCCTCCGCTACCCGGCGCGTCAGCGCGATCAGGCGCATCGATGGGGCTTCCAGATCCAGCGCGACATCCAGGGCAAGGACGAGAGCGATGTCTGGTCGCCCGTGCTCCGCAACGTCGCGAGCTTCCTCGGGCAGATGGGCACGCTCGACGGCATGACGAACCTGTCGACGAGCCGCAACCTCGAGCTCATGCCGACCTTCACCGCGGTGCGCGCCGACGCGCTCGACAGCGAGACCGGCGTGCTGGCGCGCGACAACACGCCCGACGCCGGCCTCAACGTCAAGTACGGCCTGACGTCGAACCTCACGGTCGATTTCACGGCAAACCCGGACTTCTCCCAGATCGAGTCCGACCAGCCGCAGATCACCACCAACCAGCGCTTCCCGGTCTTCTATCCGGAGCTCCGTCCGTTCTTCCTCGAGGGCCAGGAGATCTTCGACGTCTCAGGCCCCGTCACCTTCGTGCACACGCGCACGATCATCGATCCGCAGTACGGCGCGAAGCTGACCGGCAAGGTCGGCCGCACGACGCTCGGCGTGCTCGTGGCGAACGACGAGGCGCCCGGCAAGACCGACGACGTGTCCGATCCGCTCTACGGCGAGAAGGCGCAGTTCTTCTTCGGTCGCGCGCGATACGATCTCTATTCGGAGTCGGCCATCGGCGTCATCGCCACGGACCGCGAGGTCGGCGATTTCTTCAGCCGCGCCGGCGGCGTCGATCTCCAGTTGAAGCTCGGCGAGACGAGCCGCCTCCAGGCGGTCGGCCTCTTCAGCGATCAGTTGAGCAGCGACGACGACGATCCCGGCGCCCACCGCGGCAACATGTACATGCTGTCGTTCAGCCGCGACGGCCGCGGCCTGAGCTACTTCGCGCAGACCAACGGCATCAGCCCGGGTTTCCGGAACGATTCCGGCTTCGTGCGGCGCAACGACATCCGGGAGAACTTCGGCAGCGTCTCGTACCGGTGGTACCCGGAGAGCTGGATCGTCAGCTGGGGGCCGCGCGCCGGCTACACGCGCAACTACGATTACGCCGGCATCCGCCAGGACGAGGAGCGCAGCGCCAGCGTCAACGTGCAGTTCGCGCGCAACATCAGCATCGGCGGCGGCTACTCCCGCGAGATGGAGCGCTACGACGAGATCGACTTCTACAAGAACCGCTATCACCTCAACGCGAACATCAACAGCAGCCGGCGCGCGAGCGTCGACCTCTTCGTCAACGGCGGCGACGCCATCTACTATGACGGCGATCCGACGGTGCTCGGACGCGAGCGGGAGATGAACATCAACTTCAACATCCGGCCCATCTCGCGGCTGAGCTCCACGCTCCGGATCAACCTCCTGCACCTCGAGCCTCTTGGAGGGGGCGAACCGCTTGCCGATGTCAAGGTGTTCCGGTCGGTCACCAGCTTCCAGGTGACGAACCGGCTGACGCTGCGCAACATCCTCCAGAAGGACACGCAGGACGAGACGATCTCGCTCAATCTGCTCGGCGCCTACCGGATCAATTCAGGCACCGCGTTCTTCGTCGGCTACGACGATCACTTCCAGCAGGCCGATCAAATCGAGGACGGGAAGTTCTACTCGACGCGGGAGCTCAGGCGGACGAACCGGGCCATCTTCACGAAGATCCAGTACCTGTTCAGGTTCTAACGGCGCCGGCACCCGGCGACTCGCGTCTGGCGGCCGCAGGCGAAGCGGCAGGCACCCGAGAAGTCGGTCGTCGTCAGGCGGGAGCGCGGGGAGGGCCCTGCCCCGGCGGGGCCCGGCCGCGTCGCGGCAATATCTCCCGACAGACGCGCTCGCGATCTCCTGAAGACGCGCGGGACGCGCTCAGAGACGCGCGAGCAGTTCCGCGACCGCGCACCCCGAGACGGGATCGATCAGGTCGGGTGCAATCCCGGCGAGCGGCTCGAGCACGAAGCGGCGCTCACGGAAGCGTGGATGGGGCACGACCAGCCCTGCCTCGTCGATCCTGCGATCGCCGAAGAGAAGGAGGTCGAGATCGAGCGTCCGCGCCGCGTTCGCCATCGGTCGCTCGCGGCCGCGCTCCTGCTCGATCGCCAGCAGTGTCTCCAGGAGCGCCCGCGGCGGCAGCGCGCACAGCCCGGTGGCCGCGGCGTTCAGGTACGGCGGCTGCGGCCCGGCCGCCCCCACCGGTTCGGTCTCGACGTAGCACGATACGCGCAGGTCTGTCAGGATCTGGCGGAGGCGGGAGACGGCGTAGTCGAGATGAGCGCGGCGATCGCCGAGATTCGAACCGAGCGCGACAGCTACTCGATCCACCGGGACGGCAGGACGGCGCCCTGCGCCGGGCCGATCTGCGCTCCGCGGCGTCCGAGCAGATCGGCGCGCCCGGCGAGCGCCTGATCGAAGAACCGCTTCTGCTCCAGCGTCTCGCCGAGGATCACGTTGAGCATCCGGGCGTGTCGCGCGTGCTTCATGGCCTGCACCCGCGGCGTCCAGCGCTCGACGAACGCCTGCGCGTCGCGCGCATCGGCCGCGATCGCCTGCGCCGCGGTCTCGCCGCGGGCCTCCGTCGGGCCCCCGCCGCCGCGGCCGCCCTCGCCCGGCACTCCGCCCAGCTCCGCGATCGCCGCGGCGAGCCAGGCGATCTGCGTCTCGTCGCGGTTGATCACGTACTGGTAGGCGTTGTTGGCGTCGTACTGCGCAACCAGGCGCGCGGAGGCCAGGTGGCGCGTCATCAGCCCGAGCCGCTCGTCGTAGAATTCCTGCAGCAGGGGAAGTGTGTCTGTCACGCGCGCTGCTTTTCCTTGCAGGTGATGCAGACCCTCGTCCACGGGATCGCGTTGAGCCGCGGTTCCGCGATCGGCTCGCCGCAGTCGCGGCAGATGCCGTAGGTGCCCGCTTCGATCCGCCGCAGCGCTTCGTCAATCGCCTGCAGAATCTTCGCGTCGGTCGCCTTCAGCTTCAGCTGAATGTGGACTTCGTTGTTGCCGCTGGCCTGATCGGCCATGTCGCCCTGGCGCGTGTTGTTCTCCATCGACGCCTGCAGCGGCTTGATACCGCCGCTGCCGAGACTCTCCGAGCGCTTGTTGACCAGGGCGTGCCTGTAATGCTGGACGTCCATGAACCCGTGATACTCCTGCGCCGCCCCGCGGGGCCGGCTCAACTCCAGATCATAGCACGGCCTACTCGGCGCGAAGCGTGGCGAGCGGCTTCTGCCGCAGCACGTCCAGGCTCGCGAGGGCGCCGACGACGGCCACGAGAGCCGCCGTCGCGGCGACGCCGCCGGCGTGCTCGCCGGGGAACAGGCGCCAGCGCATGTCGAGCGC
Organism: Acidobacteriota bacterium; assembly: GCA_020850715.1. Classification (GTDB taxonomy): domain Bacteria; phylum Acidobacteriota; class Vicinamibacteria; order Vicinamibacterales; family CAVVIG01; genus JADZED01. The sequence continues at coordinate 43,197 of JADZED010000075.1, forward strand.
GTACCGGCTCACGCCCCAGGTGAGCGCCACGGCGCCAGACGATCCGATCAGGCCGGCGAGCATCCCGAGGACGCCATACTCGATCAGCAGCATCGCGGCAATCGCGCGCGTGGTCGCGCCGAGCGTCTTGAAGACCGCCGCCTCGTAGACGCGCTGGAACTTCGTCATGGCCACGGCGCCCACCAGGATGAACGCTCCGCTGACGAGGACCAGGCCGCCCACCACCGAGATCGCGAGGGTCACCGTCGCCATCACGTCCTGGATGGTCTCGAGGATCTCACGGAAGTCGATGACCGAGACGTTCGGGAAGCGGCCGACCAGGTCGTGCTGGAATCGCGCCCGCGCGGCCGCTCCCTCCGGTCCGCGCAGCGGCGCCACGTAGGTCTGCGGCGCATCGTCGAAGACACCCGGGCGGAACACGAACATGAAGCCGCCGTTGCGCGAGTCGCGCCATTCGACGTCCCGCACGCTGGAGACGCGCGCCTCGACGCCGCGGCCGAGCACGTCGAAGCGGATCCGGTCGCCCACGTGGATGCCGAAGCGCTCCTCGAGGCTCTGCTCGATCGACACCTCCGGATCGGCCGCAGGTCCGTTCCACCAGCGTCCGCGGACGAGCCGCTCGTTCGGCTCGAGGCGGTCGCGGTACGTAATCGTGTACTCGCGGCCGAGGGAGCCGTGCCGCCTCACCTCGTCGACCCCGTCGAGCCGCACCTCACGCCCGGCGACCGCGGTCACTCGCGCCCGCAGCACGGGAATGAGCGCGAACGCCAGATCCCCGGCAGCGGCCCTGGTTCCGAGCGCCTCCCCCAGCAATCGCGTCAGCCCGCCGACCTGGTCGCGCTGGATGTCGAGCAGGAACATGTCGGGGCCGTCGGCGCGCACCTCCACGGAGAGCTCGTCCAGCAGGCTCGCCTGCAGCGATCGCACACCCACGATGAAGAACGCGCCGAGGCCGACGGCCAGCAGGATGAGGCGCGTCTGATTGCCTGGACGCGACAGGTGCAGCATCGCGTGACGCAGCGGAAACCACCCCGTCCGGGCGAGCGGCGACACCAGCGCGATCAACGCGCGCCCGGCAGCCAGGAGCACGAGCGCGAGGCCGGCGAACCCGAGACACACGATGATTCCGGCCTCGAGCGACGAGGCCTGCCAGGCGGCGACGGCCACGATCGCGCCCGACACGGCGGCGGCCGCCGCCGCGCGCACCCAGTCGCGCGGCCCTCCCTGTACCGTCTCGTCGCGCAGCAGCAGCGAGGGACGGACGAGGCGCACGCGCAGGAGCGGCACGATCGCGAAGAGCGTCGACACCAGGACGCCGATCGCGACGCCCTGGGAGGCGGCGCTCCAGGTGACGCGGTACTCGGCTTTGCCGAGCAGCGAGCCAGGCGGGGAGCCGAGCGCCCACGGGATGGCGGCGACCGCCGCCTGTGCCGCCAGCACGCCGAGCAGGCTGCCCGCCAGCCCGAGCGCGCCCACCTGCACCATGTAGATCGCGAAGATCTGGCGTGTCCGTGCGCCCACGCACTTGAGCACCGCGATGCTGCGGACCTTCTGGAGCACGAACACGCGCGTCACGCTCGACACCGCAATGCCGCCGAGCACGACGATGATCAGCCCCACCAGGCCCAGGTAGTTCTCGGCGCGCTCGAAATTCCGGCCGATGCGATCGTCTGTCGACCTGAACGAGCGGGCGCTCGCGAACTCGCTCCGCAGGTCCCGGCGCAGATCGGCGGTGAGCCGGTCGATGCGGGCGTCGGCAACGCGTACGAGCAACTGGCGGTTCGCGCGGCTGCCGAATCCGAGCAGCCGCGCAGAGTCGAGATCGGCGAGGTCGATCATCACCCGCGGGCCGAGGCTGAACTGGCCCGTGCCGCGCCCCGGCTCCTCGAGGACGACGCCCCGGATCGTGAACGCGGCCTGGCCGACGAGAAGCCGATCGCCGACCGCCACGCCGAGCGCAGTCAACAGCTCTGGACGAACCAGCATGCCGTGGTCCGCCAGCAGCGCGTGGGAATAACGCCGGCCGTCCGCGAGCTCGACGGCCCCATAGAGCGGGAAAGCGGCCTCGACCGCCTCGAGCTCGACCATCCGCGCCACCGGCTTCGCCTGATCTTCCGGACGCACCATCGTGCTGGTCTCGATGGTCTCGGTCCGGGCCGTGGCGCCCGCCTCGGCCAGCCGCCGTTCGATGATCGCCCGCGCCTCTGGCGTCCATTCACGGTTCGTCGAGACGAGCACGTCGGCGGCGATGAGCGATCGGGCCTCCCGTCCGAAGACCGCGCGGACGTTCTGAATGACGGAGCGCAGCGCGACAATCGCGGCGACGCCGACGGCGATGCAGACGAAGAAGAACAGCAGGCGGCGCCAGGAGGCCCGCGTCTCGCGAAGCGCCATTCTCAGGACGAACCTCATGCCGGGGCGTGCGCCTCCACGCGCCCGTCGCGCAACGCGATCCGTACGTCCGCAACCGCGGCCAGATCGGCGTCGTGCGTCACCAGCACGATCGTCGTGCCGTGCGTGCGGTGAATCCCGCGCAGCAACTCCAGGATGTGCCGGCCGTTGGCGCCATCGAGATTGCCGGTCGGCTCGTCCGCGAGGAGAATCGGCGGGTCGTTGGCCAGGGCGCGCGCCAGCGCGACTCGCTGCTGCTCGCCTCCGGACAGCTGTGCGGGATAGTGATGCGCGCGGCCGGCCAGGCCCACCTCCTCCAGCAGCCGCGCCGCGCGAGGCTGCGGATCGGCCAGGCCGGCGATCTCCATCGGCACGGCGACGTTCTCGTGCGCCGTCAACGACGGAATCAGATGGAAGAACTGGAAGACGATGCCGATCTGCCCGCCGCGAAGCCTGGCCAGGCCGTCCTCGTCGAGCCGTGTGATGTCGACGCCGTCGATGAGGATGGTTCCGGCGGTCGGGGCGTCGAGGCCGGCGATCAGTCCGAGCAGCGTCGATTTGCCGCTGCCCGACGGCCCCACGACCGCGACGAACTGCCCCTTCGCGATCCGGAGCGAGACGGGGTGCAGGATCGTCAGGGGCGCCGATCCGCTCCAGACCGTCCGGGACACCTCGCGCAGCTCGATCATGATCCCTGGGGCGCTGCGATCGGCTCGAGGACGGCCCAGACGTTGTCGGCGAGGATGCGGGCCCCTTCGGCGGTCGGATGGATGCCGTCGGGCTGGTTCAGTCGCTCGATTCCGGCAACGCCCTGCAGCAGGAAGGGCACCAGCGCCACCCCGTACCGCGCCGCGAGCGTGGGGTACACGTCGTGAAACCGCTTCGCGTACTCGGCGCCGTAGTTCGGCGGCGCTTCCATCCCGGCCAGGATCACCGTGATGCCGCGCTGCCGGGCGCGCTCGATGATCCGCGCGAGATTGCGCTCGAGGCTCTCCGGCGGAAGCCCCCGGAGCGCGTCGTTGCCGCCGAGCGCGACGAGCAGGATGCGCACGTCGCCGTCGAGGGACCAGTCGATCCGCGACGCGCCGCCCGCCGACGTGTCGCCGGAGACGCCGGCGTTCTCGACCTGATAGTTCAACCCGGCATCGTCGAGCCGCCGCTGCAGCACGCTCGGATAGGCGTCGGCTGGCGCGAGTCCGAGGCCGGCGGTCAGGCTGTCACCGAGAACGACGATGCGGGGGCGCGAGTTCCGGGACGAGCCCTCCGGGGCCGACCCTCCGGCTGCTGTCGCGGGCGCGGGCGCCGCGGCGTCGCGCGCCATCGGTTCGTCGTGGCGGCCACAGCCGAACGAGAGCAGCGCCGCTGCCGTCACCGCGATCGCGAACGAGCGCATGCCTCATTATCCCCCGGAGCGATCCGGCGCCGCCTCGAGCTGCCGCTCGAGAGCCGCGATCGCCTGCTCGAGCATGCGGCGGTGTCCGGCGCGGCGGACGGCGGCGAGATCCCCGCGGGCGCGCGCGAGCGCGAGCTCGAGCGTGCGGCGGTGCGCGTGCGCCTCCCGTTCGTCCGCCGTGAGCGCGCGTCCGCGGGCCGGCCCGCGTTCTCGCTCCGCCTGTTGGAACTCGACGTCCTTGCTCTCGAAGCCGCGGGCCATGCTCCATAGTCTAGACTTGGTGGCATGGATGGCGCGCGCGACCTCGTCTCGACGCACTGGCCCGCGCTCGACGTCGGCACCAAGCGCGCCCAGCTCGAGACCTCCCTGCGCCTCTCTCCCGGCCCGCTCGATGCGGCGATTGCCGCCGCGACCGGCGCCGCCTCGCGCGCCGCCGGCGGCCTGATGATGCGGGATCCGTCGACATGGAGCGGCGATCCGGCCGTGCAGCGGTCGATCGCCAACCGGCTCGGTTGGCTCGACGCGCCGCTGCGGATGGCCGACTCGCTCGATCGCCTGCGCGGATTTGCCGACCGCGTGCGAGCCGACGGCTTCACCGACGTCGTGCTCCTCGGCATGGGCGGATCAAGCCTCGCGCCGGAAGTGCTGCGCGCGGTCATCGGCAGCGCACCCGGGTGGCCGCGCCTGCACGTGCTGGATTCGACCAATCCGGCCGCCGTCCTCGCCCTGCAGGCGCCGCCCGAGGGCACGCTCTTCGTCGTCGCCAGCAAGTCCGGCACGACCATCGAACCCGACGCGCTCGCCGCCCATTTCAGGCGCCTTGTCGAGGCGGCGCGCGGCCCCGGCTGGAGCAGACACTTTGTCGCGATCACCGACGAGGGCACCGAACTCGCTCGGCGCGCGCGGGCGGACGGCTTCCGGGATCTCTTCATCAATCCTTCCGACATCGGCGGGCGCTATTCTGCGCTGTCCTTCTTCGGGCTCGTCCCGGCTGCGCTGATGGGCCAGGATCTGCCGGCAATCGTCGGCTGGGCGCTTGCCATGCTCGCCGCGGCCGAGTCCGGGTTCGGCGAGGGCACCGCCAACCCCGCCGCCGCCCTCGGTCTCGCGTTAGGCGCCGCCGCGCACAGCGGCCGCGACAAGCTGACGCTCGTCATCCCGGAGGCGCTCGCGCCCTTCGGGCTGTGGATCGAACAGCTGGTCGCAGAGAGCACCGGCAAGCAGGGTCGCGGCATCGTGCCGATCGCCGGCGAGAGGCTGGCACCGGCCGCCGCCTATGGCGACGATCGCTTCTTCGTGCGCATCGGCCTGCGGGGCGACGACGCGCGCCCCGGCGAGGCCGATCTGCGCGACCTCGAGGCCGCCGGCATGCCTTGCGCGGATATCGCGCTTCCCGAGCCCGCCGCCCTCGGCGCCGAGTTCGTCCGTTGGGAGATGGCCACCGCTGTGGCGGGCGCGCTGCTGCACGTCAACCCGTTCGACGAGCCCAACGTGCAGCAGGCGAAGGAGGCCACCCGCGCCCTGCTCGCGCGCTACGGCTCAGAGCAGAGGCTGCCGATCGGCGCGCCGGATCTGGCGCTCGACGACGGAACGACGTTCACGCTCAGCGCGGCAGCGCGCGCGAGCCTCGCGGGAGGCAAGGCGACCTCGTTCCTCTCTCTGCTTGGCCGCGGCGACTATCTCGGTCTGCTTGCCTATGTCGGTGCTGGCGAAGGCTTGTCCTCGGAATTGCGCGCCCTGCGCGCCGTCGTTCGCGACCGCACCCGGGCGGCCACGACGTACGGCGATGGCCCGCGATATCTGCACTCGACCGGCCAGCTCCACAAGGGCGGCGCGAACACCGGCGTCTTCGTGCTGCTCACGGCGGCTCCGCACGCCGATGTGCCGATTCCCGGCCGGCCGTTCTCCTTTGGCACACTCGAGCTGGCACAGGCGTTGGGAGATTTCGCGTCGCTCGATCAGACGGGCCGCCGCGCGCTGCACATCCATCTGCCATCACCGGAGCCGGCGCTCGTTCGGCGCGTGCGCGGCCTGCTGCTGGACTCGCTGCCCGGCGCCTAGGAGTGATCAATCGCGGGAGGCCGGCGCTGGTGCGCGGCCGGCCGGATGCCCGCGTCATGCGTACCCACGAAGGACGTGCGATGCAACTTGGATTCGTTGGCCTCGGCAGGATGGGCTCGAACATGGTAATGCGGCTGGCACGCGCCGGCCACGAGATCGTCGTCTTCGACCGGAACCCGGGCGCAGTGGCCCAGGCTGCGGCGGCCGGCCTTCGCGGCGTCGACTCGCTGGACGCACTGGTCCGCGCGTTGTTGCCGCCGCGGGCCGTCTGGGTGATGGTGCCGGCCGGCGCCGCCACCGAATCGACGATCGACGGCCTCGCAACGCTGCTGGCCGAAGACGACGTGGTGATCGACGGCGGCAATACGCGTTTTCACGACGACGTGCGGCGGGCCAGGGCGCTCGGCGCCCGAGGCATCCACTATGTCGACGCGGGGACGAGCGGCGGCATCTGGGGCCTCGCCGACGGCTACTGCTTGATGGTCGGCGGCGATGCATCCGTCTGCAGCCGGATGGAACCGATCTTCACGACGCTGGCACCCGAGCGCGGCTACCTGCGCGTCGGCGGCCACGGCGCCGGTCACTACGTCAAGATGATCCACAACGGCATCGAGTACGGCCTCATGCAGGCTTACGCAGAGGGCTTCAGCCTGATGCAGGCCAGCGAGTACGACCTGGATCTCGGTGGCATCGCGTCGCTCTGGATGCACGGCAGCGTCGTCCGGTCCTGGCTGCTCGATCTGGCCTCACGCGCCCTCGCCGACGATCCCGAGCTGGCCCGGCTCGAGGCCCACGTCGAGGACTCCGGCGAGGGTCGCTGGGCGCTCGAAGAGGGGATCGCGCGGGCGGTGCCGCTGCCGGCCCTCGCGGCGGCGCTGTTCGCCCGCTTCCGGTCGCGCGACGAGAGCCCCTTCGCCGACCGGCTGCTCGCGGCCCTGAGGCACCAGTTCGGCGGGCACGCCGTTCGCACGCATGACTGAGCGCGTCGATCCGGTCACGCTCGTGATCTTCGGAGGCGCCGGCGATCTCGCGCACCGCAAGCTCCTGCCGGCGCTCTACAATCTGCGCATCGACGGGCTGCTCCCCTCGTCGATCGCGATTGTCGGCGTCGGCCGCCGGCCCGCGTCCGACCAGGCCTACCGCGACTTCGCCCGCGGGGGCGCGGCACGGTTCTCGCGGCGGCCGGTCGACGACGCCGCCTGGCAGGGGTTTGCCGAGTCGCTGTTCTTCGTGCCCGGCTCGCTCGAGGATCCGGCGACTTTCGCGTCGCTCGGCGCGCGGCTCGACCTGGTGGAACACGAGCGGGGCCTTCCCGGCAACCGCATCTACTATCTCGCGATTCCGCCGTCCCTGTTCGTGACCACGGCGACGCAGCTCGCACGCGCCCGCTTCGTCCAGCCCCATCAGATCTCCCCCTTCGCCCGCGTGATCGTCGAGAAGCCGATCGGGCGCGATCTGGAGAGCGCCCGCAGGATCAACGACGGTCTCGCCAGGGTGTTTCACGAGGATCAGACGTTCCGCATCGATCACTACCTCGGCAAGGAGACCGTGCAGAACATCCTCGTGCTGCGCTTCGCCAACAGCATCTTCGAACCGCTGCTCAACCGGCGCTACGTCGACCACGTCCAAATCACCGTGGCCGAGGCGGAGGGCGTGGGCACGCGCGCGGGCTACTACGAGCAGGCGGGCGCGCTGCGCGACATGGTGCAGAACCACCTGCTGCAGCTGCTCACCGTGACCGCCATGGAGCCTCCATTCTCGCTGGGCGCGGAGGTCATCCGCGACGAAAAGCAGGAGATCCTCCGGGCGCTGCGCCCGCTTGCGGGCGAGGCAGTCGACCGGCACGTGGTGCGCGGGCAGTATGACGGCTACGCGAAGGAGCCGGGCGTCGATCCCGCCTCGCGAGTCGAAACCTACGTCGCGCTCGAAGTCGGGATCGAGAACTGGCGCTGGTCCGGCGTTCCCTTCTTCCTGCGGACGGGCAAGCATCTCGCGCGCCGCGCCAGCGAGATCTCGATTCAATTGAAGCCGCTGCCCCCGATCCTCTTCAACGCGCGGTCCGAGGCGCCGCTCGCGCCGAACGTGCTGTCGGTGCGCATCCAGCCGAACGAGGGTTTCTCCTTTTCCATCTCCTCGAAGCGACCGGGGCCGTCGGTGCGGATCTCCACCGTGAAGATGGACTTCAGCTACGAGGACGCATTCGGCGCCGGAACGCCCGAGGCGTACGAACGGCTGCTGCTGGACGTCATGACGGGCGACCAGACGCTGTTCATGCGGCGCGACGGCGTGGAGGCGGCGTGGGACTTCGTCACGCCGATCCTTGCCCGCTGGGCGGAGCGGCCGGCGCCGCCGATTCCGGCCTATGCGCCGGGATCGTGGGGGCCGGCGGATGCCGACCGGCTCATCGGGACGACCGGCCGGAGCTGGCGCGCCCCGTAAACGGGAGCGCGCCGGCGCCGCCGACCGTCGGTTCGCTATACTCGGTCCCGTGATCACCTCGGTGCCGTCGCTGCTGGCGCGCGCCGCTGCGGCGCTCGAGCGCGGGCGCGGCGTCGAAGCGGCGCAGCTGCTCGCGCCGGCCCTCCGCTCCGCCGGCCTGTCCCGCAGCGATGAGCTGGCGATCCGCGCGCTGCTGGCCGAAGCCTATCTGCTTCACGACGATCTCGACCAGGCGGCGGCCGCGCTCGGCCGCACGCCAGACGCGTTTCGCGACACGATTGCGCCGGGGCGGCTCTCGACGCTGTGGCGCCTGCACGGGCGCATCGCCTCGCTGCGAGGCGATCAGTCGCGTGCGATCGCGCTGCACGGCCGCGCGCTGAAGCAGGCCGAGCTCGCGCACGATTCGCGCGGCATCGGTCTCGCCCACTACGAGCTGGGCCAGTGCTACCGCCAGGTCGGAGACATCGCGATCGTGCGCGAGCACATCTCGAAGGCGGCGTCGGCGCTGCACGCGGCCGGCGATCGGCGCCATCTCGCGCTGGTCCACTCGCTGTCGAGCATCGCGCTGGCGCAGACCGGCATGTACGAAGAAGCGATGGGCGCGCTGCGCCAGGCCGAGCGGCTCGCGTCGCTGGTCCAGGCCGACGACGTGCTCGCCACCGTGTGCGGCAACCAGGCGAACGTGACGATGATGCATCATCGCTACGAGCAGGCGCTCGCGCTCGCCGAGCGCAGCGTCGCGCTCCACGAGGCCCAGGGGTCCGGCCACGGCCTGGCGGTCGCCCTCGCGACGCTCGGGCAGATCTGCGTGCGGCTCGGCGACCTCGGGCGCGCCGAGCGCGCGCTGCACCGCGCGCTCGATGTCCGGAGCCCGATCCAGTTTCACGAGACCACCGGTGCGGTGTTCGACACGCTGGCGCAGATCCACCTGATTCGCGGCCGGTACGACCAGGCGAGCGACTTCCTCGGGCGCGCCGGCGACGCCTACGGCGCCTACGGCCGCGAGACCAGCCAGTGGTACGAGTGGTCGGTGCGCGTGCTCGGCGCGCGGCTCGCGCTCCGGCGCGGCGCGCTCGACGAGGCGGTGGCCCGCGCCGACGAAATCCTGCAGGCAGGCGCCCCGCCCTTCGACGCGCTCCAGGCGACGCTGGCCGCTGCCGAGGCGCTCACGGCGGCGGGCCGGCTCGAAGAGGCCGGGCAGCGGCTCGCCTCGGCCGCCGACGCGCTCGATCCCCGGGTGGCGCCCGCGGCGTGGGGCGAGTACCTCCGCCTCCGCGGCGCGCTGAACGCCCAGACGTGCAACAGCGTGGACGCGTATCACGATTTCGCGCAGAGCGCCGCACTGCTCGACCTGCTGGGCGAGCGCTACCAGGCCGCGCTCAGCCGCCTTGCGCTGGGCCGCCTCATCGCACGGACCGGCGCGCGATCGGCCGCCGAACGCCAGCTCGCCCTGGCGCTCGGCACCTTCGAGCAGCTCGGCGCCGAGCGCGATCTGGCCGACACCCGCGAGGCGCAGGGACTGCTGACCGGCGTCGGATCCGGCGAATACGTGATGTCGCCCGCCGATGCCGACGATGCGATCGTCCGGCGCATCGTGGATGCCGCGGCACTGCCGGATCTGCTCGGGCGCGAAACGGCAGCGGCGCTCCTCGAGGCCGCGTCGGCCGACAGCGCCGTGGTGTACGTCGCGCTCGCCGGCGGCGACGTGCGCGTCGTCGCCTGCGCCGGCTGCGACGGCGACGCGGCGCGCGCGCTCGCGCGGGCCGCGATCCGCGGCGCCGCCGCCCGCGGGGTGCTCTGTGTCGAGCCGCTCGGCCGCATCGGCGGCTCGGCGGCTTTCGGGGCGATTGCCTCGGTGCGGCCGCTCGGCCACCCGGCCGCGCGCCGCGTGCGAATGATCGCGACGGTCGCGCGGCAGGGTTTCACGCTGTGCGCCGCGCGCGATCGGTCGCCCGCCGCACCGGCCGGCCGTTCGGTGGAGCGCGCCCTGGAGCCGGTGCTCCCCGGCTTTCTCGCCGCCAGCGGCGCGATGGCGCGCGTCGTCGAGCAGATCCAGCGCATGCAGGGGAACGATCTGACCGTGCTGATCACCGGCGAGAGCGGGACCGGCAAGGAGCTCGTCGCACGCGCCATCCACGCCGGCTCGCATCGGAGCGCCACGCTGTTCCTCCCCTACAACTGCACGACCACCGGCCGCGATCTCGCCGACAGCCAGCTGTTCGGCCACCGCCGCGGCAGCTTCACCGGCGCCATCTCCGATCAGCCGGGGCTCGTGCGGTCGGCGGCCGCCGGCACGCTGTTCCTCGACGAGATCGGCGACCTTCCGCTCGACGTGCAGCCGAAGCTGCTGCGCTTCCTCGAACATCACGAGATCATGCCGATAGGCGAGACGCGCCCACAGCGCGTGGACGTGCGCGTGCTGGCAGCCACCAATGCCGACCTCGAGCAGCGGGTCGCGGAAGGACGGTTCCGCGAAGATCTCTATTACCGCCTGAGCGTCATCCGCATCCACGTCCCGCCGTTGCGCGAGCGGCGGGAGGAGATCCCGCACCTGAGCACGTTCTTCCTGCGCGAGGCCATGGAGCGGCTGGGCAAGCCCGACATCAGCCTGAGCTCGGAAGCCCTGGACGTCATTTCGCAGCACTGGTGGCCGGGCAACGTGCGGCAGTTGAAGAACGAAATCCAGCGCGCCGTGGCGCTCAGCACGCCGGGTGGCGTGATCGAGCCCCTGCACCTGACGCCCGAGATCGGGACGGCGCAACTGCCGCCGGGGCCGACGCCCATCCCGACGCTCCGGCCGGGTCCGCCGAAAGGCGGCACGAGACTGGCGTCGGCCATCGAGCAGGTCGAGCGCGACCTGATTCAGGCCGCGCTGAACGACAGCGGTGGCAATATTTCCGAAAGCGCGCGCATCCTGGGGCTCACGCGGCGCGGACTGTATCTGAAGCTGCGACGGCTCGGACTCGACTTCCGACCTGACATGGATACAAATTAGCCGATACCGAGTATCCATTTATCAGTCAGAATAGATATCAAGTATCCATCGCTGCACGGAATCTGCGTCTCTTTGCACGCTGATTCAAGTCCTGTCGATTAAGCAAGTTACGGAGATCAACTGCAGCCGTCCTTCGCAGCGGCGGCACTGGGGCCGGCATTTGCTACCACAGGTGCCATGATGAACGTCACGTCTCCCCGCGCCAAGCACGTCTGGACCGCTCTGGCACCGGCGCGTACCGAGCGCCAAGCCGAGCGGCGCGCCGTCCGCCTGCCCGGCCGCCTCACCTGGAAAGACCACCGCGGCACCACCCGGTTTGCCTCCGTGGTCACCTGCAACGTGAGCGAGCTAGGCGTGTACGTGGAGTGTCAGGCGTCGGTCGCGATTCCGCTCTACCGGCTGGTGCAGTTCCAGCTCGAATCCGACGCGCGTCACACGGGCGATCTGCCGGCAGCGCTCCGCCAGGGGCGCCAGTTGTCGGCGGTCTACCGCATCAGCCCGCCAAGCGCGCCGGGCGAACCCCAGGGGCTCGCGTTGCGCCTGTTGGTCGACCCGAAGCGCGCCGCCGCCGTCCCCGTACGGGTCCGCGCGACGGCGTGAGGACCGTCCTGGGGGTTCAGGCGCCCCCGACTGCCTGGGTCTTTCGAAAGTACCTCGCCAGCCCCAGCCAGTTCAGGTCGAACCGATCCGCCAGCTCGTAGACCCCGGCATCGGCGTCTCCGATCCGGCGGCCGAGCTCGCCGCGGATCGCTGCCGTAAACCACGCTTCGCGTGCCGCGTCCGGTTCGTCGCGTGCGAGCGATTCCCGCACCAGCCGGCCCGCCTGCTCGATGCGCGCGCTCAGCTCGCGCAGATGCGCGGATGGATCCGGCGACGGCCCGAAGTGGGTGAGGAACAGCGTGTGCGGCTGCCACGCGTCGATCGCCGCGAGGCTGTCGCGCCAGGCCTCGAGATCGACGTCGGGCGGCGGCGTCGCCGGCAGCACGACATCCTGCGGCGGGATGCGGATCCCCGCGGTGTCGCCGACGAACGCGATGCCCGCGTCCCTGGCGAATACGCTCACATGATGGGAGGCGTGTCCCGGCGTGTGCCTCACTTCGAGCGTGCGTCCGCCGAGCTCGAGACGCTCGCCGCCTCGCAGCGGGACGATCGCCTCCGCCGGCACCGGGCGAATCTCGCCCCACAGCCTGTCCATCGCGCCGCCGTACAGCCGCCCCGCGCTGGCGACGAGCCGCTCGGGGTTCACCAGATGCGGAGCCCCTTTCTCGTGCACGTAGACCCGCAGCGACGGATTCTCGCGCAGCAGCGTGCCGACGCCGCCGCCATGATCGAGATGAATGTGCGTCAGCAGCACGGCGGTCACATCCGTCGGTGCCATGCCTGCCGTCGCCAGGCCGTCGCGCAGCGCCGGCAGCGTGGTCGACGGCCCGGGGTCGATCAGCAGGACGCCACCGGCGCCGTGCACCACGGCGGTGGCGATCACGCGCGGAACGCCGAGGAAGTGCAGGTCGAAGTAGCCGATGCCGGCCGCAAGGACGCGCATGGTCTCCTGACGATGCTAGTGGCTTGGCCGCAGGCTTCGCAAGACGCCCCCGCCCCGCCGCCCGGGCGTCCCGGAGGCGGCCGCGGCTCACCGGGGGCTCGGGTACAATCGCACGGGTCCGATGCACACCGAGTCGCCCGCCGCGCCGCCGTCCCCGCGGGCCCGGCGGCCCATCGCCGATCCGATTCGCTTCCTGGAAACACTGGCGCGGCAGGGCGACATCGCGCCATTCCGGATCGGCCGCCGCCAGGCGTTTCTCGTCAGCCATCCCGCCGACATCGAAGACGTGCTCGTGACGCACGCCGGAGCATTCGCCAGGGGGCCGGCGCTCGAGCGCGCGGAGCATCTGCTGGGAACCGGACTGCTGACGGCCGAGGGAACGCTGCACCGCAGCCGCCGGCGCCTCATGGCGCCCGCGTTCCATCGGGCGCGGATCGAGCGGCTCGTCGGCTCCATCGTGCGGTGCGCGGTCGCCGAGCGCGATCGCTGGCGCGCGGGGACTCCGCTCGACGTGGCCGATCGGATGGGAGCGCTCGCGCTCCGGATCGCAGGCCTGTCGCTGTTCGGCGAGGATCCCGCGCCGTGGGCGGCCGAGGTTCGCGGGGCGTTCGCGGCGGCCACCGCCTCGGCCGATCCGCTCATCTCGCTGCTGGCGCCGCTCAGGCGCGTCCATCCGGAGCGGCGTCGTCTCGATGCGGTGGTCGACGGCCTGATCGCACGGCGACAGGCGGTGCGCGGCGGTCCGGGCGAGCGCCCCGACGACCTGCTGGCGCTGCTCCTGGAGGCGGATGTCGGCGAATCGCCGTCTCGACAGCTGCGAGACGACGTGCTGACGATGCTGCTGGCGGCGCACGATACGATCGCGAACGCGCTGACCTGGACGTGGAGTCAGCTCGCCGGCCACCCTCACGCCGATCGACGGCTGGCCGACGAGCTCGCCGCGGTGCTCGGCGATCGCCTGCCGGCGGCCTCCGACCTGCCGCACCTCCCCTTCACACGCGGCGTGCTGGCGGAAGCGCTGCGGATCTGCCCCCCCGCCTGGGTGCTGGTGCGTGCGGCGCGGCGGCCGCACCGGCTGGGGTCCATCCGGATTCCCGCCGGCTCGCTCGTCGTGATGAGCCCGCACGTCGTGCACCGCGATCCGCGATTCTTCGACGAACCGCTCGCCTTCGAGCCCGGGCGCTGGATGCCGAACGCACGGGTTCCGGCACGGCCGAAGCTCGCCTACTTCCCGTTCGGCGCCGGACCGCGTGCGTGCATCGGCGAGTCGTTCGCCTGGATGGAGGGGGTGCTGGTGCTCGCCACCTGCGCGCAGCGATGGCGGATGACGGCGATGCAGCCGCCCGCCGCGTCCGCGGTGCGGATCACGCAGCGGCCGTGCGGGCCGGTGATGATGATGCCGGCGCCGCGCCCTGCGGCCGCCGGCCGGGCCTGAAGGGTGGGCTCACGGATGCGCCGGGGACCGCGCGCGGGGGCCGCCGGGCCCGGCGTCCGGCTCCTTCAGGGGATCTGCAGCACGCCGAACAGGAGGTAGCAGACGACGCCGCCGACGACCGTCATCGACAGCCCCCAGGCCATCAGCTTGTTGAAGAGGTCGCGCGCATCGTGATTCGGCGGAATCGCTGCGATGCACAGCGCCCCGATCGTCGACAGCGGCGAGACGTCGACCAGATGGCCGCCCACGTTCATCGCCGACGCGATGGCGATCGGATTGCCGCCGCCGAGCCGCTCGATGAGCCCGGGGATGGTGGGCAGGAACGCCGGCAGCACGACGCCCGAGGTGCTGCTGTAGACCGAGATCAGCCCGGTGACGAACGCGATCACGCCGGTCACCGTCTTCTCGGTCGCCAGCTTCGCGAGCAGCGAGGTGAAGAGGTCGAGCCCTTCGGTCTTCTCGAGAATCGCGATCAGCACGGTCACGCCGCAGACCATGATGATCACCGACCACGGCACCCGCTTGATCGCCTCCTTGTGGTCCGCCAGCTTCAAGGCGGTGAGCACCGAGGCGCCGAGGAACGCGGCCATGCCCACGTCGACTTTCAGGACGATGACGCTCACGATCATCGCGGCGATCACTCCGAGGGTGATCAGGTGCGGCTGCTCGAAGGTCGCGGCGCTCTCGCGCTCGGCGTCGGTGACGCTGTAGGTCTTGCCGAACAGCTTCCAGCCGCCGAGGATGAAGTAGGCGGCGATCGCCACGAAGGCGTGCACCCCGAGATTGTTCAGATAGGTGGCCAGCGTGTGCCCGCCCAGTCCGATCTTGGCCAGGATGCCGTTGACGATGATCCCGGTCGGGGCGAACGGAGACAGCGAACCGGCGCCGGCGCCCATGCCGACCATCATGGCCATGGTGAACATCGGCACGCCCGCCCGGCCGGCGACCGCCATCGCCATCGGCGCGACCAGCGCCGATCCGGCGATGTTGCCCGGGCCGATGGAGGCGAGGCCGGCGGTGACGAAGAAGAACATGATCGGCAGCAGGCCCACGTTGCCGCGACAGATCGCCATGGCGCGGTGCGCCAGCTTGTCGAGCGTGCCGTTCTGGCTGGCCTGCGTGAAGATCAGCGTGACGCCGGTGAGCGTGAGGAACAGGGACACCGGGAAGCCGCTCGCCACGTTGCCGACCGTGAGGCCCGCGAAGTACACCCCGATGATCCAGGCAAACGCGATCGAGAGCACGCCGACGTTCAACTCGCTGACGCAGCTGATGAGCACGGCGACGGCGAGCGCACCGACAGAAAGCCAGGCGAGATTCATGAGCTAGATCCTTGTGTGCCCGCTCGTACGAGCGGCTGAGCCGGGCGAAAGCATATCACTCCCGCCGCTCCGCTGAACACCGCGCTACCGGCCGAGGATCGACGAAACCAGGGCGAGCAGAACGCCGCCGGCGATCACCGACCCGAGCTGGCCGGCGGTGTTGGCCCCCATGGCGTGCATCAGCACGTGGTTGGTGAAGTCCTCTTCCTGGGCGACCCGCTGCACCACCCGGCCGCTCATCGGAAAGGCGCTGATGCCGGCGGCGCCCACCAGCGGGTTGATCTTCCCCCGCGTCAGCAGCGCGAGCAGCTTGCCGAACAGCAGCCCCGCGACGGTGTCGAGGGCGAACGCCCCGAGCCCAAGGGCGAGGATGTACAGCGTCTGCACGCGCAGGAAGGTGTCGGCCTGCATCAGGCTGCCGATCACCAGCCCGAGGAACAGCGTCGAGATGTTGGTGAGCTCGTTGGCGGCCGAGGCCGACAGCCGCGGCACCACCCCCGATTCCTTGAGGAGGTTGCCGAACATGAGCGTCGCGATGAGGGGGGCCGACGCGGGCACCGCGATGCCGACCACGACCGTCACGACAAGGGGGAAGGCGATGACGGCGCCGCGCGCGACCGGCCGCGGCGCGTACTCCATGTGAATCCGCCGCTCCGCCTTGGTCGTCATCAGGCGCATGATCGGCGGCTGGATGATCGGGACCAGACTCATGTAGGAGTACGCCGTCACGGCAATCGTCCCCAGGAGCTCGGGTGCCAGCAGCGACGAGACGTAGATGCTCGTCGGGCCGTCGATGGCCCCGATGATGGCGATCGATGCCGCCTGATTGAGCGGGAAGTGCAGAGCGGTCGCCAGGATGAGCGTGGCAAAGATCCCGAGCTGCCCCGCCGCGCCCATCAGCGCGAAGATCGGCTGCGAGAGCAGCGGGCGGAAATCCATCAGCGCCCCGATGCCGATGAAGATCACCAGCGGGAAGAGCTCGGTCTTGACACCGAAGTCGTTGAGGATGAACAGCAGGCCGCCCGGCTGGTTCATCGGAGAGAGCGGCAGATTCCCGAGCAGCGTACCGAAGCCGATGGGCAGCAGCAGCGCCGGTTCGTAGTCCTTGGCAATCGCGAGATAGATCAGCACGCCCCCGACCGCGAACATCAGGAACGAACCGGGCGTGAGGGCTTCAAGCATGACGCGCGCGGACCATGGGCCTCGGGACGGCTAGGATACGGCGATCGTCAGCAGCGGCTGCGCCTGCGCGACGTGCTGGCCTTCCCTGACCTGCACGGCAGCGACCGTCCCCGCCCATGGCGATCGAATCACGTTGAACATCTTCATGGCCTCGATCGTGAGCAGTTCGTCGCCGCGCTGCACGATCTGCCCGGCGCCGACGCTCACCTTCGCGATCGTGCCCGGAATCGGCGCCGTGAGCGCCTGCTGGCCCGCGCCGGCGGCCGGCGCGGCGGGGGGCGCCGCGGCGGCCGGGGCCGCAAGCGTCGCCGGGGGCGCGGGGTCGCCGGCGGGCGCAGCCGCCCGCGGCGTCTCGCTCTCCACCTCCACGCGGAAGATCTCGCCGAGCACACGCGCCGTGACCGGCCGGGCGCGCGGGTCGTCGATCTCGACTTCGTAGGTGCGACCGTCAACAGTAATGCGGTACCGCTTCACAGCCTGGCCCTCTGCCTCGCGGGGACCCTCGCCAGCCGCCGCGCGCGGTGCATCTGGCGCCAGCCGATCGACGAATCGGCCGGAACCGCGAAGGTCTGCCCCTCTTCCGCGCACGACGCCGCCACCGCCAGCGCCACCGCGCGGCGCCGGCGTTCCTGCTCGGCCTCGATGGCGTCGGTCTCCGACGGCGCCGGCAGCGACGCCAGGGGCGCCGCGGCGACCGGTTCGATCGAGCGCTTCCGCCTGCGGAACCGGCGCTTCTTCCCGGGCCGCATCGGCGGCTCGCCTTCCCCCTCGATCGGGAAGAGCCAGGGCGCCGTCAACAGGTACATGAACCCGACGAGCAGGGCGAGCGCGAAGAACAGCAGGGTGCCGCCGACCGCCGAGATCCAGAGCACGGTCGTCATGGCACGCGCCTAGAGCGGAATGTTGCCATGCTTCTTCGGCGGCGTCGCGACCTGCTTGTCCTTCAGGAACGCGAGCGCCGCCGCCACGCGGCGGCGCGTCTCCCGCGGGTAGATCACGTCGTCTATGTAGCCGGTCGACGCGGCGACGAAGGGCGAGTTGAAACGCTCCTGGAACTCGGCCTGCAGCCGGCTCCGCTCGCTCTCGCGGCTCGCCTGCGGCGCCGCCGCCAGCTGCTTCGCATAGAGGATGCTGACCGCCCCCTTGGCGCCCATGACGGCGATCTCGGCCGACGGCCACGCCAGGCAGATGTCGGTCCGGATCATCTTGCTGCCGAGCACGATATAGGCGCCGCCGTACGCCTTCCGCAGCACGACGGAGACCTTCGGCACCGTCGCCTCCGCATAGGCGTAGACGATCTTTGCGCCGTGGCGGATGATGCCGCCGTGCTCCTGGCCGGCGCCCGGGAGAAAGCCCGGGCAGTCGACGAGCGTCACGATCGGGATGTTGAAGGCATCGGCGAAACGGATGAAGCGGGCAATCTTGTCCGAGGCGTTGATGTCGAGCACGCCCGCCAGGTACGACGGCTGGTTGGCGACGAAGGCGACCGGCGCCCCCGCAATCCGCGCGAAGCCGACGACGACATTGTGGGCGAATTCCGCCTGGACCTCGAGGAACGAGCCGCGATCGGCGATGAGCTCGATGGCGCGCCGGACGTCGTACGCCTGATCGCTGGAGGCCGGCACCAGCGAGTCGAGCGCGTCGGCCTCCCCCGCCGCCTCGTCGCCGGGGGCCACCGCCGGCGGATCCTCGGCGTTGTTGGAGGGCAGATACGCGAGCAGCCGGCGCGTCAGCTGCAGCGCGCCCTCTTCGTCGTCGGCGACGAAGTGCGCGACGCCCGAACGCGCAGCGTGCACCTCGGCGCCACCGAGCGTCTCGACATCAACCTCTTCGCCGGTGACCGTGCGGATCACGTCCGGCCCGGTGATGAACATGTAGCTGCGGCCGCGCACCATGATCACGAAGTCGGTCAACCCCGGCGAATAGACCGCTCCGCCGGCGCACGGGCCCAGCATCACGCTGATCTGCGGCACGACGCCGCTTGCCTGGGTATTGCGCCAGAACAGATCGCCGAACCCGGCGAGGCTCCAGACGCCCTCCTGGATGCGGGCGCCCACCGAATCCAGCAGGGCGACGACCGGCATGCCCGATTCGGTCGCCAGTTCGAGCAGCCGGCCGACCTTCACGGCGTGGATCTCGGAGAAGGAGCCGCCGAGCACGGTGAAATCCTGCGCGAACACCGCCACGCGGCGGCCGTCGATCAGGCCCAGGCCGGTGACGACCCCATCGCCTGGATAGCGCTGCTGCTCCAGCCCGAAGCCGACGTGGCGATGCGTCACGTACGGCCCGATCTCCTGGAATGAATCGGCGTCGAGCAGCCGGGCGAGGCGCTCGCGCGCAGTGAGCTTGCCGCGCGCGTGCTGCGCGTCGATCCGCTCCTGGCCGCCGCCGGCGTAGGCGGCCACGCGCTGTTCTGAGATCGGATCGCTCATCGTGCTGGCCCGGATCGGAGGCATGCGTGCGGCGTGGCACGCTGAGGGGACGGTGTGGCGGTCACGCGTCGACCGTCAGAATGTCGGAGCAGAATGGCATCTCGACTGCGGGGAAAAATGATAACACACCGATCGGCATTCCGCGCTTCGACGCGGCGTGCATGCCGGGAGAGCGACGGCGGAAGAGCGGATCGGCCAGCCGGACGTCGACCGCCTCGATGCCTCCGGACTACAGACGGGAGCGATTCAGCCGATACAATGACCGAGGAGTATGACGCTCTCTCGATTGAGCATCCTCGTCTTCCCCGAGACCATTCGGACCTGGACTGCCCGTGCGCTGGAGCGCGACCTGTCGGCGAGCGGCAACTCCGTCGAAACGGCCATCGACACCCTCCTGAAAGTGGCCCGCGCCCACATCGTCTACGACCTTCGCCACGGGCGCGAGCCGCTCTCGGCCTTCGGCGCCGCCCCGCAGATCTACAGAAATGCCTTCGCAGGATCCATGCGCGTGCCCATCCCGATGGAGCTCAGTTGGGACAACTCGGGGGCGCCCATTCAGATCCTCGCGGCGACGGCCGAGCGCCACCCGGCCATCCGGCCGCCTTCGGCCACGGCCGCGCGCATCGCCTGAAGGAATCGACGCCTTACGCGACGCGGTTGCGCCCCTGCTGCTGCGCCAGCCGGACCCGTTCTTGCGCACGGTCGATGACGGCGCCAAACGTCTCCGGGGCGATCAGTTCCGCGACGCCGCCGGATACCGGAACGCGGCGGTCCGCCCCGGCGTGCAGGGCCGCGCGTACGCGTTCGGCCACGGCGTGCGCGCCGGCCCCGCCGAGACCTGGCAGCACGACGAGGAGCTCGCTCCGGCTCCATCGGATCGGCAGATCGGACTGCCGGATCTCCCGAAGCAGGATCTCGCCCATGCGATCGAGGAGCGCCGGAGCTGGCGGCGCCGCGCGCGCCTCCTCGCGCGAGGGCGACGACAGGTCGAACAGCACGACGCTCAGCTGCTTCTGCTCGCGGCGCGTCCGGGCCAGCTCGCGCGCCATCGCGAACTCGCCGCTCGTGCGGTCGAGGAGCGGCGTCGGCCATTCGGTTCGGGCCGCCTGAGACGGGACGGCCGGCCGGGCAGCGGCCGGCTCGGCGCCGCCTTCCCCCGCCAGGCCGGCCTTCATCGCCGACATGTCGGCCAAGGCAGCCGTGGGAGCCGACGCGGCAGGCCGTTCATCCGTGACTGGCCCATGCTCGCGCGACGGCTCCGCCCCTGCTTCCGCCGGTTGGAGAAACGCAACCGACCGACCGAGAGCCTCGAGGGCCTCCAGGTCGGCATCACCGAGGGTGAGCGGTCTCAGGTCGAACACGCAGATCACGCCGACGACCTGATCGCCAGACGCGCGAATCGGCACGGCCGCAAGCCCCCGGACCTCGTCCGGCGGCGTCGCCGGGTGTCTGCCGGACAACGGCTGCGCCGTCATGTCGGGCAGGACGATGGCCTTGCCGCTTTCCTGAATCCAGTCGAAGATCCGGGGAAGATGGTATGCCGAGTGCGGCATCAACGCATCGGACGTCCAGCTCACCGACGCCCGGAAATGGGTCGTGCCCGGCGCGCGCACGTAGACCGCGATGCCGGGCACGCGCGCCAGTTCCCGCGCCTGGCCGGCGAGGTGCGCCATCCTCTGATCGATCTCCTCGACGCTCACCTCGCTCGAAGGCGACGGTGCTGCGGCGCTGCCCCTCGCGTGGCGTTCGAACGCGCGGACGATGGCGGTCCGGATCAAAGCGGAACCGCTCGACCCGCGCAGCACGTGGACGTGCCGGTCGGCGAAGCGCTGCCTCGCGAACTCCTGCTGGTCTCGAGATGCCGACCAGCCGATGATCTCGCTCCCCGAGCCTGGGCCGCCGCGCAACGCGTCGATGACGGCGAAGCCGTCCTGCCTGGACAACGAGAGATCGACGACGAGAAGAACCGGCGGGCCGAATCGCGCGAGGATGCCGATCGCCTCCTCACCATCGCGGGCGACGAGCAGACCGACGTTGAAATCCTTGATGGCGTCGAGCGCCCAGGCGGCGCGCTGGCGATTCGCGTCGGCGACGAGCACATAGCGCCGGCCGGCCGCCGGCGCGTGCGCCGGCGGCCCCTCCGGGGCGTCCTGCCGCCCGTTCAACCCAGAGGAGGACATTCGAAAGGCCCTTCCCGCTCGGGTGAGGCGCCGGTCTGGAGCTCCCGGGCGGTCGGATGAATCCGTACGAGGTTTTTTCCCGCCGCCTTCGCCTGGTAGAGCGCACGATCGACGCGCGCGAGCAGGTCGGCCGCGGCGTCGCCCGCCACCACCACGGCGACACCCAGACTCATGGTCAGGAGCGGCAATCGGGAGCCGCCGCCGTCCCTGCCGCGGTACTCCGAGATCCGCCGCCTGATCCGTTCGGCCGAGGCGAGCGCGCTCGTCTGGTCGCCGCCGGGCATCAGAATGGCGAATTCGTCGCCACCGTACCGGGCGCAGACATCGAAGATCCGCACCGTGGAGCGGATGATGTCTCCGACCATCCGAAGCACGAGGTCTCCGGTCTGATGCCCCGACGTGTCGTTGATCATCTTGAAGTCGTCGATGTCTCCCATCAGCACGGCCAGGGAATCGCCGACGCGCGTCGCCCGCGCAATCTCCTGGCGCAGCCGCTCGTCGAGATAGTATCGATTGTGCAATCCGGTCAGCGAATCGATCCGCGCCTCGTAGACCAGCCGTGAAGCGTCGGCCCGGGCGCGGGCCGCGACAAAGGCTGTCGCGGCCCCCGCCCCGAGCGTCCGGGCCATCAGGAGATCGCGGCGCGTGAAGGCACGCGAGTCGTGCTTGTCGGTGATCGTGAGAACGCCGACGACCTGAGACCCGGCGGCCATGGGGACGGCGACGAACGAGCGCGTCCGGTAAGAACGGCCTTCGCGCGCCATTCCCCGGATCCGGTTGACGTCCTGGACGAGGAGCGGCCGTCCCGACGAGTACACGTGCCCGATCGCCCAGGCGCCAGGCGGAATCCGTTCCTGCCTGACGGTCGACAGCGGATAGCCGAGCGTCGCGGCCACCTGAAGAGCGTCGTCGGTCGGCTCGTACAGGGCGACCGCCACCCGGTCGGCCTCCATCGATCTCGCGACCCGGCGCGCAACCGACTGCGCCACGTCCTCGACGCTGCCGGGACGGCCGATCGTCCGGACCGTCTGATAGACGCGACGCAGCAGGCGCCGTTCATCGCGCCGCGCGTCTCGCTGCAGGCCGATACCAAGCGCGTTCGCGACGATGAGCGCCCAGGGCAGCAGGTCGGTGGAAGCCGTCCAGTCTCCGGCAATCAGCAGCGCGATCGGCCGATCAGGCGCTTCTCCGAGCGACAAGGCGGTCCAGGTCTCTGCCTCCTGCGCCCGATCGAGGAGCACGAACCTGCCGGAATCGAGTCCATCGAGCGGCTGCCAGTTCCGGACGTGCCGGGCCTGAGCCGTTCCCGCTTCGAGGTGCCAGGCTCCCTCGCGTTTCTCGAACACGGCCGCGCTTGCGCCCGTCATCCGCAGCACCGCGGAGATCACGACCGCCAGCGCCGCCTGAAGATCGGCGGCGCGGCCGATCTCCTCCGCCACGCGAGCGGCGGCCTGAATCGACGGGGCAACCGGGCGCATGAGGGCCTATCAGATCACAGAAGGACCACGGCGGCAATGAACGAATGCAGCCGATTGTATCGGACGGCAGGCGAATGCGATCCACCGCCATCAACGGCAGACAAAAGTCGTCTGTCCGTCAGACAATCTCATGCGCGCCGCGCAATCTTCGTCGCATCTCTCGGCTCGCGCTTCGCGCCGCCGCCGACCACGGCGCCGCCGCCTCAGCGCTTCGTCGCGTGCGGACTCACATAGCCGCCGACCTCGGTGCGGAACGCCACGTTCATGCGGTTCCAGCCATTGATGGCAATGACGGCGAGCGTCAGATCCACGAGCGCCTTCTCGTCGAAATGGCGCCGCGCCTCCGTGTAGATCTCGTCGGGCACGCCCTGCGCGGCGATCTCGGTGACGGCTTCGGTCCAGGCCAACGCCGCGCGCTCGCGTTCGGTGTAGAACGGCGCCTCGCGCCAGGCCGACAGCAGGTACAGTCGCTGCTCGGTTTCGCCGCGCGCCCGCGCGTCCTTGGTGTGCATGTCCAGGCACCAGGCGCAGCCGTTGATTTGCGAGGCGCGCGTCTTGATCAGTTCGAGCAGCGGCTCCTCCAGGCCGCCGTGGTGCACCTGTTGTTCGGTATCGAGCATCGCCTTGAAGGCGGCGGGTGAGGCGAGCTTGTAATCGAGACGCTGCTGCATGGGATCCTCCTCCGGGCACGCGTCGATCGCAGACCGATGGACGCTCGACTTCAGTGTAGCCGATGGCGCGCAGCCGGGTGGCGGCGCGAGGCTCCGCCGGCGTCCCTCGGCAGGCGTTGCGCCGACGGCGATGTGCAATCGGACGGGAGTCGCGCGGGCGGTGGAGATGGCGCAGTGCCGCCTGTCGAAGAACGGGTCGCGTCTCTGGACGGAGGCCTGGAGCCGCCCGCGCCGGCGATCGGCGAGTTCCGCAGCGACGTCCGCGAACTGCGCGCGGAAATGATTCGCCGGTTCGAGCCGATCGACGGGCGGCTGAATCGCGTCGACAACCGCATCGGCTGACTTCTCGGGCTGCAGTTCGCGACTTGGGCTCTCAGGATTCTGAGTCCGTCCGAGCGCGTTTTCGAGATCACGCCGAATCGTTCGAGAACTCGCGCGAACTCGATGATCGCAGCGCGCTCCACCTCCGTCGGCACAAAGAGATCCGGCGCCTGCTCGCGCGCGCGGATCCGGTGTTCACGCCCCTGCTACCCGGCGCTTCTCGACGGCGGCTTCGTCACCGCGCCGCGCTGGGGCCTCTACGGCACGCGCGGCGAGTGGGAGGTCGAGAATGTCGGCATCGCGCCCGACGTCGAGGTGGATCAGGACCCGGCGCTCGTGCGCAAGGGTCACGACCCGCAGCTCGAGCGGGCGGTCGCAGTGGTGCTGGATCTGCTGAAGACGAGCCCGCCGCCGCGCTTCCAGCGCCCGCCCTACCCGGACTACAAGCAGCGGCTGCCGAAGACGCCGTGAGAGCTACATCCGGAACACGCCGAAGCGCGGCTTCGGGATCGGCGCGTTGAGCGCGGCGGAGATGCCGAGCGCGAGCACGCTGCGCGTCGAATTGACATCGAGGCGTGACGTACGACAAAGTCCAGCCTCCCCCATGCGGTCATGCAGTTTCTCGCGCTGCTTCTTGGTCCTGCTCTCGCTCTTACTGGCCGGCCAGCCCACCACCTCGTCCGCTACCGGAGGCCCCGGGGGAATCGAGATTCAGCACATCGATCCATCGTCTGCCGAAGTCGGCGGTGCCGTCGCGCTGACCGGCACGGGCTTCTCAGCCACGGGCAATCGCGTCAAAGTCGCGGGAATCGATGCCACCGTCGTTTCGGCCACGATACGCAGAATCGAGTTCGTCGTTCCCGCCGGCGTGCCGACGGGCAGGGCGACCGTCACCGTCACCAATGCCGCCGGGAAGTCCGACAGCGCCGGCCTCCGCGTCATCGATCCACCGAACCAGCCCCCTTCGGTGAACGCCGGCCCCGACCAGACGACCACGCTGTCGAGCGTCGCTGCGCTGAACGGCGTCGTCACCGACGACGGGCTGCCGTCCAGAGGGCGTCTGAGGGTGAGGTGGAGCAGGCTTCGCGGACCTGGAAGGGTGAAGTTCGGCGATCGGCGCTCCGCGGTCACGACCGCTTCGTTTTCGAGACCGGGTACCTACACGCTGAGGCTGACCGCCAGCGATTCGAGGCTTCGCGCCCACGACGACGTCGTCATCACCGTTGGGACGGGGGCGCCGCCGACCATCGGCGTCAGCCCGACCAGCTTCAGTTTTGCGGCCACGGCCGGTGGCGCAAGTCCGGCGGGCGAGCTGCTGAACATCACGAACACCGGCGGCGGCACGCTCGATTTCTCGATCGGCGACGACGCCCCCTGGCTGACTGCCAGCCCAGTGTCCGGCACCGCCCCGGCTGCACCGCTGATCTCGGCGAACATCAGCGGGCTGGCGGCACGCACGTACACCGCCACGGTGACGGTCAGCGCTGCCGGCGCGACGAACTCACCTGTCACCATCCCGGTACAGCTCACGGTCAATCCTGCCGTCGAGCTCGTCGGGCTGACCTTGTCACCCGACTCCGTTGAGCTGGCCATTGGCGACACCGCGCAATTCACGGCCACAGCGCAGTATTCGGACGGCACGACCTCCGATGTGACGGCGACGGCGGACTGGATCTCGTTCGCCGACTCTGTGGCGAAATTCGATGCGCCAGGTCTCATCCATGGTGTTTCGGCCGGCGGCGCTTTCATCCTGGCTTCATACGAGACGTACTCGAGCTACGCCTTCGTGTCCGTTCTGCCGCCGATTCTGCAGACGATCACCATCGCACCCGCGACCGCGTCGATTGCCGTCGGCATGACGCAGCAATTCCAGGCCACCGGCTTGTACTCGGATGGATCGTCGGCGGATGTGACCGGCATGGTGACCTGGTCGTCGTCAAGGCCCGACGTGGCCACCGTCGACGGCTCCGGCCTGGCCACCGCCGCAAGCTTCACCATCGGCACGACGACAATCGGCGCGGTGCTGGACAGCGTGAGCGCCAGCGCAGTGCTGACCGTCACGGCGCCGCCGGCCATCCGCTTCATCTACTCGAGTGCTTCGAGCGGCATTCACGGCTACGTGGTGGATCAGGCCACCGGCGGATTGACGCCGGTGCCCGGCAATCCCACTTGCTTCTTCGGCGATTGCCGTACGCCCTTCAACACCATTGCCCCGGACCCGCTCGGCCGC